>NZ_SGUC01000009.1 GCF_005435165.1 Halorubrum sp. GN11_10-6_MGM | reverse complement strand
GCAGGGCTTGGAACAGGCCGCTCAGACGTTTGGCCTCATCAGATCGTTGAACCTCACCGGCGCATCCGTCGATATCACCGTTGATTGCCTTGTTATGGGGGCTTTCCGCAGTTCTACATAAGAGCGACACAGTATCACTCATTATCCAGTGATCATCACTGACTGAAATGAAATAGATTGGCTGCTACTAGTGATTATCCGATCTTGTCTAGTGCGTCTCGACGTCGCTCTGGTGGACTCTGGTCATATCTCGCAATTGTCTCAATATTTTTGTGGCGAAGTTGATCTCGAGCAGTACTCAAGTCTGCTTCATCGATTAGCCCCGTTGCGAGTCCTCGACGAATCGAGTACCACGTCACCTGTCTGTTTTCAGTTGCGATGTTAGCAGTCTCACAGAGTTGATCGATGAGGTATGAGAGCGAACGTGAGTTATACGGATTTCCTTTGGTGGTCATCCAGAGAGTGTCACTGTCGTCGTACATTGGAATTGATGAGCGTTGATCGAGCCACCGTTCCAAGATGGTCGCAGTACGGTCACTGATAACCGGATCCCAAGCTTCTTCGCTTTTTGAGGACTCCTCTGTTGGGATCCGAATTGTCCGGGCACTGGTGTCTGCCCAATAGGTTTTGGCTCGGTTGACCTCAATTGGCCTGAGTCCAGTATCAAGTGAGACGAACACGAGAGAGGCGATCTTCCACCCATTGGCACGCTCCCAGTGCTCCAAGCCAATATCCTCTTTTGCTACATCGAATCGACGGGCTAGGAACCCCTTGTATCGATCTCTCTCTGTGGGAGTACAGCTGTTATAGTTCGGAATTGAACCGTACTCGAGCGATGCATCGCGTATTCGAGTGCGTTCATCTTTCGTCAGATAATCACGTGATGTCGACGTACCACTACCAGATGAGAACGTGAGCTCGGGTTCCCAGGGATCCATGTCGAAAGCGTGCTCTCGCCACCTGAACAGCGTTTTAAGTGATTTGTAGATGTGAGATTTCGTAGTGTCAGCATAGTCTGAGAGCGCGATTTCACGGAGGTAGGAGTCGGCATCATCATGAGTCACCGAGGTTGTATAGCCTCCATCTTCCCAGATGGATCTGTAGAAGGTATTCACGCGGTAGTGACGGACATTCATTGTTGATTCCGAGTAGCCCGTACTTGTTTCTGGAGACTTGCCCTGTGTGAGACACCAGGTGAGGAACTTCTCACGGTGATGCTTGTAGTCCTCCACTTGTCGTTGGTTGAGAGTCGATTCAGTTCCGTTTGGGATTAGTGGGATCCCTTTTATCTTGTCACTCATTTGTCTACTGGCGCGAAAAGTATCCAAAATCACGGGACCGCGACGGGTTTCCCGAAACTTGGATTTCGTAACTGATTCTGTACGCGGAGCTGTGGTCGCACCAGCAGAAGCCTCAATTCCGTCGGTATGAGGCCCTATTCGTCCCGATCTGTAGTTCCCCAGGAGCACTCCTGGCACTTGTAGCCGGTGACGAACTCGGTCACGCTCGGCATGTATCCGACCGAGATGACGTCGCCGCCGCACTCCGGACAGTCGCGGTCGGCGTCCGCGATCGACTCGGCCTCCAACACCGACTCTCCTTCGACCAGCTCTGCGAGCTTCTCGGGCGTCACCATCCGCCCCTGAACGACGCGGTTCGACATAGCGGCCGTTCGGGGTCGAGTGCCTAAACCCCGGCGACACGCGCGGCCCGCGCGGTGCCGACCGAACCGAGTCGAACGCGGGGGTCGCGGCCGGCGACGTCAGGCTACAGCCACGGCGCGCGGGAGTCGTCGTCGGTGAACGGGTCCGACCCGTCGTCGTCGCTCTCGCGCGCGTCGCCGCCGTTCGCGAGGACGGCCACGTCGTCGTCGACGACGGAAGCGGGCCCCGCCGGCGGCGCGTCGAGCGGCGGTTCGCTCGGCGCCTCCTCGGAGTCGTCGCCGGCGTCGGTCGGGGACGCGTCATCCCCGTCCGCGGAGCCGTCGGGCGCGTCGTCGTCGGGCGCCTCGTCATCGGGCGCGTCGTCGCCCGGAACGGGCCCCACGCCGTCGGAGTTCGGGTCGTACGCGAACAGGGCCGTCACGGCGAGGACGGCGAGCGCGACCGGCGCGTCCGTCTGCATGAGGTCGAACGGACCGAGCAGGATCGGCAACGCGAGCACGCCCAGCGCGACCGCGGAGCCGAACCGGAACCGGTCGATGTCGACGCGCCCGCGGAGGTGCGGCGACAGCAGCGCGATCGACAGCGCGAAGCCCACGCCGACCGCGGCGGCCGCGGTGCCGTTGACCACGTATTCGGTCGAGGTCCGCAGGGTGACTCCCGACGGGTCGAAGCTCGCGACGAGGCCGAGCCCGATGATCACACCCGGGCTCGGCAGGTACTCGCCGATCTCCGAGCTGGCGGTCTTGGCGGCGATCGTCAGGATGACCAGCCCGGCGAACCGCTCGAAGATGGACAGATTCAGGAGTTCCTGGAGCGTCGGCGCGAGCGCGGCCTCGACGGCGGCGACAGGAATGATCACCGCGCCGATCAGCAGCACGGAGGCCGCCATCTCCCGCCGGGAGCCGTCCATCTCCGCGAGGATCACCGCGGCGGTCGCGGAGCCGCCGAAGATCAGGATCCCGGTCTCGACGACGCCCGTCGCCGATCCGAGGACGCCGGCGACGACTAACGCCGGGAAGATGCCGTCGATGAGCGGCAGGGCCATCACGGTCGCGAGCAGCTTCGTCGCGCTCCCGACCTGCTGTTCTAATCGCAGGGCGACCGGGTGACGTGACGTGCTCATTTAGGGACGATAGCCCTGACCGTCGGGGTGGCGGTGGGACGCGTGCGACTCGCAGTGGTCCGGGGACCAGCACGCGGAGTCCACGCCGCGGAAGGTCCGACGAGCCCATGTAAAGCGTTTGCGCGGATTGCCGGCTGTAAAGCGGACGCCGAGGGCGGCGTTCGGCTGGCCGGCGATGCGCGCGTTCACGGGACTGTCGGAGTCCATATCTAATATACGTGTTTCGGTCGCGTTAAAGGTTGTGTGAGACCCGTCCGCACGACACAGATCATCGACGGCGAAGCTGGGGGTTCGACGACGATACGTCAGCTCTCTCCGGCGTTCCCCGATCATCTCTCGATTTCGGCCGCCGCGACCGACAATCAGGTTCTGACGGTGAGGCCCGTCCGTCGCGCTCGCAGCCACCGGGTTCTCGACCGATAACTGGGCACAGACGTGTATACAACGCGGGTTCGGATGTGACTAACGCCCACGTCCGTGCCATCTCGCAACGCTTTTCATCGGCCGTTCGTGACGGATTATATGGCGACAGATTCTGGCCGATTCTCGGCGAAGCTCGACGTTCCCGAAGCGCTGACGTTCGACGACGTACTACTCCGCCCGAAGGAGAGCCGGGTCGAGCCCGACGACGCGGACCTCTCCACCCGCGTGTCGAAAAACGTCGAACTCACGGTTCCCGTGCTGTCGGCGGCGATGGACACCGTCACCGAGAGCGACCTCGCCATCGCGATGGCGCGCGAGGGCGGGCTCGGCGTCCTCCACCGCAACATGACCGTCGAGGAGACGGCCGCCGAGGTCGAGCGCGTCAAGCGCGCCCACGAGCTCGTCATCCGCCGCGAGAACGTCGTCACCGTCTCGCCGGACGACACCGTCCGTGAGGCCGACGCGGTGATGGAGCGGCAGGGCGTCTCCGGCGCCCCCGTCGTCGCCGAGGACGACACCGTCCTCGGGATCATCTCCGGCACCGACATCCGCCCGTACCTCGAGGTCGGCGAGGACGACGCCGTCCGCGAGGCGATGACCGACGAGGTCATCACCGCGCCGGAGGACGTCGAGGCGCGCGAGGCGCTCGAACTGATGTACGACCACAAGATCGAGCGCGTCCCGGTCGTCGACGGCGACGACCGGCTCGTCGGACTGGTGACGATGCAGGGGATCCTCCAGCGCCGCGAACACGAGGAGGCCGCCCGGGACGAGGAGGGACGGCTGATCGCCGGCGTCGCCGTCGGCCCCTTCGAGGAGGAGCGCGCCGTCGCGGCCGACGAGGCCGGCGTCGACGTGGTCTTCATCGACTGCGCGCACGCCCACAACCTCAACGTCCTCGACTCCGCGGAGGCGATCAAGGCGACCGTCGACGCCGACGTCGTCGTCGGTAACGTCGGGACGCGCGAGGCGGCCGAGGCCGCGGTCGACTTCGCCGACGGGCTGAAGGTCGGCATCGGCCCGGGCTCTATCTGTACCACGCGCGTGGTCAGCGGCGCGGGCATGCCCCAGATGACCGCGGTCGCGGAGGTCGCGGACGTCGCGGCCGACCACGGCGTGCCCGTGATCGCCGACGGCGGCATCCGCTACTCCGGCGACGCGATCAAGGCCATCGCGGCGGGCGCCGACGCGGTGATGCTCGGCTCCTACTTCGCCGGCACCGACGAGGCGCCGGGGCGCGTCATCACGATGCAGGGGAAGAAGTACAAACAGTACCGCGGGATGGGCTCCGTCGGCGCGATGAAGTCCGGCGGCGGCGACCGCTACCTCAAGGAGGAGGACGAAGACGAGGAGTTCGTCCCCGAGGGCGTCGAGGCGGCGACGCCGTACAAGGGAAGCCTCGGCTCCGAGCTCCACCAGCTCACCGGCGGGATGCGCTCCGGGATGGGGTACGTCGGCGCCGAGACCGTCCCCGATCTCCACGAGCGCGCGGAGTTCGTCCGCGTCTCCTCGGCGGGCCAGAGCGAGAGCCACCCGCACGACGTGATGATCACCGACGAGGCGCCCAACTACAGCCCGGACGAGTAACCGCGACCGGTCGCCGGCCGGAGGCGTCCGGTCTCGCCTCCGTCCCGGTGGCCGACCTCGCCGCCGGTCGACCGACCATTCGGACGGCGTGTCGAAGAGGTATTTTAATATAGCCAGCGGCGAGACGAAACGTGTGAGCGAACACCCCCTCGCTCCCGTCATCCATGAGTGAGCAACCGCCGCTGGTCCTCGTGGTCGAGGACGAACCCGATCTGGCCGACCTGTACGCCGCTTGGCTCGGCGACGAGTACCGCGTGCGAACCGCGTACGGCGGCCGCGAGGCCCTCGACGAACTCGACGAGGCCGACGACGAGGTCGACGCGATACTCCTCGACCGACGGATGCCCGGCCTCTCGGGCGACGAGGTCCTCACGGCCGCCCGGGACCGCGGCATCGACTGCCGGATCGCGATGGTCACCGCCGTCGAGCCCGACTTCGACATCTTGGAGATGGGGTTCGACGACTACTTGGTGAAACCCGTCACCAGCGACACCCTCCGAGAGACCGTCGAGGGGTTGCTGCGGCGCGGCGAGTACGACACCGAGGTCCAGGACCTGTTCTCGCTGACCTCGAAGAAGGCGATGCTGGAGGCCGAAAAGAGCGCGAGCGACCTCGCGAGCAACGAGGAGTACCAGCGGCTCACCGACCGGATCGAAGAGCTCCGCGAGCGGGCCGACGAGTCCCGGGACGCGGTCGCGACCGACGACGAGGACTACGAGAAGCTCTTTCAGGACTTCGACACCGACGCGTAGCCGGGGAGATGCCGTAGCCCGAGGGGGATTACCGCCGACTCTTTATCACCGGTCCCGCCGAACGAGAGGCACATGCGCGTCCGGGACCTGCCGCTGTCTCAGCCCGTCGTCGACCACTTCGCCGAGCGCGGCGTGCGCGAGCTGTACCCGCCGCAGCGCGCGGCGGTCGACGCGGGCGTCTGCGAGGGCGCCGACGTCGTGGCCGCGGTGCCGACCGCCTCCGGCAAGACGCTCGTCGCCCAGCTCGCGCTGCTGACGGCCGACGGCCCCGGGCTGTACGTCTGTCCGCTCCGCGCGCTCGCCCGCGAGAAGTACGAGACGTTCGCGGCGCTGCCCGGCGTCGACGTGGGGATCTCCACCGGCGACTTCGACGCGACGGGCGAGGCGCTCGCGGGCAACGACGTGGTCGTCGCGACGAGCGAGAAGGTCGATTCCGCGATCCGGAACGGCGCCTCGTGGGTCGACGAGCTGGCCTGCGTCGTCGTCGACGAGATCCACCTGCTCGGCGCCGAGCGTCGCGGGCCGACGCTCGAAGTGACGCTGTCGACGCTCCGGCGGCGGAACCCCGACCTCCAGACGGTGGCGCTGTCGGCGACCGTCGACAACCCCGAGGCGATCGCGGACTGGCTCGACGCCGCCCTCGTCGAATCCGAGTGGCGCCCGGTCGATCTCCGGACCGGCGTCGCCGTCGCCGGCGAGGTCGCGTTCGACGACGGGACGAGCCTCTCCGTCGACGTCGCGGACGACGCCGACTCGGCGGCCGGCGCCGGTTCCGATCTCGACGCCGACCGAGACGGCCCGGACGCCGAGAGCGACCCGACCGAGGTCACGGCTGCGCTGGTCGCCGACGCGGTCGCGGACGGCGGGCAGTGTCTCGCGTTCGTCCGCTCCCGCCGCGAGGCGGTCGACCTCGCGGAGCGGCTCGCCGAGGAGGGCCTCGCCGCGGAGCTGGGGGTGGAGGACGCGGCCGCCGCGGCGGCCGAGCAGGCCACCGACGTGGACGGGACGCTCACGGGGCGACAGCTCGCGGACTGCCTGCGCGCGGGCGTCGCCTTCCACCACGCCGGGCTCCGCTCCGGCCACCGCGCGGTCGTCGAGTCCGCGTTCCGCGAGCGCAACGTCGCCTGTATCTGCGCCACGCCCACGCTGGCGGCCGGCGTCAACGTCCCCGCCCGCCGGGTCGTCGTCCGCGACCAGCGCCGGTACGGCGAGGGCGGGATGTCGTGGATCCCGACGCTGGAGGTCCACCAGATGTGCGGGCGGGCGGGGCGTCCGGGGCTCGACCCCCACGGCGAGGCGGTCCTCGTCGCGGACGCCGACACGCGCGCGGAAGTCCGCGAGCGGTACGTCGAGGGCGAGCCGGAGGCCGTCGAGTCGCAGCTCGCCGATCCGGGTGCGCTCCGGACGCACGTCCTCGCGGCGATCGCGACGGAGTTCGCGGCGACCGAGTCGGAGATCCTCGACGTGTTCGAGGGGACGTTCTACGCGCGGGAGGCGGGCGCGGGCGGCCTCGCCGACGCGGTCGCCGTCGCGGTCGACGACCTCGTCGCCGCCGGGATGGTCGCCCGGGAGACGGGCGGGATCGAGGAGTACCGCCTCGTCGCCACGGCCGTCGGCGAGACCACCTCGAAGCAGTACGTCCGGCCGGAGACCGGCGAGCGGATCGTCGCCGGACTGCGGACGGCCGCGGACCTGTCGGACGCGACGACGCTCACCGCCTTCGAGGTGATCTGCGACACGCCGGACATGCAGGACACCTACCTCGGTAACGCCGAGCGCGCCGAGATCTACCAGTTCGCGCGGACCAACGCCGCGCACCTGACCACGGACATGACCGAGCCGGACGACTTCGAGGGCTGGCTGGAGTCGGTGAAGACCGCGCGCATCTTAGACGAGTGGATCGGCGGCGCGACCGTCGAGGAGCTGGTCGAGCGCTACCGTATCGGGCCGGGCGACCTCGACTCCCGGGTCGAGCGCGCCGAGTGGCTGCTGAGCGCGGCCGAGGCGCTCGGCGAGACGACCGGCGTGCGCGTCCCCGCGGTGTCGCGGGCGCGGTCGCGGCTGTGAGTGGCGGAGTCGGTCGCGACTGGAAGAATCAGGGTCGGTCGCGGCCGCGAAAGAAGGAACGAGAGAGGCCGGTCGATCGCCGCCGGAGCCGACCGTCGACGGCTCAGTCGGCCGAGCCGACCGCGCGGTGGAACGGCGTTCGGGCGATGGTCTGTCGCAGCTCCGCCAGCGAGTCGCGGCCGACGTCGCTCGCGGCGGACATCACCGCGAACACCTCCTGTCTGGACACCTTCACGCCGGTCTCGGTGAGCGCGTCCTCCGGGCGGCTCCCGAGCTCGCGGAGGGTACCGACCGCGAGCAGGTACGGGACGGTCCACGCCTCCATCGTGTTGCCGTTCGAGAGCGGCATCGTCTCCAGGTACGCCTGCGCGTCGTCGAGGAACGAGCGGGCGTAGTCGGCGGTCCGGTCGACGACGCGCGCGGACGACTCGCGGTTCTCGGGGTGAACGACGCGCTCTTGGTCGACGCCCTCCGCTTCGAGCCACTCGGCGGGGAGGTAGACGTTGTTCTCCTCGGTGTAGTCGTCGTAGACGTCCTTTGAGACGTTCACGAGCTGGAGGAGGAGGCCGAACTCCTCGGCGGTCTCCCGCAGGCGCTTCGCACGCTCCTCGCCGATGTCGCCGCGGGTGAGCAGGTTCGTGATGAGGTTGCCGACGGTCCCGGCCGCGTAGTAGCAGTACTGCTCTAACTCGTCGCGGTCGTCGATTCGGAGACCGCCCTCCGTGGCGTGACGGTCGACGAACATCGCCATCCCGTCGACCATCTCCAACACCGGCGGGACGATGGCCTCCTGGGCCTCGGGGTCGAGCTCCTCGAACGTCGCGGCGATGGTGGGCGACTCCGCGACGACGGTCCAGTCCTCGTCGCGCTCGGCCGGCAGCCACTCGTCGACCGCCTCGCGGAACTCGCCGATTTCGGTCTCGTCGTCCGGGTCGATCGCCCGCCGGTACGTCCGCAACACGTCGCTCTGGGCGTCCGGTGGGATGTGGCCGGCGTCTTCCACCGTGTCGGCGACGCGACAGAGGAGATAGCCCACGCAGATCTGCGACGCCATCGGCTCCTCTAACACGTCGACAGTCAACGCGAAGGTCCGCGAGACCCCTTGGACCGCCTCGTGACACCACGCGAGGTCGGCCTCGCCGGGGGCGTGTTCTCGTCCGCTCATTCAGTTGCCAGTGTTTACGGCACAACGCATAAAAAGCCTCGTGGAACGTCCGCCGAGCGTCGGTCGCGGGGAGAGCGACCGAAACCGCACGCCTCCGCCCCCGATCGCCTCGACGAACCGTCGACCCGTGTACAACCGTGTGAAAACGGCTAAGTCCGCCCGGCCGAACGCCGATTCATGGAGTTCACGCTCACCGAAGAGCAGCGTCAGATCCGCGACACCGTCGCGGAGTTCGTCGACGAGGAGGTCGTCCCCCGCGCGGCCGAGATCGACGAGACCGACGAGTTCCCCGCCGATCTAGTCGAGGAGATGGCCGACCTCGGCCTCATGGGCATGCCGTTCCCGGTCGAGTACGAGGGGGCGGGCCTCGACTACCACAGCTACGCGATCGGGCTCGAAGAGATCGCTCGGGGGTCGGGCGGACTCGGCACCGTCGTCGCCGCCCACACGTCGCTGGCCGGGAACATGATCTACGAGTTCGGCGACGAGGCCCAGAAACAGGAGTACCTCACCGCCCTGAACACCGCCGAGGACATCGGCGCGTTCGCGCTCTCGGAGGCCGAGGCCGGCTCGGACGTGCCCGCGATGTCGACGACCGCGGAGCGCGACGGCGACGGCTACGTCGTCGACGGCGGCAAGCTCTGGATCTCGAACGGCTCCGTCGCCGACACCGTCACGCTGTTCGCGAAGACCGACCCCGACGCGGGGCGGAAGGGCATCTCGTCGTTCGTCGTTCGCCCCGAGGAGGACGACGGATTCGTCGTCGAGGGGACGGAAGACAAGCTCGGCGACAAGGGGTGTCCGACCGCCGAGCTCCGGTTCGACGACATGTGGATCTCCGAGGAGCGCCGGCTCGGCGAGGAGGGCGAGGGGTTCGTTCAGGCGCTGAAGACGCTCAACGGCGGCCGGATCACCATCGCGGCGCGCTCGGTCGGCATCGCGCGGGCCGCGCTCAACGAGGCGACGTCGTACGCCCAGCAGCGCGAGCAGTTCGACCGCCCCATTAGCGACTTTCAGGCGATCCAGCACAAGCTCGCGGACATGGACACAAAGGCGCGCGCCGCGGAGCTTTTGATGCACGAGGCGGCCGACCTGAAGATGCGCGACGAGGACTTCATCAAGGAGGCCGCGCAGGCGAAGCTGTACGCCTCGGAGATCGCCCGCGAGGTCGCCAACGAGGGGATTCAGATCCACGGCGGCTACGGCTACACCAAGGATTTCCCCGCCGAGCGCTTCTACCGCGACGCGAAGCTCTCGGAGATCTACGAGGGGACGAGCGAAGTGTTGCGCAACACGATCGCCCAACAGCTCCTCGACGAGTAGGGAGTTCCGCGGCGCACCTCAGTCCCGCGAGTCGGCGTCGTCGCTCTCGTCGTTGTCGTCGTTCCCGCCCTCTCGCTCGCTCTCCGCCCCGCTTCGGTCCCGGTCGCCGCCCGCGTTCGGCCCGTGCGCGACGTCCGCGTCCGACGGGTTCTGGTCGACCGCGTACTCGCCCGTGTCGATCCGTTCCGCGGGCTCCGAGTAGTCGCGGTCGCTCGGCGAGAAGTCCGGACGGACGACGCCGTCGTCGGGTATCTCCGGGCCGTCTCCGGTGGGCTCGTCGGGCTCCGCATCGGCACCGACCTCTCCGACTGTCTCATCGGCACCGACCTCTCCGACTGTCTCGTCGATCTCGGCCGCGCGCTCGCTCCCGTCGTCGTCGAGCCACTCGAAGGAGTCGCTCTCCGACTGTCGCCGCTCCGCGACGGCGATCGCGAGGCGCTCGGTGAGCGTCTCTCGCAGCGCCTCCGCCTCGTCGATCTCGAAGTCGACGGCCGCGGCGTCGCTGCCGGTCAGCGAGCCGGTCCCCGCCGTGTCGGCGACGATCGTCGCGACGCCCCAGCGCCGTTGGAACACGGTGCGGCTGTCGATCACGTTCTGGATCCGGTAGTACGGCACGACGGCGACGGTGCGACTCCAGAACCCGTTCCGCGTGAGCAGGTGGTCCTCCCCGATCCAGTAGCCGCGGTGCTTCCACTTCAGGTGCGCCGCGGGCGGAACGGCGAGGAGGAGCGCGGCGACGCCGTACCAGGGAAGCGACGGAGAGACGTACCAATTTACCCCGTACGCGATCCCCGTGAGGAGGCCGACGATCAGCGCGTACCGGACGGCGTACCGCCACCGTATCCGTTTCGGCGGGCGGCTGAACTCCGGGCTTCCGAACGACTCGATCTCGTGTGCGAGCCGGTACACCCGGTCCGTCGCGGCGATCGGCACGGCGGACTGGTTGCCGGAGTCACCCCCCTGCCCGGGCGCGTACCCGGCGGTCTCGATCGAGAGGCTCGCGTAGCCGAGCGCGCGCTTGGCCGGGTTGTCCGTGATCCGCAGCGTCTGGACCTTTTCGGTCGGGATCGACCCGCTGTACCGACGGAACAGCCCGCGCTCGTAGCGCAGCTCGTCGCCGGCACGAGAGAGCCGGAACCCGTAGTAGTTCGAGAACGCGACCCCCGCTCCGATGAGCCACGACGCGATGAAGAGGACCGCGACCCCGACGATCGCCGTGGCGGTCAGCGCGGCGGCGGACGTCTCCGGCAGAAAGCCTGACAGCACCGGGAACGACCCGGAGCTGAGGAACGCGAGGAGCCCGATCAGTCGCCCGTCGAACGACAGCGCGCCGACGAGGGCCAGTTCGCTCGGGGAGATGGCGAACAGGACCTCCTCCTTGGGAGCGAAGGCGTCGTCGCGGCCGCCCTCGACCGCGTCGCGGTCCGCCGTGCCGGTCGCGGCCGCCTCGTCGCCCTCGTCCCGCCGACCGGCGCCGGACTTCCGGCGCTGGACCTCGCGTTGGAGCCGGGTCGCCTCGTCGGGCGTCACGAAGCGGATCGACCCCTCGGTGCTGGAGCCGCCCGCGGTCTCTAGATCGACCGCGGCGACGCCGATGGCGCGCTGGACCACGCCGCGGCTCACGTCGACGTTCTGTATCCGCCGGTACGGGATCTCCCGCTCGCGTCTGGAGATCACGCCCGAGGAGATGTCGAGCGTGTCCTCGGTGAGCTCGTACTCGAACCGTCGGTAGTACGCGACCTCGTAGGCGAAGGCCGCGAGGAGGATCGCGGCGCCGCCGCCGACCGCGATCGGGAGGCCGAACCCGCCGCTGTTCACGATCACGAACAGCGCGACGGCGGTCCCGGCCGCCTTCTGGAGCGCGCGGTACGGAACCGACTGCGGCGCCAGCTTCACACCGCGTCCTCCCCGTCGGCGCGGATCGCCAGCCGCTTCAGTTCCTCGCGGAGGTCGCTCGCGCCGTCCGGCGTGAGCCCGGGGATCCGCACGTCGGCGCCCCGCGATCCGGCGGTGTACACCACGCAGGAGGCCAGCCCGACGGTCCGCTCGATCGGGCCGCGGCGCGAGTCGACGTGCTGGATCCGCACCAGCGGCACCGTCGTCCGGACCTGCGTGATCACGCCCCGGTCGAGGTAGAGGGCGTCCTCGCGGATCTCGTAGCTCCAGCGGCGGTACTTGAGCAGCGCGTGCGCCACCGTGAGCGCGAGGACGACGGCCCCGACGGCGACCGGCGCCCACCGCGGGAGGTACTCGAGGTACGCGCCCGCGACGAACGGGGCGGTGACGAGCGCCGAGACCAACACCGCTCGGAGGATCCACACGATCTGGACTCGGGGGTGGAGGGTCTGTGCCGTCATCGACGGTCCCCCGCCGCGTGTCCGCGTGTCATGACCGCCGATTGACGGCCCCGACGTATAAGTCCGACCGGAACGGTCAGCCGACGGTTCGTCGCGACCGAAGTGACCGTGATAGACACGTTCTACCGGACGCAACAATTGCCGAAACCGATATCACCCGTCGTCGAGTCGGTCCGGCCATGGTCGACGATCCGTTCGAGAACATGCTCGCCCAGATGGACCGCGCCGAGGAGTACGCAGACGTGGACCACGGGGTGTTCGAGCGGCTCAAACACCCGGAACGAACGCTGAAGGTGACGCTCCCGGTGGAGCTTGAGTCCGGCGAGGTCGAGGTGTTCGAGGGGTACCGCTGTCAGTTCGACAGCGCCCGCGGCCCGTTCAAGGGCGGCGTCCGGTTCCACCCGTCGGTCACCCAGCGCGAGGTCGAGGCGCTCGCCGGGTGGATGACGTGGAAGACGGCCCTCGTGGACCTCCCGTACGGCGGCGCGAAGGGCGGCGTGATATGCGAGCCGAAGGACCTCACCGAGCGCGACCTCGAACGGCTCACGCGCCGGTACACGGAGGGTATCCGCCGGATGATCGGCCCCGAGGTCGACGTGCCCGCGCCCGACATGAACACGAACCCGCAGACGATGGCGTGGATGATGGACACCTACTCGATGTACGAGGGGTACTCGGTCCCGCAGGTCGTCACCGGGAAGCCGCTGGAGATCGGCGGGACGCCCGGCCGCGTGGAGGCGACCGGCCGCGGCGTCTCGCTCGTCACCGAGCGGCTCTTCGAGTACCTCGATCGCGACCTCTCGGACGCGACGGTCGCGGTTCAGGGGTTCGGGAACGTCGGGTCGAACGCGGCCCGGCTGCTCGACGAGGCGGGCGCGAACGTGGTCGCCACCTCGGACGTGTCGGGCGCGGCGTACGATCCGGACGGCCTCGACGTGGCGGCGCTCGGGGCACACGTCGACGCCGGCGGCCTGATCGAGGAGTACGTCGCGGGCGAGATCCGCGGCGGCGCCAGCGCGGCCGACTCCCGCTGGGACGACCCGGACGCGATCACCAACGCGGAGCTGCTCACCCTCGACGTCGACGTGCTCATCCCGGCCGCCGTCGAGGGCGTTATCACCGCCGACAACGTCGACGACCTCCGCGCGTCGGCGATCGTCGAGGCCGCCAACGGGCCGACGACGGTCGCGGCCGACGAGGTTCTCACCGAGCGGGACGTCCAGGTCGTCCCCGACATCCTCGCGAACGCGGGCGGCGTCATCGTCTCCTACCTGGAGTGGGTCCAGAACGCCCAAGAGTTCTCATGGCCGCTGGAGACGGTCAACGCCGAGCTGGAGCGCCGTATCGGCACCGCGTTCGACGAGACCATCGAGCAGTACGACGCGAAGGGGCTGCCCGACCTGCGGACCGCCGCGTACACGCTCGCCTTGGAGCGCACGGCGACCGCCCACGAGTACCGCGGGCTGTTCCCGTGACGCGCGCCTGCCCCGCCGCTGCCGCGCCGACGCCCGTCAGACTCGTCTGAGCCGGTCCGCGGTGACCGCGATCGGCTCGGCGTAGTGGAGTGTCGGGTCGCCGTCGGGCGCCTCGAAGCCGTTCGCCGCGAACAGCGTGTTCGCCCGGATCTCCGCCGCGGCCGGGCGCAGCGTCCACGGCTCGTGGTCGATCTCGCCGACGTACAGCCGCCCGCTCTCTCCGGCGGTGTAGAAGCGGTAGTTCTCCAGCAGGAAGGCCGGCAGCGACCCCGGCTCCGGCGTGAACGCCTCGCCGGCCGGCGCGTACGTCGCGTCGAACCGCGCGTGCGGGGCGCCCCGGTGGACTCGGCGGCTCGCGAAGCGCACGGCGGTCTCCCCATCCGAGCCGACGCCGGATCCGACGTTACCGATGTCGTCCTCGGCCCCGCTGCCATCGATCTCGTCCCCGGCCCCGATGCCATCGATCTCGTCCCCGGCCCCGATGCCATCGATCTCGTCCCCGGCCCCGATGCCATCGATCTCGTCCCCCGCCTCGCTCCGTCGAACGTCGGTCTCGGCCCGGTAGTACGGGAGGCGGAACACCCCGCGGGCGACCGCGACGCCGAGTCGGTCGTCCGCGTCGAGGCTGTGGAAGTAGACGCCGGGGCCGTTCGGGCCCTCGACGTACGTGCGGAGGTTGAGCTCGGGGAAGGACAGCCCCATCGGCACCCCCCGCGGCCGGATGTCGTCCATCACGAACGGGACGACGCCGAGGTACGCGTCCCCGTCGTGGGTCGCGACGGAGAGATCCCCGGGCAGCGACGCGGCGACGGTCGCCGGGTCGACGGGCCAGTGGGCGAACAGTCCGTCCCGCCACGTCATCTCCAGCCAGCGTCGACCGAGCATGTCGGATCGTAGGGTCCGGAGGGGCAAAACCCACACGCCGCGGGTGGTTCGCCCCCGAGCGGCCGCGTCACCGACCGCACTCACTCCGCGGACGCGCCGGCCCCCTCCGGCGCGTCCTTCCACTCGCCGAGTCCGGACGGGTCGAGGTGGACGTGGACGTCGCCGACGTCCTCCAGCGCGCGGAGGCTCGTGACGAGCTCCGTCTCCACGTCGTGGGCCGCGCGGAGCGTCATCTCCCCGTCGACCTCGACGTGGACCTCGACCTCCAGGTCGGTCCCGTCGTAGTACACCGTGAGGTCGTGGACGCCCTCCACGGCCGGGTGGTCGCGGAGCGCGGCGACGACGCGCTCGCGGTCGCCGGACGGCGGCGCGGCCCCCACGAGGTAGGTGACGTTCTCGCGGCCGATCTCGACGCCCTGATAGACGACGAGGACGCTGACGAGCGCGCCGGCGATCGGGTCGAGGATCGGGACGTTGAGGAACAGGCCGAACACGCCGACCAGCGCGGCGATCGTCGTGTAGATATCGTTGAGACAGTCGACGGCGAGCGCGGCGAGCGCGGTCGAGCCGAGGTCGGCGTTCACCAGTTCCGTGTACCAGTACAGGAGGTACATGTCGGCCATCGCGAACAGCAGGGCGGCGACGAGGAGCGGGCTCGCCGTCACCTCCACCGGCCCGACCAGTCCCCGGACCGACTCGCGCAACAGGAGCAGGCCGAGGATCGCGACCGTCGCGCCGACGAACAGCGCCGTCAGCGGCTCGATCCGCTGGTGGCCGTGCGGGTGCGTCTCGTCGGCGCTCTCGTACCGCGATCCCCCCCAGACGAACACGACCGCGCTCGCGACGAGGTCGGCAACCGAGTGGGCGGCGTCGGCCACCAGCGCGACGCTGCCGAACGCGAGCCCCGCGGCGCCCTCGACCGCGATCTTCACCGCGTTACCGGCGACGTTCACCGCCGCCGCCCGCTGGAACCGAGCGCGGTCGCCGTTCCCGAAGGGGCTCAACATAGACACCCGTGCGCCCGCGACCGTGTTAAGCGTCCCGCGTCGAACCTCGGCAACCCGTCGCGCACCGAGTCACGTCACGCCGCCCCAAGACGGCAGCCCCCGGCAGTCGCTGCCCGCGGCCGTCTCCGGCGGGGAGACTCCGTCGTAACGCCTAAGACCGAAACGCTCCTCGGTGACGGTAATGAACCACGAATTTTTCGCCCGAGGTGGTCCCGGTGGGCGTCGAAATTAAGGAAACGGAGGTGAGCGACGAGGATTTCGAGGAGATGAAGGGGTTCGTCCGCGACTACCTCGCGGCCAGCGTCGAGAGCGAGGACGACGGCGGACGGATGCGCTGGTACCCGTGGCACTCCGCGTCGTACCGGTTCAACCACATCCTCAACGTGGTCGACCTCGCGACCGAGATCGCCGAGGCCGAGGGCGCCGACGTCGACGTCGTCCGCGTCGCGGCCGTCTTCCACGACGTCGCGAAGCTGGAGGCCGAGCAGGACGTTCACGCCGAGGCGGGCGCGCGCGTCACCCGCGAGTACCTCCAGAGCCGCGGCAACTACCCCGAGTCGTTCATCGAGGAGGTGTGCGGGGCGGTCGTCGACCACTCGTACACCGGCGACCTCGACGACGTGCCCTTAGAGAGCCGGTGTCTCATCGAGGCCGACGTGCTCGACAAGGTCGGCGCCAACGGGGCCGTCCTCATGCTGTTGCGCATGGGGTACGAGTCGCGGACGCACATGGACGCCGCGAAGATGGTCGACCGCGTGCTCGAACGCGCCCACGACCACACCGAGCGCGTCGTCTCCGACACCGCCGAGAGCATCGCCCACCAGCGCATCAAGCGCGTGAAGTGGCTCCGCGAGTGGCTCGAAGAGGAGGTCTCCCGGATGGACGCCGAAGGCGTCACCGACCGCTGAGGGAGTCACCGACCGCTGAGGGCGTCCGAGACGCTACTCGTCCGACTCGGCGCTCGCGACGAGCGGGAGCGTCGCCTCCAGATACTGGTCGATACCCGCGCGCGAGTCCGCGACCCAGCCCTTCTCGTTCGTTGTCGCCCAGCGGAACATCCCGCCGGTCGCGAACGTCTGGAGCGTCGCCGCCACCGTCGCGGGGTCGACGGGTCGCTCGCCGTCCGTTCGCTCGGCGCCGTCCCGAGACGTCTCGGCCGCCGCCTCGCGCACGAGCCGTTCGAGGTACTCGCCGAAGACGCGGTCGCTGCGGTCGAAGTGGTCGCGGTACGCCTCGTCGCTCGCGGCCTGCGATCGGAGATCCGTCATCACCGTGACGAACCGCGCGTCGGGCGCGTACGGGTCGTCGAGCGACTCGGGGTCGACGGCGGCCGTGAGGTAGTCGTCGAGCTGGTCCCGGGCCGAGCGCTCGAAGGCCGCTTCCGGAGGCATGTCGCCGCCCTCGTCGCTCGGCGACGCGTTTTGATCGCCGCCGTCGGCGATCGAGGCCTCGAACCGGTCGAGGAGGAACCCCATGAGATCGACCAGCAGGTCGTCTTTCCCGTCGTAGTGGTGGTACACCAGCGACGGGCTCTTGTCGAACTCGTCGCCGATCCGCTGGACCGTGACGTTCGCGTACCCGTGCTTCCGGAGCGCGCGGAACGCGGCGCCGAGGATCGCCTCTCGCGTGTCCGTCGGCTCCGTGAACGGGTCGTCCATGGCCGGAGTACTCCCGCCCGGTATATAGCGCCCCTGATTGAACGTTCATTCAACACGCTTATGACGAGAGCGGCAGACACACCCGTATGACTCGCTCCGCTGCGTCACGGAACGGACGGTCGCCCGCGGCGACCAGACTCTCTCGGAGAGCCGCCGGAGGAAGTCGATGAGCCGGCCGACGCGGCTCGCGACGGCGGCGCTGGCGGTCGTCGCGGCGATCGCGCTGCTCGTCGGCGTCTCCCTCGCCGGCGCCGCGGCGCCGAGCGCGGGTACGGTGGGGCCCGACGGTGACGCCGCCGCGCTCTCGGGCGTCGACGGCCCGGTCGCCGACGGCGCCGTCGCGCAGACGGAGCCGACCGACAGACAGGTCCGCGGGTCGCCCGTCCTCGACCTGTTCGCCTCCCAGCGTTCGGTGCCGGCGGGGGCGGAGTCGACCGTCACGGTCGACATCGTCAACACCGGCGAGATGGAGATCGGCAACCAGCTCGACTCCCGCGTCACCACCGCCCGCGGGCTCACGCTGGAGGTCGACGACGGCGGCGTACCGATCGACGTCGAGGACGGGAAGATCCTGGTCGGCGACGTCGCGACCGCCGCGAGCCCGGTGTCGGTCCCGCTCGACGTGACCGTCCCCGACGGCGTGCCCGACGGGAGCTACGAGGTGGAGGCGACCGCCCGCTACCGGTACACCTTCGAGATCATCCCCGAGTTCAACGACCACAAGGACCGGCGCGGGACCGAGGAGTTCGACCTCACGATCGTCGTCGACGACGGCGCGCGGTTCGCCGTCCTCGACACCGACACCGACGCGCAGGTGGGCGGGAGCGGCGACGTCACCGTCACGCTGTCGAACGTCGGCGACGAGACCGCCCGCGACGCGGTCGTCTCGGGGAGCACCACCAGCCCGGCCGTCAGCCTCGGACAGGGCGGCGGGCAGTCGTTCGTCGGCGACTGGGCGCCGGGCGAGAACCGGACGGTGACGTTCGACTCGTCGGTCGCCGAGGCGTTCGGCGGCGGCGCGTACGCGCTCTCCTCGACCGTCGACTACCGCGATCCGAACGGCGTCGACGCGACCGCGGCGGCCGCGCGCGCCGGCGTCGTCCCGCTCCGCGAGCAGTCGTTCTCGCTGGACGATGTCTCCGGGACGCTCGAAGTCGGCTACTCCGGGACGGTCTCCGGCACGATCACGAACGAGGGGCCGCTCGACGTCGAGGACGCGGTCCTCGTCGCCGACTCCGGCAGCAACCGCGTGAGCCTCGGCGAGAGCCGGTACGCGCTCCCGACGATCCCGGCGGGCGGGTCGGCGAACTTCACCTTCGACGCCGACGTGAGCGGGAGCGCCGACCCCGGCCCGCGGCAGTTCCGGTTCACGACCGAGTACGAGAGCGGCGACGCGACGCTCGCGGCCGAGGAGACCCGCCGCGTCGAGGTCGCGCCCCGACAGCCCGAGTTCGAACTCGCGGTCGAGAACGCGACGGTCGCCGCCGGCGAGACCCGCCGGATCAATGCCACGATCACGAACCGTCGCCCCGAGACCCTCTCGTCCATCAACGCCGGCCTCTACGCCGACAGCCCGCTGACGGCGGTCAACGACGAGGCGTTCGTCGACGAGCTCGAACCCGGCGAGTCCGCGAGGATCTGGTTCGAGGTGTCCGCCGCGTCGAGCGCGAGCGTCGAGGACCACCCGATCGAGCTCGACTTCCGGTACGACGACGAGCGAGGGAACGACCGCATCTCGGACGTCACGCAGGTCCCCGTCTCGGTGACCCCCGCCGTCGACGACGGAGGGACGCCGACCGGGATGATCGCCGTCGGCGTCCTCCTCGTCGTCGTCGCGGTCGGCGGCGCCGTCTGGTACCGACGGCGGTGATCCGATGAAGGGACACGCTCCCGCCCGACCCCACGCCGGGTCTCCCCGTCCGGCGGCTCGCCGACCGGCGTCTCCCAGACTGGCGCCTCTCAGACCGGTGTCTCACCGATCGCCCGGCTCGGCGCGCCTCCGACGGTCGAACGGACCTCCGGGCCGACTCCCAGCGGGGCGCCGGTGACCGCGATCGACCGCCTGATCGAGGAGATCGACCGCGTCGTCACGGAGCGGCCGCTGGCGGTCGTCGCGGTGTTCCTCCTCGTCACCGTCGCGTTCGCGGGGGGGTTGACCGGGATCGAGACGAGCGCCGGCGCGGACCAGTTCACGCAGGACATCCCCGCCCAGCGCGCGCTCGACGAGATCGACGAGGAGTTCGAGACGTCGATCGGCGGCTCGGCGACCTCGGCGCAGGTGATCGTCTCCGACGACAACGTCCTCTCCCGGGACGCGCTGGTCCGGACGTTAGCGACCCAACACAGACTGGAGTCGCGCTCGACGCTCCGGGTCGCGTCGACGTCGAGCCACGCGGACGCGATCGCGCGACAGCTGGACTCGACCGCTGCGACCGCGGCCGAGCGGCGCGACGCCGTGGTCGAGGCGACGCCGGCCGAACTGCGGGCGGCCATCGCCGACGCCGACGCGACGGGCGCGGTCGCGGCGCAGGTGTCCGTCGACTACAATCCGACCGCCCAGACGGCCGACACCGCCATCGTCGGGATCACCTACGACCTGCCGGACGCGGCGACGACGGCGCGCGTGACGGAGCTTCAGACCCGCAGCGTCGAGGTCGTCGACTCCGTTCCGGGCAACGAGGCCGGCGAGAACGCGATCCTCTTCGGAGACGGCGTCCTCCAGTCGGAGATCACCGCGCTGCTCACCGACACCGCGATCATCGTCTTCCCGGCGGCGCTGATACTGATCGTCGGGTTCCTGATCTTCTCGTACCGCGACCCGTTCGACATGGCGATCGGCCTCTCCGCGCTCCTCCTGTCGCTCCTGTGGACCTTCGGCTTCATGGGGTACGCCGGGATTCCGTTTTCGGACTCGCTCGTGACGGTGTTCCCGCTGTTGCTCGCGGTCGGGATCGACTTCGGCATCCACATCGTCAACCGCTACCGCGAGGAGCGGGCGACCGGGGCCGGGATCGAGGACTCGATGCGGACGACGACGGACCAGCTCCTCGTCGCGTTCCTGCTCGTGACGATAACCACGGTGTTCGGACTCGTCTCGAACGTCGTGAGCCCGTTCGACCCCAACCGCGACTTCGGGATCGTCGCCGCCGCCGGGATCACGTTCACGCTGATCATCTTCGGCGTCTTCCTCCCGGCCGCGAAGGTGCTGGCCGACCGGTGGCGCGAGCGGCTCCCGATCCCGACGTTCGGGACGAGCGCGCTCGGCGCCGGCGGGTCGCGCATCGCTCGCGTCCTCCACGTCGGCGTCGACCTCTCCCGGATCGCCCCGATCGCTGTCGTCGCGATCCTCCTCGTCGGCGGCGCGGTCGGCGGCGCCTACGGCACCGGCGTGAATACGGAGTTCTCCGAGGAAGCGTTCTTCCCGGACGAAGAGCGGCTGGAGACGTACGCCGACCTCCCGGAGCCGTTCGCGCCGACGGAGTACACGTTCCTCGACGTGTTGACGCTCTTCGAGGAGGAGTTCGAACAGGGCTTCGTCGGGTCGGTGACGCTGTACGTCGACCAGTCGGTGAGAGACGACGACGCCTTGGAGCTGATCGACCGGACCACGCGGAACCCGCCGGACACCTTCGCGACGACGGACGAGCGGCGCGCGCAGGCGACGAGCGTCGTCACCGTCATTGGGGACCGGGCGTCCCGGGACCCCGAGTTCGCGGCGTTAGTCGAGCGCAACGACCGGCTCGGCAACGGCGTTCCGGACCGGAACGTCGACGAGGTGTACGACGCGCTCCTCGACTCGTCGGCCCAGAGCCGGGCGCGCGGCTACGTGGCGGCCGACCGCGGCAGCGCGCGTATCGACTACACGATCGAGCCGGGCGTCGACAACTCCGAGGCGGTCGCGGACGTGCGCGAGCTCGCCGAGCGCACGCCGCTCGAAGCCGTGCCGACGGGCTCGCTCGTCGTCAACGAGGCGGTGATCGACTTGCTGACGGAGTCGGCGATCCGGAGCCTGTTCGCCGCGTTCGGGCTCACGGCGCTGTTCCTTGCCCTATCGTACGCCTATCTGGAGGGGAAGGCGGTGTACGGTCTCTTGAACCTCGTCCCCGTCCTCGTTACGGTCGGTCTGCTCGTCGGCTCGATGCGGCTGTTCTCGATCCCGCTGACGCCGATCAACGCCCCGATCCTCTCGGTGTCGATCGGCCTCGGCGTCGACTACACGGTGCACTTCGTCCACCGGTTCGTCGACGAGTACAAGACCGGGCTCTCGATCGACGAGGCGCTCGACGTCACCATCGCCGGGACGGGCGGCGCGCTCACCGGCAGCATGCTCACCACGGTGTCCGGGCTCGGCGTCCTGTGGCTCGCGGTGATCCCCCTGCTCCGCGACTTCGGCGTCCTGCTCGCGCTCGGCGTGTTCTACGCGTACCTCTGTTCGATCCTGCTGGTCCCCTCACTCGTCGTCGTGTGGGACCGGTACGGCGGGTACGTCGGCCTCGGACTCGACGACGGGCTCCGCGGTTCGGGCGCCGAGAGCGGACGCTGATAGCCGGAGCGATCTCACGAGAGCAAACCGAAAAGAGGTCGCGGCCGGCTCAGCCGACGACGCCGACGAGCAGCTGGACGGTGACGAGGACGAGGAACGCGGCGCCGGTCGCTAGGGTCCCCGCGGCGACGCCGTGGGCGTTGCCGAGTCCGCGGCTCCGGGTCGCGAAGTACGCGCCGAGGAAGACGAAGCCGACGAGCAGCAGTCCGACGATCAGGTACGCGACGCTCACCAGCGTCCCGGCGAGTCCCTCCGGGATCCCGAAGCTCCCGACGCCGAGGAGGATGCTCCCGCCGACGAGGAGGGTGATGCCGACGAACGATATCGCCCACACGACCGGCGTCCGGGCGACCTCGCCGAGCGTCCCGACGATCGCCTCGTAGCGTCCGCCTTCCTCGTCGCGGCCGGGAGCAACCCGCTTCGCCCCGATCTCGGCGACTGCGACGAACGTAGCGACGACGAGGAGGCCCATCAGCCCCGTACTCAAGAGGGTGAGTGATGTCATGGATATCCGTTGTTAGGGCGTCCGTTCGCGCGTACAAATACCCTTCGACGCGTCCGTTTCGGCTCGCCGACGCGCTTCGACGCGTCTGCGTTCGGTCGACCAACACGTCCGGCGCATCCGCGTCGATCCGCGGCTCGCGGAGGTCGCTCCGAGAGTCGGGTGCCTCCCTTGTCTGGCGGGCGCATCGCCCCCTCGATCACCCCCTCGTCCCCGCCCCGCTACACAAGAGATAAGTGTACCATCGCTAAGGGAGTGACAAGAGCAGACAGACGAACATGATAGATCCAGTTATCCTACAACAGGGGAGCGACTGGCGCGCACAGGCGGAGATCTTCGACGAGATCTTCTTCGTCTTCCTCGCGCTCGGTACCCTCGTCGGCACCATCGTCGTGGCGTACACGCTGTGGAACGTGTACAAGTACCGCGACGACGGTGACCGGTCGGACGAGGAGTTCGACGCGCCGGTGGTCGGCGAGCTCCCGACGGGACAGGGCGGTCCGAAAGCCAAGAAGCTCTTTCTCTCGTTCGGGTTGAGCGCCATCGTCGTCATCAGCCTCGTCGTGTACGCGTACGGGCTACTCCTCTACGTCGAACAGGGGCCGGACACCGGCGACGAGGGCGACATCGAGATCATGGTCGAGGGGTACCAGTACGGCTGGGCCTACGAGTACCCGAACGGCCACACCGAACGGGGTGAACTGATCGTGCCGGCCGACCAGCGTATCGACCTCAACATCACGTCGAGAGACGTGTGGCACAACTTCGGCTCGTCGGACTTACGGATAAAGTCCGACGCCATCCCCGGAGACCACAGCGAGACGTGGTTCGCGGTGAGCTCCGAGGACGTCGAAGCGCAAGGCGGGGAGGCGACCTACCGCGTTGAGTGCTTCGAGCTGTGCGGTGCGGGTCACTCCGCGATGAAGGGGCAGATCACGGTCATCCCGCAAGACGAGTGGGAAGAGTGGTACGCGAGTACGGGGAACAGCTCCGAGAGCGCCGGCAACAGCTCTAACATTGCTGCGCCCGGCGTCGGAGCCGTCGCGTCCGGCGGGGTGAGCGCATGAGCGGACTCCCGCCGACGACCTCGGTGAAGCGCTGGTTCGTCACGACCAACCACAAGGACGTCGGTATCCTGTACACGATCACCGCGTTGTTCTTCCTGCTGTTCGGCGGTGTGATGGCGCTGCTCATCCGCCTTCAGCTGTGGGACCCGACGAGCCAGATCCTCTCCGGGCTGGCGTACAACGAGGCCGTCACCGCCCACGGGCTGATAATGGTGTTCTGGTTCCTCTCGCCGTTTGCCTTCGGCTTCGCGAACTACTTCGTGCCGCTTCAGATCGGCGCGGACGACCTCGCGTTCCCCCGGCTCAACGCCCTCTCGTACTGGCTGTACTTGGGGTCGGGGATCCTGCTCGCGATCAGCTTCTTCCAGGGCGGCACGCTGTCGGCGGGGTGGACGATATACGCCCCGCTCAACGTGCCGATGTACACGCCGAGCATCGGGTCCACCGGCGCGGTGCTCGCGCTCGCGATGTTCGTCACCGGGACCACGGCGTCGACGGTGAACTTCCTCACGTCCATCCACCACTCCCGCGCCGAGGGAATGGGGATCATGGACATGCCGATGTTCACTTGGTCGATGCTCGCGACCGTCTGGATGATGCTGTTCGCGTTCGCCGCGCTGCTCGCGGTCGGGCTCATCCTCGCGGCCGACCGCGTCCTCGGCAGCGTCTACTTCTCGGCGACCGAAGGGGGCTCGCTGCTGTGGGGCCACCTGTTCTGGTTCTTCGGTCACCCGGAGGTGTACATCGTCTTCTTCCCGGCGCTCGGCGTCATGCTCGAGCTGTTCCAGACGTTCTCCGGGCGCCGCCTCGTCGGTCGGAAGTGGGTGATCATCTCCATCTGTCTGATCTCCGTCCAGTCGTTCCTCGTGTGGATGCACCACATGTTCCTGACGACGATCAACCTGGAGATCAAGACGCTGATGATGGCGACCACCATCGGGATCTCGCTTCCCTTCGACCTGGTCGTCTTCGCGCTGATCTACACCCTGATCAAGGGGCGGATCCAGTTCACCACGCCGTTCCTGTTCGCGTTCGGCGCGCTCCTACTCTTCATCCTCGGCGGGATCACGGGCGTCTTCCTCGGCGCCATCGTGCTCGACTACGAGTTCCGCGGCACCTACTGGGTGGTCGCGCACTTCCACTACGTGATGTTCGGCGGCGCGACGGCGCTGTTCGGCGGGGCCTACTACTGGTTCCCGAAGATCACGGGGAAGATGTACGACGAGTTCCTCGGGAAGCTCCACTTCGTGATCTTCTTCATCGGCTTCAACGCCGTCTACTTCTCGATGTTCCTCGGCTGGGAGACCCCGCGCCGGGTGTTCGAGTACAACCCCGAGTTCCAGATCTACCACCAGTTCGGGACGATCGGCGCGTTCGTGCTGGGGCTCTCCTTCTTCATCATGTTCTACAACTTCGCGAAGTCCTACGTCTCCGGCGAGCCCGCCGGCGACAACCCGTGGGACTACTCGCGGACGGCGGAGTGGGCGGTCTCCTCGCCGCCGCCGCTGGAGAACTGGCCGAACCGGCCGTCGTACGCCTCCGGGAAGCTGGAGTTCGTGAAGGACTACGTGCCGGACGGTGGCCCCGCGATGAAGACGGACGACAACGGCGACGTCGCCACCGACGGCGGCGACAGCCACTCGGCGCACATCTCCGAGTACCCGTACTGGGACAAACACCCGAGCCACGCGAGCATCTGGCCGTTCGCGCTCGCGGTGGCGCTCGGCGTCACGCTGTTCGGGTTCTCCGGATTCGCGGACGCGGTGACCGTCGAGCTGGGTGAGACGGCGCTCCAGAGCAACGTCGTCATCTCCAACGCGATGTATCCGATCGCCATCGTGGCCGGTATGGTCGGACTCCTCTACACCGGCGTGAAGTGGGGGCTCGAAGACTTCTACGCGCCCCCATCCGAGTTCGCCGAGCGCTGGCCGTTCAACGGCGTCGAGAAGGTGAAGCTGGGGATGTGGTTCTTCCTCGCTTCCGACGTGATCGTCTTCGGCGCGTTCCTCTCGGCGGCCATCTTCGTCCGCTACAACGCGGGCTGGATGACCTGGTCGCCGCTGACGGAGTCGCTGCCGGGGCTCATCAACACCTTCGTGCTGATCACGTCCTCGTTCACGGTGATCCTCGCGCTGGTCGCGGCCCGCCGCAAGAGCCGGCAGGGGCTGCTGGCGACGCTCGGGGCGACGATCCTGCTCGGGTTCACGTTCATGGCGATCAAGCTGTGGGAGTGGAACCACGAGATCTTCGACCGCGGCGTGACGATCTCCGCGAACGCCCACGGCGACCCGATCCAGGCGTCGATCTACTACGTCACGACCGGGCTCCACGGGATCCACGTGCTGCTCGGCTTAGTGATCGCCATCTTCCTGTTCGTCAGGGCCTACCAGGGCCACTACCTCGACGACGAGCGGCCGATCGAGTACTTCGGCCTCTACTGGCACTTCGTGGACATCGTCTGGGTGTTCATCTTCCCGCTGTTCTACCTCTTCTGAGGTCGCTGCCGGCGGCCCGCTTTTTCCTTCCGCCGCGTTACGACGACGCTCCGCCTTCGATCGGCTCCGCGCACCACTGACAGAAGTTAAACGTGGGGTCGGTCTCTTTTCCGCATTCCGGACAGCGGACCGTCTCCGTCGACTCGAGACTCCCTCCGCCTCCCGACGGGCCCGTGGACCTTCCGTCGGGATCGGTAGTCCGGTTCGCCGAATCCGTCAAGTCCGTCCCGCGCGCCGCGTCGCGTTCTCGATCGTACTCCCGGTTGTTCCGGAGCGCCACGACGTACGCGTCGATCACGCTGGCGACGACGACCGCCGCCGCGGGCGCGACGTCCCGGACCCGCGGCGGGTCGCCGGCGAGCGCGCCGGAGATCGCGGGCTCGGGGACGAAGAGGAACACCGCCGCGGTGACGGCGACGTACCAGCCGAACGCGCGCGCCCACCGGCGGAGGTACGCGTGACCCAGTCCGGAGACGACGAGCGCGAGCAGGGCGGCGAGCCAGGGTCGCCGTCGAGTGCGTTCTGACATGAGCGGCCGTACGGCCCCCGGCTCCGAGAAGCTACCTCTCTCGGAGCGTTTATGTGGCGGACGCGCCGAACTCGGGTATGTTCGGCGTTCCGCTCGGCGAGTTCCTCGGCGGCGTCGCGGTCGCGGTGTTCGGCGTCGGCACGTGGGGGATCGGCCTCGGGGTCGCGTACCTCCTATACCGCCGGTGGCGCGGCGACGGCCCGCGCGGCGACGATGACTGATCCCGGAGCGTCGCGTGCCGGTTCGGCCACGCTTTTTACTTCGCTCGTCCGATCCCGAGTATGACAGACACGGCGCTCGTCGTCGGGGGCACGCGATTTATCGGCCGGCACGCGGTCGAGGAGCTGCTGGCGCACGGCTACGAGGTCGCGATCTTCAACCGCGGCAACCACGAGAACCCCTTCGCGGACGACGACCGCGTGACGCGCGTCGAAGGCGATCGGAGAGACGAGACCGCGCTCCGCGCGGCGAAGCTGTCGGTCGAGCCCGACGTCGTGATCGACTGCGTCGCCTACCACCCGGCGGACGTGGAGACCGCGACCGAGATCTTCTCGGACGTCGACGGCTACGTGTACATCTCGTCGGGCTCCAGCTACGCCGCCGAAGAGATCCCCAAGCGGGAGGGCGAGACCCCGCTTGAGCCGTGTACGGACGAGCAGGCGACGGACGACGCCCACGAGACGTACGGCAACCGGAAGGCCGAGGGCGACCGCGCGGTGTTCGCGGCCGCCGAGGCGGGCGTCGCCGCCATGGCGGTCCGCCCGTGTATCGTCTACGGCCCGCACGACTACACGGAGCGGCTCGACTACTGGATCGACCGCGTGCTAACCCACGACCGCGTGGTCGTCCCGGGCGACGGACAGAACCTCTGGCACCGGGCGTACGTCGAGGACGTCGCGAGCGCGCTGCGGATCGTCGCCGAGCGCGGCGAGCCGGGCGCGGCGTACAACGTCGGCGACCGGCGCGCGCTCACGCTGCGCGAGACGCTGGAGGCGATCGCCGACGCGGCGGGCGTCGAGGTCGAGATCGTCCCCGCGAGCGCGGACGCGCTGGCGGCCGGCGGGCTCGAACCCGACGACTTCACGCTCTACCGCGAGTATCCGCACCTGCTCGACACCTGCGCGCTCGCGGACCTCGGGTGGGAGTCGACGCCGGTCGACGAGGCGATGGAACGGACCGTGGCGGAACACCGCGAGTCGGACCGCGACGGGAGCGAGTGGGACCCCGGCCGCGAGGCCGAGGAGCGAGTCATCGGCGTGAAGGAGACGCTGTGAGGGGAACTCGTCCGGAGGGGAGCCGTCGACTGCGCTCCGTCAGTACGCCGCGTCCCACCGCGCCGGCTTCCGGCGGTTCCCGCAGTCGCGACACTCCATCCGGTCCATCGTGTCGATCGCGACGTCGGTCCCCTCGCAGTTGCCACAGAGGAAGCCGTAGCGGCGGTCGTGGTCCGGGTCGACGTACGCGACGTAGAACGGCGCGAGCGAGCCGCGGTCGCTCTCGTCGAACGCGACGTGGACGGTCTCGCCGTCGTCGGTCTCGTACGTCGCCTCCGAGATGCCCGTGAGGCGGCCGACCTGTTTGCGGTACTCCCGCTCCGCGAACGGCTCCCCGCCGATATCCACGTCGCGCTCGCCGGCGAGCTCGTACCCCTCGCGCTCGTAGAACTCGGTCCCCGCCTCGTTGTCGACGAGGACGCGCGCCTCGATCCGGTCGACGTCGGCCGAGCGGAGCGCGGACTCGACGCGTTCGAGGAGGGCGGAACCGATGCCCTCGCCCCTGTGGTCAGGGTGAACGTGGAGCCAGTCGATCTCGCCGACGCGCTCGCGGCGGCCGACGACGTAGCTCTCCGCGAACCCGACGACGACCCCGTCGACGACGGCCACGGGGAACACCGCGTCGTCGTCCTCGACGTCGTCGCCCAAGTCGCCGGCGTCGTACCACTCCTCGACGGCCTCGTCCAACAGTTCCTCGTCGACCGCGTGTCCGTACGACGCCACGAGCGACTCGCGGGCGACCGATCGGACCGCGTCGACGTCTTCGGCGGTTGCGGCGCGTAAGTCCATGCGGGCAGATCGCTCCCCGACTACAAAAAACTCGGTCGGAATTACGCCTCCGCGAACCGCGAACGCACGGCGGCCACCGTCGGCCGCGATCGACTCCTCGGCAGTCACCGTCGACCGGTTCGCTCAGGACTGATAACGATCACGATTACAGAATCGGGGAATAGTCGGTATCTGTATGTGAATTTCGCAATCCTGATCCAAATCGGTTTTTGGGGATTACTCGGATAATGTTTGTATTTCAGATTTCTTACTGGAACGCGCTACAGAGAATCTTCTTATCCGTCCCGCGAGTACGGTGAGACGCAACAATGAGCTACGAACTCGATCCGCTGCCGTACGAGTACGACGCGCTGGAGCCGCACATTTCCGAGCAGGTGCTCGAATGGCATCACGACACACACCATCAGGGGTACGTGAACGGCTGGAATAGCGCCGAGGAGACGCTCGAAGCGAACCGCGAGGAGGGCGACTTCTCCTCGTCGGCGGGCGCCATCCGGAACGTGACCCACAACTCCTCGGGTCACATCCTCCACGACCTGTTCTGGCAGAACATGTCGCCGGAGGGCGGCGACGAGCCCGAGGGCGCGCTCGCCGACCGCATCGAAGAGGACTTCGGCTCGTACGACGCCTGGAAGGCCGAGTTCGAGGCGGCGGCCTCCGGGGCCAGCGGCTGGGCGCTGTTAGTGTACGACACGTTCTCGAACCAGCTCCGCAACGTCGTGGTCGACAAGCACGATCAGGGCGCGATCTGGGGCGGCCACCCCATCCTCGCGCTGGACGTCTGGGAGCACTCCTACTACCACGACTACGGCCCGGCTCGCGGCGAGTTCGTCGACAACTTCTTCGAGGTCGTCGACTGGAGCGAGCCCTCCGACCGCTACGAGCAGGCCGTCGAGCTGTTCGAGTAAGCGGACCGTCGACCGCGCGATCCGGTCCGACGAGAACCCCCGCGCGCCGCGCCCGGCCGCCGACGGCGGAGCGGGACTGTGGGCTGTCGCGGCGGCACTTTATTCTTCTCTTCGTCACGGAACACCGTTCCTCGGAGACGTCACCGTCCGTCGCGGTCGGGGTCGCTGGTCTCGACGACGGTTCCGCTCTCGTCGACGACCGCGCGGATCTCGTCGCCCGCGCAGTCGACGGTCAGCCGGACCCGGAGCGGCTCCTCCGAGACGACGGTCGTCGCGGCGTCGCTCACGCACCAGTCGAACGTCCAGAACGGGACCGAGCTCAGGTCGACGCCGCGGTCGGCGTGGAACCGGAGGACGTCGGCGTCGTCGAGCAGCAGGAGCCCGACCGTCGAGCGGAGGTCGTAGCTACAGCGCCCGCAGGTGTGTTCGACCGCGACCGCCTGTCCCTCCTCGTCGGGCGTCCGCACGAGCTCTGTCTCCACGGCGCCGGTACACTCGGGGCAGACGCCGTCAGCGGCCAGACAGTAGTGGTGTCGGACGTAGTGCCCGAACGCGTCCAGCAGGTCGTCCGTCGACCGGCCGTCGAGCGCGCCCGCCGGAAACGGGTAGCTCACTTGGATCGCGCCGCAGTCGGTACAGCCGATAGAGAGCGTGTCGTCGACGTACCACGCGTGGAGGTCCTCGCCGCAGGCGTGACACGACCCCGCCGCCGGGAAGAAGCCGAGCTGCGCCCGCTCCGTCAGCGTCCCGGTGAAGATGGAGCTGACCACCTTTCGGCCGGGCGCGCGGAGCTCGTACCCGTCGTCGCGACGCCGCACGAAGTGGCCGGTGAGGCGGTCGAGGTGGTAGCTGAAGTTCGCGCTGTCGGCGGCGTCGACCCGCTCGAACAGGTCGGTGAAGCTCACGGGCGACTCGTCGGCGCCGAGATCGAGGAGGGCGTGAAGCACCTGGACCCGCGTCTCGTTACCGAGGATGGTGAACACCTCCGACGGCGGGATCCGCGATTCGGTCCGCGGGGTCGCGGCCGCGGCGTCGGTCCCGTCGATGCGGTCCGAGGGCTCCCCGTCGGAGGCGACGCCGCCGGACCGGTCGAACTGACTCATACGTCGGTGTTGCTTACTAGCCGGTAAAGTCTACCGGCGGCGCGTTCCCCCTCCGTTCGACGGCGGGATATCGTCGGGCCTAGGACCGCCTGATCCGGACGGCATCTCCGCTATCTCTCTCCTTTTCACCGTTTCTACCGTTTGGTAAAACACAAATGACCGACCTATCCATCGACGCGGACTGGGACGAGATCTACGTGGACGGGGAGTGGCGCGCCAGCGAGAGCGGCGAGACCATCGCCGTCGAGGACCCGTCGACGCGCGAGACGGTGACCGAGGTGGCCTCGGCGACGGAGGCCGACGTGGACGCGGCCTACGAGGCCGCCGCCGAAGCGCAGGCGTCGTGGGGCGAGCAGCCGCCCGCGCGCCGACAGGAAGTCGTCGAACAGTTCCACGAGGCGCTCGAAGCCAACGCCGACGAGATAATCGAGCTGCTGGAGTACGAGGTCGGCGGCTCCGCCATCATGGGCGAGACGTCGATCCAGATCGCTGGCGACCACGCGGGCGAGGCCGCGACGCTCCCGCGCCGGATGAAGGGCGAACACGCCGCCTCCAACATCCCCGGCAAGGAGAACCAGCTTCAGGTCGGCCCGAAGGGCGTCGTCACGGTGATCTCGCCGTGGAACTTCCCGCTGAACCTCTCGATGCGCGCGGTCGCCCCCGCGATCGCGGCCGGGAACGCGGTGGTGCTCAAGCCCTCGACGAACTCGCCGATCACCGGCGGGCTACTGTTCGCGAAGCTGTTCGAGGAGACCGACCTCCCCGAGGGCGTCCTGAACGTCGTCACCGGTCGCGGCTCCGAGATCGGCGACCGCGTCGCGAGCCACCCCGAGAGCGACGTCGTCGCGTTCACCGGGTCGACCGAGGTCGGCCAGCACGTCGCGAGCCTCGCAGGAGAGAACCTCGCGGTCCCGGCGATGGAGCTCGGCGGCAACAACGCGCACGTCGTCACCGCGGACGCCGACCTCGACCGCGCGCTCGACGCGGCCGCGTTCGGCTCTTTCGTCCACCAGGGACAGGTGTGTATCTCGATCAACCGCCACGTCGTCCACGAGGACGTCTACGACGAGTACGTCGCGGGGCTCGTCGACCGCGCCGAGTCGCTGCCGGTCGGTAGCGTCCACGACCCGGAGACGATCGTCGGCCCGATCATCGACGAGTCGCAGCGCGACGAGATGCTCGGCTACGTCGACGAGACGGTCGAGGCGGGCGCGACGCTGGAGACCGGCGGTCACGCGGTCGACGTCGACGGCGTCGACGACTCGCTCGTGGTCGCGCCGACGGTCCTCTCGGGCGTGACGAACGACATGCCGGCCGCGGCGAACGAGCACTTCGGCCCGATCGCGCCCGTGATCCCGTTCTCCGACGTCGACGAGGCGGTCGAGATCGCCAACGACACCGAGTACGGGCTCTCGGGCGCGGTCCACTCCAGCGACCTCGCCACCGCGAAGGAGATCGCCGACCGCATGGAGACCGGCAACGTCCACATCAACGACCAGCCGATCAACGACGAGGCGCACGTCCCGTTCAGCGGGATCGGCGCCTCCGGCGTCGGCCACTACAACAGCGACGCGTTCCTCGACGAGATCACCGAGACGAAGTGGATCTCGATCCAGCACGAGCCGCGCGAGTACCCGTTCTAACGAGCGAGCCGCTGGTCGGCCGCGTCGGCCTCCTTCTTTCGTCGTCGGCTCCGCGAGCGACAGAAAGAGAATCGCGTCGGTTCGCCGGGACGATCGTCCGACGGTTTCGCCCGGCGCTTTCCGCGGTCCGGCTCAGTAGCCGGTGCCGACGTACGTGTGAACGCCGTCGCCGGAGTCGAGTTCGTCGACGAGCGCGACCGCGAAGTCCTCCATCGAGATGTAGCTGTCCCCGGAGTCGTCGGCGACGAGTTCGCCGTCGGCCGTCCGGTACTCGCCCGTCCGTTCGCCCGGTTCGATGAGGGCGGCGGGGGCGAGGTAGGTCCACCGCAGGTCGTCGGCCGCCGCGAGGATCTCGTAGGCCTCGATGGCCGCCCGGGCGACGGGCTCCCACTCGTCGGGGAACTCCGCCGTCTCCACGAGCCGCGTGTCGGGTCCGACGCTGAGGCCGCCGGCGCCGCCGGTCCAGACGAGCCGGTCGACCGACGCGCGTCGAAGCCCCTCGACGACCGCCTCGATCATCTCGGTGAGGACCTCCGGGTCGTCGCCCTCGCCCGGACCGAGCGCCGACGCGACCGTGTCGTGACCGGCCGCGAGCCGGGCCACCTGGTCCGCGTCGGTCGCGTCCCCCGCGACCGCGACGAACGCGTCGTCGTCGATTCCCTCGACGCTCCCGCTCCGAGAGACTCCCGTGACCGAGTGCCCGCGGGAGAGCAGCTCCGTCGCGACCCGCTGTCCGATACGACCGCTCGCGCCCAAGAGTAGCACGTCCATTGGTTCGCTCGACGGTAGGGTCCGCTCACGGTATCCGCTTCTGTAACCAGCAGTCGTTGCTTCCACCTCCGAGACCGCCAACCTCCGAGACCGCCCACCTCCGGACCGCTCACTTCCGAGACCGCTCACTACCGAATCAGTCGCCCGGCCCCGCCTCAGACGTCCCACGTCTCCCGGGTGTAACACATCTCCCAGAAGGCGTGTTCGAGCCGAGCGCTCCGGAGGAACGCCGCCCGCATCGCGTCGCGTTCCCCCGGGAACGCCTCGGCGTATCGGTCCACGAGGTCGCGCAGCCACGCGACCGTCTCGCGGAACGGGTCGCTCGTGTACTTCTCGATGAACGGGGTGTACCGGTGGTCCTCGGTCGCGAGGGTGGCCATGTGGTCCGCGGCGTCGAGGTACCCCTGTCCGCAGGGGTAGACGGCGGCCGCGATCTCTGCGATCGACCCCTCGTGGGCCGTCCGAACGAGGAAGTCGGTGTACGCGCCGCAGGTCGGCGCCTTCTCGACGGCTTCGAGGTCGTCGACCGAGAGCCCGTAGTCGGCGGCGAACGACCGGTGGAGGTCGAGTTCGTCGTCGAGGGTCGCGTGCGCGGTCGCCGTCAGCCGGCGGGTCGTCTCCTCGTCGTCCGCCTTCGTCCCCGCGAGCGCGAAGACGCGCGCGTAGTCGAGCAGGTACCGGTAGTCCTGTTTCACCCAGTGTCTGAACGCCGCCTCGTCGAGGCTCCCGTCGGCGAGTTCGGTGACGAACGGGTGTTCCTTCTGTGCCGCCCAGATCTCCGCGCCGTCGTCGAGCAGTCGGTCGCTGAACCCCATCGGATCGGGGCGACGTTGCGACGCGTGTTATAACTAACTAATACCACTTGATTATACACTACGTCAGACAGGGGATAGGCGCCGGGACTTGGGACGACACGGGTACGTCGAGAGAGCCGGGGAGCTTCGAGGAAGGCGAGGAGCTTCGCGGGAGGCTGGAGTTTCGCGGAAAGAGAGCCCCGTCGGGGAAGAGAACCGGCCTGAGAGTGCGGGAGCGTTACGAGATGGAGTACGTCGCGGCCGCCATCAGCAGCATGGTGAGGGCGAGCGCGAGCCCCATCAGGTAGGTCAGCGAGCGGTTCTCCCACCGGAGGTGCTGGAAGTACGCGACGATAAGCAGCGTCTTGACCGTCGCGATCACCAGCGTCCCGACGATCGCCTGTGTGTACGTGAACTCGACGAACGACGTCTCGAAGAGCGCGAAGTTCAACGTCGCCGCGACGAGGAGGGCGACGTATATCGCCGAGTACAGTTTCACGGAGTCGTGCGCCATCTTACACCTCACTTCGTCCCTGCGCTTAAAGAATTAACCATCGGGGGTCGCTCGCCCGGACGCGGTCCGGCGCGCCGACGGTGCCGGTCTCGAACGGCCGACGCCGCGAGCCCGAAACGCCTATCCGCGCGACGGCCGGACCTGCTGCTGGTCGCAGCCCGACCGACATTCGCCGTGACTCCCCTCGAACCGACGGACGACCTGCTCGAATCGCTGTACGTCGTCAACAAGGTCGCGAAGCAGTTCGCCGACGAGGCCACCGCGGCCTACGAGCGCGGCGACGTCACCGAGAGCAACGTCCGCTCTGCGCGAAAGGACGCGCTCTACCGGCTCAAGACCGCCGTCCTCTCGCGAGTCGTCGCGTACGACGCCGATCGGGTCACCGGCGAGTATCACGCCATCAACGGCGACGTGTGGCTGTTCCTCACGGTCGCCGACTGGCACTTCCACCAGCCGCCCCACGCGATCGGCGGCGATCTCACCGACGCGATCGCGATCTCGAACTCGCGAGCGAACCCCATCGACGCCCCCTACGAGCGCGACCCCGCCGTGGAGCGCTCGGATCGCACGCTCGAAGAGGCGCTGTCGCGGCTCGCCGAGGTCGGCGCCAACGCCAACGACCACCTCGCGCGGCCGACTGTCACCAGCGAGCGCGACCGGCTCGTCGACGTTCGCTGGTCGTTCCTCTCTTGAGCTGCGTCTGCGCTCGAAAAATCTACGTTGCGACGGAACGGCCCGCCGTGGGGTGTCTAGGCCTCGACGACTTCAATCGCGCCGAGCATCCCGTTCGCCTGATGGGGCGTACACTGGTACAGCTGAATCCCCGTGTTGTCGAACGACTGCTCGAAGGTGGCCCCCTCCTCGGAGACCGCGTTCCCGCTGTTGAAGTCGGACTCGGAGTCCTCGACGGAGGCGACGTTGTGCGCGCCGCCCGCCCCGGTCCACTCCCAGACGACGGTCGTGCTGGAGTCGATGCGGACCGCCGGCGGCGAGAAGGCGTACCCGATGTCGCCGGCCCCGACCTCGATGGTCACCTCGTCTTGGCCCGTGGCGTCGACCATCGTCCCCTCGTACAGCCGAGCGTCCGAGAGGTAGTCGTCGATCGCGCTCGGGACGTCCTCGATGGTGGACCCGCCGTCTCCCCCGTCCCCACCGTCGGATCCGTCCGACCCGTCTCCGCCGTCCCCACCGTCGCCGCCGCCCGAACAGCCGGCGAGCGTTCCGATGGTCAGCGCGGCTCCGGTTCCGGCGAGATACCGCCGTCTGGACAGGTTATCAGACATCACCGATCGTAGGGGCTACAGCCTTACAAACCCCGTGACGTCTCTCGGTTCGCGGGAACGCGCCCGGGGGTGACCCGACCGCTCGACGCGCGCCGATCCGGACCGCGAGGGGCGGGTTTATCGCGCTCCGACGCCTCCCGGGATCCATGCGCGAAGACGCGCTGGCGACCCGACTCGTCGAACACTACGAGGCGACGACCGAGTCGCCGGCGATCCGGCTCGAAGAGCCGTACGACGCCGACGGGCGACGGGGGGTCGTCGACCTGTTCGTCCGGACGCGGACGCCCGAGGCCGTCGACCGCGTGATCGAGCTCAAGTCCGACGCCGCCGTCCGCCGCGCTACCGGCGCGAACGAGGTTCTCAGACAGTACCGTCGGATGGAGCGGTACTTCCACGCCGACGAGCGCCACGCGCTCCGCCCCAAGCTCGGTCGCACCGAGCCGGGCGCCCGCTACCTGCTGTGTTTCGCGCCGACGCCGACCTGCGTCCACCATGTCGCCGTTAACCGCACCCTCTACGGCTCCGTCGATCCCGACGCGCGGGCGGGCGACGTGCCCGCCGTTCGGACGGTCGCGTTCCTGACGGGACTCGACGGCGATCCGGCCGACCTCGGGCTCGTCTCCGTCAACGGGGACGTCGAGTTCGGCTCCGAGCCGTTCCGCCGTGCGGTGCCGGAGGGGTCGCGGCTCGCCGAGAGCCTGCGCGCCGTCGACGACGACCTGATCGAGTTCCCCTGAGTTCGGGGATCGAGAAGGCGAAACAGCCGGTCAGAGTCCGAGTTCGCGCCCGATGACGACGTGTTGGATCTCGCTGGTCCCCTCGCCGATCTCCATGAGCTTCGCGTCGCGATAGAAGCGCTGGGGCGCGAAGTCGGTGGTGTAGCCGTAGCCCCCGAGCGTCTGGACCGCTTCCTCGGCGACCTCGCGGGCCGCCTCGCTGGCGTCGAGCTTCGCGAGCGCCGACTCCCTGGTGACCGACTCGCCGGCGTCGTACTTCGAGGCCGCCCGGTGGGTCAACAGTCGGGCGCGCTCGATCTGTCGGTGCATGTGGACCACCTTGTCGCGGACCGCGTCGAACTTCGCGATCGGCTTCCCGAACTGCTCGCGCTCGCCGGAGTACTCCTTCGCGGCCTCGTAGGCGCCCTGCGCAAGCCCCACGGAGAGCGCGGCGATCGAGATGCGTCCCCCGTCGAGCGTCTTCATAGTCTGTTTCCATCCCTCGCCCTCCTCGCCGAGCAGCCGGTCTTCCGGGACCCGCACGTCGTCGAAGCTGATCTCGCAGGTCGGCGAGCTGTTGAGGCCCATCTTGTCCCAGACGGTCGTCACCTCGAACCCGTCGTCGGCGTCGGGGTCGACGATGAACGTCGAGATCCCGTCGTAGCCGGCCTCGGGGTCCGTCACGGCCTTCACGAGTATCGAGTTCGCGACGTTCGCGTTCGTGATGAACTGTTTGGTGCCGTTCAGCACGTACTCGCCGGCGTCGGCGTCGTACTCGGCGGTCGTGTCCATGTCGGAGGCGTCGGAGCCGCTGCCCGGCTCCGTGAGCGCCCACGCGCCGAGCCCCTCGCCTTCCGCCAGCGGACGGAGCCACTCCGCCTTCTGCTCGTCGGTGCCGAACAGCTCGATCGGCTTCGCGCCCAGCGAGGTGTGGGCGGCGTACGACAGCCCGATCCCGCCGGAGACGCGCCCGAGCTCCTCCGTGACCAGGGCGTACATCAGCTGGTCACCGCCGAGGCCGCCGTACTCCTCGGAGACCGGGACCCCCATCATGTCGAGCTCCGCGAGGGCGTCGAACACCTCCTCGGGGAATCGGTGTTCGTCCTCGATCTCCTGCGCGACCGGCGCGATCTCCTCCTCGCAGAACTCCCGGACGGTGTCGCGTATCATCCGGTGTTCGGCGGGTACCTCGAAGTCCATGGGCAAGAATTGCGACCCGCGGGCATAAACGATGCGAACGACCGTGACAGACGTGTCCTCGGCGGCGGCGGCCGCGAGCCGACGACTTATCAGGCGTCGCCGCGTCCCGCCGGTATGGAGTTCCGCGACCTCGTCCGCGGTCGCGTCGACTGGCCCGACGTCGAGCGGGTCGTCCGCGAGCTGGCGGACCGGTACGACCGCGACGAGGTCGGCGTGCGGTTCCTCGACGCCGACAACTGGCTGTCGACGCCGATGGTCGTGGACGACGACCTCTTCGTGAAGGTGATCACCCGGCAGAACACGCTCGTTCACGCGCTGTTCACTACGGGGCGGAACCTCGGCGCGTTCTCGGCCGGGACCGAGGGCTTCTTCGAGCGCCACGAGACCCCGTACGAGATGGCGCGCCACGAGCTGGAGGCGACCCGTCGGGTCCGCGAGCTCGGCGTCAACGCGCCCGAGCCGATCGAGGCGTTCGAGGTCGGCGACCTCGGCGTCCTCGTGTTGGAGTACCTCCCCGAGTTCCGGACCCTCGGCGAACTCGACGCCGAGACGGTCGCCGGCTTCGCGCCCGACCTGTTCGCGACCCTGCGGACGGTTCACGACGCGGGGCTCGCCCACGGCGACCTCCGGGCCGAGAACGTTCTCGTCGCCGACGGCGAGCTGTACGTCATCGACGCGACCCGCGTGAGCGAGGACGGCCGCGAGGCGGCCCACGCCTACGACCTCGCGAGCGCGCTCGCGGCCCTGGAGCCGCTGATCGGCGCGGCCGACGCCGTCGACGCCGCGCTCACGGCCTACTCGACCGAGGAGCTCCTCGCGGCGCGTCGGTTCCTCGACTTCGTCGCGATCCGGCCGGACCACGACTTCGACGCCGCGGAGCTGACCGGCGAGCTCGAGAAGCGCGCCGACGGCGGGCGCCGGTCCGACGGCGAGCCGCGCGGGGAATAGTCGCGGCCCGTCGGCGGGCTCGGCGCCGACGGAGAGGTGACTTTTTACCGAGACCCGCAAATATTGCGTCCATGGCGCAGCCCTACCAGCACTACATCGACGGCGAGTGGGTCGACGGCGACGGCTCCGAGACGTTCGAGAGCGAGAACCCCGCGACCGGCGAGTCCCTCGGCGAGTTCCGGCGCGCGACGCCCGACGACGTCGACCGCGCGGTCGACGCCGCGTCCGCGGCGTTCGAGGAGTGGCGCGAGCTCTCGCGGGTCCAGCGCGCGGAGTACCTCTGGGACGTGTATCACGAGCTCCGCGAGCGCACGGACGAGCTCGGGGAGGTCGTCTCGAAGGAGTGCGGCAAGGAGATATCGGAAGGGAAAGCCGACGTGGTCGAGGCCGCGCACATGGTCGAGTGGGCCGCGGGCGACGCCCGACACCCGAAGGGCGACATCGTCCCCTCCGAGATCCCCTCGAAGGACGCGTACATGCGCCGGAAGCCCCGCGGCGTCACCGGCTGTATCACGCCGTGGAACTTCCCGGTCGCGATCCCCTACTGGCACATGGCCATCGCGCTGGTCGAGGGGAACCCCGTCGTGTTCAAGCCCGCCGAGCAGACCCCGTGGTGCGCGCAGATCGTCGCGGAGATGTTCGACGACGCCGGCATCCCCGACGGCGTGTTCAACATGGTTCAGGGGTTCGGCGACGCCGGCAACGCGATCGTCGAGAACGACGACGTCTCGACGGTGCTTTTCACCGGCTCTGCCGAGGTCGGTCACCACATCCAGGACAAGCTCGGCGGCGTCCCCGGCAAGCGTGCGGCCTGCGAGATGGGCGGGAAGAACGCGATCGTGGTCACGGAGAAGGCGGACCTCGACATCGCGGTCCACTCCGCGGTGATGTCCTCGTTCAAGACGACCGGGCAGCGCTGCGTCTCCTCGGAGCGCCTGATCGTCCACACCGACGTGTACGACGAGTTCAAAGAGCGGTTCGTCGAGGTCGCGGAGTCGGTCGCGGTCGGCGACCCGCTGGACGAGGACACGTTCATGGGGCCGCTCATCGAACCGGAGCACGTCGAGAAGGTCACCGAGTACAACGAGCTCGCGCGCGAGGAGGGCGTGAACGTCCTCGTCGACCGGACCGAGCTCGACGCCGAGGAGATCCCGGACGGCCACGAGGACGGTCACTGGGTCGGCCCGTTCGTCTACGAGGCGGACCCGGACGCCGACCTCCGGTGTACCCACGAGGAGGTGTTCGGCCCTCACGTCGCGCTCTTGGAGTACGACGGTGACATCGAGCGCGCGGTCGAGATCCAGAACGACACCGCGTACGGCCTCGCCGGTGCGGTCATCTCCGAGGACTACCGCCAGATCAACTACTACCGCGACCGCGCCGAGGTGGGGCTCGCGTACGGGAACCTCCCGTGTATCGGCGCGGAGGTCCAGCTCCCGTTCGGCGGCGTGAAGAAGTCCGGCAACGGCTACCCCTCCGCCCGCGAGGCGATCGAGGCCGTCACCGACCGCACCGCGTGGACCCTGAACAACTCCACGGAGATCGAGATGGCGCAGGGGCTCTCCGCGGACATCAAGACGAAGGACGACTGAAGATCGGTCCCGAGGCCCCGGACGCTCCGGCGCGTTTCACTCCGTCACGCCGCGAACTGCCGCGACCGTCTCCGCCGGCGTCTCGGCTGATTCGAGCGCGCCGCGAGCCGCGAGCCGCTCCCGCGGCCGACCGACCGGCTGCGGCTCGGACACCGTCTCGATCAGGTCGGCCTCGCGGAGGAGTCGCTTTATCCGCGTGAACGTCGACGGGCTGCCGAGTCCCGCGTCCTCACAGGCCCGGCGGAGCGCGTGGTCGGAGACGCCCTCGCGGGCGCCGACCGCGTAGGCGCGGACCCGCGTCGCTTCGGGCTCGGGACCGACGCCGGGCGAATCGGCGTCGACCTCGGCGTCGAGCGCGCGGAGCACCGCGGCGGCGACCGCCTCGTCGCACCGCGCCGCGAACCCCTCGTACGCTCGTCGCCGACTGGGCGTCCGGAGCCGGTACCGCTCGGCGTCCGCGAACGTCGAGGCGTACCGCTCGCGGAGCGAGGCGTCGGCGCCGACGCGGTGCCACCGCCTCGTCGGTCTCGCACCGTCGCGTTCGCCCTCGCCGCCGTCAACCCCTTCGATCAGCGCGAATCCCGTCTCCTCGCCGGCCAGCACCGGGTTCGGCTGCGGCACGTCGAGGGTCCGGAGGTCGACGAGGTCGGCGTCGAGCAGCGCCGCGAGCCGGCTCGCCGCCCGGAAGCCGGCCGTCGCGGCGTCGCTCGCTCGCTCGCCCGCGAGCACCCTCAGCGTCGGGAGGCCCGAGGGGTCCGGACCGCGGTCTCCGTCCGCCGCTCCCGCCAGATCGGCGACGCTCGGGGCGACGAACTCAGGGGCGGCCTCGCGGTACGCCTCGACGACCGCCCCGAGCAGCCGCGGCGCGGGGTCGACGAGGATCGGATCGGAGAGCGCGCCCAGCGGGATCGGTTCCGGGGCCAAGGGGAGCGCGGGGCCGGTCGCCATCGAGCGACCCTACGGACGCGACGGAGTAAGCGTGGGGGGACGCACGGTGTCGCCGGATCGCTGCGTGCCGGCTCGCGCGCCTTTTTGCCCCCGCGGCCGAAACCGGCGTCCGTGCCACCGCTGGACCTGTCGATCGGGCTCGGTACCTCCGGGCTCGACGACCCCACGACCTGTACCGACACCGTCGCCGCGGCGCTGGACGCGGGCTACCGCCACGTCGACACCGCGCAGATGTACGACAACGAGGCCGCCGTCGGCGAGGGGATCGCCGCGAGCGACGTCGACCGCGACGACGTGGTCGTCGCCACGAAGGTCCACCCCGAGAACCTCGCGCCCGAGGACGTACGCGAGACCGCCCGCGAGAGTCTCGACCGACTCGGACTCGACCGCGTCGACCTCCTGTACGTCCACTGGCCGATCCGAGCGTACGATCCCGAGACGACGCTGCCCGCCTTCGACGACCTCCGCGACGCCGGGGTGACCGACCACGTCGGCGTCTCGAACTTCACCCCCGACCTGCTGCGGGAGGCCCGAGAGATACTCGACGCGCCGATCGCGGCCCATCAGGTGGAGTGTCACCCGCGGTTCCGACAGCCGGAACTGCGCGCCCTCGCCGCCGAGTTCGACCACCGGCTCGTCGGCTACTCGCCGCTCGGCCGCGGCGAGATTCTCGACGATCCGGCGATCGACGAGATCGCCGACCGAAACGACTGCTCGCCAGCGGTCGTCGCGCTCACGTGGGCGCTCGACCGCGGCGTCGTGCCCATCCCGAAGGCGCGCGGCGACCACGTCCGCGAGAACCTGCGCGCGGTCGACCTCGACCTCCCCGACGCCGACCTCGACGCGATCGACTCGCTCGACCCCGGAGAGCGCCAGATCGACCCCGACGACGCGGCGTGGAACCGCTGACGAGCGACCCGCCCCGCGTCTGGCGGTCAGACCGCGTCGAGCCGCGCCCGTAGCTCCGCGTCGGCGCGCTCGACGAGCGAGTCGATCGGCTCGTCGAGGTACGTCGTCCACTGATCGACGAACCCCGAGCGCCCGAGCATTCTAACGACCTCGTACACCGGGCGGCGGCGCTCGAACCCCTCCGGGAGCCCGCCGGCGCGATCGCGGTAGCCGGCCCGGAGCGCCGCGGCGAACCGCTCCGGCCCGGTCGAGTCGAAGCTGTTGAGCAGCTGGTCCTCCGCGCGGACGAGGTCCCGCGCCGGGTCGCCGACGTGGGAGAGCTCCCAGTCGATCGCCGCGACCCCGGCCTCGCCGGAAGCTGCCGCCGCCGGAGCCCCTTCCGCGGTCGTCACGAAGAGGTTCGGCTTGGTGACGTCGCCGTGAAGCAGCGCCGCCGGCGCGTCGTCGAGCAGCCCTCGGTTGTCTCGAACGCAGTCGATCACGGCGTCGTAGTGGTCCGCGAGCCGCTCGGAGGTGCCGATCTCCCGGGTCCGCTCGATCGTCGCGAGCAGCACGTCCGACCACGGTGCGGACTCGATCGAGAGCCCGGTCGGCGCCCCCTCGCCGCCGGCCGTAGTGCCCCCCGCTACGGCCGTTCCGGTCACGGTTCCGGCGCCGACAATCTCCCCGTGGCTCTCGAAGCGATCGGCGTGGAGCGCGGCGAGTGCGCTCCCGACGCGTCGGAGCAGGCGTTCGCGCACCCCGTCGCTCGCCGCCTCGTAGGCTCCGAGGAGACCGCGACCCGGCGCCGGCGCCGTCGCGAGGTACGAGGGGTCACCCCCGGGGTCGGCCGCGAGGACCTCGGGGACCGACAGCGGGCCGTGCGCTCGAACGTACCGAAGCACGGCGCGCTCACGGCGGAGCCGATGGCTCTCGTCCGCGAGCGCGATCTTGAGGAACGCCCGGTCACCGTCGGCGAAGACCACGCCGACCGTCTCGTTGGCGCCGTTCCAGGAGGGGCCGACGCCGGTCAGTCGATCGACTGTTCGGTCCGGAAACGCCGCGTCGAGGGCGCGCTTGATCGGCTCCGATTCGGCGCCGTCCATGCGTTCACGTCCGGTTCGATCGATGTTAAGATTATTGTCAGGGACGCTCTCTCGTGTCTCGTGACGACAGCCAGCACGATTCAGCGTTCCGAACTATGGCGATTGGCGTCAACTTCATACGTGTTGGCGAACCAGAACGGTTCAGTGAACGATGAGTCAACTGATGGACGTATAGAGTTCGGGGTCGACGGGACGACGCTCGGCGTCCGCGACGTGATCGAGAGCGAGCAGATGGAGTTCCGCGTCGACCGCGAACCGGAGCTCTCACCGGCGCTCCCGGCGCTGTTCCCCTCTCCGGTCGACAACGCCGTCAGTTTCGAGGCGAAGTCACTCATTGTCCCGGAGTACACGTCGATCGTCGTGCGCGATGGCGAGGGCGAGTTCATCGAGCGCCCGAATGACTCGACGGAGTTCCCACTGGGATCGTACTGTATCGAGATCACGGGCCCAATGAAGTCGACCGTTAGGATCGAAGACGCGGAGCTGTCGGTCAGCGGAGTTGTGGGACCCCAGTCGGTCGAACTATCGCTTGATCGTCCGGCGACCGTCTCCCTCGGTGCCCGCTCGCTCCATACCCGTCCGGAGGCGACAATTACCGTCCCGGACGACCCGGAATCCCTCGCAGAGGCGGTGTCGATGCTAGGATCATCCATCAGAGAGTTTTCCGCGGAGCGCTCTTGGCCAACGCTACGAGGGTACCCGCCCCGCATTCGCCGAGGGGAGTCGCTCGATATCCCGAGCCCGTTGACCGTCCCCGATACGGGCGTCGAGGTCGTCGTCCGACCGACCTACGCCGACGTGTACCGGCTCTCGACGCTTGCCTACTACCTCGGTGCGCCGATGACGGTGGGGGAGGTACCGGCCGTCCGACTCGACACCGGCTACACGGAGCGGCTTCCCACAGACGGTCGCGAACTCGAAGAACGAGCTCTAGAGCTGCTGCGGACGTGGTTCTTCCTCGACACGCTCGTTCGGACCGACGGGTACCTGATCTCCGACAGGGAAGAGTACGAACAAGTCGGCCCGCAACTGCCGTTTTACCCGCCGAACCTAGACGGTCTCTCGCTGAGCGAACGGCTGATGGAATTTCTGGAGGTCGACCCGGGGATCGTCGAGCCGTATGCTCCCGATTGGGCGATGGAAGCTGTACTCCGCCCCGGCCCCGAAGGGGCGGAACTCCTGCCGCACCTCGCCCGCGTGCTCGCGCCGGTTCGAGTCCGTGGCTCCGCCGAGGGGATTCGCTCGGGGGATCCGGTCGGGATCACGACGGCGGACCGGCCGACCCGCAATCAATTGCTTTCCTCCCACGAAGGCGGCTCGGTACCCACCCCGGATCCGATACCGGAGTGGACCGCTGCGGCGCTACCCGCGGCGTACGAACACGAGCTTCGGCGGACGCCCCCGAACGCCGGAGAAGCGAATGTTACCCTCCTCATCCGATCCGAGGAGCGAGCGAAGCGACTGCGCGAGGCGCTCACGAGGCCGTCGCCTCCCGTCGGCGTCGGGTCGCTCTCGATTCTCGGAACGCCGACCGCAGACACCGTCGCGGACGTGTTGTCGGACTCGTCGGTCGACCTGCTGTACACTGATCTTCCTTTCGACGAAGGTTCACCGGTCGCGCACGATCTCCCTCGTTACCCGACGGCAGACGGACGACCGGCTCCGGCCGTTAGCATCTTCGAGCGAAGCCCACGTCCCGCCGTCGCTGTCGACGCGGTCCGCCGCGGCGGCACCGGTGCCGCGGTGATTGACGGTCACATCCCAGCGGATCAGATTCGAACGGCGATCGAACTGCTCGCCGCGGAAGGCCTCCCGCTCGACACGACCCTCGCAGTGCTACGGCTTCCCAGTCACCCTCCGGTCCGCTTCGCGGGGAACTGCTCGGCCAACGTGATGCCTCCGAATCCTCCGACGCCGAGGCTCGTCTTCGCTGAGTCGGTCTCGGAGTCGCAACACCGGGTCACCTGGCGAATGGTGCTTTCACCGGCTTCGTGGCTCGGGACGGAGTATCAGATCGTTTACGACTGCTTCGACGATAAGACCCGGCTCGTCGGACGCGACCCAACGGACCGACCGACCATCTCTTCCGAAGTGATGGCCGATTGGTCGACCGAACCCGACACTACGCTGTTCCTCAACGGTCGGTTCGTACCGCCGAATGTCGATCTTACGGTCGAAGAGGTTGAAGAATCGGCCCGGAAGGCGCTCGCGACCGACGAAGCCGATGCCGACGAATCGACCGAACTCCGCGGCAGGTCTGAGTACCACAACTGACGTTACGCTGAGAGCCGAGAACCGAGTCCGCTTCGATGACGCTGTCGCCGACGACACTCGTCGACATTTTTTATTCCCCGGATGACGAACCGCGGCGTATGCCCCAGATCCACCTCGACGAGGAGACGGTCGAACGGCTCGACGCGCTCCGGGTCGACGACGAGGAGTACGACGAGATCGTCACCGAACTCATCAACATCTACGAGGCCGAGGAACTGACGCTGTTCCGCGGTAGCGATCTGGAGTAACCCGGTCGCCTCCGCGGCGCCGCTTCGCTACTCCTGGTACGCGACGCGGACCTGGTCCCACTTCCCGACCTCCTCTAGGTGGGCCTGTAGCTCGTCGGCGTACTCTTGGACGAGCCGCTCTGCGGCCTCCAGTTCCTCGTCGGAGGGGCCGCCGCCGCCGTCCCCGCCGAGGCCGAGCGCGCCCTTAATCGAATCGACGAGACCGCCGCCCGATCCGCCGGAGTCGCCGGCACCGCCCCCGGGAGCGCCGCCCATCGCCCCCATCTGCGACCGGAGGTTCTCCAGTTCGGGCATGATCGCGGGGAGGCTCGACGTGTCCGCGACGACGCGCGCTGCCTCGGCGTCGTCGGCGTTCTCGATCTCGAACTCGGTCGCCGTCATGATCAGTCCCCACTCTTGGCTGGAGAAGCGCGACGCCGCGACGCGCTCGTTGAACTGGTTGTCGACGGTCATCCGCTCCCCGACGATGGCGTCGGTCCACTCGCTCATACGCCTCCGTTCGACGGTCGCGGTGAAAAGTCCGTCCCCCCGCGGCGAGGCGGTCGCTTCCGAGTGGTCTCCCCGCCAAGCCGACACGGAGGGGTTTAGACGACCGCCGGCCTCCCTCCAGTCATGACCGACAGCAGCCGTCGCGCCCTCCTCGCCTCCGGGAGCGCGACCGTCGCCGCGCTCGCCGGCTGTACCGGCGCGGCGTTCCCGGGCGGCGACGGGGAAACGTCGGCCGAGGAACGGGTCGACCGCACGGGCGAGGCGACCGTCACCGTCGCCGTCGGCGCGGACGGCGGATTCTCGTTCGCGCCGGCACACGTCCGGATCGACGCCGGGACGACCGTCGTCTGGGAGTGGACCGGGTACGGGGGCGGCCACAACGTGTACGCCGTCGACGGCTCGTTCGCCTCCGACCTCGTCGCCGGGTCGGGCCACACCTTCGAGCGCACCTTCGAGGCGCCCGGGACGCGCGAATACGTCTGTACGCCGCATCAGACCCGCGGGATGCGGGGCACGGTGGCGGTCGGTCCCGCCGGCGACGAGTGACCTCTCGACAGCAAACCCGCCGACCGTTCACGACCGACGCAGCTCGTCGAACGCGCCGCCCGCGAGTCCCGGGCCGGACGGGACCGCTATCCGCCCGTCGGCGACCGGACAGGGGTCGGGCGCGAGGTCCTCGGCGAGCAGCGATCCGGTGGCCAGCCCGCAGGGGGCCACGTCGGGGATCGCGGCCGCGACGTGGACGGCGGCCGTCCGCGCGACGACCGCGTCGATCGTGGTCGTAACGACCGGCTCGACGCCGGCCGACCGCGCCCGCAGCGCGGCCGCCAGCGCCCGGTCGGGCCCGCCGAGCGCCATGGGTTTGAGGACCACCGCGTCGGCGGCGCCCGCGTCCAACACCGCGCCGATCCCGTGCGCCGCGACCGACTCGTCGACGGCGACCGGGACCTCGTCGCCGGCGCCGTCGGTGTCCTCGCTCCCGTCGCCTCGGCGGATGGCCGCCAGCCCGTCGAGGTCGCCCGCCGGGAGCGGCTGCTCGACGTACGCGAGGTCGAACGGGGCCAGCGCGTCGAGCGCGCGCCGCGCCGTCTCTCGGTCCCACGCGCCGTTCGCGTCGGCGCGGAGCGCGGCGGCGTCCCCGACCGCCTCGCGGACCGCGCGGACGCGCTCGACGTCGGCGTCGACGCCGCGCGCGCCGACCTTCAGCTTCAGGCAGCCGAACCCCTCGTCGACGGCTCGCCTCGCCTCGGCGGCGGTCTCGTCCGGGTCGCCGTCCCCGACGGTCGCGTTGACCGGGACCGACGCCGCGGGAGTCGCGTCGACGGCTCGTCTCGCCTCGCCGACGCCGCCGGCAAGCCGATCCGCGAGGCGCTCCCCGTCGTCGCGGGCGGCGGCGTCGGCGAGCGCGAGGGCGACCCCGTGCCGCGCGGCCGGCGTCGAGCCGGCGTCCAACGCCTCTCGGAGCGACTCTGGTCGGCTCCGCTCGGGGAGCCCCTCCAGCGCCGTCGCGCAGGCCTCGTGCGACTCCGTCCACCCCGGGAGCGGCGTCGCCTCGCCGAGGCCGACCGCGCCGGCCCCGTCGCTCTCGCGGTCCACCGCAATCAGGAACCCCTCTCGGCGGCCGATGTCGCCGCGCGCGGTGCCGAGCGGGCGGACCAGCTCGAGGGCGAACGATCGGTGTCGCACCGCGCGGACCGAACCGCCGCCGCGAGGGTCCTCGTCGGTCACGCCGCCAGCCCGACGGCGAACGCGACGGCGTACGCCGCGAGGAGTTTGCCGGTCGATTCGAGCGCGGGGTTGAGCGCCTCGCCCGACGTCTCGGTCAAGACGGTCCGGGCGACGGCGGCGGCCAGCGGGAGGGTGACGAGCGGGAGCAGCGCCGCGATCCCGCCGCCGCGGGCGACGAACCAGAGCGGGGCGAGGTACGCGAGGGCGAGCATCGCGAGGTACTCGGCGCGCGCGAACCGGTAGCCGAACCGGACGGCGAGCGTGCGCTTGCCGGTCGAGGCGTCCTCCTCGCGGTCGCGGAGGTTGTTGACGACGAGGATGTTCGTCGAGAGCGCGGCGATCGGGAGGCTCGCGACGACCGCCGCGAGCGTGACGGTCCCGTCGGGGACGCCCAACGGGAACCACCCGGAGAGGAGCGCGGCGGCCTGGACGTAGTAGGTCCCCGTCACGGCGATCACGCCGAAGAAGGCGAACACGAAGAGGTCGCCGAGCCCGTGGTAGCCGAGGGGGTACGGGCCGCCGGTGTAGGCGATCCCGGCCGCGACGGAGGCGAGGCCGACGACGAGGATCGGAACGCCGCCGACGGCGACGAGGTAGGTTCCCACCAGGATCGCGGCCGCGAAGGTGAGCCACATGGCTCGCTTCACCTCGGCGGGCTCGATGAGGCCGCTGGCGACGACCCGGGTGAACCCCTCGCGGTCGTCGGTGTCGGCGCCCTGAATCGCGTCGTAGTAGTCGTTCGCGAAGTTCGTGCCGACTTGGATCAGCGCCGCACCGACGAGCGCCGCGAGCGCGGGCAGCGGTGCGAACACGCCGTCGGCGAGCGCCAGTCCGACGCCGACGATCACCGGCGCGGCCGCGGCCGGGAGCGTCTGGGGGCGGGCGGCGATCACCCACGCCCGCCGGCGGGTCACCTCGGTACTCATTGCCTCCAGTTGGTGCGTGGCGTCCCTTAAGGTTGCCATCGCGGATCGTCGGCGACGACGCGCGGTTCCCGTCCGGTCTGTCGGGACACCGATCGCGGCGAACGATACCGAGTGGCGTACATCTATGCCGCGCCGGCGCGACCGCTCGCCATGGCCCGCGTTCCCTACGCCGAGGCGGCGGACGTGCCGGACGAGTACGAGGACCTCCTGGAGTCGTCGCTTCAGGGGAAACCGCTCCACGTGTACCAGTCGATCGGCAACAACCCGGAGGTGCTGGCGGGGCTCCGGTCGTTCCTCGGCTCGCTGTGGACCGATAGCGGCCTCACCGATCGGGAGCGCGAGCTCGTCATTCTGGCGGTCGCGAGCGAGGTCACCAACCGCTACGAGTGGCACCAGCACGTCAACATCGCCCGCGGCGTCGGGGTCGACGACGACGAGATCGCGGCGCTCGGACGCGGCGACACCGCCCCCTTCGGCGACGACGAGACGACCCTGATCGAGTACGCGCTCGCGGTCGTCCGCGGCGAGGTCGACGCGGTCGCACACGACGAGATCTCGGCGCTGTACGACGACGAAACGATCGTCGGCATCGCCGCGGCGGCCGAGGGGTACGACGCGCTCGGCGGGATGATCGACGCGTTCGATCTCGAACTGGAGTCGGGGACCGAGTTCCACGGCTGGGACCCGCGGTAGCGGGGCGGTCGACCGCCCGCCGACTCGCCCCGACGACCGACAGGTTCGACAGGGGGCGGCCCGTACGACGCGTATGACCGACACCGAGACCGCGTCGGCGAACGGGGTCGCGGCGCGCTACGAAGAGACCGACGGCGAGCGCCTGCTCACCTTCTCGCGGGACGGCCGCGAGGCGACCGTCGCGCAGAACGCCGAGGGGTACGCGATGCTGAAAGTCCGTACCGGCCCCGAGGGCGACGAACTCGAACGGTACTACGGGTTCGACATGGCGCTCGACCACGCCGCGGAGCTGCTCGGCGTCGACGTCCCCGACCTTCCGGTGCCGGACGCCGCGGCGGACATGGGGATGTAGCCGCGGACTCGGACCACCGAGAGCCCGCGGTCCGACCCGACTCCGGCCTCGACGTGGGAGTCGCGCCGGACAACCAGCAGCATGATCCGGTATACGGAACGCGACCCGAACGCCTTCCCCGGTGAACCGGATCGGATCGAGAGCGCTCGATCGGCCGTCAGGGGCCGCGTCCCGCCGGTCTCACTCCGTGTGATCCAGTTACACTACCGAAATTAAATAACTACAAAGCATCATGGCCGTAGTTGAATATTCTCCATAGCCATATCACCTTATGAGTGGGACCGGTAGGCGGAGTCACGATGAAGCGAAGACAGTTCCTGCGCGGTACCGGCGCGGCGATCGGCGGCTCGCTCGTCGCCGGGTGCGTCGGGGGCGGAGGCGGCGACGGACTCGAGACGGTGACGGTGGATTACGCGTACTACAACCCGGTCAGCCTCGTGTTACGCGAGAAAGGCTGGCTCGAAGAAGCGTTCGCGGACACCGGCACCGACGTCGAGTGGGTGCTGAGCCTCGGGAGCAATCAGGCGAACGAGTACGCGCAGAGCGGCGAGGCCGACGTCTCCTCGACCGCTGGCATCGCGGCGCTGATGGCCCGCACGAACGGCGTACCGATCACGACGCCGTACATCTACTCCGAACCCGAGTGGACCGCGCTCGTTACCTTCGAAGAGACCGGCATCGAGTCGGTCGCGGACTTGGAGGGGCAGCGGGTCGCCGCCACCCGCGGGACCGACCCGTACTTCTTCCTGCTTCAGGCGCTCGACGACGCCGGGCTGGGCGAGGAGGACGTCGAGGTGATCAACCTCCAGCACCCGGAGGGGCAGTCCGCGCTGGTCCGCGGCGACGTCGACGCGTGGGCGGGGCTCGACCCCCACATGGCGGAGCTGGAGCTCGAACACGACGGAGCGGAGCTGTTCTTCCGCGAGCCCCGGTACAACACCTACGGGTTCCTGAACTTCCTCGACGGCTTCCTCGCGGACCACACCGAGGACGCCCGCCGCGTGATCGAAGCCTACGAGCGCGGCCGCCAGTGGGCCGTCGAGAACCCCGAGGCGACGGCGGGGATCCTCGCGGACGCCTCCGAGATGTCGGGGCCGGTCGCGGAGCGCGTGTTCACCCAACGGAACGACCTCTCGCAGCCGATCCCGGGCGAGCCGCACCGGGAGCTGCTCACCGACCTCTCGCCGATCCTCGAACGCGAGGGGCTCGTCACCGACGACGCCGACCCCGCCGGACACGTCGACGAGCTGATCGACGCCGAGTTCGCGGGGGAGGTCGTCTGAGATGGCGACCGACGCAGGGACGGAGACCCGGACGATCGGGCCGGTGGCGGCCCCCTCGATCGACCGTTTCCGACCGCTGCTCGGACTCGTTGTCCCGGCGGCCCTCGTCGTCGTCTGGCACGTCGTCGTCGCGACCGGCGTCATCGCGGCGTACCAGCTTCCGACCCCGCTGCGCGTCGCCGAGACGCTCTACGGGCTGGCCGCGTCCGGCGAGCTGTGGGGCCACGTCGCCATCACGCTCCAGCGCGTCGTCCTCGGCGCGGGGCTCGGGATCGCGGTCGGTGTCGTCTTCGGGACCGCCACCGGGCTCTCGCGGACGGCGAGCGACCTGCTCGACCCGCTGCTCCAGAGCCTGAAGAACATCCCGTCGCTGGCGTGGGTGCCGCTGTTCCTCCTCTGGTTCGGCATCGGCGAGACCGCGAAGGTGCTGCTCATCGCCGTCGGCGCGTTCTTCCCGGTGTACCTCAACCTCTCGACGGGGATCGCGGCCGTCGACGAGGAGCTGCTGGAGGTCGCCGAGGTGTACGACCTCGGGCGCATCGAATCGCTGCGCCGGGTCGTGTTCCCGGCCGCGCTCCCGGACTTGCTCGTGGGAATCCGCGGCGGCGTCGGGCTGGCGTGGATGTTCGTCGTCGCGGCCGAGCTGATCGCGGCGAGCCAGGGGATCGGGTTCCTCCTCAGCGACGGGCGGACCCTCGCCCGGCCGGACATCATCGTCGGCTCGATCCTGCTTTTCGCCTTCCTCGGGAACTGTTCGGACGTCGCGGTGAAGGAGGTGAGAGACCGTGTCGTCGGACGCTGATGGTCCCGCGACGCCGACCGAATCGGCGGACCCCGTCCTCGCGGTCGACGGCCTCCGGAAGCGGTACGACGACACCGTCGCGCTCGACGGCGTCGACCTCGCGGTCGCGGACGGCGAGTTCGTCGCGGTCGTCGGCCCCTCCGGCTGCGGGAAGTCCACGCTGTTGCGCGTGCTCTCCGGGCTCGAAGCGGAGTTCGACGGGCGCGTCGCCGTCGACGGGACGGACGTCCGCGACGGGGGAAGCGACGCCGTCGGGATGGTGTTCCAGGAGCCGCGGCTGCTCGACTGGGCGGACGTGCGAGAGAACGTCGCCGTCGGGCTCCCGGCCGACGTCGACCCGCAGAGCCCGGCGGCCCGCGACCGCGTCGACGACCTGATCGAGACGATCGGGCTCGACGGGTTCGCCGAGAGCCACCCCGACGAGCTCTCCGGGGGGATGGCCCAGCGCGTCGCGCTCGCTCGCGGGCTGGCGTACGACCCCTCGGTCCTGCTGCTCGACGAGCCGTTCTCGGCGCTCGACCGGTTGACGAAGGCGGACCAGCAGGATCACCTGCTCGACGTGTGGGAGGCGCGGGACACCACCGTCGTCCTCGTCACCCACGACGTCGAGGAGGCCGTCTACCTCGCGGACCGCGTGGTCGTCCTCGGCGGCCAGCCGGGATCGGTGGCGTCGGTGGTCGACGTCGACATCGACCGGCCCCGCGAGCGGGCGGACCCCGAACTGGTCGCGCTCCGACGCGAGGTGACGACGGCGCTCGGTCGGTAGCGTTCTCGGTCGGTAGCGTTCTCGGTCGGTAGCAGCGTCCGCGACCCCCGGCGCGGGTGGCTGGCACGCACCGCGCGCCGGCCCGGATCCGAACGAAACGAACGTCGAATCTACTTATTAACCCACTTCCGAATCAGCATACCCGCCGGATCATCGGTGTGCGTATAACCTCCTTAAGGTGTATAGACACCACCGCAGTCGTGTGATTCTTCGAGCACCGGTCGGTCGCGTCCGAACTGCCGGTCCGCCCCGATTTTGCGATCGTCCAAACTGTTAAGTGTTCGACCGTCTTGCTGTGAGTCGATGACAGACATCACGGAGGCTTCGTCGGACACCCCGGCGGATCGAGTTCTTCCAGGGCACAATAGCTTCTAACGTCGATATAGGTCCTGTCAGGATCTTCGACACGACCCTGCGAGACGGAGAACAGTCACCACGGACTTCGTTCAGCTACGACGAGAAACGCCGCATAGCGGCGACGCTGGACGACATGAACACCCACGTCATCGAGGCGGGGTTCCCGGTCAACTCGGACGCCGAGTTCGAGGCCGTCAGCGACATCGCCGCCGCGACGGACACCACCGTCTGCGGGCTGGCGCGGGTCGTCGAGGGCGACATCGACGCCGCCATCGACTCCGGCGTCGAGATGGTCCACGTGTTCGTCTCCACCAGCGACGTTCAGCTGGAGGATTCGATGCACGCGACCCGCGAGGAGGCGATGGGGCGCGCGGTCGACGCCGTCAAACAGGTAAAAGACGCCGGCGTCGAGTGCATGTTCTCGCCGATGGACGCCACCCGGACGGACCCGGAGTACCTGATCGACATCGTCGAGGCCGTCTCCGAGGCCGGCACCGACTGGATCAACATCCCCGACACCTGCGGCGTCGGGATGCCGACCAGCTTCGGCGAGACGGTGAACGCCGTGGTCGAGGCGACCGACGCCCGCGTCGACGTCCACACCCACGACGACTTCGGCATGGCAGCGGCCAACGCGATAATGGGCTTCGAGAACGGCGCGGAGCAGGCGCAGGTGTCGGTCAACGGGATCGGCGAGCGCGCCGGCAACGCCGCCTACGAGGAGGTCGTGATGGCGGTCGAGTCGGTGTACGGCGTCGACACCGGCATCGACACGACTCAGATCACCAAGCTGGCCCGGATCGTCGAGGAGGCGTCGGACATCCCGGTGCCGGCGAACAAGCCCGTCACCGGGCGGAACGCGTTCGCCCACGAGTCGGGCATCCACGCCGCCGGTGTCATCGAGAACGCCGACACGTTCGAGACCGGCGTGATGACCCCGGAGATGGTGGGCGCCGAGCGCGAGTTCGTGCTGGGCAAACACACCGGCACCCACAGCGTGCGTAAGCACCTAGTGGAGGCCGGCTTCGACCCGACCGACTCCGAGGTCCGGAAGATAACCAAGCGGGTCAAGGAGTACGGCGCCGGCAAGCGGCAGGTGACCGCGGGCGACGTCGAGCGGTTCGCCGAGGAGGCGGACGTCACGCGCGAGGAGGAGGTCCGGGTCTGATGACTCCCTCGCCGACCGGAGCGCCCTCCGAGCGACCGCGAGGGCGGTCGAGAGAGCGGTCCGGGCGCCGTCCCCGAACGGCCGGCGTCCGTCGGGTCGAGGCGCGTCCCGTTCCCCGACAGGAATTTATACCCCGACCGCGTTGCTCCGAGCGAGATGCGACGGCGCACCACGGTCGCGGAGCTCGCGAGCGCTCCCGGAGCCGTCGCGCCGATCATTGTAGGGGTATAACCCCCTACACTACCCTTTCCTCACCGACGCGACGCACCGCCGAACGCCGGCGACGGGGGCGTCTCCGACCCGCGGAGACCTGTACCCGAGACGAGAATTCGACCCGTCCCGCGTTCGCAGCGACCGACACGACAACCCGCCAGATGCCACACCGCACACCACCACGACAATGAGCGACACAGCAGCACAGCCGCGATCCGACGCGGACGAGTCGGACGACGCCTCGGCCGACGCGGCCGCGACAGACGAACCGACCGACCCGGACCACGAACAGGCCGCCGGGCCCGTCTCGACCGGCGCCGAGTCGGTCGTCGCCGCCCTCGAGGCCGCGGGCGCGAAGACCGCCTTCGGCGTTCAGGGCGGCGCGATAATGCCCGTCTACGACGCCCTGTACGACTCCTCGATCCGGCACGTGACGATGGCCCACGAGCAGGGCGCCGCCCACGCCGCCGACGCGTACGGCGTCGTCGCGGGCGAGCCGGGCCTCTGTATGGCCACCTCCGGCCCGGGCGCGACGAACCTCGTCACCGGCATCGCCGACGCCGACATGGACTCGGACGCGATGCTGGCGTTGACGGGACAGGTCCCGACGGAGTTCGTCGGCAACGACGCGTTCCAGGAGACCGACACGGTCGGCGTCACCCGCCCCATCACGAAGCACAACTACTTCGCGGGCGGCGCGGACACCGTCGGCGACACCGTCGGCGAGGCGTTCGAGCTGTCGCGGGCCGGGCGTCCCGGGCCGACGCTCGTCGACCTCCCGAAAGACGTGACGCAGGACGAGACCGACCGGACGCCCGGTCCGGCGACGCCGCCGGCGGGAACCGATCCCGACCCGAACGCCGACGCGGACGCGGTCGAGGAGGCCGCACGCGCCATCGAGTCGGCCGAGCGCCCCGTCTGCCTGTTCGGAGGCGGCGTGATCAAGGCCGACGCGAGCGACGAGGCGCGGACGTTCGCCCGGAGCTTCGATATCCCCGTCACGACGACGATGCCGGGCATCGGCTCGTTCCCCGAGGACGACGAGCTCTCGCTCTCGTGGGCGGGGATGCACGGAACCGGCTACGCGAACCTCGCGATCACCCACACCGACTGCCTGATCGCGGTCGGCACCCGCTTCGACGACCGGCTCACGGGCGGGATCGACACGTTCGCGCCCGAGGCCGAGGTGATCCACGTCGACATCGACCCCGCGGAGATCAGCAAGAACGTCCACGCCGACTATCCGCTCATCGGCGACGCCGGACGCGTGTTAGACCAGCTGACCGTGGCGGTCCGCGAGGCGCCGAGTACGGAGGCGTGGCGCGAGCGCTGCGCGGAGTGGAAAGAGACGTATCCGCTCACGTACGCGACGCCCGACGACGAGCCGCTGAAGCCGCAGTTCGTCGTCGAGGCGTTCGACGAGGCGACCGACGACGACACCATCGTCACGACCGGCGTCGGGCAACACCAGATGTGGGCCTCCCAGTTCTGGACGTACTCGGAGCCGCGGACGTGGGTCTCCTCGCACGGCCTCGGCACGATGGGGTACGGCGTGCCCGCCGCGGTCGGCGCGCGCGTCGCCGCGGACACGATGGGCGAGGAGGACCGCGACGTGGTGTGTTTCGACGGCGACGGCTCCTTCCTGATGACGATGCAGGAGCTGTCGGTCGCGGTCCGCGAGGAGCTGGACGTCACCATCGCCGTGCTGAACAACGAGTACATCGGCATGGTGCGGCAGTGGCAGGACGCCTTCTACGAGGGGCGCCACATGGCGTCCGACTACACGTGGATGCCCGAGTTCGACAAGCTCGCGGAGGCGTTCGGCGCGCTCGGCCTCCGCGTGGACGACTACGACGAGGTCGCGCCCGCGGTCGAGGAAGCGCTCGACTACGAGGGGCCGGCCGTGATCGACTTCCACGTCGACCCCGAGGAGAACGTCCTGCCGATGGTGCCGAGCGGCGGCGCGAACGGGAAGTTCGCGGCCGCGGAGGACCAGCTATGAGCGGCGACGCCGCCGATGCCGACGGCGACTCGCGCACGACGCCGGAGGCCGACTCCCGGCCGCTCCCGGGCGAACAGCCCGGTCCGGACGAGCGCGAGCATCCGGAGGGGCGACGGAACCTCGAAGGGATCCGGATCGATCCCGTCCTCGAGGCCGAACACGAGTCGCGGCGCGCGGTCATCTCCGCGCTCGTCGAGGACGAGCCGGGCGTGCTCGCGCGCGTCTCCGGACTCGTCTCCCGCCGCCAGTTCAACATCGAGAGCCTCACCGTCGGGCCGACGACGGTCGACGGCCACTCGCGGATCACGATGGTCGTCGAGGAGACCGACCCCGGTATCGACCAGATAGAAAAGCAGATGGCGAAGCTGAAGCCGGTCATCTCGGTCGGCGAGGTCGCCGGCGACGCGAACACGTCGGAGCTCGTCCTGCTGAAGGTCGAGGCCGACGACCCCGCCGCGGTTCACGCCGTCTCCGAGATGTACGACGGCCGGACGGTCGACGCCGGCCCGGAGACGATCACCGTCGAGCTCACCGGCGACAAGGCGAGCATCGACAACGCGATCGGCGCCTTCGAGCGGTTCGGCATCGTCGAGATCGCGCGGACCGGGCCGACCGCCCTCGCGCGCGGCGACACCCCGACGGCGCCCGGAGAGAAACCCGGAACGGCCGGCGAACCGACGACGCACGACGACTGACGCGACACACACGCGAACCCACACGATACACATGACCGAAGACGACACCCAGACGTTCGATTCGACAGTATACTACGACGACGACGCGGACGAGGAGGCCATCGCTCACAAGACGGTGGCCGTCCTCGGCTACGGCTCGCAGGGCCACGCGCACGCACAGAACCTCGCCGACAGCGGGGTCGACGTGATCGTCGGCCTCCGCGAGAGCAGCTCCTCGCGGGCCGCCGCCGAGAGCGACGGGCTCCGCGTCGAGACGCCCGCGGAGGCGGTCGCCGAGGCCGACGTGGTGAGCGTCCTCGTTCCCGACACGGTCCAGCCGGACGTGTACGAGAACGCGATCGAACCGAACCTAGATGCGGGCGACACGCTCCAGTTCGCGCACGGGTTCAACATCCACTACAACCAGATCCAGCCGCCCGAGGACGTCGACGTGACGATGGTCGCCCCGAAGTCGCCGGGCCACCTCGTCCGCCGCAACTACGAGAACGACCAGGGGACGCCCGGCCTGCTGGCGGTGTACCAGGACGCGACCGGCGACGCCCACGACGAGGGGCTGGCGTACGCGGCCGCGATCGGCTGTACCCGCGCCGGCGTCGTCGAGACGTCGTTCCGCGAGGAGACCGAGACCGACCTGTTCGGCGAGCAGGCCGTCCTCTGTGGCGGCGTCACGTCGCTCGTCAAACAGGGGTACGAGACGCTCGTCGACGCGGGCTACTCCCCCGAGATGGCGTACTTCGAGTGTCTCAACGAGCTGAAGCTCATCGTCGACCTGATGTACGAGGGCGGGCTCGGCGAGATGTGGGACTCCGTCTCCGACACCGCCGAGTACGGCGGGCTCACGCAGGGCGACGTCGTCGTCGACGAGCACGCCCGCGAGAACATGGAGGAGGTGCTGGAGAAGGTCCAGAACGGGCAGTTCGCCCGCGAGTGGATCGCGGAGAACCAGGCGGGACGCCCCTCGTACACCCAGCTCCGGAACGCCGAGAAGAACCACGAGATCGAGGCCGTCGGCGACGAGCTGCGCGGGCTGTTCGCGTGGGAGGAGTCGGGCGAAGAGGAGGAGGAGAGCGCCGAGGTGACCGCGTGATGGGCGGACGCGGCGACGCGAACCGGGGCCGTGAGACCGCGCGGACGGTACCGTCAGCGGGTGAGTCCCGATGAGCGAGGGAACGCTGTACGACAAGGTGTGGGACCGCCACAAAGTGACGGCGCTGCCCACCGGACAGGACCAGCTGTTCGTCGGGCTCCACCTCGTCCACGAGGTCACCAGCCCGCAGGCGTTCGGCATGCTGAAAGAGCGGGAGCAGGGAGTCGCGTTCCCGGAGCGCACGCACGCGACGGTCGACCACATCGTGCCGACCGGCAACCGCGACCGCCCCTACCGCGACGACGCCGCAGAGAACATGATGGCGGAGCTAGAGGAGAACGTCCGCGGCTCGGGGATCGACTTCTCCGATCCGGACTCCGGCGATCAGGGGATCGTCCACGTCATCGGCCCGGAGCAGGGGCTCACCCAGCCGGGAATGACGATCGTCTGCGGCGATTCGCACACGTCGACGCACGGCGCGTTCGGCGCGCTGGCGTTCGGCATCGGCACCTCGCAGATCCGCGACGTGCTGGCGACGGGCTGCGTCGCGATGGAGAAACAGAAGGTCCGCAAGATCGAGGTCACGGGCGAGCTTGGCGAGGGCGTCACCGCGAAGGACGTCATCCTGACGATCATCGGGAAGCTCGGCACCGACGGCGGCGTCGGCTACGTGTACGAATACGCCGGCGAAGCGATCGAGGACCTCGGGATGGAGGGACGGATGTCCATCTGTAACATGTCGATCGAGGGCGGCGCCCGCGCGGGGTACGTCAACCCCGACGAGACGACCTACGAGTGGCTGAAGGGGACCGACGCCTTCGAAGACAGCGAGGCGCAAAGCGCCTCTGGCAGCCGGACGGAGTCCGGCGACGACCCCGAGAAGTTCGAGCGGCTGAAACCCTACTGGGAGTCGATCGCCACCGACGACGACGCCGAGTACGACGACGTGGTCACCGTCGACGGCTCGGCGATCGAGCCGACCGTGACGTGGGGGACGACGCCCGGACAGACGGCCGGCATCACCGAACCCATCCCGGACCCCGACGATCTCCCGGAGGAGGACCGCGACACGGCGCGGCGCGCGCAGAAGCACATGCGCGTCGAGCCCGGCGACACGATGGAGGGGTACGACATCGACGTGGCGTTCCTCGGCTCGTGTACCAACGCGCGGCTGAAGGACCTCCGCGAGGCCGCGGCGTTCGTCGAGGGCCGCGAGGTCGACGACGACGTGCGCGCGATGGTCGTCCCCGGCAGCCAGCGCGTCCGCGACGCCGCCGAGGCCGAGGGACTCGACGAGGTGTTCAAGGAGGCCGGCTTCGACTGGCGCGAGCCCGGCTGTTCGATGTGTCTCGGCATGAACGACGATCAGCTGGAGGGCGACGAGGCGAGCGCCTCCTCGTCGAACCGGAACTTCGTCGGCCGGCAGGGCTCGAAGGACGGGCGCACCGTGCTGATGAGTCCGATCATGGTCGCAGCCGCGGCGGTGACCGGCGAGGTCACCGACGTCCGCGAGATGGAGGAGGTGGCGACCGTATGAGCTCTCCCGAGTTCAGCGCCGGCGAGGCGCCGGCGGAGAAGGTCACCGAGGTCTCCGGCACCGGAATCCCGGTCCGGGGCAACGACATCGACACCGACCAGATCATCCCGGCGCGGTTCATGAAGGTCGTCACCTTCGACGGGTTGGGACAGTTCTCGTTTTTCGACCAGCGGTTCGACGACGAGGACAACGAGAAGGACCACCCGTTCAACGAGGAGAAGTACCGGGGCGCCAACGTCCTGGTCGTCAACGCCAACTTCGGCTGCGGCTCGTCGCGCGAGCACGCCCCGCAGGCGTTGATGCGGTGGGGGATCGACGCCGTCGTCGGCGAATCGTTCGCGGAGATCTTCGCGGGGAACTGCCTCGCGCTCGGTATCCCCACGGTCACGGCCGATCAGGCCGACATCGAGGCGCTGCAGGACTACGTCGAGGCCAACCCCGACGCCGAGGTCGACATCGACGTGGCGGCGGAGACGGTCACGTACGGCGACACCGAGATCGACGCGACGGTCCACGACGCCCAGCGGAAGGCGCTCGTCGAGGGCGTCTGGGACACCACGGCGCTGATGGGCGCGAACGCGGGCGCGGTCCGCGAGACCGCCCGATCGCTGCCGTACGTCCCCGCCGAGCATATCCCGGAGGACGAGGCGTGAGCCACGAGGTCGTCGTCATCGAGGGCGACGGGATCGGCCGCGAGGTCGTGCCCGCCGCCGTCGAGGTGTTGGAGGCGCTCGGACCGGCGTTCGAGTTCGTCGAGGCCGAGGCCGGCGACGCGACGAAGGAGGCGACCGGCGACGCGCTCCCGGCGGAGACGTACGAGCGCGTCGCCGGCGCGGACGCGACGCTGTTCGGCGCGGCGGGCGAGACCGCCGCCGACGTCATCCTCCCGCTGCGGGAGGCGGTGGACTCGTTCGTCAACGTCCGCCCCGCGAAGGCGTACCCCGGCGTCGACGCGCTCCGGCCGGAGACGGACGTGGTGTTCCTCCGTGAGAACACGGAGGGCGTGTACTCGGGGCACGAGGACCGCCTCTCCGACGACCTCTCGACGCTGACGCGCGTCGTCACCTCGTCGGCCTCGCAGGAGCTGGCGGCGTACGCCTGCGAGTTCGTCGCGGACGGACGCGGTCCCGCCGGCGACCCCGACGAGGGGTTCACCGTCGCGCACAAGGCGAACGTGATGCGCGAGACGGACGGCCGGTTCCGCGAGGAGGTCCTCTCTGTCGCCGACGAACGCGGCGTCGACGCCGACGAGGAGCTGATGGACGCGTTCGCGACGAAGCTCCCGCTCGACCCGACGCAGTACGGCGTGATCGTCTGCCCGAACCTCGCGGGCGACGTGCTCTCCGACCTCGCCGCCGGGCTCGTCGGCGGGCTCGGTCTGCTCCCCTCCGCGAACGTCGGCCACGACAACGCGCTGTTCGAGCCGGTCCACGGGACCGCGCCCGACATCGCGGGCGACGGGATCGCGAACCCGACGGCGGCGATCCTGTCGGCCGCCATGCTGTTGGAGTACCTCGGGCACGTCGACGAGGGACAGCGAGTGCGTGACGCCGTGGAGAGCATGCTGTCGGACGGCCCCCGCACCGGTGATCTCGGCGGCTCGGCGACGACCGCCGAGGTCACCGCGGCTATCGTCGACCGCCTGTAGGTGCCCCTGCCGGAACTCTCTCGGCGACGCGCCGTCCGCGAACGCGGGCGAACCACAAGACAAGAAACCCTGCGGCCCCTTCGGCCGAGTATGAGCAACTACGAAGTCGCGATGGAAGCCGCCTGGTTGGTCCGAGACGTCGAGGAGACCGACGACGCCATCGGCGTCGCGGTCAGCGAAGCCGGCAAGCGACTCAACGAGACGGACAAGCAGTACGTCGAGGTCGAGCCCGGCGTCACCGGCTGTCCGGCCTGCGGCGAGCCGTTCGACGCCGCGTTCCTCGCGGCGAACACGGCGCTCGTGGGACTCCTCTTGGAGATCGACATCTTCAACGCCGACAGCGAGGAACACGCGGAGCGGATCGCGAAAAGCGAGGTCGGCGGCGCGCTCCGTGACGTCCCCCTCGAAGTCATCGACGTCTTCGAGACCGAGGCGGACGAAGACGAGGACGCCTCGGACCGATAGACGCGACCGCGACCCGGCGGCGCGGATCGGGTCGCTGCCGAAAGCTTTTCTAATAACCGTAAGTAATCGGCCGGTATGGAACTGCCGACGCCACAGGACCTCCGCGAGCGCCGGACCGGGCTGGATCTGACCCAGAGCGAGCTCGCCGACGCAGCGGACGTCTCGCAGCCGCTCATCGCGCGGATCGAAGGCGGCGACGTCGACCCCCGGCTCTCGACGCTGCGCCGGATCGTCAACGCCCTCCAGGAGGCGGAAGGCGAGGTCGTGCGCGCGGCCGACCTGATGAACGAGACCGTTATCAGCGTCGCGCCGGACGACGCCGTGAGCGCGGCCGTCGAGCTGATGGAGGCGGAGGCGTACTCGCAGCTCCCCGTCCTCCAGAGCGGCGTACCGGTCGGCTCGATCAGTCAGGGCGACGTCGTCCACGCGGGCGAGAACGTCGGCGACCACCCCGTCAGCGAGGTGATGAGCGAGTCGTTCCCGACGGTCGCGCCGTCGGCGACCGTCGACGAGGTCCGGAACCTCCTCGACCACTACAAGGCCGTGATGGTGACCGACGGCGGCGAGACGGTCGGGATCATCACGGAAGCCGACATCGCCGCGCAGCTGTCGTAGAACCGCGCGTTCACCGACGCTCACTCCTCCCGTCGCTCCGAGAGCCGCTCCCAGATCTCCGTACAGCCCGCACCGTCCTCGACGTCGGCGAGGTGCTCGGAGTCGCCGTCCGCGTCGCCGTCGCGCTCGTCGCCCCGTCCGGAGCCGTCGCTCCCGGTCTCTCCCGTCTCGTCGTCCGCCGCGGCCCCGTCTGTCATCTGCCGGACGTAGGCCGACGCCGGTGATAAGGGGCTATTCGACGGCACGACACGCCGCCGCTCTCCGGCGGCCGCAACGCTCACCGGTTCCTCGGACGCGACCGCCTACAGCTCCAGTCCGCGGATGGCGACCGTCGCCTCGTCAGCGCCCTCGCCGTCGCCGTCGGCCGAATCGGCGGCCTCGACCCGCCCGATCACGCGGCCGTCGGTCGCGTCGGCGAGGGCGTCGGCGTCGTCGGGATCGAGCGCCGCCACGAAGCCGGTCCCCATGTTGAACGTCCGGTACATCTCCTCGTCGGAGACGTTCCCCTCAGACTGGACGAAATCGAAGACCGGCTGCGGGTCGAAGGCGTCGTCGATCACGTAGCGGTGGCCGCCGAGGCGTTCGAGGTTCGTCCAGCCGCCGCCGGTGACGTGGGCCGCGCCGCGGACGCCCCGCTCGCGCATCGGGTCGAGCAGGTCGGTGTAGATCCGGGTCGGCTCCAAGAGAGCGTCGCCGAGGGTGTCGTACTCGTCGAACGGACAGGAGTCGGTGTAGGCGTGGTCGCGCGTGACCGCCTCGCGCGCCAGCGTGAGCCCGTTCGAGTGGATCCCCGACGAGCGCCAGCCGACCAAGGCGTCGCCCGGCTCCGCCCGCCCGTCGAACACGCCGTCCTTCGCGGCGAGGCCCGCGCAGGTGCCGGCCAGATCGAGCCCGCGGACCACCTCCGGCATCACGGCCGTTTCGCCGCCGACGAGCGCCATGTCTGCGAGTTCGGCGCCGCGCGCGAGCCCTTCACCGACCTGCTCGGCGAAGCGCTCGTCCGGCTCGTCGACCGCGAGGTAGTCGACGAACGCGACGGGACGGACGCCGGCCGCGACGAGGTCGTTGACGTTCATCGCGATACAGTCGATCCCGACGGTCGAGTAGTCGCCGAGCGCCTCCGCGACGAGCAGCTTCGTCCCGACGCCGTCGGTCGCGAGCGCGAGGTAGCGGTCGCCGATGTCGAGCAGGCCGGCGTACTCGCTCTCGGAGCCCTCGGCTGCCGTGTCCGCCCCCACCGCGCCGATCAGCGCCGCGGTCGCGGCCTCGCTCGCGTCGATGTCGACGCCCGCGTCCGCGTAGGTGAGTTCGTCGCCGTCGCCGGACTTGCCGTCGGTGCCCTCCGGTCCCCTGTCGCCGCCGTCGCCCTCGCTCATGTCTGTGGGGCCTCGCCCGCGGAGCAAAAGCGCACCGTTCCGCCCGGCGGTCGCGACCGCTCTCCCCGTGCGTCGGGGGCGGCCGCGACGGACCGGCGCTCAGAACGGGCCGCCGAAGCCCAGCCCGCCGACGAACACCAGCCCGAGCGCGAGCAGTACCGACGGGACGAAGACGGCCGCCCACACCGGTTTGCTCCAATTCATCACCGTCTTCCCGTCGAGCGGACCGTACGGGACGAGGTTGAACGCCGCGAGGAACGCGTTGATCGCGACGCCGCGCGCGCCGACGAGCGAGACGATCGGGCTGCCGACGAGTCCGCCGACGAAGAGGATCGGGGCGAACGCGACCATCAGTCCGAGGTTGACGACCGGGCCGGCCAGCGCGATGTGGCCGTGCTCGCGCGCGGTCAGCCGGCCGCGGTGGTGAACGGCACCGGGGGCCGCGAAGATGAAGCCCAAAAGCGAGCTCATCACCGCGAGGAACAGCATGCTGTTGTCCGCGCGGAACTCGGCGACTTGGTCGTAGTGGACCGCGACGACCTTGTGGGCAACCTCGTGGAGGAGGAAGGCGACGCCCGCGGTCGCGAGCGCGACGAGGAGCGGCGGGACGACGCCCGCAGCGAGGATGCGCCCGATCCCGCCGGAGCCGCCGACGAAGAACAGGGTGAACGCCACGCCGAGCGCGAGCCACGCGACGAGCAGGTCGCGGATCTCGCTCCCGCTGAAGTAGAGCCCCGCGATGCGCCGCCCGGAGAAGGTCGCGTCCGCGCTCATGCGAGACCCCCCACGGCGCCGCGAACGAGGTCGACGCCGTTGAGCGCGCCCTCCACGAGCAGCCGCCCGACGTCCTCGACGCCGCCCACCTCGGCGCCGAACATCGCCGGGATGACGTACGCCGCGAAGAGGAAGCTGGCGACGATGCTCCCGACGTTCGTCATCGCGACGACGACGATGAGCCGGAACAGCGGGACGTCGAGCATCGCGGAGACCAGCTCCGCCGCGGAGCGCGTCTCGTCGGCGAGCAACTCGTTGAGCGCGCCGATGTCTGCGACGTTCACCGTCAGGCTCCGGAGCTCGACGTAGCCGGTGAACCAGCCGGGCGCGAGCAGCGGGTTGATCGAGGTCAGCCACGCGACGGCGCCGCCGACGCCGGCCGAGAGCCAGCGCGCGCCGGCGACCTTCGCGAACGCGAACGCGAAGATCCCGTTGATCAGGAACCACGCGCCGAACAGCCGGAGCAGGAACGCGTTCCCGGCGCCGCCCAGCGCCAGCAGGACGAAGAACCCGACGAAGCCGACCGTGATCGCGTAGCCGATCGCCTTCTTCCACGGGAGCCCGCGGCCGGACTCCTGCCCGACCAAGTCCGCCATCGGGGGGAGGGTCGCGGGGTTCGCGAGGTAGCCCTCGATCCCCGCCCGGTGGCCGGCGCCGACGACGGCGACCACGTCGCGGCCGGAGTCGCGGAGCGCGACGAGCTTGTGGGCGATGAAGGCGTCGCGCTCGTCGATGAGCGCCTCCGCGCCGCCCGGGGAGAACTGCCGGAACTCCTCCATCATCATCGTCACCACGTCGGTGTCGGTGAGGTCCGCGGCGTCGAGCTCCTCGATCCCGCCGGCCTCGGGGTCGACGTCGCCGCCGGCGAACGCGCCCACCGCGACCGCGAGGACGGCGCCGACGACGAGGCCGAGGCCGATACCGATCCCGAAGCCGCCGATCGCCGTGACGGCGAACCCGCCGAGGTACGTCGAGACGAGCCCGTCGGCGACGCCGGTGACCGCGGCCGCGACGCCGAGAGACAGGCCGGTGCCGACCGCGGCGTAGAGCCGCTGGTCGGGCGAGAGCGCGAGCGTGCCGAGCTGATCGACGGCGATGCCGACGACGAGCGCGACGAGGACGCCCGCGGCGACGCTCGTCAGGATCGCGTTCGTGATCCCCACGGCGCCGCCGAAGAGGCCGATCGCCGGCCCCGCGAGGATCCCGACGACGAGGCCGCCGATCACGCCGGCGACGCGCGGGTCGCTGACGCCGAAAGCGAGTCCGCCGACGAGCCGGAGTTTTTCGGTTATCGTCATCCGGGCCCAGAACCGCTGGATCGTGGTCTGGATGTCCCGGTCGACTAAGGCGACGTCGATGCCGAGGGACTCGGCGATGTCGACGGCGGCCTTCATGTCGGCGCCCGGCTCGATGTCGAACCGCTCGCCGAGCTGCGTCTGGACGTACGAGAGCATCCAGTACGCGAGGAACTGGAAGACGGTGTTCCCCTTGAGTAAGTCGCCGGCGTCGAGGTCGTCCGGCGTCTCGCCGTTGAGCTGGCGGTAGCGCCCCTCGTCGAGCTCGACGGCGACGACGTCCGGGCGCTCCCGCTCGATCGTCTCCTCGACCTCGTCGACGGAGCGCTCCGACACGTGGGCGGTTCCGACGACCGTGACGCTCCCCTCGCCGTCGGCGGGGGCGCGCCGCGGTGCGCCAGCGACCTCGACGCCGTCGCTCTCGGCGATACCGCCGCCGTCCGTCCGCGGCGGCCGGTCGGTCGACGGGGGCGCTTCGCCCTCGCTCCCCCGTGACGTCTCTGTCATCACCCGTCGTACTCGGTCACCGCGTTTAGGGTTTGTGAGTCGGTAGGGGAGTTCGGCGCGAACGCCGGCGTCTCGCTGGCGCCCCGCGGGACCCGTTCCCAGCGATCCAACAAGTTTGTATTCTCACGCCTTCCATGTCTCGTCATGTCCCGGCTGTTGCCCTCCCTGCCGGACGCGAGCCCGGAGGAGCGCGAGCCCCGGGTGGTCGGCGTCGACGACGACGAGGCCGACGACCTCATCGCGGCCCTCGGCTCCGAGACGGCGCGCGCGATCCTCTCGACGCTCCACGACCGTCCGGCGACGAAGTCGGAGATCGCCGAGGCGGTCGACACCTCGCTTCAGAACGTCCAGTACCACCTCTCGCGGCTCGAAGAGGCGGACCTCGTCGACGTCGTCGACACCGCCTACTCCGAGAAGGGGCGCGAGATGGACGTGTACGCCGCCGCGGACGAGCCGCTCGTGTTGTTCTCGGGCGGCTCCGAGGAGTCGACCGGGATCAAGACCGCGCTCATGCGCCTGCTTGGCGGCTACGGGGTCATCGGACTCGCCGCGGTCGCGGCCCAGCGCCTGCTCGCGGTCGGCTCGCCGGGCGACTACCAAGCGGACGCGTCCGGCGGCGGCGACGTCGGAACGGCCGGCGTGGAGGGCGGCGACGGGAGCGCGACGGGCGGCGGCGGCCCGACGATCGAGAGCGTCCCCGACCAAGACACCGCGGCCGGGGGCGCCGACGGCGCGATCGACCTCGTCGGCGACCCGCTCGCGGAGTACGCGGTGTCGCTCGTCGAGCCCGGAGTCGTTTTCTTCGTCGCCGCCGCGCTCGTCTTCACGCTCGCGTGGGCGTACTGGTACCGGTCGTCCCGCTGAGCCGCTCCCCTCGGCCGCGACGTGGGACAGCTATTCAAGCCGCCGCCACCACGTTCGCGTATGGAACACGAAGCCGAGGTCGTCGGGGTCGGTGCGGGGTCTGCGCCGAGCGGCGACGTCCCGGCGGTGATCCTCTCCGCGCGCGGCGAGTACGTCCCGATCTTCGTCAGCGGCGATCAGGCCCGTTCGATCGGACTGGCGTTAGAGGGCGAACCGTTCGACCGACCGCTCACCCACGACCTCCTCGTCGACATCCTCACCGAGTTCGGCGGCGCGATCGACCGCGTCCGGGTCGACGACCTCCACGACGGCACGTTCTACGCGAAGGTCGACGCCGAGCGCTACGACGACGGCGAGCCCGAGCGGTTCGTCTTCGACGCCCGCCCCTCGGACGCCCTCGCGCTCGCCGTGCGCGTCGACTGTCCGGTCGTCGTGACCGACGAGGTGATCGACGAGGCGGGCCGTCCGCGAGACTCGATCCGGTTCGGCGGCGACGGGGATCCATCCGAAGAGCGCTGAGACCTCCCGCTCCGGCGTCGAGCGACCCGTCCGCCGCGGCGACGCGGAAGCCGGCCGTTCAAGTCGTCGGCCCTCCCACGACGGGCATGGACGAGACGGCCACGCTCGCCTCCTCGCACACCGAGATGACGGAGATGCTGCTCCCGAACGACACGAACAACCTCGGCCGCGCGCTCGGGGGCGCCGTGTTACACTGGATGGACATCTGCGGGGCCATCGCCGGCATGCGCTTCTCGAACAGGCAGGTCGTCACCGCCTCGATGGACCACGTCGACTTCATCTCCCCCATCGAGATGGGCGAGGTCGCCATCATCGAGGGGTACGTGTTCAACACCGGCCGGACGAGCGTCGACGTGAAAGTCGACGTACGCGCCGAGAACCCCCGCACCGACGAGACCCGCCGGACGACCACCTCCTACTTCACGTTCGTCGCGCTCGACGACGACGGGCGCCCCACGCCGGTCCCCGCCCTCGACTGTCCCACCGACGACGAGGCTGCGCTCCGCGACGACGCCTTGGAGGGGCGACGAGAACAGCTGCGGCAGGTCGTCGACCGGTACGACCTCTGAGCGGAGGGCCGGATCTCACTCCGCCGAGCCCGCGACGACCTCGACGGTCGCGTCCGGCTCGTCCGAGGCCCTGACCGCCGCCTCGTGCGCCGCCAGAGCCCGCTCCGCGAGGGCGTCGAGCGCGGCTCGGGCGGGGTCGTCGCTCCCGTACTGGCTCCCGGCGGCGAGGTGGCTCGGGCAGTCGCAGTCGGAGGCGCCGAACCCGTCCACCGGTCCGGCCGGGAGACGCTCCGCGACCCGACACTCGACGTCGACGCCGACGCTGCGCACGACGCGGTCGATCCGCGCGGCCGGGTGACCGAGCAGGTAGTCGACGTGCCAGTGGCGGACGTCGTGGTCGCCGCGCGCGGTCCGGCGGTGCCTGTCGACGCGCGAGAACCCCCCGGAACCGAGCGCGCTTCCCGTGTACGCGTACGCCCCCGCCGGGAGGCGCCGGTCGCCGAGCGCGCCCGCGGTCAGAGCGGCGTCGCTCGCGAGGTCGACGACGAGCGTGTAGCTGCCGCCCGCGGCGTCGCTCATCGATCGATCACCGCGCGAGCGGCGTCGGCCGCGGTCGACGCCGCGCTCACGACAGCGCCGCCGGCGCCTCGTCGGCAGCCGCCCGGAGCGACCCGACCATCTCGCTCGCGTCGTCGTCGAGGCGGTAGGTGTCGTGGAAGTCGGCCGGGTCGCGGCCGCGACCGGAGAGCGTTCCGACCACGTCGGCGATGCGGTCGTAGTTGTCGCGGACGAGCCCGCCGACGATCCCGGGGGTACCCGCGCGGTCGGCCAGCTCCTCGGCGGCCGACCGGCCGGCGTACACGCGACGCTCGACGGGGTCGACGAGCACCATCGCGAACGGGCGCGAGCCGAACTGCGCGTCGAGGAACGGGCCGACGGGGTCGGCCTCCCACGGGACCGCGACGACGCCGTCGAGCCGGCGCAGCGCGACCGCCGCGACCGAGCAGTACGGGCAGTCGCCGTCGAAGATCAACACCGGAGCGTCCGCGCCGTCCGGGTCGGTAGGCATGCGAGAAGGTAGGGTCTCGACCGGCTTAAGCGGCCGGTCGGCGGACGTCGGATCGGTCGGAAAGCGGACGCCGAGCCGATCGGAAAGCGAACGTCGAGTCGGCTCGAAAGCGGGCGTCGAACCGGCTCAGTGCGAGTGGCCGAGCGCGTCTTCGAGCGACTGCCCGAACCGCTCCTCGAACAGCTCCGCGGCCGTCTCGTTCATCTCCGCGATGTCCTCGGGCACGTCGCCCTCGCTGTGGTGGACGATGACGTGCGCCTGCTGGGCCATCGCCTGAACGACCACGTCGGAGACGACGGCGGTCGCGGGCTCGCCCTGCTCGCTGAGCACGTCGACGAGGCCGGCGGGCAGTTCGAACGACTCTTCGTCACCGTCGGGACCGGTGATCGTGTAGGTCTCTGTCTCTCCCATACCCGTCGGTCGCGGCCGCGACATAAGGGTCTGTGGAAACCGGACGCGAGCCGGGCACGACCGTCGTCTGCGAGCGCCGAGGCTCCGGGTCGACCCGCTACCCGTGCGAGGAGATGGCCTTCACGGAGAAGCCGGAGCCGGCGACGGTCGCGAGGTACACCGCGATGGCCGTGACGACGATCGACCCGCCGGAGGGAAGCCCGAGTCCGACCGAGACAGCGAAGCCGCCGATCACCGACACCTGACCGAATATCACCCCGAGGTACATGGTCTCGCGGAAGCTCCGAGCGACCTGCGAGGCGGCCGCGACGGGGACGACCAACATCGCGGCGACGAGGATGACGCCGAGCACCTGCATCGCGCCGACGACGACGACCGCCGTCAGAACCACGAGCAGCGTGTTGTAGCCGGTGACGTTCAGTTGGGCGACCCGCGCGGCCTGCTCGTCGAAGGTGATGAAGAGGAGCTGTTTGTACGTCAGCGCCACGCCCGCGACGACGACGAGCGAGAGCGCGCCCATCAGGCGCGCGCCCTCCGGCGTGACCACGGCGAGGTTCCCGAACAGGTACCCCTGGATGTTGACCCCGGTGAGCCCGTCGCCGTAGCTGATGATCAGGGTTCCGACGGCGAAGCTCCCGCTGAGCATGATCGCGATGGGCACGTCCCCGTAGGCGTCGGTGCGCTCGGTGAGCCACTGGACCGCGAGCGCGCCGAGGATGCCGACCGCGAGCGCGACGAGCAGCAGGGAGCCGTTCCACCCGGTCGAAGAGGTGACGAGTATCCCGACCGCGACCCCGGCGAACGCGGTGTGCGCGAGCGTCTCGCCGATCAGCGCCATCTCGCGGTGGACGAGGAACGCGCCGACGAGCGGCGCGACGATCCCGACGAGCACGCCCACCGCCATCGACTGCCACATGATCGGGTGCCGGAACACGTTCGTGCCGAACGCGGCGTCCATCCCCCGCCCGAGCGAGCGGAACGCGGCGTACAGCTCGCTCGCGACGGGGAGATCCTGCGTCCAGTAGAGCAGGAGGAACCCGAGCATCCCGGCCGCGACGACGCCCGTGATCCCGACGCCGACGAGCTCCGCGGTTCGGCGGAGTCCTCGGCCGGTCTGGAGTCGATCGCCGTCGTCCGAGCGTTCTCGATCGCTCATCAGTGGTGGTGGTGGACGACCTGTCCGGTCGCGCCGTACGCCTCTGCGAGGGCGTCGCTCTCGACGAACGACTCGGTGTCGCCGTGGTGGTACAGCTCGGTGTTGATACAGGCGATTCGGTCCGCGCGGTCGGTGACGACGCCGATGTCGTGTTCGATGAGGATGATCGTGATCCCCTCGTCGTTGAGATCGTCGAGGAGGGCGTAGAAGGCGTCTCGCGACTCGGCGTCGACGCCGACCGTCGGCTCGTCGAGCGCGAGCAGGTCCGCGTCGCTCGCGAGCGCCCGAGCGATGTAGGCGCGCTGCTTCTGTCCGCCAGACAGCTCCGAGACGAGTCGGTCGGCCAGATCCTCGATTCCGACCGTCTCGATCGCGTCCGCGACGGCGGCGCGGTCGGCGTCGGAGAGCCGCCCCCGTCCGGCGTGCGCGAACCGCCCCATCGTGACGCACTCGCGGACGGTGACGGGCATCGCGCCGCCGCGGCTCGTCGCCTTCTGGGAGACGTAGCCGAGCCGGCCGCCGTCGTCGAACTCCTCGACCGGACGCCCGAACAGCTCCACCGTCCCCTCGTCGGGCTCGTGGAGCCCGAGCATGAGGTGGAGCAGCGTCGTCTTCCCGGAGCCGTTCGGCCCGACGAGCCCGAGGAAGTCGCCCGCCTCGACCGTCAGGGAGACGTCGCTCACGGCGACCGTGTCGCCGTAGGCGAACGTCACGCCGTCGAGGTCGACGATTGCGCTCACTGCGTGTCTCCGGTATGGGTCGGCCGCACGTTTAGCTCTTTTACTCCGCGTCGCGCCGCCAGGTCCCGTTGCGCCGCCACGCTCCGTCGACCCGTCGGGGTGCCGGTCGGCGCGCGGTCGACCGCTCCGCTCACTGCGCGCCGAACGCCCGCTCGAAGGCGGGGACGTTGATCTCGGTCATCTGTTCGAGGTAGCCGTACCCGGCGTCGTTCCACTCGCGCGTCGTTCCCCCGGCGGGCGTGACGGGGACCGCCTCCGTCGCGTCGCTGTTCTCGACGATCGACTCGGCGAGCCGGGGCGACTGGAAGCGGTCGTACAGCACGACGTCGATCCCCTCCGAATCGACGAGCTCGATCGTGTCGGCGATCTCGGACTGGGTCGGCTCGTTCTGCGGCGAGACGCCGACCGGCGAGTGGAGTCGGAACCCGTAGCGCGCCTCCAGGTACTGGAAGGAGTTGTGGCCCGCCAGCACCGCCACGTCGCGGGCGGCGCTCTCGGCGATCGACTCGAAGGCGGCGTCGACCGCGTCGAGCTCGTCGGCGTACGCGTCGGCGTTGGCCGCGTACGCGTCGGCGTTATCGGGGTCCGCCTCGCCGAGCCCCGTCGCGATCGTCTCGACCATGTCGGCCGCGAGGACCGGATCGACCCAGACGTGGGGGTCGTGTCGGGTTTCACCGCCGTGGTTTTCGCCGTCATGACTTTCGCCGTCATGACTTTCGCCGTCGTGACTTTCGCCGTCGTGACTTTCGCCGTCGTGGGTTCCCTCCTCCCCGCCGTGGCTGTGGTCCCATTCGAGCAGATCGCCTTCCAGCCCGTCGAGCACGTCGACCACGGCGACGGAGTCGTAGTCCGCCTCCAGCGTCGCGGCGAGGTCCTGCGCCCACGAGAACTCCGGGCTGTCGAGGTAGACGAACGCGTCCGTCGCGGCGACGTCCGCGGCGAGGGTCCCGTCCGGCGTCCACCCGTGACCGAGCTGCCCCACGTCGACCGGGTCCTCGAAGCTCGCGTTCTCGCCCGCGACCTCGTTCGCCCAGTCGTTGAGGGTGAAGAAGGCGGCGTACCCCGAATCGAACCCACCGGACCCGCCGTCCGCACCGCCCGAACAGCCCGCCAGCGAGGCCGCCGTTCCCGCGACCGCGAGCCCGGCCCCGCGCCGCAACACCGACCGCCGTGAGTGAGTCATACCGATCGGTAACAGGGATTAATAGAAAAAAGTTATTATTTCACAACTACTGATTAATAACCCGCCGCGTGAGACGGGGGTCTGTTAACAACGCCGGACGCGGGGACGTGGCGAACTCCGGGCGCGAGGACTGGGCGCACTCCGGGCGGGCGCCTCACTCCGTGAGATCGACGACGGTCGCGTCCGCGAGGTCGGCGAGGGTCTCGGGCTCGACGGCGAACACCGCGCTCGGCGTTCCGGCCGCGCCGTAGACGGTGTCAAACTCGGCGAGCGTCGGGTCGAAGACGGTCGGCAGCGCGGCGTCGTGGCCGATCGGCGGAACGCCGCCGATGCTCCAGCCGACGACCTCGCGGATCCGGCTCGGATCGCCCATCTCCGCGTCGTCGGCGTCGAAGTGGTCGGCGACCGCGTCGAGGTCCAGTCGGTTCGCGCCGCTCGTGATCGCGGCGACGAGCTCGCCGTCTCGCTCGCCGCCCGAGAGCGAGACGACGATGGTCGAGGCTATCGCGGCCGTCTCACAGCCCACCGCGTCGGCCGCGGCGGCCGCCGTCTTCGTGCCGGCGTCGAACTCCAGCACGTCGACGTCGACGCCGTACCGCTCTCCCGCCCGCGTTTCGAACTCCGCCGCGCGTTGGTGCATGCTATGCGGGGCGCGTCCCGCCGGTATCAACCCCTCGGAGGCGGTGAAAATACGTCGGCGAGCCGGGGCGCCGTCAGCGGGTCCGAAGCTCGTCTTTGTCCTTGATCACGCGGGCGTCGCCCTCGCCGGACGTGACCTCGTTGACGAGGTCGTAGAGATCGTTCTGGAGGCCGGCCGGGAAGGTGAGCACGCCGACCCACGAGCCGTCGTTCTGCCACTCCTCGCGTTCGAGGTCGCCGAACTCCCTGATTCGCGCCTGCCCGGACCCGGCGTAGTCCGCGGGGAGTTGGACCGCCATCGTCACCTCCTCGAACCGGATCGGGATGACGGGGCGGAGCGCGTCGAGCGCGTCGTCGACCTGGTTTTCCACCGGCTCCATCGGATCGACCTGGAACCCGGCCTCTTCGAGGGCGCGCTCGATCCGCTCGGGCGGGTGCGGCGAGTCGTCCATCTGCGGGTTCACGGCGTTGCGCGTGATGGTGTTCACCAGCTGGTTGTGCTTCCGCTCTTGCATCTCCGCGCGCTGCTCGGCGGTGACTTGGATCTCCCCGCGCTCGACGACCTCCGGGATGATGGCGAGCGGGTCCGTAGTGCCGAAGACGGTCTCTAGGTCCTCCTCCGCGGGGCGGTCCCCCCGCGAGGCGTTCTCGAAGACGTCCTCCGCGGCGATGACCTCCTCCAAGTCGCCGTCGAACTCCCCGCGCTTGATCGCGAGCGCGGCGTCGGGGTCGATCAGGACTTCGAAGCGCTCCCCGTGCGACTCCAGTCGGGCCGTCACGGCCTCGTCGAGCGATATCATACCGAAAGGTACCACCCCCGCAGGCAAAAAGCCTCCCGCCGTCCCCGGCCTCGCGGCAACCCTCCCCGTCCGGGCGCCGCGCCGCTGCTCCCTACCGATCAGCCGCCCGCAGACGGCCGTTCGTCGTCCCAGTCGGCGCGACAGGACTCCGAACAGAAGTGCCGGTGGACGACGTCGTCGCCGTCGACCCACGTGACCGTTCGGTGCCCGGTTCCCAGCGCCGGTTCGCCGCAGGTCGCGCAGCTCGGTGCGGACTCCTCGTCGACGTCCTCCTCGAGGTCCGAGGTCGGATCCACCATACTTCCCCGTACCTCCGGGGACACTTGAACCCGCGAAGGGCGGCAGTTCTGGCCGCGGCGGTGCGACTCTCCTCGACGGCGAGGCGTCACCGGCCGCGGCCGTCGCGGTCGCCGTCGGCTGCTCGAACTCTCCAGAGCGCTACCGCCGCGTCCGGGCGTCGCGGTCGGTCGTCTTGCGAGAGGGATGTCTGACCGTGATCGTCCGGTCGGCGCTCGGCCCGACGACGGTCCGCTCGCGACCGTCGGGCCACCGCACGTCCACGCGCAGCGGTTCCGCGCCGCCCAGCCCGAAGTGCGCGGCCGGTTCCGTCTGGCAGAGGCAGCCGCCGCCCGCGTCGACCGTCCGCCGCTGAACGCCGTCGGCGGTCTCCAGCGTGACGACTGCCCCCCGCGCCGGCGCGCCGTGGCGCGTCGTCGGGCGCACGCGGAGCCACCCGGCGTCCGGCGCGCTCGGGTCGGCGTAGGCCGTCACCGGCTGCGCGGCGACCTCGCCGTGGACGACGAGGAGTTCGAGCGCGCCGTCGCCGTCGAGGTCCGCCGCGACCGCGCCGGTGCCGAACCCGTCCGGCTCCGCGGCCGCGCCGAGGTCGACGGGCTCCCACGCCGGCGGCCCGTCGGCACGGTCCACGCGCTCGAACAGCCTGTTCTCGGCGCCGCAGACGTTGAAGAAGAGCTCCTCGCGCCCGTCGTTGTCGAAGTCCGCGGCGACCACCGTCCGGACCGCCCCGACGTCGCGGAGCGCCGGCGGGGCCACGTCGCCGTAGCCGCCGTCGGGCGAACAGCGCAGGAGTCGGCTCGGGGCCGACTCGTTGCCGACCGCGAGCGCGAACGTGCCACCCTCGTCGACGAGCGCGGCGCCGCGCGTGTCACCGCCGGGGTCGGAGAGGGCGGGGCCGCCGTCCGTCCGGTCGTAGTGGCCACCCCGGTTGCTGAACAGGCGGTTCGGGCCCCCCTCGACGCCCGCGAACAGGTCGCCCTCGCGGGAGCGGTACGGGACCGCGAGCAGCGACCGGCAGCCGCCGTCGACCTCCAGGCCGACCGTCTCGGCCATGTCCGTCACTTCGCCGTCGTCGCCGAGCTCGTAGAACGCGAGCGGCGCGGCGTAGCCGGAGACGGCGACGCCGTACCGACCGGTCCCCAGCCGGTCGAGCGCCGCGACCGACCGACCGGCGCGGACGTCGATGCGGTCGGCGTTCACCTCGCGGGCGAACACGTCGGTCCAGCGGTATCGGTCGGCCTCCAGCCGGCTCAAGAGGAGGTCCGGGTCGCCGCCGTCGACGCCGCGCGCGCAGTTGTGGACGTACACCTCCTCGCAGCCGTCGGCGTCGAGGTCGGCGGCGCACACGCCCATCCCGTGGCGCGTCCCGTCGGCGACGATGCCGCAGGCGGTGTCGGAAAAGCGGTCGCCCGCTCGGGCGTACAGGCGGTTCGGCTCGCCGTACCCGGCGACGAAGACGAGCGGGCCGTCGCGGCCGGGCGTCACCGCGACGCCGTACCCGCGCATCGGGCGTTCGTCGTCGACGAGCCCGGACCGCTCCGTGAACATGGCTGCCCGTCACCGCTCCGCGAATATGAACGCACGGGTTGGATACGGGCGGCGATCGGCGGGAGGAAATCGACCGCGGCGAGGCGTCCGGTCCGCCGGCGACGCTACAGGTTCCGCTCGATGTAGCGATTCACCCGCGACACCCGGTCCGAATCGAACGTCCAGAGCCCGCGCCACGTTCGCGGTTCCGTCTCCACCGCGAGGAGCCCGACGCCCCCTTCTATCCCTCGCATGAGGTCGCTGTCCGGGTCGCTCTCGGCCGAGTGCGGTCCCTCGGGCGGCCGATACACAACGAACCAGCTGTCGGTGAAGTCGGAGCCGTCGCCGGCGTGGATCACCGCGTCGAGGTCTCTGGGGAGTTCGTCCGGGACGCCGTAGAGGTGCGTGTCGACGCCGCTCTCGGTGACGCGTTCGTACACCTCCCGCGTTCCCACCTCGTCGTCGATGCGCGAGAGCCGCTGGAACGACGAGCGCAGGGTCCCGTCGCCCGCCGTCCACGCCGCGCGCTCGATGAACCGCGAGATCGTGATGAGCAGCAGCTTCTGTCGGTTCGACTCGGGGTACCCGCGGAGCGTGAACGTCGCGTCGTCGAGGCCGCTGATCACCGACGGGAGGTCGACGTCTTCGAGCGATCGACTGCCGGTGATGTACAGGTCGGAGTTGACGAAAAGCACCGCGTCGCCGAGCTCGCCGAGCGTCGAGCCGGCGACCACCTCGTCGTCCTCCATGAGCAGCACGAGGTTCTCGATCTCCGCGGGGTCGCCGCCGTCGAACGGCACGTCCTCGTGGCGGCGGAGCACCCCGACGTCGATCGACGGAACCGCCTCGCCGTCGCCGTCGACAACCTCAGTCGTCAGCTCTCGGGCGGTGAGACCGACGGCCCCGTCAGTCTCGGCGGCCCCGGCGCCGTCGGTCAGCCGCCGATCGCTCGACTCGGTCGTCACGCGACCGTCGACGACCCGAACCGCGTCGTCGCCGAACGTGTCCACGAGCATATTTAAAACGGGGTCCGGGTCGGTTCGGTTGACGACCACCACGGACCGCTCGGGGCCGCGGAAGCGATCGAGGAACTGTTCGAGCGTCACGTACCCCGACTGAGCGAGTTCGGTTCATAAGGATTCCCACGCGGTTATCGCCGCTGAGAATGAACGCGTTCGGGAGCGGAAGCGGGCGAGAGAATGCCCGAGTCGCCTACGCCCCGAGCGTGTCTTCGAGCAGCTGGAGGGGGTGTTCGATCTCGTAGCCCGTGCCGTGTTCCATCTGCATCGCGCAGGTGGGGCACTCGGTCATGCCGACCTCGCCCTCGGCGTCCTCCATGTGCTCGAACATCTCGGCGCCGATCTCCATCGACTTCTCGTACTTCTCCTCCTTCCAGCCGTACGTGCCGGAGATGCCGGAACAGGAGTCGCCGACGTCCTCCATTTTCACGCCGTCGACGTCGCGGAACGTCTCGACCGCCTGTCGTGAGAGCCCCTGGTTGCGGGCGTGACACGGCGCGTGGTACGCGAACGCGCGCTCGTCGTCGAGCCCGCCGGCGGCGTCGAGTTCGCCTTCGAGGTCCTCGTGAATCCGGAGGTACTCCAGTGCCTCGAAGGTGTGTTCGGCGACGTCTTCGATCCCGTGGAGGTCGAACAGCTCGGGGTACTCCTGTCGCAGCGACATCGAACAGGAGGTACAGGAGGCGATCACGTCGGCGCCGTCGCCGATCGCCTCGACGAGATTCTCGACGTTCGTCTCCGCGTGCCGGCGGGCGTCGTCCAGCATGCCGTTCGCGAACATCGGCGTCCCCGAACACTTCTGGGGCGGCACCATCACCTCGTAGCCGAAGTGCTCGTACACTCGGACCATCGCCTTCCCCACCTCGGGCGTGTTGTAGTTGGAGTAGCAGCCGTGGAAGTACGCCACGCGCTTGTCGGGGTTCTCCACCTGCGCGCCGCCGCGGGCCTTCCACCACTCGCGGAACGTCTCCGTGGCGAACTCCGGGAAGTCGCGCTCCTTGGGAATGCCCATCACCTTCTCCATCGCCCACCGCGCCGGTCCGAAGTTCATCGCGAACGACGCCGTCCGCGGGAACTTGCTCGCGAGGCTCGCCGACGTGCGGTAGTTGGCTAAGATCCGGTTCCGGACGTACTCGACGGAGAGCTTCTCCATCTGCCGCTCGACGAACTGCCCGCGCGCCTCGTTGTGCATCTGCGAGAGCGGCACCGAGGAGGGACAGGCGTCGTCGCAGCGCATGCAGTTCGAACAGGAGGTGATCGACTCGTCGATGTCGTGGTCGTCCTTCCGCTTGAGCCGCCACTGCTCGGGCCCTTGGAACTTCGGCCCGGGGAACTCGTCGTCGACCTCCGCCACCGGACAGGAGGTGTCGCAGCTCGTACACTTGTAACAGGAGTCGGCCCCCTCGCGGAGGTCGAGGTCGCCGCCCGGGAACACGTCGACCGGGTCGTACGCGTCGGGGTCGAGCTCGGTCGAGTCGGTCCCGCCGGAGGCGCTCTCGACGCCGCCGTCGGTGGCGGCGCGGTCGGCCGCCCCCGCTCCGTCGGCCCGCGTCGGGTCGGGGGCGTCGGCCGCGTCCGTCTCCGGGATCTCCCCTTCGTCGGGGACGAAGACGGACGGCTGCTCGTCGCGCCCGGCTTCCGGAACGCCCGGGGACGGCTCCCCGCAGCCGCAGTCGCCGCAACCGCCGCTGGCTTCGTTCGTCCGGCCTGCGCCCTCCGCGTCGTCGTCCGTGTGTCGTGTCATTGATTGGCCTCCGTCGCCGCCTGTCGCCCGGCCGCGAGGCCGGTCGCGAGCGACACCCCGCTCGCGGACTTCTCCCTCGCCGCGTCCGCGCCGCCGACGACCCCGCCGGCGGCGAACACGTTCTCGTACTGTACCGCTCCGTCGGCGTCCGTGGGCCGACACCGCTCGTCGGGGCGGACCCCGAACCGCGCGTACGGCTGGTCGCCGAACGCGTCGTCGACGAACCACTCGTACCGGTCGTCGGGCTGGTCGACGTGGAGGTCGAACACCGGCTCGCGGACGCCCTCGCGGTCCGAGTCGAGCCCCTTCCCGACGAGCCCCCCGGTCGCCAACACGAACGCGTCGGCGCCGTACGGCGCCGTCCGCCCCTTGCGATCGACCGCCACCGCCTCCACGCGGCCGTCGCTCGCGGACTCGACGCCGACCACGGGGTTGCCGGTCTCGAACCGGACTCCCTCCGCGTCGAGCGCGTCGAACAGCCGGTCTTCGAGCCGCAGGCCGGGGAGGCTCGGCGGCCCCATCGGGATCTCGAACACGTCGGCGCCGAGCCGGTCCGCGAGCTCGTCGCGGACCTCGCCGCCGCGGTCGTCGCCGAGGAACGCCGGGAAGCCGACGCGCTCGACGCGCTCGACGCCGCCGTCCGCGTCGACCGCGTCGTGGAGGTGGGGAGCGACCGCCTTGGCCAGCGCCTCGCGGGCGGGAACGCCGTCGATCTCCTCGTCGTGGTCGAGCGCCTTCGCGAGCCGCGTGATCTTCGCGTCGGCGCGGAACGCCTCCGCGAACTCGACCTCGGCCCCCGCCACGTCGAACGGGACGCCCGCGGCCTCCAGCCGCCCGGCGAAGGCGCGCGCGTCGTACTCCGTGAGCGACCGGAAGCCGACGACGAGCATGGGCCGGTGGTCGCTCGCGAGCCCGGCCTCGGCCGCCGCGGGGTACCGCGCGGTGGGCTTCACCGCGCCGCCGAACGTCGGGACGAGGGCGTTGCGGTCGGTGTGGCTCCCGCGGTACGCGTCGCCGACGAGATCGTCGAACAGCGCGAGGCCCTCGCGGAGCGCGTCGCTTCCGACGATCCGGTACGGATGCGACTCCGGAAGCCGGTCGATCCCCTCGAACGGGTCGGCGAGCGGCCCCTCCGGGTCGGGCCACTCGTCGGGGTCGAGCTCGCGCCCCGCGGTCGGCGGCCCGTCGCGCAGCGGCTTCGCCGGCTCCGTCGCCGGGACGTAGCCGAGCGCGTCGATCAGCCCCGAGGCCTGCCGCAGCGTGCTCGCCTTGTGGGAGACGAGTCGCACGTCCGCGCCCTCGCGCGCAGCCGACACCGCGGCCGTGACCGCGGAGAGCCCGCCGCCGATCACGAGGACGTCGCTGGTTATCGCCATCAGCGCCCTCCGTCGGTCGCCGCGTCGTCGCTTGCGCGGCCCCCGTCGGTCGCCGCGTCGTCATCTGCGCGGCCCCCGTCGGTCGCCGCGTCGTCATCTGCGCGGCCCCCGTCGGTCGCCGCGTCGTCATCTGCGCGGCCCCCGTCGGTCGCCGCGTCGCCGTCTGCCCGGCCACCGTCGGTCGCTGCGTCGTCACTTGCGCGGCCACCGTCCGCCGCTGCGGTTCCGGTCTCCCCGCCGGAGCCGTCGACGCCGGCGTCGCCCGCATCCGCGCCGGCGTCGAACGCGCCGAAGTCGACCTCGCCGTCGAGGTTCGCGGGGTCGCCGTCGCGGTTCATCGTCGTCGCGTGGAGCAGGTGGTTCAGCATCGCCTGCGAGAGCTGCTCGCCCCACAGCGCGTGCCGCTGCCCCTTCCACCGCTCCTGATACAGCTCGTCCTCCGCGTCGCGGACGACCGGCTCGGGGTACTCCTCCGCCAGCTCCGACGCGATCCGGTGCGTACAGAAGCCGCCCTGACAGTTCCCCATCGAGGCGCGGGTCCGCAGGCGGACCGCGTTGAGGTCGGAGCCGGCCTCGCCGATCGCGTCCTGTACCTCGGCGCGGGTCACGCTCTCGCAGTTACAGACGATCGGGTTCGGGTCGTACTCGCCGAGCACGTCGTCGGCGCGGGAGCCGAGCCGCTGGCCGGAGCGCCGCGCGACAGGCGACCGGAGCCCGAACTCGTCCATCAGCGCCTCCATGCGAGCGGGATTCTCCGAGCCCGGCAGCGGCGCCTCGGCGGTGTCGCAGGTCGCCTCGTGGCCGAGCGCGTCGCAGACGTGGTCGGAGATGGACTCGGCCATCATCCGGTAGGTGGTGAGCTTCCCGCCGACGATGGTGGTCATCCCGGGGAGGTCGTCGCGGTCGCCGTGGTCCAAGAGGAAGTAGTCGCGCGTGATGTCCGTCGGGTCTTCCGTGCCCGTTCCCGGCGGCTCGTACAGCGGCCTGACGCCCCAGAAGGAGCGGAGCGTCCGCGCGTCTTCGAGCGCGGGGACCAGCTCCGAGAGCGTCTCGATCATCAGGTCGACCTCCCACTCCTCCTCCGGGTAGTCCTCGGGGTCGTCCACCTCCTCGTCGGTCGTGCCGAGGATACAGGCCGTCTCGTGGGGGACGATGATGTCGGCGTCGCCCTTCGGCCGGCAGCGGTTGATCACGGTGTCGACCTGCCGGGTGTTCATCACCGTCATCACGCCCTTCGAGGGGCGCACCTCCACGTCGACGCCGGCCATCTCGCCGACGTTCCCCGCCCACGCGCCGGTCGCGTTGACCACGTGGCGCGCGCGGATCTCCTCGGTGGTTCCGGGCTCTCGGTGGACGCGCTTGCCCGGGCCCGTCTCGTGTTCGATCTCGACGCCGACGACCTCGCCGTCCTCGACGAGCACGTCGGTCACCGGGGCGTGCGTCTCGATCCGCGCGCCGTGTTCGCGGGCGTCGGCGGCGTTCGACACGCAGAGCCGGAAGGGGTCGACCGCGCCGTCGGGTAAGGCGATCGCCTTCTCCACGTCGCGCGCGAGGTACGGCTCGCGGCGTCGCGCCTCCTCGCCGTCGATCACCTCGACGGGGATGTCACACGCCTTACACCCCTCCAGCTTCTCCTGGAAGTACTCCTCCGAGTCCTCCGGCCGCTTGACGAACAGCCCGCCGGTCTCCTCGACACAGTGGGCCGCGATGTCGCGGAGCACCCGATTCTCCTCGATACACTCCCTCGCGCTCTTCTGGTCGGAGACCGCGTAGCGCCCCCCGCTGTGGAGGAGCCCGTGCATCCGCCCGGTCGTGCCGTGCGTCAGGTTCCCCTTCTCGACGAGGACCGCGTCGAGCCCCCGTCGCGCCAGATCCCTGACGACGCCGCAGCCCGTCGACCCCCCACCGACGACGACGACGTCCACTTGTCTGTCCATGCGAGCCCCTTGGACCCCGACCACTTTACTTTACCTCCCGGTGCGACCTGTCCATAACTATCAGAGACATTCAAGTAGTGTAATCGCTGCCCGCGCCGGTATATTTATATATTTGACTTTTTCACTCACGCCGATATGCGGATTTTAACAGGAAGATTATTATGGTAGTACATTATGTTCACGATTGGCGTGGTAGCTTCCGTGAAGATATGTCGCGGCGGTCGCGACGCGCGTCGCGGTCGCCCCAGTCCGGCTCCGGACGGGTCGGACGCAGCGATTCGGCGACGCGGTAGCGGACGCGGTTCCGGGGTCGCGCTCGACGGCGAGCGCGATTCCGATGCCGCCGGACACGGACCAGCGCCACAGGAGGGATCCACAACATGACACAGTACGTCGGTGCGATAGACCAGGGGACGACCGGCACCCGATTCATGGTGTTCGACCACGAGGGCCAGGTCGTCGCGAACGCCTACGAACAGCACGAACAGATCTACCCGAACCCGGGCTGGGTCGAACACGACCCGATCGAGATCTGGGAGAACACTCAACAGGTCGTCCTCGACGGCCTCGCGGACGCCGGGCTCGACGCCGACCAGCTCGAAGCCATCGGCATCACCAACCAGCGCGAGACGACGATCGTCTGGGACAAGGACTCGGGGAAGCCGGTCCACAACGCCTTGGTGTGGCAGGACCGCCGGACGACCGACCGCGTCGAGGAGATCCAAGAGGCGGGCAAAGTCGAGGAGATCCGCGAGAAGACGGGGCTGGAGTGTGACGCCTACTTCTCCGCGACCAAGACCGAGTGGATCCTCGACAACGCCGAGCCGCTCAAGATGCAGAGCTCCCGCGGCGGCGACCTCCGCGACCGCGCCCGCGAGGGCGAGCTCGTCATGGGGACGATCGACACGTGGCTCATCTACAACCTGACGGGTAACCACATCACGGACGTCACCAACGCGTCCCGGACGATGCTGTACAACATCCGGGACATGGAGTGGGACGACGAGCTCTTAGACGAGTTCGACGTGCCGAAGGAGATGGTCCCGGAGGTACGCCCCTCGTCGGACGAGGACTACTACGGCCACACGGACGCGGACGGGTTCCTCGGCGAGGAGGTCCCGGTCGCGGGCGCGCTGGGCGACCAGCAGGCCGCGCTGTTCGGCCAGACCTGTTTCGACGAGGGCGACGCGAAGAACACCTACGGCACCGGTTCCTTCTACCTGATGAACACCGGCACCGACGCCGTCAAGTCCGACCACGGACTCCTGACGACGATCGGGTTCCAGATGTCCGGCGAGCCCGTTCAGTACGCGCTCGAAGGGTCCATCTTCATCACCGGCGCCGCCATCGAGTGGCTCGAAGACGTCGACCTGATCAACAACGCGGCCCAGACCGCGGAGCTGGCGCGGTCGGTCGACTCGACCGACGGCGTCTACATGGTCCCGGCGTTCACCGGACTCGGCGCGCCGCACTGGGACGGCCGCGCCCGCGGCACCATCGTCGGGATGACCCGCGGCACCAGCAAGGAGCACATCGTCCGCGCGACGCTCGAATCGATCGCGTACCAGACCCGCGACATCGCCGAGGCGATGGAGGCCGACTCCGGCGTGGAGACGACGAGCCTCCGCGTCGACGGCGGCGCGGTCAAGAACAACTTCCTCTGTCAGCTCCAGTCCGACATCATCCAGACGGACATCGCGCGACCGGAAGTCGACGAGACCACCGCCCTCGGCTCGGCGTACGCGGCCGGGCTCGCGGTGGGGTACTGGGACAACGTGGACGAGCTGCGCGACAACTGGCAGGTCGACCGCGAGTTCACCCCCGAGAAGTCCCAAGACGAGGTCGACAAGCTGTACAGCCGCTGGGACGACGCGGTTGAGCGTTCGAAAGACTGGGCGCAAGACGACGGGGAGGACGAGTAAATGAACGAACTGTTGCTACAGGTCCCGGTCATCGGGATGGAGCTTGAGCCGTTCCTCCTGCTCCTCATCACGGCGCTGGCCGGCGGCGCCTTCGGTGCCGCCATCGGCGCGCTCCCGGCGTTCATCTTCACCGGGTTCGTCGTCTTCCTCGGTGAGGGTATCGGGATCCTCCAACGACAGATCGGCGCGGTCGAAGGTATCCCCGCTGGCGAGCTCGCGGCGGGGATCACCGGCGTCATCGGCTTCGGAGCGATCACCGGCCCGCACATCGCCTTCGCAGGGGGCGTCGCGGCCTCGGCGTACGCCGGCAAGAAGTATCCCGAGATGAACCCCGCCGACGGCGGGTACCACTTCGGGAAGGACATCACGTACGCGTTCGGCACGAAGCCCGACATCCTCGCCGTGGGTGCGATATTCGGCGTTCTCGGGATGCTGATCACGCGGGTCGCCAACGGCCTCTTCCTCAACGTCTTGGAGATGACGCCGCCGACCGACTTCATCGCGGTGTCCGTGTTCGCGACCGCGTTCCTCGCGCGCCCCGTCTTCGGCTACCCGATCGTCGGGAAGCCGGCGGGCGACGGGCTCTTGGACATGTCGCCGTTCGAGCGCGGCGAGGACCACCCGAAGGCCGACACGGACGAGGAACACGCCGGGCGACCGGCGACCGAGCCGTGGCTTCCCCACCAGTACAAGTGGTCGGGCGTCACCGCTATCGGTCTCGTCGGCGGCATCCTCGGCGGCTACATCTGGCTCCAGACGGGGAGCATCTTCCTCGGGTACGCCATCTCCGCGATGAGCCTGCTGTTCTTGAACCTCGGCGTGGAGAAGATCCCGGTGACCCACCACATCACGCTGCTCGGTGCGGTCGGCGCGGTCGTCATCGACCCCGTCGCGGGCAGCGTCGTCGCGCTGCTCGCCGGCGGCGTCCTCGGGGCCCTCAGCGGCCTCGTCGGCGAAGTCACGCAGCGGCTGTTCTACTCGCACTCCGGGACCCACGTGGACCCGCCCGCGATGGCCATCGCGATCATGATGCTCGTCGTCGGCATCCTCGGCATCCTCGGCGTCCTGCCGAACGCCGGGTACCTCTGAGCCCGCTCGCGGGGACCGACGCGGCGTCGGTTCCCCCGTAGCGGCCCGGGGTCGTTCCGCGCGCGAACCACCCTCTGACCAAGCCGCCGGACACCAATGAGACCAGACCGGACACGCGATCGCCGACGCGCTCGGTTCGAGAGCGACGGCCGTCGCACGGCCGGCGCCGCCGCCGCTCGCACCGCCGTCGCGCGCGACGACGACGACCGCTCCGCCCGCGATCGAGCTCGCATCGCCTCCGCTTCGTGCCAGTTTTGTTCGCCGATATCGGAGGGTCGACCGTGAATATCGACGACCGGATCGAACGACGGCTCGGCTACGACGCCGGCATGAGCGTTCTCGCCGACTTCGAGGCCGTCTCGCCGGTCAGACACGTCGACTCGCCGGTCGGCCGGGGGCCGGCGATAGAGCGGCTCCTCGACGTGTTCGAGCCCGCCTTCTCCGGGTCGCTCCCGCCGAGCGTCTACGTGTACGGCCCGAAGGGAAGCGGGAAATCGGCTGTCGTCTCCGCGCTGTTCGACCGGTTAGCGAGCCACAGCGGACCGCGGCGCGCCATCCAGACGACCACGCGGGCGGTCGAGCCGACGATCCCCGGATTCGTCTACGTCGACGCTCGGAAGGCGTCGACCCGATTTCGGCTGTACCACGCGATGTTGGCCGCGATGAGCGACGAGCCCGTTCCGGACCACGGGATCGGGACCGAGGAGCTGGCCGACTCGCTCCGAGACGCGATGCGTACCGGCCCCGAGCTCGTCGTCGCGGCCGACCACACGAACGAGACCGAGACGCCGACGGCGGCGACGCTGATCGACTGGCTCACGGACGTCGGCGACCGGGTCACGCCGGCCTGTATCGGCCGCGACCCGCCGGACGCGATCGACTGGGAGCCGGCGACCACCGTCGAGTTCGCGAAGTACCGCCGGCACGTGCTCGTCGAACTGCTGACGAGCCGGTGTTCGACCGGACTCGGCCGCGACGCGCTCTCTCACGACCAGATCCGCGAGATCGTCGAGTGGGCCGCGGGCGACGCCCACGACGCGCTCGCGGCCGTGATGGGCGCGGCGGTCAACGCGGAGCGGGCGGGCGCGTCGACGATCCGCTCCGGCGATCTCGACGCCGGCATCGACAGCGTGCCCCGACCGTGCGTGGCGCTGGGTCGGGTGCTCTCGCTCCCCGAGAGCCGCCAGCGGCTCCTCTACGAGCTCGCCGGACTCTCCGAGGACGAGCGGTCGACCGTCGGCGTGGCGACGGAGCGCATCGCCGCGCGGCCGGGCGTCGACCTCTCGGCGTCGACCGTGCGGCGCGTGCTGTACGAGCTGGCCGACGCCGGCCTGCTCGAACGCGTCACCGTCCACCAGAGCGACGGCAAGGGGCGGCCGCCGAGTCGCCTCGTGCCGCTGTTCCCGACGGTCGTCTTCCGCGAGCTGTTCGACCGGCGGGTCCGGACCGGATAGCCGCCGCGCGGACCGCTACGCGCGGGACCCGGCCGCCCCGCCGCCGAACGGAAGACAGTTGGCGCCGAGTCGCCGATTCGGGGTATGGTTCCGCCCCTCGCGCTCGACATCGACGGCACCCTCACGACGCCGACCGGCCGGATCGACCCGCGAGTCTTCGAGCTACTGCCCGCGTGGGACGCGCCGGTCGCCTTCGCCACCGGGAAGGCGTTCCCGTACCCGGTCGCGCTCGCGCACTTCCTCGGCCGCGAGGAGACGGTGATAGCGGAGAACGGTGGCGTCGCGTACGTCGACGGCGAGACCGCAATCGTCGGCGACCCGGACGCCGCGTGGGCCGTCGTCGAGGCGTTCCGCGAGCGCGGCGGCGAGGTCGGCTGGGGCGAGGGCGACACGGTGAACCGCTGGCGCGAGACGGAGGTCGCGCTCTCGCCCGACGCGGACGTGACGCTCCTGCGCGAGGTCGCCGCGGCCGCCGGCGGCGACGTGGAGGTCGTCGACACCGGCTACGCCTACCACGTCAAGTCGACGGGCGTGAGCAAGGGCCGGGCGCTCGGCGTCGTCGCCGACGCCCTCGGCCTCGCCACCGACGACTTCGTCGCGATCGGCGACAGCGAGAACGACGTCTCGACGTTCGGCGTCGCCGGCGAGTCGTACGCCGTCGCCAACGCGGACGCCGCCGCCCGAGAGGCGGCAGACGTAGTGGTCGCGGAGGGGTTCATGGACGGAACGGTCTCCGTCCTCGACGAACTTCGCGAGCGGGCCGAGTAGTCCCGAACCGGCTCCGCCGCAGTTGGACTTCTCCATCGCAGTCAGCCCTCTTCCTCGCAGTCAGCCCTCGCTCTCGCTACCTCTCGCCCTCGCTACTCCTCGCCGTACGGGTACCGCGCGGTCGCCCCGCACTCGGTACAGCGGACGACGACGCGCCCGGGGCGCGTCCGGACGCGACTCGTCTTCCCGGGGCGGAGGTAGACGGCGCAGTCGTCGCAGGCGCGCCTGGAGAGTTCGGCCGGAACGCCGCAGCGGTTGCGCTCGGCGACCCGGCGGGCGCGGGCGACGTACTCGCGCCCCCGGTCGTACTCGTCGTCGACGACCGCCTCGCGGGCGAGCGCGAACAGCCGCTCGATCCGCTCCGCCGGGATTCCCATGTCACGGGTGGCGGGGCGCGTCGGCAAATGGGTTGTTATCCCGGTCGGACGCGGCGGCCACTCGGACCGCGCCGCCACCCCGAGCGCGCCGCGGCGGTCCCGACCCGCACGCTTTTTTATCGGTCCGATCCAACCGAGCGGTATGAAGGAATCCCTGATGGACGTGATCTGCTGCCCGCTCGACAAGGCGGCCCTCGAACTCGACGTCGACGAGGAGGACGACGACGAGGTCCTCGCCGGGACGCTCACCTGTACCGAGTGCGGTGAGTCGTACCCGATCGAGGACGGGATCCCGAACCTCCTCCCGCCGGACATGCGCGAAGAGGCGACGGCGTAGGGCTCTCCGACGCTGGCGGGCCGCGACGGCGGCGGAGACACCGACACGGAACTCCCCCGCTCGTGTCAATCTTTTTTTAGTGTGGGGTTGTGGTCTCGACCGTGCCGACACTCGACGTCGAACTGAACGGGGAGACGGTCCACGACATCGACGCCCCGGAGTCGTTCGTCACCGACGGACCGTTTCCGGTCGTGTTCGAGAACATGGGGCGCTCGACGCACGTCCACCTCCACTTCGACGACGACCTCGACCGGGTGGCCACGGTCGACGAGGGGAACCACTTCGTCGGCGACGAGGCCACCCGCCACGTCCACGTCAGGACGGCAGACGTCGACGAACCGGTCCGCGGCAAGCTGAAGATCGTCACCGGCTACGGGTCGAACACGCGCTACGTCGACGTGCGGATCGACCCGTCGCCCGAGACCCCCGACGAGTCGGTCGCCGTCGACGAGCGCTTCGCGGCGCCCCCGGAGCGCGCGCCCGACGTTCCGCCCCGCCAGCAGGCGGTGAACGCGCTCGACCGCTTGGTTCGACGCGGGGGGGCTGCGGGCGCGGCCGTCGGGCTCCTCGCGGTCGCCGCCGCGGTCGCGGTCGCGGTCATCGTCGACAGCGTCGTCGTCTGGGTCGCGGTGGGGCTCGCGCTGCTGATCGCGTTCGGCGCGGCGCTGCTCGCCGTGACGTGAGGCGAGCGAGTCGACGCCCGACCGGTTCCCGGCCCTACAACCCCGTTGCCTCGGTTCCCTCGCTTCGCTCTCGTCGGCTCGCCCGGGATCCGCGCGCTTTTAACCGTCCCACCGGAACGAAACGCCATGAGCTTCGAGAAGGAAGACGAGGTCGTCCTCCACGACAAACACAGCGAGTACGACGGTGAGACGGGCACGATCACGCAGGTGATGGAGACGATGTTCGGCGACGCGACGTACACGGTCAGCTTCGAGGACGGGCAGGAGACGGGCGTCCCCGAGAACTCGCTTGACGCCGTCGAGAGCGAGGAGTAACGGCCCCCCCTTCGTCCCGCATGCCGAAAGTCCCCTTCCACTACGTCGACCTCCGCGCGTTCTCGTACGCCACGGAGGACGAGAAACGCGTCGAGCAGGCGCTGTACTCCCTGCTGCCCGAGGACGTCGAGCTCGACCGCGTCGAGAACGTGGGCCACCACGGGGACCGGATCGTCGTGCTCTCGGCCCGCGTCGAGCGGGCCGACGAGATGCGCCACGTGTTGGACCGGCTCGCCGAGCTGGAGGACCTCGACCGCGTCCTCGGCGAGCTCGACGAGCGGGTCGACGACAACTGCGCGCTGTTCCTCCGCCTCGACAAGCAGGCGGCCTTCCGCGGCGAGGTGCGCCTCGGCCCCGGGATCACCGTCCGCACGAAGGTCGAGGCGTACCCGGCGAAAAAGGAGAAGGCGGTCGCGAACGCCCGCGAGACGCTCTCGCGGCTGGCGGACGAGGACTGAACGCCGACCGCGTCGACCCGCCCAAACGACACCGGGAGGGGCGACCGCCGTCGGAGTGCCCGGGTGCGTTTCCGGGACGCACCCGCGGCGTGACTTTTTCACCCGGCCCGTCGATGTCCGTCCATGAACGATCCGTTCGTGGTCGTCGGCGCCGACGCGGCGGGGTTGAGCGCGGCCAGTAAGTTCCGTCGCGAGGCGCCCGACCGCGAGGTCGTCGTCTTCGAGAAGGGCCGGTGGATCTCGTACGCCTACTGCGGAATGCCCTACTTCATCGCCGGTTACGTCGACCGCATGTCGAACCTCCTCTCGCTGTCGCCGGGCGAGGTCGACGAGCGCGGGATCGACCTCCGGCGCGAGTCGACGGTCGTCGCCGTCGACCCGGACGCGAAGCGCGTCACGGTCGAGACGGCCGCGGGCGAGCGCTTCGAGCAGTCGTACGGCGACCTCCTCGTCGCGACCGGCGCGCGCGCGGACCCCGGTCCGTTCGACGTGCGCGGGCTCGACGGGGCGTTCACGCTCCACGACATGGACGCGGCGGCCGCGATCGACGCGTACGTCGCCGACCCAGACGCCTACGACCCCGACCGCGCGGACGTGAGTGCGGTCGACCGCGACCGGGTCGAGCGCAACGCGGCGATGTCGGCCCCCGAGACCGCCGCGGTCGTCGGCGGCGGATACGTCGGCGTCGAGGTCGCCGAGGCGCTTTCGGAGCGCGGGCTGGAGGTCACGGTCTTCCACCGCTCCGGGCACCTCCTCCGCCCGTTCGGCGAGACGGTGGGGAACCGCGTCGAGGAGGCCCTCGAATCCGAGGGCGTGACCGTTCGCACCGACGCGCCGGTCGAGGCGCTCGGCGGCGACGACCGGATCGAGGCGGTCGAGATCGGAGGCGACGACGACGGCGACCCCGAACGGGTGCCGGTCGACATGGCGGTCGTCGGCGTCGGAATCCGCCCGAACACCGACCTGCTCGACGGCACCGGAGTCGACCTCGGACCCGGCGGCGCGGTCCGGGTCGACGACCGCGGCCGCACCAGCCTCCCGGACGTGTACGCCGCGGGCGACTGCGCGACCGCGCGCCACGCGGTGACCGGCGAACCGGACTGGCTCCCCCTCGGGCTCACGGCGAACCGCGCCGGGCGGGCGATCGGCGCGACGGTCGCGGGCGACCCGACGCCGGTCGGCGACATCGCGGGCACCGCCGCCGTGAAGGCGTTCGACGCGGAGGCCGCCCGCGTCGGAATCCTCGACCGCGAGGAGGCGGAAGCGGCCGGCTTCGACCCCGTCAGCGAGACGGTGACCGCGGGCTCGCGCTCCGGGTACTACCCCGGCGCGGCCGAGACGGACGTGACCCTCGTCGCCGACCGCGACACCGGGCGCCTGCTCGGTGGCACCATCGTCGGCACCGACCGCGCGGCGGTCCGGATAGACACGCTCGCGACCGCGATCGAGGCGGACATGACCGTCTCCGAGGTGGAGCGGCTCGATCTGGCGTACGCGCCGCCGTTCAGCCCGGTGTGGGACCCGATACTGGTCGCCGCGAAGGTGCTGAACGGGGCGCTCGAGGGCTGAGAAACCAGCCGCCGTCCCGGAGCGCCCCGACCCTCCCGGGCCGCCCCGATTCTCCCGGACTGCCCCGCCGTCCGTCCCGTCTACCGCTCCCGCGCCGCCGCGATCCGCCGGGCGAGGAGCCCGACGGCCGCGGCGATCGCGCCCGTCGCGAGCGCGACGGCGCCGGCGAGCGCCAGCGGAGCGGTGACCGCAGTGAGCGCGGGCCCGCCGGCCGCGAACGGGCTGACGTACGGCTCCGGGCCGATGGCTCGAAGGAGCGTTCCGGCGAGGGGCCCGGACGCGAGGACGGCGGTCGGGAGCGCCCCGCCGCCGGTCGCGGCGAACCCGAGCGCGCAAAGCGACGTCACCCCCGCGAGGACGCCGGCCGTCGCCCCGGGGGAGACGCCGAGCGCGCCCGTGACGTCGAACGCGAGGTACGACAGCGCGAACCCGACCGCGCTCCAGACGACGGCGCGCTCGAAGCCGGTCTCGCCGAGGACGAGGCGCCGCAGCGCCGCGGTCCCGTCGCCGGCGGTCTCCGTGTCGCTCATTCCGGTCGCGTCGCGCCCCGCCCCTCGCGGTCGGGGGTGAGGTTGCCGTGTTCGTCGATCTCGCCCGCGACGATCCGCGTCGAGGAGATGCGCTCGCCGTCCTCGGCCGCGACGTGGTCGACGACGACCAGATCGAGGGGGTCGCGCCCGTGCTCGCGGCGGATATCGTTGATCCGCTCGCCGCCCGCCTTCGTCTCGGGGGAGACGATCAGCGCGTCGAACTCCGGCTCGACGGCGATGCCGGTCGGCTCCGTCAGCTCGCGGATCTCGTACTCGCGCCCGTTCGCCTCGGCGCGGGGAGCCAGCTCCGCCTCCAGGTCGCGCTTGCGTCGCTCGTAGGGGCGGACGTACCGCTCGACGTGTCGGGTCTCCGGCGCCAGCTCGTCGGAGGTGAGGCCGACGGTGACGTCACCCAGCTCGAACGCCCGTTCGAACAGCTTCCGGTGGCCGTCGTGAACGGGGTCGAACGTACCCCCCAGCGCGACGTTCATGCCTCTCCGTTGCGCGGGTCGAACTTAAAACGTCCCGAACCGCGGTCGGGCGGGGGAGGTCGGCCTGATCGGGACCGCGCTCGGCAGTCGGTGCTGTCGGCTCAGTTGACCGACTCAGTTCGCCGGCTCGTCGTCCGCGTCGCCGTCCGCATCGTCGTCGCTCGCGGCCTCGTCGTCACTCGCGGCCTCGTTGTCTCCGTCCGCCTCCGCGTCGTCGCCCGTCTCGCTCTCGTCACCGCCCTCACCGCCGACCGAAATCTGGACGGGTTCGGCGTCGCCGTCGGGCGACTCGCCGCCGAGCCGACGGTCGAGGTTGAAGACGGCGTTCAGCTCCGCCTGAACGTCGCCGACGACGCCGCGGACCAGGTCGCTCGGCGCGATCGCCTCGTACTCGTAGGGGTTGTTGCCGGCGCCCTCCGCCTTCCGCTTGCCGCGCTCGACGGTCCCCTCGTCGTGGAGTTCGGCAAGCGCCTCGCGGACGGTGCTCGGGTACAGTCCCGTGCCGTCGGCGACCTCGTCGCTCGTGCTGTGCGGGTTGTCGCGGAGGTAGACGTAGATCCGCGCGCGGGTCTCGGTGTCGAGCAGCCACGCGAGCAGGTCGACGACGTTGTCGTCGAACCCCTTCACCGCCCGGTCGGCGCCCTCGCCGAGCCGCTCTTTCGTCTTCCGGAGCTCCTCGCGAGTCCGCTCCGTCGGCGACTCCTCCGTCTCGGGTGCGTCCTCTACCGGATCGGAAGGCGAATCGTCCGTGGTCATGCCGGAAACTGGGGGCTACGCGGGCAAAAGGGTTTCTCGTCGCTTTCGTTCCGACGAAACTGACGGACCGGCCGGCCGGTCTCGGGGAGAGCGCGTCGGCCTCAGGGCCGCACGAGGAGGTCAGCGCGGAGGGCGTCCGCGCCCGACTCCTCGCGGATCCGGCGCTGGCGCGCGGCGCCGCTCTCCGCCTCGTACACCTCGCGGATCCCGTCGACGCCGAGGCGGTCGCACTCCGCGTCGACGACATCGCCGAGGGAGGTCGTCCCCTCGCCGTCGCGGTCGACGAACGCGGCGTCGTGACCGTGCCGGATCGCGCGCCACTTGTTCTCGTCGAGGAGCTCGCGGCGCAGCGCAGGAACCGACTCGCCGTCCTCGTACCGCTCGGCGTAGTCCACGACCAGCGCGCGGACGTACTCGACCAACGCGAGCGTGACCTGCGGGTCCTGCTGGGCGTCGGGCGCGCGGACCTCCACGGTGCCGTGGCCGGTGTGCGGGCGCACGTCGAACCACAGCTCGCCGCGGTCCGCGATGGAGTCCGTCTCCACCATCCGGCGTTCGTACCGCTGGAACGCGTCGAAGTCGTCGAACGCCGACGGAATCCCGGTGTTCGGGAGGTTCTCGAACACCTTCGCGCGGGCCGAGGCGAGGCCGGTGTCGAACCCGTTCCAGAACGGAGAGTTCGCCGACAGCGCGAGCAGCACCGGACAGTGCCACCGCAGGCGGTTCGCGACCCAGACGGCCTTGTCCGCGTCGTCGACGCCGACGTGGACGTGGAGCCCCGCGGTCGTGTTCCGGTGTTGCGGGTACTGGATGCGGTCCAGTTGGGCCTGATACCGCGGCTTCCGAACGTGGTCGAGCTCGCGCCACTTCGCGGCGGGGTGGAGGCCCGCGGCGGCGATCCGATACCCGTCCGCGGCGGCGTGGTCGACGAGCGCCTCGCGGACCGTCCCGAGCGCGTCCGCGGCGTCCGCCGGGTCCTCGATCGTCTCCGTCTGCGCCTCGATCGTGCACTCGAACAGCTCGTGGTCGAACCCCTCCGGCACCGCAGCTGGCGGGTCGCGGCCGTAGACGAGGTCGTCGGTCCCGGACGTCGGGCGGCCCTCGGCGTCGACGATGTAGAACTCCTCCTCGATGCCGAGCGTCCCCATCCGAGAGAACGCGTCTCGCGAGCCCAGTTCCATTACCGCCCCGTACCGGTCGCGCGCTCTTATAAGGATTGGAAGGCGGAAGTCGAGGACGGAGAAGGACGTTTCCGGCGGTGGCGCGTGCCTGCGAGGCCGCTTCGCGGCCGAGTCGCACGCGCGGGGGAGTCGCGAGCGGTGCGAGGTGCGAGCGAAGCGAGCACCTCTACCCGAGCGGCGAAGCCGCGAGCAGCGAGCGACGAGGCTGGGGAGGCGTGAGGTGCGGGGCGGTGCGGGCGGGACTCGAAGGGGCAGCCGCGAGGCGGGCGCAGGCGACGTAAGCACCGCAACGAAGGAGCGACAGCGACTGAGTGAGGCGCGCAGCGAGCGTGCGCCCGCCTCGCGGCTGGGGCTTCGGGAGCGTTCGGCGCAGTCCGGTTTTGTCACCGATCGAAACGCCGTCGCTGCCGTTCCCGAAACCGTGCGTGAAAAGCGAAACAGCCGCATCGGACTCCGCGTATCGAAAACGAGTCGACGGCGCGCGGTCGCACGCCGATATGCCGGTTCCCCGACACCCGATCCGACGCCCTCTCGTTCAGCCGAGGACGTAGCGGAGCGCCGGGAACTTCTCGACGAGCGCCTGCCCGCCGACCTCGATCCGCTCGATGTAGGCGTCGAGGCCGAGGACGCGACCCGCGCCGAAGGCGGCGACGGTGAGGAACACCATCGCGTACACCAGCGTCGAGTCGAACAGCGCGAGCGCCTCGCCGCTCCACCCGCCGAGGTAGAACAGCATCATCTGGGTGGCCCCGCCGAGCGCGGCCAGCCGGACGAACGCGCCGGTGATGAGCGCCGCGCCGATGAGCAGCTGCGTCGCGGGCACAAACACGTTGACGAACTCCATCAGCGCCGGACTCGACGCCATCGCGGCGTACAGCCCGCTGACCGGACTGGCCGACCCGACGTTCGCGAGGTAGCCCGCGGCGTCGAACGGCCACTCGGAGACCTTCCCGAGGCCCGCGAACAGGATCATCCCGCCGATGGTCGCCCGGAGCAGGACGATGAACAGCGCCGACAGCGAGTGCGCCTTCCCCAACAGCGTGATCCCGCCGATCTCCCCGCCGAACTCGTTTGTAGTCTTCGTGGACATTGTGTCTCTCCTCACTTGCGAATACGCCGGATGAACACATAAAGCGGAGAGCGGGTTCCCCCGCAGCGGGACGGATTCGACCGATCCCCCTCATCGGAGGGTTCTTTAAATACTACCTGCCGAACAATATCGGTGCCGACTCGCGTCCCACGCGGCCGGGGCCCGTCACGTCCGTCGGTTCGCTCCGCTCACCGGTCCCGCCCGGTTCCGGACCTACCACGCCTCGCCGCTCGCGAGGTCGACGTCGCCGTCGCCCTGCTCGGAGGGACAGACGTCGGCCAGCACGCAGTCGGCGCAGTCGGGGTTGATCGCGGTGCACGTCGCGCGACCGTGGTCGATCATGAGGTGCGTGAACTGCTGCCAGTCGCTCTCGGGGACGACGTCGAGGAGGTCCCGCTCGATGGCTTCGGGCCGCTCCTCCTCGGTGATTCCGAGCCGGCGCGTGAGCCGCTGGACGTGGGTGTCGACGACGATCCCCTCGACGACGTCGTGGCCGTGCTGGAGGACGACGTTGGCGGTCTTGCGGCCGACGCCCGCGAGGTCGGTGAGCTCAGACATCGTGTCCGGCACCTCGCCGTCGTGCTTCTCCGCGATGTCCGCGCACGCCGAGCGGATGTACTCCGCCTTGTTGTTGTAGTAGGTGATCGAGTTGATCGCCTCAGCCATCTCCTCCTGCGGGGCGTTCGCGTACTCCTCGGGCGTCTCGTACGTCTCGAACAGGTCGGCGCACACCTTGTTCACGCGCTCGTCGGTGCACTGCGCCGAGAGGATCACGGCGATCAGCAGCTCCAGCCGGTTCGAGTAGTTGAGCGAGATGGTCGAGTCTGGGTACTCCTCGTACAGTCGGTCGAGGACCTCGGAGACCTGCTCCTCGCGCGAATCGCGTGGCGTTCCCATACGACACCCTCCGTCCGGGCGACATTGAACGATCCGACTGGGCGGGCTCGCCCCCACCCACTCCACCCC
>NZ_SGUC01000098.1 GCF_005435165.1 Halorubrum sp. GN11_10-6_MGM | reverse complement strand
ACAACACCAAGGCCGTCCGCAACGACTGGCGCAACCGGGTGGAGGTCACCCGCCCGCAGGTCGCCGAGGACGCGGCGAGTGCCCTTGGGGTGACGCGCCCCGACGTGGCGCGGGCCGTTCAGCGGACCTTCGAGGGCACCCGCATGGGGGTGTACCGAAGAGGGGAGGACCTGCTGCCCATCATGATGCGGGCCCCGTCCGAGGAGCGGGCCCGTGCCAGCAACATGAAGAACGCGCAGGTGTGGAGTCCGGTGGCGGGCGCGTACGTCCCGATCCGGCAGGTCGTCTCCGGGTTCGAGACCGGCTTCGAGGACGGCATTGTGTGGCGGCACAAGCGCGCCCCGACGGTGAGCGTGTACGCCGACCCCATCTCGGGGACGGCAACCTCGGTCTTTCAGCAGGTGCGGCCGACGGTGGAGAAGCATTCGCTTCCGCGAGGGTACGACATTGAATGGGGCGGCCAGTACGAGAACTCGAACGAGGCCAATGCCTCGCTCTTCTCGGCGGTCCCGATTTTCTTCGTGCTGATGGTGCTGATCACGGTGGCCCTCTTCAACGCGCTCCGCCAGCCGCTCATCATCTGGCTGACCGTGCCCCTGGCCCTGATCGGCGTGGTGGCGGGCCTGCTCGCCACGGGGGCGGCCTTCGGGTTTACGGCCCTGCTGGGCTTCCTGAGCCTGTC
>NZ_SGUC01000097.1 GCF_005435165.1 Halorubrum sp. GN11_10-6_MGM | reverse complement strand
CGCCCTCGGAACGGAGGACGCGGGGCGGTTCGGCCGCCTCTTCGTTCTCGCGCTGATCACGGTGCTGGTCTGGGCGGTCGTCGAGGACCGTCCGCGTTCTTCGACGACGTCGACGTGGACGTGTGGCCCGGCGATGACGACGACGGGTGGTGACCGCCGAAGTACGCGCGTCGTCCGGTCCGGACGCACCGCCGCCTTCGGTGCCCGACCGCTCACAGAGGCTCGATCAGCTCGACGACGTGGCCGTCCGGGTCCTTCACGAAGGCGGTCCGGGCCCCCGCTTCCGGCTGGTCGCCCGGCTCCTTCACGACGCCGTGGTGGTCGATCGTCTCGAACGCGGCGTCCACGTCGTCGACGCCGACGGCGACGTGGTCGTAGCGGTCGCCGTCCGCGCTCGGCGCCGCGCCGTCCGTGTCAGACAACTGGAACTCGACGCCGCCGTCGCTGGCGACGTACACGTTGCGCGTGTCGCCGTCGGCGGTCGTGAACTCCCAAGCGCGTTCGAACCCGAGCTGCTCGACGTACCAGTCCGCGGCGCGGTCGGCGTCCGCCACGTTGAGACACGTGTGGAGAATCTCCATGCGTCGTGCTGTCGCGGCGACGGCATAAATCCCGACGGCAAGCCGGAGGACGCCTCGGGTAGACACAGCGAAGGGACGCCTCGGACGGACGCAGCGAGGCAACACGCGACGAGAGCGAC
>NZ_SGUC01000096.1 GCF_005435165.1 Halorubrum sp. GN11_10-6_MGM | reverse complement strand
GCCCGCGCTGCCGTGGCGAATCTGTGATTCGGTACGGCAGCTATCGCGTGTTTCAGCGGTATCTGTGTAAGGATTGCGACCGCACGTTCAACGATCAGACCGGCACGATCTTCGAACATTCTGCGGTAGCACTCAGAAAATGGTTTCTCGCGGTCTACACGTATATCCGCTTCAACACGAGTCTCAGGCAGTTAGACGTAGAGATTGACGTTTCCTACAAGACGATCTACCGGCGCGTCCAGCGCTTCTTGCGAGCGCTGGACGCGCCTCAGATCCATCTCAAAGGCCCCGTTGAGATCGACGAATTCTACGTAAAAGCGGGGCTCAAAGGCCGCGAGCGCGACCAGCAGTCGCGCTCGCGTGGCCTGTCAACGCGTGGACGTGGCACGTTCGCTGAGGACAAGCCTCCTGTATTTGTTCTCGCAGATCGTGGCAGCGGTGAGCGATACGTGGTCCCGGCGAAAACCGCGACCGAATCGCGGATTCGACTCCTGCTGGCCGACCGCCAGCAGGAGTCGTTGACCGTCTATACTGACGGATTTCGGGCTTATGAACCGCTTGAGGAGGACGACACATTCACTCGTGAATACGTCGTCCACGGTGACGGTGAGTACGTTGATGGAGACGTTCACGTGAACACCTGCGAGAGCCACGCGTCGCTGGCGCGACGGTGGCTCTCGCCACATCGAGGCGTCTCTAA
>NZ_SGUC01000095.1 GCF_005435165.1 Halorubrum sp. GN11_10-6_MGM | reverse complement strand
GTCGAAGCGAGCAATCAGCCGGATTTTCGGAGTCAGTCGTAATACGTTGAACCGTTGGCTTGAAAAAAGGGACGGGAAGCCGACTCAGTAGCCAAGGGGCTCCGACCAGCTAGGGACAGCGACACCCTTGAGCTCGATGAATGCTGGACATACGTTCGAAAACGGTCGAACAAGCGGTGGCTCTGGGTTGCCCTCTGTCGGCGGCCTCGACAGGTCGTAGCATTTGTGATCGGGGACCGCTCGGCCAAGACCTGTGCACGGCTCTGGGGCCGGATTCCGGAGGAATACCGACAGGGCCGAAGCTTCAGCGACTTCTGGAAGTCCTATCGCCCAGTGTTCGAGGAAGACCCAACTCACCGGCAGGTTGGAAAGTCCAGTGGTGAGATGGCCCACGTAGAGCGGTTTTTTGGCCGGCTTCGGCAGAAGCTGGCGCGGTACGTCCGACGGACGCGAGCGGCCTCCGAGTCAGAATGGATGCTGCATCTGACGACAAAACTGTTCGTGGAGTGGTACAACGAAGCCGTCACTTAACATCTACCCGCTACCGAGTTCGGATATAACAATGAGTTCGGGGCTCATCCCCTTCCCATCGGGAATACGTTCGAGGCCCCTCGGGTGCGTACAGTACGCTGTGTCTTTCGCAGTACGCTGTGTCTTTCGATTATCAGTACGTCAGGCCCCCGATGTGCTCGGGGTCAAAGCAT
>NZ_SGUC01000094.1 GCF_005435165.1 Halorubrum sp. GN11_10-6_MGM | reverse complement strand
TGATGGGGCCGCCGGTGGAGAGCGAGTACGCCGTGGAGCCGGTCGGGGTGCTGATGATAAGGCCGTCGGCCCAGTAGGTGTTGAGCGGCGTCCCGTCGACGGCCACCTCAATTTCGATGAGGCCGTCGGCCCCACTGCGGTCCAGCACGAATTCGTTGAGGGCCCACTCCGTGTCGAGCCCCGAGCCGGATTCCAGGTCGGCCTGGAGGGCGAGCCGTTCCTCGGTCCGGTAGTCCCCGGCCTCCAGGGCATCGATCGCGTCGTGAATTTGGCCGATCTCAATGTCGGCGAGAAAGCCGAGGCGGCCGATGTTGACGCCCAGGAGCGGCGTGCCGTTCGGCCCCGTGCGGTGGGCGGTGCGCAGGAGGGTCCCGTCCCCCCCAAAAGACAGTACGATGTCGCCGGCCGCCGCCACGTCGTCCACGGCGTGGGCGCGGCACCTCTCCTCGTCGACGAGGCCCTGCTCCACGAGGCCGGTGGCGATGGGCGCGTGAATCCGAAACGGAAGGTCGTCGTCCGTCAACCGGTCGATGAGTTTTGCCAATGGGGCCCAGAGCGCGTCCTTGGTCGGGTTGCCAGTGATGCCGTAGACCATGTAGCCCGAGGTGGTTCGAAGAGGCGACGAACAACGCGGTTTGCCCCAGCGCCAACATCCGTCTCAAAGCTTCCGGTCAGTAGAACGTTCCGACCGGGCAGAGACGCGACAGGGATGCCCTCGTCTCC
>NZ_SGUC01000093.1 GCF_005435165.1 Halorubrum sp. GN11_10-6_MGM | reverse complement strand
AATATTACCGAAGAGAATGGAAGACAGTTCATCATCAACAGCTACTGCGTATGACCCGACAACACCTGATTCATCAAAATTGTCGAGGAGCCAGTTTACAAGCCGTGAGCCGTCGGTAAGCATATAATATGTCCCGGCCAGAAGAATGAATCCATGGAGTGCTGCGTTTGCGATGAACCCGACTGAACCAGTCAGTGTAGCAACTATTTGTTCGACCCATGTCTGAACTGCGGGGTCGTTGAGGATTGCTACGACTTCCTCAGGACTCAGCCCCAGTATGTCACTAATTTCTAGTCCTACAAGTGGACCCGGGAGTCCACTCCCTTGTGCCGACTGTAGTGCGGAGATGTATGCTGCACCGGGACCATCCCCTCCAGCGAGCCGTTGGATTTCGGGTACTACCAGTACAAGGGTGTATGTGAGCAAAAAGAGAAACGGCAGTAGGAAAATAGCAATTGTAACCATAGCAAGACCTTGACGCCGATAGGGAACTCGATGGCCTTGGAATCGCGACGGAAGCGAGAGGTTCTCGAGTTTGTGATAAATTGGGCGGCTTGCGTAGTAGAGAAAGATTGTAAATATGAGCGTCGCCTGAAACTGGATTAAAACAAAAATGACAGCAGCTAATAATCCTAACCCTCCAATTCCGAAGATGATCCGCCGTCGTAGTCCTGAGCTATATTCCATTTACCTACTAATTGCCACATTACAAGAAAGGTATGTTGATGTGGCGTG
>NZ_SGUC01000092.1 GCF_005435165.1 Halorubrum sp. GN11_10-6_MGM | reverse complement strand
GCTCTCACAGCCTCTGACGGAATTGTAGTTCCTGTCCGTGCTGCTCAGTTCTCAATGGATGGGCTAGGCCAGCTTAATTCGACGGTTCGAAAGGTCCAGCGGATAAATGAGGACCTAGAGATGATCGGGTTGCTCCTGAACAACCTCGATTGGCGGTTTGGGGAGACAAAAGCTGGTGTACAGCAGATTGAGGAAGCGTATGGGGACCTGGTGTTCGATACGAAGGTGCCTCTCGGGGCAAAATTGGTTGAGGCGTCAAGGGGATTTGATCCAGCTGAACATGTTCGGGGGACGGATGCGGAAGAGATCTACCAGAAACTGACTCGTGAGTTAATCCAACGAACCATCGAAGCGTAAGCTATGCCCAAGCAAAAAAAAGACACTGACGAAAGGCCTGAATCTCCACTCAACTTACCGGATGTGGGAGGTAGTAGAGACATGTCGACAAATCGTGAGGACGACACATCGGAAAATAGCTATGGCGATGTGTCAGAAGGTCGACATGATGACGAGTCGACAGAGACCTCGAAACTCAAGCAACACCTGGAGCTGGTAATCGATCAGCCAGCACCAATGAGAAGTGAGAAGCCGGATTTAAGCGTAAAGCCAAATGGCTATGTGAGTGAGGAAGTTGATGAGATGCTTCGCGGAGTGGTAAACGCGCTGGAAAATCGATACGGCAAGAATTTCTCGAAGAGTCTCGTCATGGACTTTGCCCTGCGTGCCGTTCTCCTCGACGCTCA
>NZ_SGUC01000091.1 GCF_005435165.1 Halorubrum sp. GN11_10-6_MGM | reverse complement strand
CTCCTTTCACAGGCCTTCAACGCGCTCTCCAACATCGAAGACACCGGCACGCGAGACGTGGTTGGGCTCGGCCTCAGTCTCATCGGCACTATCTGCTTCGGAGCTAGCCTAATGGGCTAGCATCTGGTCGCGGGCTTTCGGATTAGTTGAACCTGTGGGCCAGTCGGCTTCTGCCGGCTGGCCCTTTCTATTTCTCTGAGGGCTGCAAGCGAAGCGGCGCGCATTCACTACCGATCAGAGATGAGTGTGCTAAGAACGTCCACGTAGGCACTGGTGACGGAAATACCGGTCGACATGCACCCTGCTCGATAACAACAAGTCTGGAGGTCTGTGCTGGGACGTGTTCAGAACTGGCAGTCTGGTACCCGGCCGGTTTCCTCCAGGTGCGCACCGATCAGATCATCTACCACCTCTGCGCACTCATGTCTTGCTGTACCTCGCGGGAGATTAGACCACGCTATGAGCGTACCTTCAGGAAGATTTCGGAGGACCTCCAGAGCACCCAGACGCGCACTTTTTTTGTAACCAACTCTCCGTAGTTGAAGACGAGGGTTCAGTGCTTTGTAGAACGCGGGTCCCTTCTTCATCCACTCCAGCCCAAAGCCCTGCACATCGTGAAAGCCTCCCTGTTTGAGCTCTCTTCGGGACGTGACCTGCGTCCACCGCAGACCCATCCACTTATCGCTCCAAACTGGCCAGCCACTTGGTTCGATAGGATGGCTGCTAACATGCACTAGGTTTTGGGCTTGCGG
>NZ_SGUC01000090.1 GCF_005435165.1 Halorubrum sp. GN11_10-6_MGM | reverse complement strand
GCCAGGAACGCCTGGCCCCGTGATGTGGGCGGATCGGCGTCGAGCGAATTCGGAAGGTGGGGGCAGCACAGGGCCGCCACCTGGGGGCGGCCGTCCACGATCAGGGCGAGCGCGATCGCGTACTGGTCGCCCCGCACGAAGCCCTTGGTTCCGTCAATCGGATCGAGCGTCCAGACGCGCTCGCTGTAGCCCTCGTCGGTGCCGTGGTCAATCCAGTCGAACACTAGGCCCGGATTGACGTCTGGGTGGTGGGCGCGCACCTCTTCCAGGAGGTGGGCCCGTACATCGGCGTTCGCGTCGGCCCGCAGGGCCGAGCTGTCTTCCTCGCCGATGACGGGGTCGTCCGGAAAGGCGTCCCGAAGCGCCTTGCAAATGACGGCCTGGCTGCCGAAGTCGGCCACGGTGACGGGCGTGCGGTCGTCCTTTTCCATCACGTCCCCGTCGAGGTCGGCCCGGACGGACTGGCACAATTCGGCGGCGGTCTGAACGGCACGGAAGGCGACGGTGCGTTCGCGGTCGTAGGCGGGCATACGCAAAGAAAACAGGAAGTGTGGAGGAGTGAGAGGCGAGTCCTACGGGCCGTCCGCCCTGCTCAGGAGAACGTCGTAGGGGGGAAGGTCGTCGAGAAAGGCATAGCTCTGGTCGTTAAAGTCAATGGCACAGGCGTAGTGCGTCTGGCCGTTGGTCACCACGAGGTACGGAGCCTGCAGGACGATGTTGTAGCGGGCCCCCTGGTCGAAGGCGTCCTGGGCGATCGAGACGCGCGGGGCCTTGCACTCGACC
>NZ_SGUC01000008.1 GCF_005435165.1 Halorubrum sp. GN11_10-6_MGM | reverse complement strand
CCGCGTCCACGCACGAACAGAAGTGTTCGTTGCGCTGTGCCTACGGCTCGTTATTGCCATCACCAACTACGAGCGCGGAAACCTACCGGGCTGTGAGAAGCTATGAGATGGATTCTATGACACGCTCCGAGACAGTAATCGGGGTGGATAGTGAGGGAAGTTCGTGGAGACGAGTGTCTGGGGAATTCATTGTGCCTAACAGTAAAGCAGTAGTTCTCAGCGACCCTGAGCCTGCTCCTTAACAATTAACCTAATTAACTAAATATAAAAGTATAGTCTTGCCTCGGTCTGAAGAATCTCATCTACATGCGAACAGCCGCTGTGACGACCGAATGAGTCGCTCTGATCTAGCGCTTCCGGACGCTATATATCAGCTTCTCTGTGAGTAAGAGTATGAAAGTACTCGGCGTCGCCGGACCGTCCGACTCCGGAAAGACAACCACTGTCGCAGAGCTCGCGTCTCGCCTCAGTGCTCACGGGGCGGTGGGAACCGTCAAGCGCCTCACTCACGAGCCAGACATCGATACCGATGGGAAAGACACCGCCAGACATCGAGCGGCTGGCTCGATGTATACCGTTGGTCTCACCGACGACGGAGGATGGTTCGGTACCGGCGACCAGCGAACGCTTAGCGACGTGCTCGACGACTTCGCAATCGAGTGTGACTACGCCATCGTCGAGGGGTTTAGCGACAGTCACCTGCCGAAGGTGTCGCTCGGCGATAGACCGGTTACAGCCCCGGAAGTAGTTACGGCAGCCAGCGCTGACGATCTTGACTTCGACGAGGTGACGGACATCATCGAAACCCTCCCCTCCTACGAGACACCGGCGTCCCTCGTGACCGCGCTCCGTGGCTCAGTCGGTACAAGCGCTTCCGGAAGTATCGCGACGAGTACCGTACTGGAGGCTGAACTGGCTTCCACTGATAACGTGGAAACACAGGTCGAAGCGGCGGAACGCCGCCTCCGTTCGACGGACGGCGTCCGTGACGCGCGCGTCCACCGTCAGCAGTCTCTCTTCGACGAACATGACGATCTCGTCTACGTGGTAGCACTGGCCGACGGCCCAACAAGAGCGAACGAGGCGATCGGCGAGGCGCTCGATCAACTGGTTGAGACAGTCTGACTGCCCCACGTCCGCGGCTCTCTCAAGAGAAGAGCAACCCACGGAAAAGCGGTACCTGCGCGGTGGCGACTCGGTCGATAATACCGCCGAGACGCCGTCGAGTTCGTAAGCCGAGTGGCTCAGCTATCCCACCACCTGCCGGGTTGTCGCCGCTAGCGCCTCATAGAACTGTTCAGATGTCTTGTCCTCAACACGCTCCAAAAACGCTTCAGTCCACGTGTTGAGATGTTCGTCACAGAACTGTTCGAGCCGCTCATCGAACCCTTCTTCCGCCAGGTACGCGGCGAACTCTAACTCCGTCGCGATATGGTCTGGAAGGTCAGAATGGTCCTGAGCGGGCTGAACGCCAAACTCTCGATACCAGCGCGCGACCGCCATCGTAGCGGGCCCCTTGACTGGACCGAGTTCGTCGGGGTCGTCGCGGTCGCGGTAGACGCTCTCGTACGGCGGACACGGCGGTCCTGCCGGGCCGATAAACAGCCGCGTGTGTTCGGTTCGAAGGTCCTTGAGGTCTACCGATCCGAGGTCGCCGAACACCGGTTCCAACTCGCCCGCTTCGACGGCCGCGACGAGCCGGGGGCTGGGCTCCCGCCAACACTCGGCGAGGACCGCGTATGTCGCCGCTGCGTCCGACTGGAACGCGTCGCTTTCGTCGGTCCGTTCGGTCGACCGCTCACGTTCGGTCGACGCGGTAGTTTGGTCCGTCATTGGTCTTGTTTTCCGCCGTCAGTCGCGTACGATGGCTCAGCGTCAACTCGCTGAATCGGCACGTACTTCAGGCCGAGCGTGACGATAAACGCCCCGAAGGCGATAATGCCGAGGGTGACAGCGATCTCAACGAGCGTCGGGGTGTAGGCCCCTGCCGTCGCCCAGATATCGGTCGTAATACCGGTGTACTCGCCGCCGAGCGAGATGCCGGGCGCAGAGTCGATGTTGGCGACCTCGTACCCCGTGAACACGAGGCGAATCCCCTCGAACATCGTCCCGACGACCGCGAGCACGCTCGCGGTAAAGATGACTGATACGCGCTTTCGGAGAGGCGGGAGTGCCAGCATAGCGAGTGGGACTGCGCCACCAACGACGGTCCACAGCCAGAAGTACACCGAGTCTCCGATCAGGAAGTTACTCATGATGGCCCAGAACTCGAAGTGATCCGCCCAAGCGTGTGGTAGCCGCTCGGCCGCTAAGAGGTACACCACGTGGAACGCGAGGAAGATCCCGAGGATCTTGCCGAGGCTCGTGAGCTCCTCTCGGTCGACCTCGAAGTTCGTGTACCGGTCCGCGAGGACCGACACGACCAGCAGCAGGCCGAGCCCGGATACGAGCGCTTTCGCGATGAACACCGGGGCGACGAGCGGGCTGAACCAGTCGCCGCGACCGACCTGCGTCGCGAATATCCAGCCCGTCACCGAGTGGAGCGCGACCGCGGTCGGAAGCGCGACTGCTGCCGTCCAGAACATCAGCGTTCGATCGCGCTCACGGCCCGCCTCGGTGTCTTTGAAGCCGAGCGCGAGGGCCGACCCGCGCGCGGCCAGGTCACGTCGGGTCAAGAGCCACAGGTACCAGAGGTTTAAGAGTCCGTACAGCAGGACGATACCGAAGTCCCACACCATCGGTGACCGGAAGTCCGGCGAGGTGAAAAACTGGTATATCCGCCCCGGACGACCGATGTCCGGCAGGATGAGCAGCCCCGCGACGATGATACACGCGAGGCTGACCAGCACTCCGAGCCGGGCGAAGCCCTCGTAGCGGTGCGAATGGAAGAACTTCGGCGCGCTACTGATGATGAGTCCGCCCGCCGACAGCCCCACGAACAGGACGAACATCATGATGTACAGCCCCCACGAGAAGACGTTGCGCATTCCCGTGGCGATCAGCCCCGTCGTGAGCTGGTACCCCCACGCAGCGATCCCAGCGGCCATGAGCGCGACGAGCAGGCCGATCCAGAGCTTGCCCTTTCCGCCGAACGAGGGGATCGCAACGCGCGACGATCCGGTCTTCGCTGCCATCAGTCGTCACCTCCCGATTTCGCAGGCGTAGCGTACGGAATCTCGCCACCCTCAACCGAGTGGCTGCTACCACTCGACTCGCCACCAGCACTGTCGGCTTCCTTCGACGGAACATCGTCGTCACCGTCGGACCACGGCGAGACGTCGTCGAGTTCGCTCTCCATCTTGTCCGACGTCTGCGGGCGTCCCGGACTCATCTCACCGCTGATGTAGTACGTGTTCGGGTCCGTCCCGCGGTCTTCGAGCAGCTGGTCCGTCTCGTACTTGTCGATGTACTTCGAGACGGTGCTGCTCTCGTCGTCGAGGTCACCGAAGATGCGGGCATCGGCCGGACAGTTGACGACGCAGGCCGGATCGAGCCCCTCGTCGACGCGGTGGCTACAGAACGTACACTTCTCGACGACGCCCTGCGGTCGGGCCTCCACGTCACCGGTTCCCTCCTCTGGCATGTGTTCGGGTTCGTCCCAGTTGAACACCCGAGCGTTGTACGGACACGCCGCCATACAGTAGCGACAGCCGATACACTTGTCGTAGTCGATCTCGACGATGCCGTCGTCGCGGGTGTACGTCGCGTTGACCGGACAGACCTTGACGCACGGCGCGTTCTCGCAGTGTTGACACGCCGTCGGCTGGTACTGCATGTCCAGTGACCCACTCCCGCCGTCTTCGGGGTAGCCGCCCGAGGGAGTGTCCATCTTCTCACCGCCCTCGGTGAGAACGCGGTTCCAGAACTGCCCCATCGGAACGTTGTTCTCCTGTTTACACGACACTGCGCACGCTTGACACCCGATACACCGCTCCTGGTCGATTACGAGCCCGTGTTTTGTCATCGTCAGTCACCTCCTGTGGGAGTCGCTTTGGCACCGCTCCCGCGCGGGTTGTCAGATCCGTATTTATCGGTGTCGACGTCGTCGGGTGCGGATTCGACCGCCACCCGCACGTCGTAGAACGCCATCGTCTGGCCGACCTCACTGACCTCGTTGTGCGTGAGGTCTTGGAGGTGACCCTCGACGAAGTCGCGGCTCCACCACCCCTGATCGGTGTTGACCAGACCGGGCTGGAATGCGTCGTTGTACTTCGCTTTCACGACCATCTCGCCCCGGTCGTTGTACACCCGGACGTACTCGCCGTCGTCGATGCCCCGTGCCTTCGCGTCCTTCGGGTGGATGTCAAGCTGCGGTTCGGGATTGATCTCGCGAACCCAGTTCAGCATCTCGTACTGCGAGTGGATGCGGAAGCGACTGTGCTTCTGCATGAACATCAGCGGGTACTCGTCGGCCTGCTCGTAGTCGTCGGCCGTCCGGTCTTCGAGCGGTCGCGGCACGTCGAACGTGACGCCCTCTTCGCTCGGGGCGTCGTCGTCGTACATCTTGATGCGTCCCGTTTCGGTGGGGAACGCATCGGTGTACTTGACGATCGGAACGCTCTCTTTCTTTTGCGTCCCCTGCTCGAACAGCGTGTCGAAGTCGATGTCGTCGTCTCGGCCGGCGAGCTTCCGAAGCATGTCGCGTTTCGTCTCCGGGAAGCGATCGCCGTACCCGAACCGCTCCGCGAGTCCGCGGATGGCGTAGTAGTCGTCTTTGGCCTCCCACATCGGTTCCTGTACCTTGTGGCGGTAGCCGAGATGCGGATGGGACCCCCAGCCCGAGCTGATGTCTTCCTGCTCGAACCAGTGGGGGACCGGGAGGATGATGTCCGCGTGCTGGACCGTATCCGTGTGGTGCATGTCCGCGACCACGTACATCTCGAGGCTTCTGATGGCCTCTCTGAACCGCTGGCGGTCCGGGAACTGGTTCCCCATCATGTTCGACTCGATGGAGTAGACGGCCCTGATTTTGTGCGGGTCACCGTCGATCATCGCGTCGGGATACTCGGGGAAAGTCAGCGACGGTCCGGGGTCGGCGTCGCTCGGACTCGCCCAGTCACCGGCAGCAAGCGTCGCACCGCCCGAGTGGTGGGCGTGGATGTTGCCGTGACGACCGTAGTCGCCGGTCATCCCCATCAACATGGCGTACGCCTGCCCGAAGATGTGTCCGTGTTTGTATCGGCCGAGTGCGTAGCTCGGCGCGATACCGCCAGGACCACGGGTCGCCAGCCACCGGATCGCAGTCCGGATGTTCTCGGCGTCGACACCGGTCGTCTCTGCGACCTTCTCGGGAGCGTAGTCCGCCACGTGGTCTCGAAGCCGCGTCAGTGCCGTCTCGCACTCGACGCCGTCGACGGTGAACTCTCCGAAGAGCGCGTACGCGCCGCCGGTTTCGGGTTCCAGTGCGACCGGGCTACCGCTCCCGCGTTCGACGGCGACGACCTGATTCTCGCCGCCGTCTTCGAAGACATCGCTCGCCTTGAGCAACTCCCCGGTGTCCTTCCGGATCAGCGCCGGAGCAGTCGTCCGTTTCCGGAGGAAGTCCTCGTCGTACGTCTCGTCCTCGAAGACGGTGTGCATCATCGCGAGCGCGAGGTGCACGTCCTTGCCGGGCTCGACGGGGAGCCACAGGTCCGCCTTCGACGCCGTCGTCGTGTACACCGGATCGACGACGACGAGTTTCGCCCCGTTCTCGATCGCGTCGAGGATTTTCGAGGCGTCCATCTGGAACTGACTGGAGAAGATATCCGATCCCCAGACGATGATCGTGTTCGCGTTCTCCCAGTCTTCGGCTTCGTTCGTCGGCGGGAGGAAGGCACCGACACCAGTGACGCGGTTGAAGCCGCGACCGACGTTGGTGTCGATACCCCAGGCGGACTGGGTCGCGCCGAAGAGCGAGGCGAGCCGCTTGAACGATTTCCCCGACTGCCCGTAGTTCCCCGACCCCTCGTGGAAGAGGACGCTCTCGGCGCCGTGGTCGGCTTTTAACGACTGCATCTTGTCGGCGACGAGGTCGAGCGCCTCGTCCCACGAGACGCGCTCGAACTCCGCGTCCGGACCGCGTCCCTGTGGATTGGGCTTGTCAGGCGACCAGTCCGCCCGCTTCATCGGGTACTTCAGTCGCGTCGGGTCGTACACGCGTTGCGTGTGCGACAGCCCGAGCACGCAGGCTCGCTTGTACTGTTCGTCTTCCGGTGGATGTGGTTCGATCTTCTTCACCTGACCGTCGCGAACGTGAACGTCGATCGGACACTTCCCCCGACAGTTGGGCGAACAGACGGTCTGGACGACGTCGTTTTGACCGACAAAGCTCTCGAACCCGGAGGTCGACGGCTGATCTTCCTCGCTCTCGACCAGCGTCTGGAGAAATCCGCTCCCCCCGACTCCGAGGGCGGCAGCGGCTCCACCGGCCTTCAGTACGTCTCGTCTGTACGCTTTCCCGTCAGTCATCCTCGAACCCCTCCGGCTTCGTCGGGCGTTCGTCCTCGCCGAACTCTTCTAGTACTGCTTCGTGGTACTTCTCGTGGAACTCGGCGTCAGTCAGCTCTCCATTTGAGACCCGAATCGCATCACGAGCCATCTGCACACCGAGATCAGTGTCATATTCGACATCATCTAACATCGCTTCAGCTTCATCTTCCCACTCATCAATCGGCGTCAGTCTCGGCTGCTGTGGGTCACTCATGGCTCTAACTGTATGTTGTGAGTAGACCGCGATACGACTCGCGCTGTATACTACAGCATCTTATATACACCGCGAGTTATTGGCGAACAATTATTATATTATAGCACAGATAGAATACTACCTTGGTATTTCACACGCCTTATCGTCGCAGATCGATGACCGTCCCGAGAGCCGGACGGCTTACCTGAAGGCGGCGAGCGCAAGTTTCGACTCCACCGAGCTCAGCCGCTGCGACATCGCCGACTTCGTGATGTCTAGGTCCGCAGCGAGTTCACCGACGCTCGTCTCCCTCGGCGTCTCGTAGTAGCCCGACGAAACCGCCATCGCGGCCGTCTCCCGTTCGGTCTCGGTCAGCGTGGAGAGGTCGAGGGTGACGCGGTTCGACCGGTCGCCGTCGACGGAGTCGACCCGGGTGAGACGGCGCAACGAGAGGTCGTCCGTCGCCTCTCTGAGATCGTCTATCAGCGCGGAGAGGTGGTCGCGGTCCGGGAGGAACGCCTGAATGACAACGGCTTCGTCGGTGACCTCCGTGATCTTCGGAATACAATCGTAGTCAAAGAAAATTGGGCAGAAACATTCTGATGTGATCTCGGTTTTCGAGTGACGGATCTCGGTATCAGTCGGGCCTCCCTCCGTCTCGTCGTCGTGATCGCGCGCTGTTTCCGTGTGACACTCTCCGTCGGAAGACTGCCGGTCGATCCGGTCGGCGTCTCGGCCGTAGACCTCGACGGGACAGGCGACCGCGCCAGACGCAGATAGCTCGAACTCGACGTAGAGGCGACGGGTCTCTTCCGTGTCGCCACTCTCTCCGTTCGACGATCGCTCTGTCAGTCCCATAATCGGTGCGTACGACGAACGAGCATAAGACGTTGTCTCGGGTTATCGGCCTTTAGAACGGCCGAGAAGACGAGACGAGTGAACTGGTTGCTCACTCTGTATCCACAATGTCGTCGATCCACGTTAGCACTGCCACCGCCTTCGGAAACCCGATTGTTGGCACAGCCAGCAGAGCGACGTGTCGTAACGCCTCGGGATCGACACCCTCCTCGAGCGCTCGCCGGACGTGGGAGTGGACAGCTCCCTCCGACCCAGAGCCGGCCGCCAGCGCCAGTTTGACGAGGCGTTTCTCTTCGCCCTCGATCGGGCCGGCTTCCGAACAGGCTTTGCCTAAATCGGAGTACTCGTCCCACACCTCGGGAAATTCAGCGGCGAGTTCACCCGCCGTCGACGGGAGTTCGTCGGTGTCTTCGATGGCATCAGACATACACGGACATCTAGAGAGCACAGATAAAAGCGACCCGAGAATTTCCATGACGTGACGATACTGCCTCGGTCGGTTCGACAGATTCGAGCCGTCACTCCCCTTGACTAGACGCCATTGTCGGATCCAGTACCCGCCCGTGAGTCATCTCTTCGCCTATTTGCCGAACGATTGTCGCCTCAGCGCCGTGGAGGCGTTGTGAAATCGCCGACTTAGACACATTAAACTCCGCTGATAGGTCTGCGAGTGTCGCTTCCCGTGGCTCGGCGTAGTATCCAGCTTCAACCGCTCGAAGCAATGTCCGACGCTGTACCTCTGTCAGCTTCTCGGGGGAAATTGTTACCGTTGAGCGCTCCTTGGCGCGGATATCACGAACTCGTATTCCGTCAATATCGAGATCCGCAATCGTACCTAAGACGGCCGCAATATCGACACTCGGATCGGTCTCTATTAGAACCGTATGCCCACCGTCGCCCGCACCGTTCGTTGCCATTGGTAAACCCGTACGAGTACATTCCGCTGAAAAGAGTAAACTCGCTCCGCTAAATTATGTTAGTCATTATATATTCTTATGAATGACGAGACGGCCAAAACACCACCGTCGTGTGACGGAAGCTGCCGATGATCTCGGTGGATGGATTGTACTCTGCTGTAGAAACTCTCGCCACACAGCGCCTACTCGAATCGCTCGCTCGGACCGGGCGGTACAGCAGTAATTCGTTAGAGCACGCTTGATAGGTTTAAAACCCTGTAATATTCAGGAATACGGCTTGGCCGCTCGAGATATTACACACGAACATGTGCCGAGACCATGGTGACTATAGGGCGCCTGAAGGCTCAGAGGCCTGTCTCGAGTCTATAGCGTTCCACGACTGGCCGGCGCCCATCGAGGGCACCGCCCACGATATTACGGTCGACGACGGCAAAGTGCGGCAATTCGCCCCGCAGCCTAACCACGTGATCTACTAATGGCTACCCTTCAAAACGCGCTCGCACGGGTCGAGGATCCGGCCCTTGATGACGACATTGTTTCGCTCGGTCTCGTCGGAGACATCGAATTCCATGGAGATACCGCCCACGTACCGCTCGCACTCGGTGCCCCGCACTCGCCGGTCGAGACACAGATAACCGAGGACGTTCGAGCCGCCGTTCGGGACGAGGGATACGAACCAGTTCTCTCGGTCGAGATCGACGATACGACGCCCGCCGGCCAGATGGACGGCGCACCGAACGTGATCGCTGTCTCCTCCGGGAAGGGCGGCGTCGGCAAAAGCACCGTTTCGGTGAATCTTGCGACGGCGATGGCCGAGCGGGGGGCCAATGTTGGACTGTTCGACGCCGACGTGTACGGCCCTAACATCCCGCGGATGCTTGGCGTACAGGATGAACCGGGGAGGGCGGAAGACGACGAGACAATCAGACCGGTCGAGAGCCACGGACTCAAGCTGATGAGCATCGGCTTCCTCGTCGGTGACGACGATCCGGTCATCTGGCGGGGCGCCATGGTCAATAAGGTACTCACAGAGCTACTACACGACACTAAGTGGGGAGATCTCGACTACTTCGTCGTCGACTTGCCTCCGGGAACGGGGGACGTACAGCTGACCTTGCTCCAGCAGATAGGGGTCTTGGGTGCGCTCGCCGTGACGACGCCGCAGGACATCTCGCTGGATAACGCCCGAAAGAGCGTTCGGATGTTTGACAAACATGATACGTCGGTACTCGGCGTCGTCGAGAACATGAGCGGGTTCGTCTGTGACGAGTGCGGGACTCGACACGACGTGTTCGCGACCGGCGGGGGCCAGCGACTCGCCGACGAGTTCGATCACCCGCTCCTCGCCGAGATCCCGCTCGACCCCGCGATCCAACAGGGGTGCGAGGTCGGAGAGCCCGTCGTTTCCGACGGTAACTCGGAGCCGGCACGAGCGTTCCGAAAGCTCGCTGAACGGACGATGGACCAAGTCGGTCGAGAGCGGCGACGTTCGCACGCCAACGGTGCCGTCGAAATTGGGCAGAACCAGTAGGCAACGGCACGCTGAAGCTCGCGCTCAGTCGAAGGTCTCCCTTCAGATCTGGCGTCGTAATTAGATATGACCGCGAATAACTTGGAGATTGTCGAAATATAATCTTAAGCAATTACTTCTCACGAAGTAGTAACTTGAGAAGGTTATATTCAACTGGTGTCTGAAGGCTTTCCCATGCAATCGCGATCCCGTCGATCGGTCCTCGCGACACTCGCGGCCGGGGGCGGAGTCGGGGCTGCTGGCTGCCTCGGTGGCGGCAATTCTGTCTCCGTTCTCGCCGCCGGGAGCCTCGCGGTCGTCCTCGACGAACACCTCGGACAGCGGTTCGAAGAGGAGACGGGACTCGCCGTTCGCGGGGAATATTACGGCACCAACGCGGTGATGCGGATGGTCGAGGACGACCGGAAGTACCCTGACGTTGTCGTGAGCGCTGACGCCAGGCTATTACGCGACCGACTCTACGACACTCACTCGGCATGGGACGTGTCATTCGCGTCCAACGCCATCGGGATCGCCTATGCTCCCGACACACGGTTCGGGGAACGACTAAATGCGGGCGATCCGTGGTATGAGGTTGCGCGTGAGGCCGACAGCGGTAATTTCGCGATAAGCGATCCCGATCTTGATCCCCTCGGATACCGCGCCATCCACGCGTTTCGACTCGCCGAGCGGGAACACGGGCTCGACGGCTTCGCCGAGACCGTCACCGAGGCCGCCTATCGGGAGCCGGAGGAACCACAGCTGCTCGCCGGCGTCGAAACGGGGAACCGCGCCGCCGCGGTCGTCTACCGGAACATGGCCGCGGACCACGGGCTTCCGTTTCACTCGTTCCCGGACGCGTACAACTTCTCGAACCCGGAGTATGCCGACCGGTACGCGGAGGTCTCATACACGACGGACGACGGGTACACGGCGACCGGTGCGCCGATCGTGTACAACGCGACGGTGCTCGAAAGTGCGGACTCGCCGAACGCCGGGCGCGAATTCGTCAGATTCCTTGCGAACGCCGATAAGGCTCTCCGTGAGAACGGGTTCGAGACGGAGGAATTCCCGAGAACGCATGGAGAGGCTCCAATCGAGGTGAGCAGCGAATGAGCCTTGTTGATGTAACTCGCTCAGCCACGAAATCACGACGTGTACCCCCGCTGCTGGTCTTTGGAGTTCTCGGAGTGGTTCTGCTCGTGTACTTCGCGCTCCCCTTCGTGGTGTTCCTCGGCCGAACCGGATCGGTTCCCGTCGTTGAGACCCTGCTACAGACGACGAGCCGGACGGCGGTCCGGAACTCGCTCCTCACCGCGCCCGTCGCTACCGCGATTTCGACCGTGTTCGGCGTTCCGCTCGCGTACGTCCTTGCACGCAAGACGTTTCCAGGGAAGCGACTTGTTGAGGCGCTGGTCGTGCTTCCACTCGTCGTCCCGCCGGTCGTTGGCGGGGCGATGCTGCTCAGTGTGGTTGGGCGGTTCACACCGATTGGAGCGGCCGCGGCGCAGGTCGGGCTACCGCTGACGGATAGTCTCGTCGGCATCGTGCTCGCACAGACGTTCGTTGCCGCGCCGTTCGTCGTGATTACCTCCCGCGCTGGATTCGGATCAATTGATGAGCGGCTTGAACAGGCGTCTCGATCACTCGGGTGCGGGCCGATAGCCACGTTCAGACGCGTGACGCTCCCTCTCGCGAGACGAGCGATTGTCGCCGGTGTTATACTCACGTTCTCGCGGGCCATCGGCGAGTTCGGCGCAACGATGATGGTCGCGTACAATCCTCGAACGATACCAACACGTATCTGGGTCGATTTTATCGCCGGCGGTATCGACGCGATTGTTCCACTCGCACTCGCGCTGTTGGCGGTCACGCTCGTTGTGGTCGCTACAGTACAGCGGTTCGCCGGGGTGCCGACCGTGGTGGAGCAAGAAGCCTCGAACTCAATAGAATGACCCACCGGTACAGGTCCGAGTGTACCCTCGAATACGACTCTGCGGCTCTGTTGAAGTCCTTAAGAGCTGATAGAATCGGCGTGCGAGATACAGAGGATACACCTGTCACAGACCGGTTGCGCTCAGTTATATTCCCACGCAGCGTTCAAGGCCGTATGGTCACGTGGCAGCAACGCTCGGTGACGTGGTGGCAGGATATGGGTGCCGGGGTCGTCACGGCGGCGGCGGCACTCGCCGCCTCCCTCCTTTATTTACTCGTGGCGATGGTAATCCCGTTACGGCTGTCGCCAGACGCGCAGTACTGGGTCGGACACGCGCCACAGTTCGCGTTTGTCGCGGGATTTGTGCTGGGCACAATCGTCTGGCGACGGGTCATCTCTCGGGTATCTACTCCGGAAAAGGGAGCGTTCGTGGGTAGCGCGATGGCCCTCGGAATCGTGGCACTCGTCCCAATACTGGCAGGAGTGTACGTACTACTGTTTCCACTCCTCCTCAGTATCGTTACCGGGCAGGGGTTACACTACGCAATACAGCTCTATCCGGAACCGCTGTGGACTGCTGTCGATGTTACTCGAACCGTCGCTACTGCGTGGAGTCCGCTGGTCGGTGCCCTGCTCGTTCCCCTCGGAGCGGTCGCAGGGTGGGCCTCCCAGCGTCGCCGTCGGCTTAGTGGGCACTAACTGTCTCGACTCGTGAACGGGCCGGTGTCCGCGGGCACGTTTGCCACCCAGCCAACCGACTCACGCTCTGGGTTCAGCACGGCTCCGAGAATATATCACCAAATGAGGAATTCAAAAGAGCCTTTCCGTAGAGTTGTAGCCAATTATTTGATTCCCACTAGTGATTTCCACTCAAGCATGACCGGAATCGTGATCCTCCCCGCTGGTCGCGACGACGCGTTCGAGGACTACAAGCAGTTCATCCGAGATGGGCACCCAATTGAGGATATTGAGTCCTACCTCAATACAGGTATGAGATTTGGCGACTAAAGGCCGCCAGAAGCCCTCGAGAAAAGAGTCACTCTTCCTCGTACGTGATGTTCATCAGCCATTGGGAGAAGGCGTCTGCCTGCGGATCGACCTCTTCTTCACCAATGAATGGCGAGAGCATGTCACCCGCCATCAGCAGTGAAAAGTCACGATCAGATGCTGTTGGTTCGAGATAGTAGGTCCGCTGACCTTCGTACACCGTTTCCTCACGCTGGATCAGCTCGGCACTCTCAAGCGCTTCGACTAGTCGGCTTCCTTTTCGCGAAGAGACATCTAGCTCTTTCCAAAAGTCGCTCTGGTGAATCCCACCTGTCTCACGGACCAGTTCAAGACCCGCACGTTCGTCCTCCGAGAGATCGACTTCACCCTGTGACGCACTCATATTCCAACAGCTAACGTGTATTCATTATAATCGTTCTTTCTGTCGCTAACACTCGTTATGAGATTGGCCGTGATTATTGTACCAATTCTCCCACTCGGTAGCACGACAAACCCGCATGGGCGTTTTCGAGTTAACCCACGCAGCGGGGTCGATGCCTTATGTATCAAACTGGTGGGAAAACGTGATGGAATGCTACATAAGGTCATAGCCCAACGACGATCAACGGTTCTGGAGTCCTTGCGTCGTAATTGCCCTCGGCCGTGGCCTGTTCGTTCTTTTCGTCACGTCATCAAACCGACTCACCGGTCGGCATTCGAGCGCGTGTGATACGACTGTCCAGACTTGAATTCGGTCAGTTCCTCGATCCGCGATTCCAGCTCTTCGACTTCGTCGCGAAGCTGGTCGGCATCGTCAGCATCGCTCGCCGCAAGTTGGTCTTTCAGCCCTTGGAGTCGCGTCTCCTTGCGATCTTCGTCCACCTCGGCTTTCCGAACGTACTCGGTTTCGTCAATCTCGTAGACGTCGCTTTCGGCAACATCAGTCACCTCGAGGGCGTCGTCAACCTTCCCGCGATCAACGCTCACCACCCGATCACGGTTGATCCCGGCTGATTCGAGCGTGTCCAGCACCTCCTCGTCGTCTTTGAGCGAGCGGTTCGTCCGAGCCGTCCGCTGGACCGAGCCGTACGATCCCGAGACCGGTCGGTCGTGATGGAGTCGGTCTAAGAGCGTATCCGCGATCTCCTTGCGGAGGTCGTTGGCGTTCCGTTGAACGTCCGAGAGCAAGGTATACAGGTCGATGAGTGTCCCTGTCTCGACACCTTCGAGCGCTGTAACCTCGTGACGTTCCAGCGCGTCGACGAGCAACAGCGCATCCGCGTAGACATCGAGATCAGGTTCTGTCCGTTCGTCGGGAGCAGGCTCAGAGGACGGGTCCTCGTCTAGCAACAATGAGGTGGTTGGCGCTTCGGTCTCGATTATCACACCTCGGTCGTCGTTCACCTCGAATCGTGGATGAAGACTCAATACCGTCGGGTATGGATCCGCATCGGGTGGGAGTCGATCGAGGTCGAACCCATCGGTAGAGTCGGAGACACGTCGATATAGTGTCTCAAACTGGTCTTTTTGAATCGGTCGCGACTCACCGCTATCTGAGAATCTGATGATGACGCGGTGTTCCTGGACGCCAGTTATCTGAAACCGGTCGTTCGAGAGTGGTGTCCGAAGCGTCGCTCCTTCCGGGAGGTCATCTAACCGCTCAAGGAGATTGTGCCAGCTGACCCGAAACGACATATTCGTAGTGAGAGAGCGCGATAGTAAATGTCTAAGGTTGTTCACAGAGATTATCGATAGATTCGTCATCGGGTGGTGGTAGTCACTTTTTCGTTACGGTGACGGAGGTGAAATATAACAGGAAGATACGACTAGGTCCACGGATTCAAGATATTTCACCACGAATCGCCACGCATGACCGATGATTTAGAAACCACACCTTCGTTTCTCTCGTCGCTTCCGAGCCAGCCCATTACCGACGATATCGTGAAGCAGATTGGCGAAACCGACAATCCAAAAGTTCGCGGAGCTATGGGCTTTCCGGGATCGTCTCCTAGTACGATCGAAGCGTTCCTGCTGGATATGGAAGCGAAGACACATGTGATTGTCTTTGATCCAGGCGCGGAACAATGGCACGTTTACAAATCATTCGAAACCGAGGGGATGAGCCATCAACAGATGGTCGATTGTGCGAGCGAACTCGCCAACGAGTGGCTCGCCCAAAGCCTCTCGGACCGCATCGCAGCCGCAGAAAACACTGAGCAGGACACATGATTCTCCGCTACTACGCTGATGCGGAGATCCGAGAATGGCACGACCATACGCTACGACTCTTTCGAACGCTGTATGATACGCACGGCATCGCTGTCGAGATCGACCGGATCGACGAGCAGCACGGGACGATCGCGAACTTCCCAGGCGAAATACGGTCCTCAAGGCCTGAGGATGTCTATGAGCGCGACCTCAAACGTAACCGTGCCCTGAACCAAACTATCGACCAGACACCGTCAGAGGCGTTCAAACGCTACGGGAAACTCGATATCGCTGGGAACGTTGCGGTAGTCGATGATGAGGGAACGGTCCAATGGGCCTCAACACTGCCGGGGTACGCTAACGGCTATCGGCCAGGGGTTGCGTCACAGACTGCGATGGACTTTCTGGAGGATATCGCCACCCGTCCAAGCAATCGTCTCTGCGTTAAGTGCCTCTCTCTGCTGGATGGCGGCGAAACCTTCTGTCCAGACTGTGGCCGCGAATTTCCATAGTATACGCTATTGAATCGGGAGTATCGAACTCTGACTGCATAGGATCACACAGGACACATGAAAGTGAGTAACTCTATCAGCTGTTTTTCACGCCATTGGCGGTTTATATTGACCAGTTAATTGGTTCCTCAGTATAAAACCAGTATACGCAGATGGCCGCTTTTCACGGTTCTTAATAAGAGCGCCTCTAACGCTATAATACTGTGTAGATTTGATCTTACCCCGACGCTGTCTTGCGTTCAACAAGGCGTCATATCTTCATATTTCAATCGAACGCAACTACCGTCACACCGGACTGTCCGCTGTTATCGTCCGACCGATCCATACGAGAGTGTGCCTCCGAGCGGAACGGACACCACGATGTCCGGAGAAACCAACACACGAAAAGAACTACTGATAGTCTTGGAGGGTTGACGTAGATTCCCGCTCAAGCAACTTCTCTATCGACTCGTGGATTCCAACGAGTTCGACAGTATCAGCCATCGCAGAGATGATTAGCTCTGGGTCCATTGACACAGAATACTCGCGGTAGGTTCCACCGCGGCGACCCTCATTGCGCTCGGTGACATCAAGAATCCCGAGCATAATGAGTTCGCTAAGATGATCACGCATCCGGCGTGTAACGAGCGGGTTGATCCCTGCCCGCTCGGCCATACTCGTATATCGGGGTCGAACATCCCGCGAGCGAACCGGAGTCTTCCCCTGCTGATCGAGCGTCAACACGGCATACAACACGAGGTGCCCATGCTGGGTGAGGCCCCCAATTCCTTCACGAATTCGCCCCCGTTCGAGTGATGTCCGGCCCTGACGAACGTGTTCATCGATTACGTGTTCAGCAGAGTCATCGCGAGCGATATCTCCTGCTTTCATCAGTAGGTCGAGTGATTGCCTAGCGTCGCCGGCATCCTTTGCCCCATAGGCAGCGCAGAGGCGGATGACGCCTTCCTCAAGAACGCCCTTGTGAAACGCGACATCGGCTCGTTGCTGGAGAATCTGCTGTAGTTCTGTGGCGTCATAAGCAGGAAAGTGGATCTCCTCCTCACACAGTGAAGATCGTACCTTCGGGGAGAGGTCCTCACGAAATGAAAAGTCGTTCGAGATACCAATAATCCCAGTCTTGGCTGTCTCAAGATTACCATTCGCTCGAGCTCGCGGCAACTGATAGAGGATGGAGTCATCCTCGATGTGATCGACCTCGTCAAGGACGATCAGAATTGTCCCCCCATTAGTGTCTAACTCGTTCCAGAGCATATCGTAGACGGCAGCTCGTGGATACCCGGTCGTGCTGATCTGATCGGTGTCGTCCCGAAACTCGTTAACTAAGCGGGTCGCGATCTGATAGCTCGATGTCAGGCCGTCGCAATTGAGCATAACCACCGAGAGATCAATATCGTCGTACGCGGCCGCATCGGACTGAAGATGATCAAGAAGATATCTCGTTGCGGCTGTCTTCCCGACACCTGTCTTACCGTAGAGAAAGACGTTGTTCGGTTGCTCACCGTTAATAACTGGCTGTAGGGTCGTCTGATATGTGTTGAGTTCCTCGTCTCGACCGACCAGCTGCTCGGGTTGGTAGTCCTCACGAAGGGCGTCCCGGTCACGATAAATATCCGTGTCCCGCTCGAACATTCCCATCGTCGTACGTCTATCAATAAATCGCTTCCATTATAAAACCACCCCGTCCGTAGTGTCCGCCGTTCTCTTCTTATTTATATCATGCTGTCACACCCTCCCCCCACTATGTCCGCTGTTAATAGAAATTTTAATCAAAGCACTCTATACTGGCTCTGAAATATAGATAGATTTATTACTATAGTATTACTACTGGTCCGTAGTATCAAGAATAGACTATATGATTAGTAGGTAGCACAAATAAGTCTCCCACTTGATTCGCATAGAACTGCGGACACTGTGGGGGGAGGGTTCAACAATACTAACTATCCACTCTATTGTTCTCTTTCTCCAGATTAGGTACTTCCACTGATGATCTAGGCCGTACACTACTGGTGGACACCACCGTGTCCGCCGTTCTCTCCCTCACGCTATCGACCACTTAGTGGGTGCCACACCACCGTGTCCGCTGTTCTGTCTAGCCGCTCTCTGAGAACAGCGGACGCTATGGTGTGTAGACACTGGTCCGACCCTCTGAGATACGATCGCTTCATTCACAATAGTACCCGTCTCTCCAAGATTCTGATACGGGACATTTAGATACTCTGTGCTTCCTACACTATTGACATCCGATGACTGAAATTCCTGATTCGTTTCGTTCTCTGTTCAGTGCTCAAATCGAAGAACGTGATGGGTCATATGTCGTGGACATTCCGTCGAATGAAGTCGAACATGACACGCTCGCTGTCGACGAAACGTACCGTATTGCCGTCCTTACATCGGAATCTTCGAAAGAACAGAAGACCCAGAAAGACCAACCCCAATCAATTGTACAAGAGGAAACTCCAACATCGGACGTTCCTCCAGTAAATGAGGGTGAGGTCCGCGATGTGACGATCGAGACGACTGGTGATCAAGGTGACGGCATTGCGAAGGTTGAACGCGGCTACGTCGTGATCGTTCCCGGCGGACAACCAGGTCATGAGCTGTCGGTCGAGATCGAGCAAGTCCAAGCAAACGTCGCGTTTGCCAGCATCGTCGAACCCGACTCACGAGCGCTGTAACGTCGTTTTACTGGCACTGTCTATTTGACTGGGATCGTTGGAACCCCGACTATCCTGATCCACCCTACTCGCTTCCTGGCTTCCCGATGTACTCCGATTTCATCGTCCCGTTTTCACGATAGTAGCGATAGAGATACGGGCCGTGCATATCCGCGGGGTCTCCGCTGGCGCACTTACAGCTATCGTCGCCACAGGTGACCTTCTCTTTGACGACGGTCCCGCTTCCTGCGCCATCGGACTCGTCGACGGGCTCCGCAGTCTCGGGAAGCTCCTCGGTGTCAACCGATTGGTCGCGATACTCGATGAGCGCCTCGACGTAGTTCCGTATCTCGTGGAGTGTCTCCGTATCCTGTTTTGGGAGCCCCTCTGCGAGATACTTCGGGAGCGAGGTGGGTGGTGACGGCTCCTCCATACCTTATGTAACAACTAGTCCCACTTTAGCGCTCGGGTGACACATAAGGAGTTGAACTCGCTTTACCAACTGTGAGCTCTTCAGCAATTACTCGAGATCGTAGGTCGCAATCTCGTGAGAGCTACCCTGTGGGCATTCATCAGTATCGACCGGGTCTGATGAGGAACCGTATACGCATGTCTCCCCCACAAGTAATGTAGATCGAATGAGTTGGGGCGTGTAACGAATGGGAGACTCGACGGATCCAGCCCCTCGTATCACGGATCTTTCGTCGATCGAGCCGGAGAACTTCAAATTCCGGAATACACAATTTCTGAGAGCAGACGGCCATCACTACGACAATCCACACGACGAGTCGTTCCTTGAACAGCGAAAGGAGATCTGGCGAGTGAGAAACGGCGATCTCGAACGGGTTCTCGAGGAGTTCCCAACTGACCGGCCGCTTCCCGAACAGTGCGCGCTCTGGATACACGCGCTCGTAGGGAAACACTTCTTCCCGGATGGGAACCACCGTACTGCGATCGTTACATTGCGAAAGCTGCTCCGTGACAACGGGATCGAACCGGGAGAATGGTCGACGGAGCGGGTCAAACGGGTGCGAGCTGAGTCACACGACGTTCGAAGAGAGATACCTCCGATCCATCTCGACAGATTGTATGAAACGGACGAGCTGTATCGCGTCTGGCTTCAGTTCTTCGGCGAGGTCCTTCCTGAAGAGTATCGCTGATTACTCTTTGTCGTCGTCGGTATCGTCGTCTGCGAGCGCCTCGTACAGTTCCTCGTTCTCCTCGACGTCTTTGGCCATTTCTCGCTCACTATCCCAGTTCATCGTATACCGTTGTCTAAGTGTGCGTACAGTGAAAAGCGTATCTCTCCCGGGATGCTCGTTAGTCGACGTTGACCGACTCACCACTACCCACTTCCCGGCTTCCCGATGTACTCTGATTTCATCGTCCCATTCTCACGATAGTAGCGGTAGAGATACGGGCCGTGCATATCCTGACGATCTCCGCTGGCGCACTTACAGCTGTCGTCGCCACAGGTGATCTTCTCTTTGACGATGGTCCAGTTCCTGAACTGTCGGGCTTGTTGACGGATTCAGCTGTCTCGGGAAGTTCATCGGTGCCGAGTGGCTGGTCGCGATACTCGATGAGTACCCCAACGTAGCTCTGTATCTCGTGGAGCGTCTCCGTATCCTGCTTTGGGAGCCTTTTGCGAGATACTTGGGTAGCGAGGTCGGTGGTGGCGGCTCCTCCATACCTTATGTAATAATTGATGCCATGTTAGCGTTCGGATGCTACATAAGGCATTAAACTTCTCCACCAACTGTGACCACTTCAGCAATTACTTGAGATCGTAGGCCGCAATTTCTTTAGAGCCACACTGTGGACACTCATCAACGTCCTTCTCCACGCTGTACCCACAGTGACGGCACTCGTGGTGCGTTGTCGATGGCAGCTCGAGCCTGGCGATCTGCCGGATGAACTGTTTACTTAGCATCGGTGGGGTCAACGATCTCGCCACAGCTGGGGCATTCGGCCCACACGCCTGTGTCGCCGCCAGCGGTCTCATAGTGGATGATTGCGTGCCGACTCGTGACTGTCTCGCCACAGAACGAGCAGTCGCCACGGACAGTCTCTGGGTCATCAGGAGTCATTCTCACGAGTTCACGGGCTACTTCGAGGGGGAGGGGGAGCGTGTGACACCGTTCTGGAGCTGATCCGGTTGTTGGAACCGGCTCAGTGGTGCCCCCTCTCTTCAAAATTAGAGACTCTGTGACTTATAGTTCGGGCGAGCGGGGCGAAAGTACTGTTCCGGGGACAGCAGCGTGACTATAGGTCATGAGTAGCCATCGTACGCGATGTTATAGATCCCAACTGTGGTCAGGGTTCTTCCGCCTGAAGACAGAGGGAGATGTCAAAAAAGACGGCTACAGGAGATGGCCTGAACTATCGATATTCCGGAGATAACGGCGGAAACGTGGTGTGGGTGTGTTGTTCTGTCTGTGGGGCGCGGACCGCTCAAACTGACCGATTCATCACACTCGCCAGTTTACGGTCAATCTGTTCAACCTGCCGGGTGAGATCCGAGACCATCTCTGTCTGGCTCTCGTTTTCGGCCGCGATCTCTGCGATTTCCTCGCTCACGATGGTCGCCCGTTCGGAGACGTCGTCGACGGCACTCGATATCTCTTCGGTCACGCTTGCCTGTTCGTCTGTTGCCTCCGCGATCTCGGTGATCCCACTCTCAGTTTGCTCAACTGCCGTGAGAATTTGTTTTTGGTTCTCGAGGACGGCTTGATGTCGTCTCTCGCAGACTGTATCACGTCGTTGGCTGCGTCCACTTCGGCGGTGGTTTTGGAAGCCTTCTCCTTGATCCTCGCGACAATGTCTTCGATCTCGTCAGCTTGGTCTTGCGAGCGATTCGCGAGGTTCTTCACCTCGTCGGCGACGACCGCGAAGCCGTCGCTGTTGCTCCGCGCCGCCTCGACGTTGGCGTTCAACGCGAGCATGTTCGTCTGCTCGGCGATGTCGTTGATCACACCGACGAGCTCTTCGACTTCTTCGAACTCGTCTTTGAGGTCCGCGATGTCGTCATTTCCTTCGCCGTCCCCGTCGGTTCGCCGCTCCCGTAGTATCGCTGTCTCGCTGTTGTCGCCTCCGCCCCACCGTCGCGTCACATCTGGTACGGTCACGGTCGCGTCTCCCCGCCCACCCACACCACACCGCTCACATCGCGACCGCGATTCTCGATGTCGTCGACCGCGCCCCACCCCGCACTCTCGCATTGTGATCTGGCCCCCACCTTCTGTCGTTGCCCCGCCGCCGCTGTTCGTCGTCGGGTGTCGTGTCGTCTCGGTGGTCTCCCTCGTCGCCGTTCGCCTCCTGGTCCATCCTCGATGCTGGTCGGTGGTCAAGGTCGCCGTGTCGCTTCCCGGTCGTCGGGCTGGTCGCCACCGGTCGTCGTTGATCCGTGTCCTCTCCGAGTCGGTTCTCGTCGTCGCTCGTCGGATTGGTGCCGCCGGGCCAGTCTCGGTGTTGGTGTCGTCAATTGCCTCTGGGGTGCTATCGATCAGCTGGTGGTCCGTCGTCGACCGTCGGGTCCGCGTTCTCGGTGTATCGATCGTCGGTCAGCCTCGTCGGGTTCGGTCGTCGCTCCGAGTGGTCGGTTGTCTCTCGTCGCCGTCGATGTTGGTGGTGTCCGTCGCCTCTGGTTGTTGGTCGTTACTCGCCTGTCGTTGGTCCCTGTTCATCGCCTCGCATCCCCTGTCCGCTGCGCCGCTCACTCAGGGTTCCATCCACTATCATATCCTTGATAGTCCCCTCCTCGTCCGCCTCCCGTCTCCCCCACTTTCCCCCGCCTGTTTCTTGGCTCCGGCCCGAATCGTTCGCTACGCGACTATCTACTGAACTTCATCTGCCCTGAACCCTAATTGTGTGAATTCGGCTGAACGTATTACACAGCTCCAAGTTCATTAATAGAGTCCCTAAAGCTCTCTCGTCGTATGGCTGAACGTATGTAGACGCTGTCGCCGGTGTAATTCTATATACGAACCCCCGTAATCCCGCCGCCGTCTGGTATTTACAGGAAAAGATAGATAGAATACATAAATTAATATAGGAGGTGTCAATCGCCACGCCGTCTGGTATTACTGGAGAATCTGAATCAAGTTCACCGGCTATATACAGAATGCCGCAATCCCCGTGCCGTCTGGTATTTACGAGAATATATACGAGACGGCCGTATCACGCCACCGTCTGGTATTTATGCTGGTGGTTCGCGTGTCGCACCTCGTGTTCTGAGAGTTAATACACACCCCCGCAATACCGGTGCCGTCTGGTATTTACGAGACTATATACGAGAAGACCATATCATGCCGCCGTCTGGTAAATAGGCAAATGCCAGGTGGTCGTGCGATTGGGACTTGCTAATTAATACGCACCCGCCGAATACCGGTGCCGTCTGGTATTTACGAGACTATATATGGACTACCGCAATCCCGGTGCTGTCTGGTATTTACAGGGCCGGTTGGGCTGTGAAAACCATACTAAATGTGGTAGGAAGCACTGAGTAGTGAGGTGATCGAGCCGGTAGCTATCGCGAAAGGAGTGAGGCTGACTTGGGAGATGTGGGGTGTGAGGACGCTGGCACAAGTTCAGTACCTCACAAAGCATCGTCAGCTAACCTGACTTGAGTCACTTGTTCTGTCGAAATGAATCATCAGTAGCGATTGATCGATGCTGTTCGAAGCCGCAGCTGTCGCTGTCGGCGGCGCTCAGCCGCCGACGCGACAGCGTTGCCACTCACGAGACGGCGTACTCGGTCAGTGACTACCGGTGGAACCGGTCGTCTGGTGGTCGATTCGCGGGGACGGCCCGACGTACCGCGAGGGCCGTCCACGCAGCCCGTCGAACCATATTGACGAATTCCTTGTACGGCCACCACCAGAGGCGACGCCCGCCACGGCGGGGCGTCGCCACATATTCGTAGTGAAGATACCGCCACGCGTTCTGTAACAACAAACTCACCACAACGAACAGCAGTCTCACCATCGCATCTCGTGTCGTTGTCGTCGCTATCGCTTGCTCGGACAACCGATAGCTCGACTCGATACCGAACCGTTTCGCGTAGTGGTATCGAGCGTCGCGTGGTCTCTCGATGAACGGCGCGTCAGCGGCGTAGCCGTGACGCGCCACACCGTGGTCGTCATACTTCCCGTTCAGGTACGTACAATCGATGTAGACGGGAAACTCGACGGTCCAGCTGTGACCGTCGAGTTTCCCTGTCAGATCATGCTGAATGACACGACTCCACCCTTCCGAGAGCTCTTGCTGAATCGTCTTCCCCCACCGGATGATCGGGATTACGTACGCGTAGTTATGTGCTTGAAGCAGCGTGAGGCACTTGCTGTCGTAGAATCCGCGATCAAGATAGACGGCCTTGATATCGGTGTCAAGGCCGTCAAGGACACCGAAGAACTCAGCGAGGACGCTGCTGGCGGTGTCGCCGTCTTCGAGACGGCGCACCGCCAGCGTGTAGCGTTTGTTCTTCACACGCGCGTAGAGTGTGGCGTAGGCGTGGAACGCGGTGGTTCCACGCTTGGCTTCCGAGTGATAGAGGTTCTCCGTGTCGTCTTCATCACCGTAGTAGGGCCGCAGGTGGAGGTCTACACAGACCTCCACCTGCTCGGGAAGCAGTTCGACGATATCTCGTCGAAGGAGCGTGTTAGCGACTCGTTCGAGCCGTTCCGGCTCGAACTTCGTCCGGAGATGGTAGAGGATCGTGTTGGCAGCGGGGGCGTTCTGACTCGACGCACAGAGCGTCGAGATCGAGGTCCCGTCGGCGGTTGCGCCGACGAGGACCTCGTGGATGTCCTCTGTATCGATTTCAGCGTTGTTGGCGAGGTTCAGAGTAACTTCCTCGTCAAGCTGGTTGACGAGGAAGTTAAGGAGTTGGTCTTCGTGGAGTTCACTGTCTGCTTGCTGGGTCGTAGACACACCTTCAGCAAGCAGGCGTTCTAACTAAGCGGCTTTGTGAAGTACTGAAGTTGGTCTTCGATAGCTGAGAGCTAGAGAGTCAGTATTGGTGTGGCTTGCTGAGAATACTTCGCCGAGGGGTTGCGTTCTACTCGTGTGTTAGCCTTGTATTGAGGGTCGGGGGGTCGCGGTCCATTCGTGAGCCATTTTTGTTTCGACAGTCGGGGGGTCGCGCTCTATTCGTGAGTCATTTTTGCGTCGACAGTCGGGGGGTCGTTTTCCATTTCCGCGTTAGGAATCACTGAAGCGGGAAAATCGGTAGCAGAAACTGATCGCATCTCGCTGGGTTGAAACAGTGACTCGATGATATCACTCTCGGAAGTGTGATTCCGAGTTTGAGGGATTCGATGGTGATGAGCGAGTATGGGACACGCTTCTTGTACCTCAACGGCCAGTGGATAGTGAGCCTGAAGAGAGTCGTCCAATAGTTTTGCGTCGAGAGTGAGACAGGCGTGGGTGAGGAGTCGTGTGGGAGATGGCCGGGGGTGCTAGTGTATTTAGGAGTGGGTTAGTGTGGGGCGGGCGTGTTGTTTGTCTGGAACTTCGGCCTGACGGTGTCTACATTAATCGGGCTGAGTGTCTCTTTCACCACGGTCAGTTTCATTCTGAACGTGGTCTGCCATTATATACGGAGGACAGGTGATTCGCGAGTATAGATTATCTTCTGCGACGGTGAGTTACGTTTCAAAGTAATCTGGGGGTGGGTTGTAAGTCGGTTCTTTATTTTAGTCATATATTGATGAATATCACGAAGGTCGACGACATCAATATCAGTTAGACGGTTTACTTTTGCGCGCAGTTCCTTGCTCGTTATCTGGCCATCCTGAATGAGTGTCCATAAGATATCGCGAAAGATGGACTCCAAGACTTGTTGCTCTTCGCTCGTTCCAGATTGACAGACACGTGAAACTACGGTCGAGACATCATCGGTACCGAATTCGATCGAGAGTGATGACGGCTTTGGGAACACTTCATTAGTAGTAGCATCGTGCTGACTACAGTTGGTAACTGAGGACACTAATTCCGCTGGCTCATACGATTCAACCAGATCTTCAGCTGAAACATGAGATGAGTCAACGGCAGCACTGCGGTACAACCCTCGATGTACACGATCAACGTGTCCTTCATTCTGAAGATGTCGTAGTCGTTGACTCACGTATGACTGGTTTCGGTTGAGTTCATCGGCTAAATATCGGGGGGTACATCGCCCCTCTCTGAGCTTTGCTAAAATCAGCTGGTCAGTCTTGTTCAAATCCATCTGAGTACCACCATGTCGTGAACTAATGACTAATTAGATGTTAGATATTGTGGTCTCGTAATGTCATATAACACATTGTTAGAAACGGGATAGAAGACCTAGAAACACCGATAATTTGCTGTGTTGATCCGATAGAAAGCCGCTATATTATGAGCGTGTGAACTAGGACATGGGACGTAAGAGACTGACCGCCACTTTTCGACGGAGCACGTTGTATTGGCTAATCGTACTTCCGAGATTTAACCCTAGTTGAGGTCAACATCGTACCGTAGGCTGATCCGTACTTGCCGCAATTTGGTAACGCCGTCGGACAGATACACCAGTCTCACCGTTTCTGAGGAAGTATTTGAGCAACTGATCGCCATGATGATCGAGTATGACTCTGGAAGTATTGCCGACGTAGTTGGGACTGTGTCAACGGCTGCGCTTGAGCGAGATCCGGCGCTTCTACGTAGAAACACGGAAAGGGGCCGTTGAGTTGTACCCACAGCGAATTAACTACGCCAACTAGGACTCAGATCGCTGGACGGCGGCAGGTGTACAAAATGTAAAATCGTCTTTCCGCAGCTCTACACAAGAGCGACCCAGATTAACCAACATTGTCACTTCACCGCCCGGATTGTAGTTAAGATTGACCGCGTCCCGTCGGGCGTCCTGACAGTTCGGTGCGTCAGACACGTTGCTGGCGGTTTACCTATCGGATCGAACACGCCCGACTGCGTCGACATCGGGTGTCGGTCGCGCCGCCAAAGTGGCTCCACACATCAGTATAACGTGGATCTCCCGACTTCTGGTACTGTCACCTTATGTAGCATCTCGACCTAATTACGGACCTGAGTATACATAAGGTCAATCGCCACCTCGGCGCTCTCGCGGTCGACCGACATCCTCGACCGCACACCCGGTCTCCTCGGGCAGTCTCTCGCCACAGCCAACGCGGAGATTCAGACCGCCGGGAGGGCCCTCCCGGCGTACACCCCGCTTTTGCGTCCGTTGAACCCCGCTTTTGCGCCGAGCAGCGCAACACCGACGCATGGGTTTTGCGCTAGGAATCGACGATCGTCGCCTCACCCCGCTTTTGCGTCGACCTCTTGTTTATTTTTTCATATACTACTAATGCGAATTCAAGAAACTTCTTATAGAGATATATCCGAGATAGGTTATACCGCTCACCATGCTCCGAATTCAACCGTCGCCAGATGCCGAGGAGATTGATCAGCCATGAGTTCGGCACTTGTAAGACACGCCTCCGCCGACGCCCCCAGCCGGGATGAGTTCAAGCGACTACTCCGAGCGGCCGGGCTCGCCGACACTCCCGGCCGCCGGGTGGAGGACAGATTCATCTGCCACGCCAGCGGGCGGCTCACTCTCCGGTCGGGTGAATTGATACATTTCCATGAGGGGTGGGTCGACCGCGACAGGAAGATCATCAAAATCCCCGGGCTCGATGACTGCTCGTGTCGGTACTGTCGCGAGCGCGTCCAAGAACTCGCGGAGACACACGACGACGTCGACGCCGAGGACGCGCTCGAGGTGTACTGGCAGCCGAAATATGAGGCCAGCATCCGCGCGATCCCCTACGGCTACTCCGAGCGCAGTATCGAGATCGTCGAGACGTTCGTCGACGAGGTCGGCCACCTCGACGTCGCTCAGTCGACGATCAATCGCCGGGTGAACACGCTCCAGGAACGCGCCAGCCTAGATCGGCTCTACCCGCATGCGCTCCGAGCCGCTGCGGCGTTCTACTGGGCCGAGCAGGGGATGGAAGCTCACTACCTCCAAGCACTGATGGGATGGGAGGATATGCGGGTCGCGGTCGCCTACATCCAGGCCACCGGCAACCAACTCGCCGACCGGATCAACCAGCTCGCCAGCACCGACACCGAGGAGGACCACACCGTGACGGATGCGGCCGAACTCCCCGATCCGACAGCGGCCGTATACGACGCCACCGATGGGACGAATCCGCGGTCCGGCCCCGAACCGGAGTACCTCCACGACGACGAGGAGAGCCAGCACCCCCCGACGATCGAAGAGACACAGAGCAGCACGCTCGATGACTTCGCTTCGGCGTAAAAGCCGAGGTGCTTGATGTCGACGGTGTTTTTTGTGTATCGAACTCCGTCATAATCGCCCCTTGCTATTTTACAGAGGAGCAGTTCTCACAAGCGTCAGGAGCTCGAAACACTCGGGGTGTCGAAGGGCTGTTGCCGCTGGCGCTCCTCGCCTCAGACACGATGTACCGACCAGGTCACTACGGCGCCTCGCTCGTCGCGTACGCGCCGGTCGGGTTCGTAGCGATCGCCCTCGGCGGCGTCGAGCTCGCCCTCGCCGGCGGCGCCGTCGCCGTCGCCGGTGCCATGGTCCCCGACTGGGATCAGCGCGTGCCGTTCGTGCGCCACCGCGGACCGACACACACCGTGTGGTTCACGCTCCTCGTCGGCGGCGTCCTCGCCGTCGCGGGCGCTCTCCTCGGCAGCGCTGCCGGCTTCGCCGGCGCCGTCGTGCTCGGTGCGTTCGGGTTTGTCGTCGGTGCCACGATCGTCGTCGGCCACCTCCTAGCGGACGTGCTCACACCGATGGGTATCCGCCCGTTCGGGCCGCTCCGAGACGACACGTACACGCTCGACGTCGCGAAGGCGGCGAACCCGATCGCGAACTACGCGCTCCTCGCGCTCGGCGCCGCCGCCTCGGTGGTCGCAGTCGGTGCTGGGGGTGCCGTTGCGGGTGTGCTTGGATTGTGACCAGGCCGCTGGGTTTGTCTTAACCATCATATTGGATACCGAGGTCCACCAAGTCTTCGTGAACTACGTGGCTCCCACTGACCTCTAGTCGAACCAGTTGTTGCGGCAGGGGGTGTAGGCGATTTCAATCATCGTCGAGGTGTACCTCCAGGAGGTCGTCGGGGTAGGCGGTTCGCTTCCAGTATAGCTGGTAGCCGAGCGCACCGACGTCGGCGAGCTCGTCAGGGATGCGGTCGGAGACACCGTTCTCGTACCCGTGCTTGAGGAGGGCCTGCGCGAGTTCCCCGATCTCCTTGACCGTCGCGAGGGCGACCGGCGTGCCGCCGCCGAGGACCGTGCTAGAGTAGTAGTCGGTCTTCCCCTCGGTCATCGCCACCAAGAAGTATCCCATCAGCTCGTCGGGGTCTTCGAGGGCGTCGCGAGCAACGTCGACGTGGTCCGGGAAGTCTTCGTTCGTGTCGGCACCGTACGCGAGGGTGAAAGCTGTCTCGGAGCTTTCTGATAGTGGATTGGACTCATTCAAACAGCAGTGGATTGGTACCACTCTCTATCTCCACTACCTGTCAAACGAAACACCGGATGACGTCATGGTGGATTTTATTCCGACGTTGCGTCGTGAGATCTCGAACGACGAGATCATTGCCGTGATTGAACAGCTCTTAGCAGAGGAGATTCATCCGACCCAGTGGCTGAATTTCAGGCAGACCATGGACCCGATTGAGGTCCCTCAGACTGGATATCAATACACACTTGATATCGATACAGATGAGTCATTCAAGGACTGGCTCAGTCATCAGCAGGATGTCTTGACAGCCAGTATGGGAGGTGGATTTATTGACCAGTCCGGATTCGCGGAGAGGCTTCAGGAAGAAATCCAATCAACTGACCAAGATCCACCTGAGGACGAAGATTCAGCATAAGTCGATCATCCCCTCTGTTTCAAGAATCTGCTATGAATGCGGGACAGTGACGAGAATGGGCATAGTAGCCAGTATATTCTGGCAAATCTGTTTCAGATAGACCTCCTGCGAACGTGACTGACATCAACTACAGGGTACGCATATGTCTCGGTTGTTGAGTCGATTCTGTACGGAATGCCGCTCAACGGCCGAATGCTTATCACGCCGCTCAGGTAACACGGTGATAATGAGCACCGAAACGAGTACGAACGACGACGTCCGGAGTGGGCGAACGATTACGCTCACTCAGGCGGACGACGGCTGGTGGGTCGCCCGTGACGAGGCGACTGGTGTCGCGAGCCAGGGTGAGACACGGCAAGATGCCCTCGACAATCTTGACGAGGCAGTCGCACTTCACAAGGGAGAAACTGGTGACCCGGTCGACAATTGGGAGGAGGAAAAAGAAGTGCTTGAGGAACTTGGTATCGATCCTGATGAAGTCCAGCAGGCTCGCGACGAGCACGATGGCCTCCCCGAGTTCATGCAGTAAGTCGGATGGGAGCGCCTGATTTTTCTGGACGCGATGTCGTCAAAGCACTCTCGAAGAATCGTTTTGCTATCGTTGATCGGACCGGCAGCCACGTCAAGCTTCGATACGAGCACCCGACGAACGACGACGATGTCCGTGTCGTCTCCGTCCCGCAACACGATCGGATCCGAACTGGAACACTCCGTAACATCGCAGACCAGTCCGGAGCGGAAGACTTCGAGAAGTGGTGTCAGTGGATCGACCGGCAGTGCTGATAGGTTACTCAATTTATGAGCACCACTACCTCGGAGATCGTTGTGTGGGTCCACTGCTCGGGATAGCCTCGTTAATCTCGGAATCTAGGCATATAACCACCGAAAACGTGGTGTCTGGCGCGTTCACACCCGTGAGGAGGTGGATCCTCTTGTTTCGAAGCCGGGGTAAACACGGCTCGATCCGGGATCAATCGCGGACAACGCCCCACGATCGAAGTGTAATGTATCGCATATCGCTATAGAAAGTTCGCAGCTATTGCTCATCGAGGCCCAGCTCTTCCTCGATCGACGACTCTCCCAGCGCAGCCCGGACCGCTGCCGGGTAGAACTCCTCGTTCTTCGGCATGTCCTCGCCGTGGCGGCGTCGCCACTCGACATTTAGCTCCGAGTAACGGAGCTGGAGATCATCGACAAGCGTCTCGGGGAGGTACATGTTCACGTTCTTCCGCTCCCGAACAGTCCCGCTGCTCTCCTCGCTCTCTGTCGTCGTTGAACTCTTAGACATCTTTGATGTTTCTTTGCTCTTTGAGGTCTTTGACGTATTTGATGCTTCTGATGTCTCTACCGTTTCCGAGGTTAACGTGTCGTCTTCGTGGCCGGCGTCTTCGTCTTCGTGGTCATATCGATCGTCCCAGGGGTTCCGGTCCCGCTTCTCGTTGCCATCAGGCATTGGGGTAGTCCTCCAAGTGGCGGGCGACGTCGAGGTACACCTCTTCCATGTCGCTGTCCTCATCGTGCTCGAAGATGGAGACGCCGGCGTTCCACGCACGCTGTAGTGCGACGCGTTTTCTGATCTCAAAGACCTCACAATTCTCTCTGTCCTCAAAGACGTCTTTGAACCATTCCATCATCTCCTCGGCCTCGCCGTCGACGCCGACCTCATTCGCAACGAGTCCAACCTCATCCACGTCGCCGAACGCAGACTCGATACTCCGGAGCTGCTTGAACAGGAGCTCGATTGCGCGGATGCTCGTCGACTTCGCCTGCGCGGGGATCAAGACGTTCCCGGTCGCGACGATCGCGTTGTCGGTGAGCACACCGAGGTTCGGGGGACAGTCGACAAGGATGTAGTCCCAGCGCTGGTCGGCGTCGCTCTCGTCAAAGAGCATGTCGAGGCGTTCCTCGCGCTTCATCACGTTCGCGAGCTCGTCCTCGGCGTTGATCATCCGCTCGTGGCTGGGGACGACATCGACCTCCTGATGCTCGACGGCCAACTGCTCGAGGTCGCCCATCCGGTCGAGATCAGGGAGGACATCGAACAGCGAGTCACGGTCGGGATCGTCGTACAGATCTTCGAAGCCGAGCCCCTCAGTGGCATGTCCCTGTGGGTCGAGGTCGATGACAAGAACATCATGGCCACGCTGGTTCAGTGCGCCGGCGACGTTCAGTGTCGTGGTCGTCTTCCCGGCACCGCCTTTCTGGTTGGTAACTCCGAGTCTCATACGTGTCTTTGTCCTCAAAGAGAGCAAAGATATCGGAGAGTCTTAAGAGTGCGTCAGACGCTCATAGAATGTTGGGGGCCACAGACAAGCCAGATCTTCGAACGGGTGCCTACGCGGAACCGTCGCGGAACCGTTCGATCGGGATGTCGGAGACGTCGTCATAATCGTCGTCACCGCCAGCTAAGAGCGTCGCATCGACGTGTTCAGCTGTTGCCAGCGCAAACGAGTCGCCAAGCGCAGGATTATACTTGAGCGTATACTCCGAGGCGTCCGTCCAAGTATCGCCGGCATCTACCGTTTTGATACCGAGATCGGTCAGCCAGTCGAGATACTCGTCGGCTGTGTCGCGGTCGTACTTCCGGGCGATTGTGTACCGGATCTCAGCAAGATTCACATAGCTGGCGTAGCCGACGGTGTCCTCGACTGCGACCGCGTCGAGATACTCTTCTACAACCTCGCTGCCTAGTTCATCGTCGGCGTGTGCTATCAGTGGCTCGGCGTCGAAGACAACGCGGTCAGGAACCGACATTACTCTTCAGTTGTGAACTGCGAGTCGCGTTCTTTCCGGTCTTGGTCGCGTTTCTCTTTGAGGATCTCGGACGCAGGCTTGTCCGTACTCGCTTCGCTACGGGCGGCAAAGCCGCGCATTTCGCTCGGTGAGCGGACCTGTTCAACGATCACCTCTCCAGCTTCGGTTTCCCGGAACAACACCTTCCCAGGCGCTTCGATCCCGAGCTTTTCGCGGAACCGTTTTGGGATGGTCGCCTGGCCGTGCTTAGTGACGGCGACAATCTCTTTTTCAGAGTTGTTTGATTGTTCTGTCTTGCTCATAGTTCATAATTAGATCTCGATCATAATCAAATTTTCTTCTTATTGACAAACAGTTGTTGCTCCTCTGTCGGGTGTTTAGTCGAGTTCGAAGTTTGGTTCGGCTTTCGAGAGACGCGAAGTACTAGAGTCAAACAGTCCTCGGACACAGCGGTTCGATTACCCGTCGTGGTCAATATATCCAGCTTCCCATTCAGTCCGAGCTTCGATTTCTCTAGTGCCCCGGCGAGTAGCGCTGTACTCGTTGGTCCGTCGGTCGCGCTGACTTTTTTCGATGAGCCCCTTCTCAACGAGCGTATCAAGATTTGGATAGAGCCGACCATGATGGATTTCCTTCTCGTAGTAGTCCTCGAGCTCGTCTTTGATCGCGAGTCCGTGGGGGTCATCAAGTCCGGCAACTACGTACAGCAGATCGCGCTGAAAGCCAGTAAGATCGTACATGTCGCAATTTTCGTAGTCGAGTTTTGAAATACTATTGATCTGGTGACTGCGTGTTATAGAATACGTTTCACACCCTCTATACAGTGATTTTGACTGCTTCATCTCACGCTTGAGTTGGAGAAGCACCGTATTCCCGTCTCGATAGTCGGTGGCTGTCGTGGGGCAGATGCTACAGCGGAGACTGGATCTCGGTGGAGAGTGTTTTCAGGTTTGCTGTCGCGAGCTCGTCGGTTGCGATAAGCCGAAGTCGGGGGCGACCGATGTCTAGTGGGACTTTTTCAGTCTCGATGAGGCCAGCATCTTCGAGTGCTGATTTGGCCCGTGAGAAGGTTGCTTTCGAAGCGATACCTGTATCCTCTCCCCATTTCGAGATGTCGTAGAGGAGGACCTCGTTGCGGGCTGCGAGGATAAGCATGATCTCGACGATACTGAGGTATTCGTTGCTGTTGGAAATTTCTTCAGCGTGTGCGAGGACTTCGTCGAGCTCGGCTGCGATATCGTCGCCGATCTCTTCTCGGAGCGTCTGTTTCACTACTGAGAGGGCAGGTGTCCGGAGGTGATACTGCTCGGCAGCCTCGAATCTGGAGTCGAACTCACCGTAGACTGATGAGACCAGCTCGGGATCTGAACTCGAGATACTGTGCTTGTCCATCACAGGAACTACAGCCTCAGACTCGGTTGTGAAGATGGTATTCTGGACTGGCTCCGTGAGTGTTCGGAGGCTGAGTTGCTCCCGGTGGATGAGTTCGGCGATCTTTGAGGCCGTGAGGAAACTGTGGAGGGCGTCTTTGATTTCATCTAAGTCTGCGAGCAGTCGGACCTTGGGCTGGTCCTCAACCGCTACTGCTTCCTCTGCGAAGGCTGCGATTTGTTCAGAGCGAGGATTGATATACAATGCTGGCTCGTCTCGTTCGGGAATCATCTGAGTGGAAATGTATTGTTTGGTCATATTTTGTAATTTTATCGATATGTGCTTAACAGATATGATATCTGAGGATTGGACTAGTTTGTCGGTTACAAACCGTAACCATCCCAAACCAGCGGTGCGGGGCCGTGGGAATCTTCGCCCTTCAGGGCGGAGAGGATGTCAAGGGATAGAGCTGACTATCCGTTTCGAGTACGCTCATAGGAAGCAGATTGTTGGTCGCAGTAGTGACCCTCGATCTGGGGTAGTAGAATCCATGGTGGTTGTACAACCGTCATACCACCCAGCCTGTAGATGGGTGACAGACTCGCGCAGTGTATTCAGCAGCACCCACGAGATCTTCTCAGTTTCTGTCAGTAGTGAGATGCGAGATACAGAGGTTGTACTCAGCAAACAGACATCGCTACTGAATATCGACAGGGATTAAATTCGCCCCCTGGGGATATCGATTGTGTCCTCCATTGAGACGAGACTCCAACTGTGTGGCATCGCATTCGTACTGGCTGGTGGGTTTCACGACCTGCAGATGTACACACGTGGGTTTACTACACCTGGTGACATGACTTTGGGTTCTATACTAGTCGCCATTGGCATGGTGATGGCAGTGACCGGGCTCGTCCTTCCGTCAGTGGCCTCAATAGCGGAGTGACCGTTCCAGAGAGATGACGCTCTCTACCGAGGACCTGCCTGTGAAAGGCGTCTCCTCTGTACTGAGCACTTCGTTTGCCTGAAATCGAGACGTCACTCCGTGCAAGACTCGCGCACTGTATTCAACAATGCCCACGAGATCTTCTCAGTTTCTGTCAGTAGTGAGGTGCGAGATACAGAGAGTGTAGATAGCACGGAAACTCCGTTTTTCTCCATCTAAATCCAGAACTAACCGATAGAACGTGTATGCTGACTCGCTAGTATTCCGTCCCGCTAACCAAGCAGATATACATCTTCTAGAGGGGTTCAGTTCCACTTCCGCGATTTTTAAGTTGTAAAATGGTCATAGAGGTATTGTGTACGAATTGGTCCACCGCTATGCCCCCCACAGCCCCGCTGGTCGAACTGCGATTGCTATCATCGGCGGTTTGCTCGGTGTCCCCGCGTTTGTGCTCGGACTTATCGGACTGAGTGGAAACGTTGCGGCAGGCCTCTTGTTTCTCTTGGTCAGTACAGTAATACTCGGAATATCAGGACAATTAACACTAGGCGTCGTCCGTCAGGCGAATGCGGCTCCAGCATCCAGTCCACAGGACGACCAGCAGATAGACGACGCAAATGAGACACCGATTGAAACGCTTCGACGACGATACGCGGAGGGCGAAATTGACGACGAAGCATTTGAGCGACGTCTCGATCAACTCATCGAAACGGAAGAACCAGAACAGCGAAAGACCGAGAGTGAACGTGTGTTAGAGTAGGTATTTGTATTGACCGCAACGGAGGGAATATGTTCTTTGTGAGGGTTCTAACCGAACCGGTCACTCCGGCTCGGTGTACGCGCGCCGCCACAACAACCACGTCGGCCAGACGAGGAACGGCAACAGAACGATACCCTGCACAAGACCACTCGACGATCGCCACGGCCCCACGAGCCACGCAACCGCACTGACACCGACAGCGCTCCCGACACCGACCGCGACCACGGCGATTCGCCGATCCATCGGCGGTAGATCGGTGGATCGAACCGGTAGATCGAACGTGGAGACGAGCGCCTCGCCATCAGCGACTGGGCCGACGGACCGCTCCGTCTCGTCGTCACCAAACCCGGTGGTCAGCTCGATAGTCCGCGTGCCGAACGCCCGGTCCGGGAGCCGGGTGTGGACCACGCGCGCATCGCGGAGGCGGTCGACGGAGGCCGCCCACTGCGGCTCGTCAAGCCACGTGTCGTACGCAATCAGCCGGTCCCCGTACCGCCGGTACTCGACCGGTGCATAGGTGAGCGCAAACCCCGCCGCGTTCACGGTGAGCGCGCCGAGGTAGATCGCAAACACGGCGACCCCGGACCCAACGACGACTGCGCCGGGAGCGTCGCCAACGAACAGCCCAAGCCCGGCGATCCACACGACAAAGAAGCCAGTCGCGTAGACCGGAGCGACACTGGTGAGCGTTTTGAGGACCGCGGTGACGACGGTGGTCCGACGATGAGCCGGAACTTGGGCATCGGGTTCGGCGTCGGGAACCCTGATCGGTTCCGGTTGGTCTGGGGAGTCGGCTGGGCCGGCGAGCCAGCTGGAGACCCGGCCGCTGCTGGAGGCATCATCGCCGTGTGTCGCCCGAAACGACGACCACTCGACGAGCAGCTTGACGACGACGAACGCAGCGAGCACGGCGACCCCGCCCCCCGCCGCGTTGAGGGGCGGGAGCGCGAACAGGGCGAACACGAGGAAGAACGCCCGCCTCATCGGAGTCTCAACGACCGCATACGGCGAGGTCTCTGCGTACCGTTGCCGGCCGACATAGTCCCGGGCGATATCGATCGTCTGGCCTGCGACCAGCGCAAGCGCTGACGCGAGCACCGCCGGACGAGAGAACAGGGCCGGCACGTTGAACTCCTGCGAGAACGCGACGCCGACGACTAACGTGATCCACGCGGCCGCGCCGCAGACCGCCGCTGTGAACGGGATGTTCCGAAGGTGAATGGGGGGCAGCCACGTAACTGGACGGACCGCACCGCGCTTGCTCGCCAGCGGCGCTTCGGTGACGCTTATCACGCCCGACTCACGGTCTTCGGGCGGCGGTCGGGCCGCGAACAGTGCCTTTACGCCCGCTAGCGGGATCGAAAGCACAACTTCGACCGCGTACACCACGGCGAGCGTCGCAGGGTCCCAGCCGAGGCGGAGCACACCGACGAGCGGGATCAGGTTGACGATCAGGATAGGGAGGAACCCGGTGACTCCGGAAGAAGTCCGTCGACTGTGGTGAGCGATGGAGGGCATCCGTCTTCGTTTCCTGAAACGCTCGGCCGTGTTCATAAGCACTGGTAAGGGCGGGTCGACCCACTCTGTGAGAGCATCGCTGCGTTCCGCCCGACAGACGACTGTCACGTCGATCATCGTGGCCGATGTCTCGCTGCTCGTCTACTGTACACGATCGATATCCTACTGCTTCAACGCTTTGTAAGGCGTTTAGACGGCTTGATATGGCTGTATGGCGTGTTATATTGACTCTCTCAACGACACTACTTCCGACGAGCGGCGTTGTTGGAGTTGATGCGTCAGGGTTCGACCGCCGTCATGCTTCGAAGCACTACACGAAACGCGCTGAACTCACGATTCAGCAGCTCAAGGTGACGTTACTGGTCGATGCGAAGGTAAACGCGATCCTCGATTTACATGTGACGACGACACGAAAACACGATAGCCAGATCGCTCCGTCGTTGATCAAGCGCAATCCTAAGAGTATCGATATTCTGCTCGCTGACAAGGGCTACGACGACCAGAAGATCAGGCGACTTGCCCGGCAACACGAGGTTCGGCCACTGATTAAGCATCGTGAGTTCACATCCGGCGATCGTCCCACGCCACGAGGTGCGAATACTCGCCGGCTTCGAGCTCGCCGACACATTCCTGAACGCGCTCGTTCTGGTCAAGGAGGCCCGCCGGATCGTCTCGGGTCATCGACGAGAAGCCAGTGTGGATCCCGAGGTCGAGAACTTCCACCTGGCCGGCGACGTCCCTCGCGAGACCTCGGACCAGTCCACGCTGGACTTCGAGTCCGACGTCGTCATCGTCACCCTTCGACTTCCGGATCCACGCGAGCGCTTTACTCATCGACCACTGTCACCTCCAGGGAGCTCCCTGATTTAACCTTCCAGTCGAGACGCTTGCCGTCGAGGTCCATCGCTTCGGCGAGCCCCTTCGGCACCGTCACTTTGTACTGGCCGTTCGCCCCCTGACTGACTCGCGTTTTCGCCATCGTTGTATAGGCCTACTGTTAGGGCTAATATTAGTTCTAATGCTGGTGTTCAGAAAACCCCCGTTTTCTGTACGGTCGCTCTTCTGTAGGAGATTGTTGGTACAGTCGTCGCTAGTTGAGCGGGGGAACTAATCGACCTTCTAAGCATCTCTACCGTGAACTCCCAATTTGATTCACACACCGCAAACCGAAAGACCGCAGTCCATCAACAATGTGCTACGCAAAGGTAACAGAGTCAGCGAGTGTCAGCTGTACCATCGAGTTTCCGCCGCTATCCCAGTGAAACGCCGCGTGTCAGCGACCCTCCGAATTTCTGTCTTGAGAAATGCTTGAATAGTGTTATTATCCAGCCATGGCTGTATTGGTTCATGAACAGTGAAGCAAGCATCCATGTGCTTCATGTCGACGATGAACCAGACTTCGCTGAGTTAACTGCGGAGTTTCTGAAACGCGAGGATGATAACTTCACCGTCACGACAGCGACGAGCGCCAGTGAGGGGCTAGAACACCTCTCTTCTGGCGACTTTGACTGTATCGTCTCTGATTATGATATGCCTTCACAGAACGGTATTGAATTTCTCAAATCTGTCCGAAAAAACTTCCCTGACCTGCCATTCGTGCTGTTTACTGGCAAGGGCTCTGAGGAGGTTGCTGGTGAAGCTATCTCCGCTGGCGTGACTGATTATCTCCAGAAAAAGCGTGTAGCTGACCAGTATACTGTATTGGCGAACCGACTGCGAAACGCCGTCGAACGATATCGTGCAGACAAAGAGCGCAAACGGCAGCGCAAAGCCATTGAAACGGCGCAAGAAGGCATCAGCATCCTTAATGAGGACGATGAGTTTATCTACGTCAATCAGGCCTACGCAGACATCTACGGATATGACCCCAACGAGATGGAGGGGGAACACTGGGAACTGATCTACCCCGACAGCGACACAGCGATCGTACGAGACGTTATCTTGCCGACGGTCGCCGAGGACGGCTACTGGAGCGGAGAGACGACTGGGCTCCGGGCCGATGGGACGACCTTCGTCGAAGATCATACCGTTGCGCAGACGGACGCCAGTGAGCTAGTCTGTTCGGTACGGGATCGCTCTGTGGAACAGGAACAGGAGATGGCACTCACTCAATTTCGAACACTCGTCGAGACTCTCAACGACCCGGTCTACGTACTTGATGAAACAGGACACTTCGAATACGTGAACGACGCGTTCATCGAACTGGTTGGGTACGAGCGTGAGAGAATTATTGGAGCGTCACCAACACTAATCAAATCATCGGAGGTGGTCGACCGCTCGAAAAATCACCTTGGGCGGATTCTCTCGTCGGACGGTCCCGACAGCATACAGTTTGAGATCGAGATTCTGCCCAATCAAGGTGAGCCAATTCCCTGTGAGGATCACATGGGCGTCTTACCCTACGAAGGGGAGTCTTTCGAGGGGTCAGTTGGGATTTTGCGTGATATCAGCGAGCGTAAAGAGCGCAAACAAGAGCTTGAGCAGACAAATACTGTTCTTCGCACAATCGTCGAAAATCTGCCGATGGGCGTACTCGTTGAAGACGCTGAACGTGACGTACTCATGGCAAACGGCCAGTTGGGCGAAACACTTGGCGTTCCGATCGACAGTGAGGAAGTAATTGGACGCGACTGCGCCACAGCAGCTGAAGAATTTAAATCCCGATTCACCGACCCAGAGGCGTTCATCGAAGTGATTTCCGAGCGACTTGAACACCGGGAGCTGGTTCAAAACGAGGAACTCCAACTCACAGATGGTCGCGTGTTGGAACGTGATTACGTGCCATATACCCTGTCCGAAGGTGAAGCGAACATATGGTTATATCGTGATGTCACGACTCGTAAGCAGCAAAATCAAGAACTTGAGCAGGCCAACGAGTTCCTTTCACAGACCCAGACCGTCGCAAACGTCGGTGGCTGGGAGCTTGACCGCCGAACAGAGTCACTCCGATGGACCGATGAAGTCTACCAGATTCACGGCGTCAACATGGACTTCGAACCAACAGTCGAGAACACAGTCGGGCTCTATCATCCCGAAGATCAGACAACGATTCAGGATGCCGTCGAGCGAGTGTTAACTGACGGGGAACCATACGACTTGGAGTTACGCATCGTCACAGCTGACGATGAGGTGCGATGGGTTCGTACCCGCGGCGAGCCTTGGCGTGAGGATGGCAAAATCGTTGGTGTGCGCGGCACGTTTCAAGATATTACTCAGCGGATAGAACGCCAACAGAGACTAGAAGAGTTCGCCAGCGTTGTGTCTCACGATCTTCGGAACCCGCTGAACGTTGCTACCGGGCATCTTGACTTGGTGGCCGACGAGTGTGACAACGACCATCTCGACAGTGTCCGCCGAGCACTAGAGCGGATGGAGGCGCTGATTGAAGATCTTCTCATTTTGGCTCGGGATAATAAAGAGGTGAGTGACACTCAGCCGGTTGATCTCGCGACGATAGCTGACAGGTGTCGGGAGAACGTTCAGATGGAGCAGGGACGCGTAATTACTACCGTCGACCGAACCGTGTGGGCAGACAGCAGTCGTCTCAAGCAAGTATTTGAGAACCTGTTTCGAAACGCGGTTGAACACGGTGGGCCAGAAGTGACAGTGACGGTCGGAGAACTAACCGACGGGTTCTATGTTGAAGACGATGGGGCAGGCATTCCGCCCGACGAACGCAACGCTGTCTTTGAGCTCGGCTACTCGCAGTCGGCAAATGGAACTGGGTTCGGACTGAATATTGTCAAACAGATTGTCGATGCTCACGACTGGCAGATTCGCGTTACGGACGGGACGGACGGTGGAGCACGGTTTGAGATCACGAACGTTAATTTCGTGAATAAATAGACGTTTAAATCTTGTGTAACACATTGCTGATGGACTGTAGTCTGGCGATTTGCGGGTGCGTGAATCAAATTGGGGGTCCACCAGTAGTTGAGACTGGCTCTTTCAATACATAGAGCCCAAGCCAGTTGCTCGATTTGCCGACAAGCCGTATGATACTCAGGACCCCCCGCGCACGAACTCAGAAGTCACACGGAGGAAAAGTACGACTGACCGAAGCGGAGCAGGTCTCGGTCAAATTCGTCCGGGTCGTCGACTCGAAAGTGGAAGAGCTGATTTCGCATATCCCCGATTTCAAGCACTAACTCGCGGATCACGTCCTGTTGATCATCAAAGAGCGACTCAAATTCCCCCCAATGAATCGAGATGAATTGGGCATAGTGTGCGTAACTGCAATGCTCGATCGACGCTGGCGTTGGCAGTGGGTGTTCCTCGTCGAACGTTTCGGCTAGCTGCTCCGACAGCGCATCACCGAACACTCGCGTGAAAATCTTGCGCAACTGCATCTCGATGGACTCGATCAACAGAAACGGCTCAAGCATCTGTTTCAGTCGTGTCAGGAGGTCGTAGTCGGTTAGAATCCGCCACTCGTCGTCTCGATCGACCACGATGTACGTGTATTCTGCGAGTGCATCGAATATGGCCAGAAGGTTCTCATCCTCGCTGATGGTGTGTGCATCTTCGACTGCTGCGCCGACCGAAATCTTATCGAGCGTTTTGTGTCCGACCTCCAGTTGATGGAATGCAAGGAGAGTCCGGACGACTGATCTGTAGGTGACAATCCCGACCAACTCGCCGTCGCGTTCGACACCGATCTGTGTGTAGCTGTACTCAGACATCTGACGGAGTGCCGATTCGAGCCCGAGATCGTATTCAACCGTCTGGAGTGTATTCCCGATAGGTAGGTCAGCGATTGTGTACACGGATGCTTAGAAGGTTGGCCCGTAGCTAACTATGTGTTTCCGTCTGTATCCAAATGACCGCTGTGTCCACGTAGTATTTGATGTCTCTAGGTGTTGGTCGGTAAGATGCGTCTCGGCTTCTGTTCACAGATATGGAGACAAACATTGCTATTAGCGGGCTATTCAGTAGTCCGAGAGACTTGATTGTTCATGTGGCTGTCTGCCGGTGAGAACGTACGATGCAATAGTTCTAAAGAACTCTGCGAGGAGGACAAGCAGTATTGGGCCAAGAAAAATCCCGTAGAACCCGAACGCGATCGGTCCGAGAATATAGGCAAACATCAGTAGGCCCACATGTGTCCGGTTGCCGCTCACATACGGGCGGATTAGAAAGTCAGGAATCGTATCAACGACTACGAACGCCAAAACGAGAAACAGGATCACGAAGCCGAACGCGCTTGCCTGACCACTGGTGACAGCAGCTATCGCGAGAATTGCTCCGACAGGGAGGTACACAATTTTCATTCCCACAACTGGTATTAAACTTCCTGCTCCTGTGAGTGCGCCGACTAGGGGCGCAAATGGAACGTTTACTGCTCCTGGTGCAACGAGATTATATCCAGAAAAGACAAGAATTCCGATGATACCGGTCACAAATGCGTTTAAGATATTACCGAAGAGGATGGAAGACAGTTCATCATCAACAGCTACCGCGTATGACCCGACAACACCTGATTCATCAAAATTGTCGAGAAACCAGTCTACAAGTCGTGAGCCGTCAGTAAGCATATAATATGTCCCGGCCAGAAGAATGAATCCATGGAGTGCTGCGTTTGCGATGAACCCGACTGAACCGGTCAGCGTAGCAACCATTTGTTCGACCCATGTCTGAACTGCGGGGTCGTTGAGGATTGCTACGACTTCCTCAGGACTCAGCACAAGTATGTCACTGATTTCTAGCCCTACGAGTGGACCCGGAAGTCCACTTCCTTGTGCCGACTGTAGTGCAGACAGATATGCTACACCAGGACCATCCCCTCCAGCGAGCCGTTGGATTTCGGGTACTACCAGTACAAGGGTGTATGTGAGCAAAAAGAGAAACGGCAGTAGGAAAATAGCAATTGTAACCATGGCAAGAACTTGACGGCGATAGGGAACGCGATGGCCTTGGAGTCGCGACGGAAGCGAGAGGTTCTCGAGTTTACGATAAATTGGGCGGCTTGCGTAGTAGAGAAAGATTGCAAATATGAGCGTTGCCTGAAACTGGATTAAAACAAAAATGACAGCAGCTACTAATCCTAACCCTCCAATTCCGAAGATGATCCGCCGTCGTAGTCCTGAGCTATATTCCATTTACCTACTAATTGCCACATTACAAGAAAGGTATGTTGGTGTGGCGTGGGTGACTTTTTGTTTGTCAGGACTCAAGATTCTATTCCTCTAGCAAGAACTTATGACCAGAGTGAATCCAATTGATCTCGTGTTACGTAAGATCTCGCTCAAGATGGTGGCTTCACAGCGTCAGAATTGTCTGAGAATCCCGATACGTAATTACGTGATAGAACTGTGACTGACACAGCAAAATCCGTTTCAATTAGTTATATAAAATCCACGAAAGGAATCGTACAGTTAGTTGCTGTACTTTCTGTTCTGTCAATAGTAACAGGTGTGGCGACGCTAACAGGTGCCGCAAAAATTAATTTTATTGCCGATCAGTTGCCATTAAGTGCGACAGAGTCTGCCGGCTTTACAGGGTCGCTAACTGGGTTCCTTCTTTTTCTCACCAGTTACGGTCTTCGGCGACGATGGCGGGCTGCGTGGTACGTATCTCTCTTTCTCGTTCCCACGGTAACGATTCAGGGAGTTCTTCAGTCAAGCGTATTTTCGACACCGCTTGTACTGCTCTCTCTCGTCGTATTTGTGATATTATTATCTAAAGAAGGGGTATTCGATCGAAACGTCACACTGACAGACACGCAAATTGCTGCGGGCTTGGCTTTGGTCGGCGCGCAGGCGTACGGTACGATTGGAACGTATTCACTTCGGAATGAGTTCCGGGGAATTGACACTCTACTAGATGCATTTTATTTTACGATTGTAACTGGAAGCACGGTTGGATACGGCGATGCCACGCCCATTCCGGAAAGTGGATTTGCCCGCTTATACGCGCTGTCTGTCTTAATCGTTAGCACGGCTACGTTTGCTGTCGCACTTGGTACACTCTTAACTCCCGCTATTGAGAACCGGTTTACCGAGGCATTAGGTATGACAGACGACGCTGAACTTGACCAACTTTCAGATCATATCATTGTCGCTGGAAATGATCAATTGACCGCCCCAATTATTGATAATTTACAGAGAGATTGCTCAATATTGGTTATTTCTGATACGGATGCGCCCCAAAGCTTCACTGAATCAGATGTTTTAGAATTACATGGTTCTCGGACATCGAATGAGACATTTGAACGAGCTCGGCTAGATACGGCGCGTGCCGTCGTTATTGCTACAGAAGACGACGCAGAAGACATTATGACGGCAATCACCGTGAGAAAACAAGACGACGATATCTGGATTGTTGCTGCAGCGACAAATAATGAGAATATTGAGAAATTCCGCTTTGTAGGAGCCAATACGATAATTAGTCCGGCGCTCGTGGGCGGAGAATTATTGGCAGAATCTGCTCGGACCCAACAAGACACAGCAACTGAGGTCGTCCAACATTTACAAAAGAAGCAAGAAGACAATCGTAATCACTAGAACTATACTCCAAGGCGATCGGTACGGGACACCCACAGCGACCCAAGTGAGATATCCTTTGTTGAAATCCCCCTAGGCGATATATTCTGATCAGATGTCGATTAGTACTGAGGTCATACCAAGCGAATCGGTGGCGAATTTTTTCAGCAATCAAGCGTGTGAATATTCACTAGCGTCGATAATTCATGGCTGAAAGATAGACGTGACGGGCAAAAGTGCGCCTGTCTGGCGTGTTGTAAAGGCAATCCATATCTGAGGGGCGGACCGAATATGAGTATGAATTCCGACGAATCCGCTTCGGAAGCCACAGATGGAAACTCTGGGGCTGAGATTGACGGAGTCGATCCGTCTGATTCCGAACTTGACGTTCTGGAAGGAGACGCTATTGAGGGCCGACTGGGGCGGTTGCTCCGTAGCGGGCGGACGAACGCGTTGGTCGCGTGGGCGATGGTGACGGTGCTCGCGGGAGTGTTCGTCGAGAGCCTGTTCGAATTCGACCTCCTCCCGATGGCTATCATCGCCGCGATGATCGTCGTTGTGGCCGCACCGGCGGTCGCGGCGCGAGACCCGAAAGTGATGCTCCCATGGGAGGTGCTCGGGCTCGCGCTGTTGCCGGTTCTGGTGCGTGCGCTCTTCGGGGGAGAAATGGGAACGTTCGCAGCGTATCTCGCGATCGCCGCGTTCGCGCTGATCATCACTGTGGAACTTCAGATGTTCACCACGCTACGCGTGACACACTGGTTCGCCGTGGTCTTCGTCGTGATGACGACGCTGGCAACGGCGGCGGCGTGGACGGTCCTACGGTGGAACGCCGATCGGATGCTCGGTACCAACTTGCTGACGACCAACGAGGCGCTGATGATCGAGTGGCTCTACGTTACGCTGGCCGGACTCGTCGCCGGGATCCTCTTCGACGCGTACTTCCGGCGGCGCGAAGCATATCTTCGCCGAGTGATAGGGTGGGTGGTGCGCCGATGAGTGTTCGAGGCACCCTCCGGGATCACTCGTCGCTTCGGACGCAGCGGCGGATTACGAGGGTGATGCAGGTTCTCTTGGTCGCTATCGTTGGCTACGGCGTGGTGTTCGGCCAGCCGAAGGCGATCACTAATGGTGGGATCGGTCTGTTCGTCACGTTCATTCCGGCGCTGCTTGAACGCAACTACAACATTCCCCCCAATCCATGGCTTGGCGTGTGGATTACGTCGGCGGTGTTCCTCCACACGCTTGGATCGGCATGGTTCTATGCGCTGATCCCGTGGTGGGATCACCTCACGCACGCTCTCTCGGCGTCGCTGGTCGCCGGCGCAGGATACACGACGCTGCGAGCGATTGACCTCCACAGCGATCAAGTCGAGATCCCAGCGCGCTTCGCGTTTGTGTTCATCTTTGTGGTGGTGCTCGCGTTCGGCGTCGTCTGGGAACTGTTCGAGTTCGCGCTTGACATCGTCTCCGCCAAGACCGGGATCTCGATGCCGCTCGCTCAGCATGGGCTTGATGACACGGTTCTCGACCAGATGTACAACTCTGTAGGGGCGTTGATCGTGGCGACATTCGGACAGGCGCACCTCACTGGAGTCGCGGCGCGGATCCAAAAAGGGCTCTACGGGGCGTTAGACGAGGATTTGTGAACTACCTCGGGGACAAGCTTCGAGGCTTCACTGTTTTGAGCTCGCATCGCCACTAGTAGGTTAATTTGGCTGTGTTGAATCGCCATACGGAGGCGAGGTAGGCCGCTAAATCAAAGGAGTTGAAGCGGGAGAGTTCCGTTGACCATGACGCAAATCTCCCGCTTCATCGGGGAGGTTGTACCGGTTGCTCAAAGAGTTACTGGCGATGGAGGCGAATCCGCCGCCCCGGAAGGTGGCGGCGGATTCGCCGACTACGCACTCGTTTCCCTTCACTGTCTGCGGATTTACCTCGATTCGTCGTACCGCATGACGATCGACCTGCTCAAAGAGATGCCACAAATAACCGGGGAGATCGGCCTCAACGCGGCCGATCTCTCTGCGCCGTCCACGTTGTGTAAAGCGTTCGACCGGATCAGCATGAGCGTCTGTCGAGTGCTGCTGCGCCAGTCGGCGCAGCTTTCGCTCTTCGTCGTCGATGAATTGGACCTATCCACCTAGTGATCTCGATCTTCTCGCCCTCTGCCAAGATTCCATCTCCGAATTCTCTCGGCAGCGGTCCTGAACCGAGTACAGGAGGACCCGATCCCGACGCCTTCTGCGGATTCAACAGAGTAGCTGGATTCATCCCACAAAGACACAGATGTTCTCCTCTGTTCTCGATAAATTCGTCAAGAGGTGTCCGGTTCCCCGTATTCTTCCTACCTCTGAGACGGGGGTAGAAAATATATTGTTGAGATGTCAGCCTGAGACTGACAGATTAATCCCACTCCATACGCCTTGGTAGCGTTCCCACAACAACACTGCTGGGGGGAGTGCTATCACGGTAAACACGAAGGAGTACACCACGCTCAGCGCCATCAAGAGGCCGAAGTCCCCAAGCACGGGTGTGATGGCGAGCGCGAGCGCACCCGTCCCGAGCGAAGTGGTGAGCATGCTTCCGAGCAGGGCGCCGCCCGTCCCCGAGAGCGTGATAATCATCGACTCGTAAGCGTCGGCGCCGGCGTTGTACTCATCGATGAACCGATGAGTGGCGTGTACTGAGTACGCAATTCCGAGCCCAATGGAAATCGATAGAATTGTTCCAGTCAGCGCGTTCAGTGATATCCCGAGGTATCGCATTGTCCCAAGTAGGAATGCGATTGCGATTAAGATCGGGAAGAGATTCGCTATTCCGAGGAGCGGCTTGCTCTCCAATACGGCGTAGGCAATAACGAGGAACAATCCTGTTAACCCCATCGCGATGATCAGTCCCTGAATTGAAGAATTGAAGATGATATCAGTCACCGCGTCGAAAACGACGATCTGACCGGTGGCGGTCGTCTTGTACCGGAACTCTTCAGCGAACTCCCGAGTGTCGGCCGCGGCCTCAGCCTGCGAGGCCCCGGAGTCGATCGCGTAGTCGACCTGCGCACTCCGTCGATCCGGCGTGAGGTACTGCTCAGCCCGATCGCCGGACGACGAGGCGAACAGCACGTCGTAGATACGGTCGAGATTTTGGTCGGGAATTCCGTTTCCGTCGATATCGTTGCGGGCGACCAGTTTGGCGAACTCCGGATTTTGTTCGGCATGAGATTGAATCACAGTCACAATACTGGTTGGCTGGGCGCTCCCGCCGTCACCGACTGCGAGTGAGCCTGATGCATCGTCGTTCGGGTCTGCGAGAGCCTCAAGCGCATGGCCCTCCTCAAAGTTCCCTTCGACGTACAACTTCACTGTTTGATCCTGGTTAGTTGAGAAGCGGTCTTCAAGCAGGTTCAACGTCTCAGTGACAGTGTACTCACTCGGTGCGAACGGCTCAGGGAGGCTGGTCACATAGTCCGGTTGCTCCTCCGGGGGAAGGAAGTCCTCAGTCTCGAAAGAGGTGTCGACGCCGCTGCCGTACGCCGCGGCCATCCCCCCTGTCACGAGCAGCACGACCACGAACGCGATTGGCGCGTACCGGCTAACCTGTGCCGGAAACGTCAGGAACTTCCCAAGCGTCGAGTCCTCGGAGGAGATCGGGGCCGAGTTGAACTCTGGGACTCCGTACTGCTCTCGCAGCCTGTCGACGACCAGTTTTGCTGCCGGCAGGAACAGCCCGAATATCAGGAAGGTGAAGGTGATCCCGACCGCCGAGGCGATTCCCATGTTTCGGATCGGCGTGAGGTCAGAGATCACGTTCGCCCCGAATCCGAACACAGTGGTTACAGTGACGATGATGAAGGCGATCATTAGCTGGTTGTTCGCTTCGCGCATCGCCTCTGTCGCCTCATAGCCGTCGACGACCTCCTCGCGATAGCGGTTGATGATGTGGATCCCGAAGTCGACCCCGACCGCAAGCAACAGCACGGGAACGGTAATCATCTGTTGATTAAATGGGATTCCAGAGAACCCGAGGAACCCAAACGTCCAGATGATGGTCATCAGAAGCGACAGCAGCCCGAGCGCGAGGTCGATCGGGTCGCGGTAGGCGACGACCAGGAACAAAAGCAGCAACAGCACAACGACAGGCATTACGATGGTGAGCGAGTCACCGATGACGTTGGCCGTCTCGGCGTTCGTCACGCCGCTGCCGAACGCCGTGAGATCCCCTGGCTGATCAGCCGCAATCGATCGGATCGTCGTTTGAACCTCTTGGAGGTCCCCATCCGAGAACTCTCCCGGCACGTCGTGTGAGATGACCGTAATCGACGCGCTTGCGCTCACGCTCGTCGGATTGAAATCTGTCGCAACCGCCCCCGTAAACCGCGGATTTTCTGAGAGGCTGCGAACGACCTGTCTGACTCGGGTCGCACTCGTCGACTCCAAGACGCGCCGCTGTTCGGCTGCCGTGGTCGCCGACGGGTCGATTGTCTGTGCGACGACCGTGGCTGGGCCGTTGGCCGAGGCTACCCGGAGGTCGTCTCGCGACTCAACCTCCTCTAAGACCCGGAGGTCTCTGAGTAACGCCTCTTTCGTCAAAACGTTACTTCCCGAGTGGATGAGTTGTGTGGACTCATCATCGGATTCGAATGGATCTTCGAATTCTTCGTTAACCGCGTCAAGTGCCTGCTGTTCCTCGAGACCATCGGTGAACGAATCGGTGGCCTCAGTGTCCGTGCTGACAAGGCCTATCCCGCCGGTAAACACCAGCGTGAGAACAAGGAATATGATGATGACTCGGCGCGGGCTGTCGACGATGGCGTCGTTAAGTCGCCGTGTCCACGCCTCGATCCGCTCGCCGAGAGACATCGGTTACTGCCGCCTCCGGTAGACGACAAGCGCCCCCGTCCCAACGACAAGCAGCGCGACAATGATAACTGGCAGCGGCAGTCCGCCGCCCTCACTCTCGATCACGTCTATCGGGACACGGTAGGTGTCTGTCAGTTGGCTGTCTCCGTCCGCGTCATCGTACCGGAAGTCAAGCGAGATTGGGTACGTGCTACCCGGCGTTGCAGAGCCTGTAGTAGTCAACTCGAAAGTCATCGTGGTGGTTTCCCCGGAGTCGAGTGATTGGACGTATCCCGTGTCGGTATCACCTGTATCGAGCGGATCGTCGGCGAACAACCGTGCCTCGACGTCGCTGGCAGTCTCGTTGAGGTTATTCGTTACGGTGACATCAACGGTACGAGCCCCGTCTGACTGGATAGTGCGGTTCTCGACCGCAACGTCGAAACGGTCGCGCTCAGGGGCAATCTCAGCGTCGACGACGAGGTCTTCGAAGGCCCGCAACTCATCTTCACCGTTTCGGTACTGGACTGCCATATCGAGCGAGCGCAGGCCGGACTCGGCCTCGCCACTAATCGAGATTGGCAGTGTGAAGTTCGCGGATTCACCGGAATCAAGCGTCCCTACAGCGGTCGACCGCTCTGCCGGGATCACGCTCTGGGAATTGCCGGCGTACTGAACAACAACGCTACGGGCCGGAACAGGGCCGTCGTTGCGAACGGTGCCGACCAGTTCGCCGTCCTCGGCGACGCGAAGCTGTGACTCCACGTTAGTGAATGCGAACTCCTGTTCGGCAAGCGGGAGGATCCCGAGTGAGAGCCCATCATCGGTGCGGGTGATCCCGTCAGGGTCTTCGAACTGCACGGAACCGGCAAGCGTGTACTGCTGGACTGGTAGATCGGACGCGACGCCCACCTCGTATGCGACAGATGTCGTCTCGCCGGGTTCGATCTCCTCGATCCGGACGGTGTCGGACTGACCGTCACTCACTGTGACGCTGCTACTTTGCGTCCCGAAAGTCACGTCAGCATTGTGGGCCGTCTCCGCGCCGACATTCTCGATCGTCGCCTCAACGGTGCCGCTGTCACCGATCTGCGCGTCGCTGTCGATGTCAACGACTTGGAACCGGGCGTCGTCACGCACGCGCACCTCCACGTCGCGGGAGACCGTTACGGTTCGGCTCTCGCCGGAGGAGATGTAGCCGTAGGTGAGATCTAGATCCAGCGAGTATGTTCCGGGCTCGACGCCCTGCGGCACGTTCAGACTCACCGGTAGTTCGCCGGGGGCGCCTGTCGTCACGCTGCCGATCGACGTCTCGCCCGACTCGACAGATAGTGGCCCACTCGCCTCGACCTCAGCGCGGACGTTGCGCGCGGTAGTGACAATATCACTGTTCGCAGCGTTCCCGAACCGGAGGTTGCCGTCGTTGGCGATCTGGAGGGTGATCTGGTTGGTCCGGCCGGGGACAAGGTTCGGGTTCGGCGCGAACACGTCGAGATCAGGAGACCCACCGATATTCGAGGCCTGTGCGGGCGCTCCAACGCCGACACCGGACGCGGCGTTGGAGCCGGTTAGCTCGGCGCCGACAGCACCGATGCCGAGACCACTAGTGAGGAGAAGCACACTCACAAGCACAACGGATAGGGGGCGAGTCCGCATGCGCTACCGCACCTCGATAGTCGTGGTGATTGTACTCCGGGATCGGGGGAATTCCGTTGCGGGACTATTCGGCGAGAAGTGGCAAGCTCGTTGCACACTCACTACTCCCCCCGAGAACCAATAAACATTTTGTTCTTGGGCTCTCGCATCTCGGTATGGAGCAAAAAAACGAAGCCGTCGCAGCTGACACGAGGAAGCAATAATGGCGCGCTTTACCGATGAAGATCGCGAGCGTATCCGCAAAGAGTTGATCGAGGCGGGCCACAAACTTTTCGCGCAGTTCGGTTTCGATCGAACGCGTGTGAGTGATATTACGGAAGAGGTGGGAATCGGTACTAGTACGTTCTACCAGTTTTTTGACTCGAAAGAGCAACTGTATCTTGTTGTGCTGGTCTCTGAGCGCGATCAGTTATTTGAACAACTCGAAGCAGTCGTCGGTGAGGTGGAGACACCACAGGCGGAAGCTGAAATGATCCTGCGGACGACGCTTAAGCAAGTCCGATCGAACCCTCTTATTCGGAGGCTGTTTGTGGAGGGTGAGATACGGCGGATCGATGAGCAGTTGAATGGAACAAACTATGATGATGCTACCAGTACAGGGGACGACAATAACACGGGCACGATTAGTGAAGGCGATAGCGACAACAAACCCGACACAGGTGCCGAAGCAGATTTCCGCGTGTTACCGCAGCCGGAAGCATGGGTTGCGCGCGATGATGTCCGGATAGACGATCCGGATATCGTACGAGGACTCCTACGGTCGCTGCTGTTCGTCACGCAAGCACAGAACACACCTATCGTCCTGAACGAAACCTATGATGAGGTTGAGGAGGCACTGATCGACACGGTTATCACTGGATTGTTCGCAGATGAATCGATGTCTTCTACTGTCTGATTCGGAAATTCGGGTGAGTGAACGGTGAGGATTCGCCTACCGCTCTCAGCGGTTATAAAGGAAGCTCACGCTGAATGCCACGCATTTCAGGGCGTGGTAGATTACAGTGCGGATCTGTCAGATGTCTGTATAGTTAATCGAGTGCGTCGTAATTAGTAGCTCAGCTCTGTTAGTCGTGTCTCGTTACAGTCACATCGGCCAACGCTCGCAGACGCGTTACATCGACGGTCTCTGACAGGGTGTCGAGAGCCAGAGCAGCCTCATCTCGCCGCTGTCCTGCATACTGACGGAATTGTGACTCATCGAACGTTGGCAGGACAACCATCGCCTCGGTTGGATCCGTATCGAGCACGTAGTTGATCTGTCGGGCGGTACTGAGCCCGCGACCGAGTCGTTCGCAGTGTCGGCGAACCGGTTCGTCGACACCAGCCAGTGTCGCTCCAAGGGCCGCCGCACCTTCACCGAGACTCCCCGCAGTGTCATCGAGAAATTTCGCTTGGTCGTGGTCTGTGAATCCGGCCGCGGTGTAGGTGCGCGTAAATGCCTCCGTGACGGTTTCGAGAGCTGTCGTCAGTATCTCGAAACACTCACTCGACGAAGAGTCGGGTCTTGAACGGAGTGACGAAAATGCCGCTGTATACAGATAATCCCCGGCCAGCAGTGCCGCTGTCGGATCCAGCGTAAGCGAATACGCGTGTTTATCAGTGAGAGTGAGGAGTAGCCGATTTCGGAGACGAACGTATCCCCGGAGTAATTCGACTGCGGCGGCGTAAGGAAGGACATCCTCACGGTCCTGGTGATCTGACAGTGAATCGTATACGGTCACCACCAACTGTCCGTACCATCTGTCGGGGCTATCGTCCAGTACATCGTGAACGAGCGGAAGATTGGCCTCGTCCCCGGTGCTGAGCACCTGTTCAAAGTAGCGCTCGATCTGTGAGGGGTGAACAGGCTCTGTGTCAGTCATCGGTTTCAGTCATCACCTGCTGCTGTCTCGACACTGGTCTCGTCGAGGTCGACTTTGGATTCGGTCAAGTCACTCTCGCGCCACGTGCCGCGCCGGTACCATGAATAGGCGATGATCGCTCCAACGACGTTCGAAATCGCGAACGACAGCCAGATTCCGCGCTCACCGAGCGGTCCAGAGGCGATCCATGCAATCGGGAACCGGATAATCCCGAGCATCAGCACGGAGATCGCCGCCGCGGTGAGCGTCTTGCCGGCACCGCGGAAGCTGCCCGTATAGGCTCGCATAATCCCGATGAACCCGAAGGTCAACGCGACGTAGCGAAGGAACTGCGCGGCGATGTCGACGACCTCGGGGTCGGTCGTGAACACGTCGGCGATGGGTGCCGCGACGAAGAAGACAACGACCCCCGCGACCGTGAGGACGGTGAAGAGCACTTTCGACGCCAGCCCTGCCGCTTTTTCGACACGGTCCGGCTTGTCCGCACCCATATTTTGGCCTGTCATTGTCTCGACTCCCCGAGCAACCGCGATGGCGGGGAGGAAAATAACCGAGAAGACCCGCGTGCCGATACCGTAAGCAGCGACGACCGCGTCCGGGAACAACGCGACAATGAACAGCAGCAGGTTCATCGACAGCGCTCGGCCCATCCCCTCAATAGAAGCAGGTAACCCGATCCGGACGAGGCGTCGCAGATAGGAGAGGTTCGGAACCATATCACGGATGTGGATCTGGACGCCGCGTGTCCCTCGGAACATGACTGCAAGGCCGACGACCAGCGCGAGCCCGCGGGAAAAGACAGTTGCAAGTGCCGCACCAGTAATACCGGAACCCGTGTAGCCAGTTACGGCGAATAGCGTGGATTCGAGACTACCAAGTCCGAACATCCCGAAAACGGGGTTGTTCTCGAACCCAAAGATTAGGAATGGGTCGATGACGATATTCAGGACGACCGACCCGAACATCACCAGCATCGGGGTGATGGTATCACCGTACCCTCGCATTAGCGCGATGAACACCGCGAAACCGAACATAAACAGCAGCCCCAGTGAAATGACCTCCATGTAACTCGTCGCTAGCGGCAGGACGTCCTGTGACGCGCCCATTACTGCGAGGAAGTCTTCGATGGCGAAGTATCCGATGGCGCCGAGGATCACCGATGCGATGACTGCGAAGGTCACGGTTTGAGACGCCGCGTACTCGGCTTCCCGCTCCTCATCAGCGCCCGTGAACTGGGCGACGAGGACGCTTCCTGCAACTGAAATCCCCATTCCCAGTGAGATAAGCAGGAACACCATCGGGAACGCAAAACTGATCGCCGCTAGTGCATCGGTGCTGTACTGGCCCAGCCAAAACGTGTCCGCCAAATTGTACGCGGTCTGGAAGAGGTTCGTGACGACGATCGGCATCGAGAGAAAAAACAGTGGTTTCGCGATTCCACCCGATGTGAGGTCGAACTCTTCTGGGCCCTTGAAGAGCGAACCAATACGGCTGAACAACCCCATTACCGTCCAACCTCCGGTTGCTCGTCGGCGAGGAGATGTCGCTCGATGTATCTGGTCATCGTATCGTAGAGTTGGTCAGAGGACTGGTTGATTGTGACATGGCGAGTCTGTGCGCCGGTGATTGTCGTTGCGAGGAATTCTGCGTCGCGGGCTGGCTCGATGTCGTCGGCGAACTCACCGTCGTCCATGCCAGCCGCGAGTATTTCTCGCAACTGTTCGATCAGGAACTCATCGAAGTCGGTGAGACGTTCCTGTAGAGTCGAATTGTACGGGGCCTGTGCCTTCAGTTCGAGCATTGCGGTTCGGAACTCTCTCAGAGGCGGCTCAGCGTCGGTAGTCAGTAGAACCTGAAGGAGCTCTTCAAGCTGTTCGTTGGGCGTATCTCCCTCGGGAGAGTCCACTCGGTCGGTAAATCGCTCGTACAGGTCGTCGAGGAAGGCAACGAACAACTGGTCTTTTGAATCGTAGTGGTAGTGGATGGACGACTTGCTGGCGTCTGCTTCGGCAGCGATATCCTGGAGTGTAAGATTTGCGTAGCCATGCTCGCAGAGGGCACGGTACGTGGCGTCCAGGATCTCAGTGGCTGGGTCGTTTGCCATGTAGTCGATATTTTACTTACTAACCGGTTAGTCAAAAGACTTCGGGAGTACAAAACTCAACCGGGGGCTATCGATACTTTCGTCAAACCCAACCGCTACGGGAGGATATCGCGCCAACGGTTCTGACGAGTGTGTCAAAACTGTTATTTGGAGCAGGACGAATATTCTACTAATGGCCGACCCGCCGGACCGGACTTCGTCAGATTCTGACGAGGAGATTATGCGTGCGACCTATCGCGCGCTTCGCGACCACGGATACGCAGATCTCACGATCAAACGTATTGCCGATGAGTACGGGAAATCGACCGCTGCCGTTCATTACCACTACGACACGAAAGATGACCTCCTGGTCGCGTTTCTGGACTATGTGCTTAACCAATTCGGTGAGACGATACATGAGGTTCAGACAACCGCTCCCGAACAGCGATTGGAACTTCTACTCGACAAGTTGCTCGTTGCTCCCGAAGACCACCACGACTTGTTGATCGCAATGCTGGAGATGCGGAGTCAAGCGCCGTACAAGGAAGCGTTCGCCGACCGATTCCAGCAGAACGACGAGTACGTCCAGTATCTGCTTAGGACCGTGATTGATCACGGCATTAGTGAAGACATATTCACTGACGTTGACTCCGAACACGTAGCACGGGCACTCATGACCATCGTCGACGGGGGGCGCACTCGAGCAGTCGTTCTGGACGAGACTGAAACGCTCGCAACGGCCAGACGAACCGCGGACGAATACGTGAACGCAGTCCTCAGAGCTGACACAGGCGGAAGCGAAGATACATAGAACAGAGAGGCAGGTGAACTACCCTACCCTACTCGCTCACGGTTGACGCCGTTCGCTCCTTGAGGGTAGGGCTTCCTGCTTCCACGACGCGCTTTGCAGATACAGGCGTGTCCACAGGGAGCGCAGTCTCCACAGGCGTTGATTCGGAGTATCCCACTCCTACGTCTTCGAGGCCGCGAAAAAGGATGTTCCACGCCGCGTTCGCATCTCTGTCCGCCTCAAACCCGCAGGCGGGACAGGAGTGTTCACGGACCCACAACGGCTTGTCGGTCGAAACGCCGCACGACGCGCACGCCTTGGTCGTCCCTCTCGGGTTGACCGCGACGAAGTGCGTCCCTTCTCGCTCACACTTGTATTCGAGCAACGAGAGGAACGTTCGCCACGCGGCAGACGCAGTATTACGGCTGTTCGACGGAGTTTCCATCATCTTCTTCACATTCAGGTCTTCGACCGCCACGAGGTCGTATTCCCGAGCGTAGTACGCCGAGAGCTTGTGCAAGAAGTCACGGCGCTTCCGTCGGAGGTCGGCGTGACACTCCGCGACTCGACGCCGTTGCTTCTCGTAGTTGTTCGACCCGTGCTGTTTGCGCGAGAGCTTCCGTTGCTCGCGCTCCAAGCGGTCGCGTTCGTCTGAGAGGTCGAGCGACCCGACAGCCGTGCCGTCGGTGTCGTGGGCGTACTTGAGAATCCCCACGTCAATACCGACGCACTTCTCGGGGTTCTCAGACGGTTCGGGCGGTTCGCGGTCCATTTCGACGCCGAACGTGGCGAACCACTCGCCTGTCGGTTCTTTCTTGATTGTGACCTGTTTGAGGTTCGCGTCGTCGGGGATGGCGCGGTGAAGCCGAATCGGTATGTCCGCGAGTTTCGAGAGTGACAGCACAGTCTGACCGCCCTTCTTGTCGAGCTTGAAGCCAGACTGACTGTACGTGAAACTGCGGAACTCCCGTGGCGGCTTCCACTTGAGTTGACCGACGGCGTAGCCGTTCTCCTTGAGTTTGGAGAGGCCTTTGAGGTTGTCGAACAGGCGTTCCACGACGGTCTGGAGAACCTTCGAGTACACGTCCGAGAGGCCGTCCCACCACTTCTTGAGGTCGGGAAGTTCCGACCGTAGGGTGGTCATGGACGGCAGATCGCCGTGTTCGTCTTGGTACTCGTTGAGACGGTAGAGCGTGTGGTTGTACAGTTGCCTACAAATGTCTCGGTGGCGGTCCAACTCCTCACGGTGGGCGTCGGACGGCTTGAGACGGTACTTGTAGGCGTAGTACATGACAATCTACTCCCGCTGGTCTTCGACGTACTGTTTCAGCACATCCAGCGATACCTGCCCCGTCGAGATGAGGCAGTACGAGTCGTTCCAGAACGAGTCGCCCCACAGTTCGGTTTTCAGTTCATCTTCGTACTCGTTACGGATACGGCGGGCGGTCGCGCCCTTGACCGTGTTGATGAACTTCACGAGGTCTGTGGTGGGTTTCGCTCGGAAGAGGATGTGAACGTGGTCGTCCTCGCCGTCGAGGTTCGTCAGTTCGACACCGTAGTTGTCCGTGAACCCGCGGATGACCTCGTGAATGAATTGGGTTCGCTCCTCGGTTAGCACTCCGCGCCGATACTTCGTGGTGAGTATCAGGTGGTAGTGCAGGGAATACGTCGAGTGTGCTCCCGAGTCGAGGTCGTACTCCATTGGGTTCGATCAATACTATACTACCCTACTGCAAAAACGTTGTGACTGCGTGGGTCTGTAGGCCTGCTACCGAATCGTGTATGAGAACTGTGCGGCGCTGTATCCCCTCCCTGCTCGCACCTCCCATTCGGTCGGCACTCGCTGAGGAAGGGGGCTTAGCGCCTACTTTCAGCTAAATACAGGACCCGAAGGGTATATTCTGGTCTTTGAATTCAAGCAGAGGTTAGGATAGCACGAGCATATGGTTCACCGCCACTATACATTACCTAGCATACAGTATCGTATTGAGTCTGCGGTAAACGGGGATTGGGACGGGAACGTCATCGTATACCAAACATACCTCTGACCTCTCTGTCGATGATTCGTTGATTTGTGTTTCCGAAATCCGGCTTTGTTGAAATCCTCATTAGGAGATACATTTTGACTGGCTATCGTCAATACAGAAAATACACATCTCGTGGTCAGTCTTGATCTTCCTGTAACTTGTTACAAGAGGTGTATCAAATACAGAGAATGGACCACGTATCGGATCTGTTAAAATTCTCTACTAGTGAACTCCCAACTCATATGCGGTCAATACAACCCGCTCGATGGCACGGAATCCTTGTGATCTCTTGTGCCCTATCTCCTGTTTCACGCTCTCTAAGGATAGCAGCGTTTCCCTCGAGTCAATTGCGCCTATCAGATTTAACCACAGACTCGCCGGCAGATTTATAACGATCAATACTTTAGTTTAGCTCGAGTGGTATGTATGACCACACCAATCAACGCGGAAGCGGAATCGTACTCCCCCCCGGACCACAACAATAAGACAGGTGAGAATCTGGTCTGGCCACTCCTTGAGTGTCTGGGTGGAGGCATCTCAGCTGGGGTTGTCTTACTGCTCTTGCTTCCGATGTTGGCAGATGTGATGAGCCCGCTTGGAGCGTTGGCCTCGACAGGGCTGGTCATCACAGTATTGTTCCTATGGATGTTATTGTGGACACTCACCGCAGTAACCCGCAAACGGGTTATCGGTGAACAGTCCCACTAATTGTGGTCGCTCAGCTGTGGGTACGCCATGTAATATTTTTTGACCGGTTGATTCGCACTCTTCAGTGACCGGGTGTTTCAGGTGAGAAATTGTCTGAAGAATAGGATTTCAACAGAGCCCTATCAACATATTCTTACAATGGTGTACGGACGGTGCTGTCCACTCAGATCCACGAACGCTTCCACTGATACAAGAATATGAACGTCGTTAGTTGAGGGCTTGGTGGTACGGTTTGTGCGCGATAGTTTTGCGGAGTTCAGCAATCGCGTTACGATCAGCGGTACTAGCCGCCTCCATCACGGCAATCACTTCTCGCCGTGATATCTTCACACCAGACTCGGTGAGTGCGTCCTCAGGGCGGGTGTGGAGTTCCCTGATTGTTCCCACGCCTAGCAAATACGGAATGGACCACGCGGCCATCGTATTACCGTGCGTGAGTGGCATCGCCTCGATGTACGTTTGGGCGTCATCGAGGAACGTCCCCGCGTAGGAGGCCGTCCGTTCGACAACGTTCGCAGCTGGTTCTCGATTGTCGGTGCGGAGGATAGACTCTTGATCGATCCCTTCGTCAGCGAGCCACTCGGCCGGGAGATAGACGTTGTTTTCCTCTGTGTAATCGTCGTACACGTCCTTCGAAACGTTCACCATCTGTAAGAGGAGTCCAAACTCGTCCGCTGTGTCGTACAGCCTTTGAGCGCGTTTCTGAGAGACGTTCCCCCGGGTGAGCAGATTCGTAATAAGCCTGCCGACGGTACCAGCAGCGTAGTAACAGTATTGTTCGAGTTCGGAGCGATCGTTGATACGGAGTCCACCAGTGTCTGCGTAGCGCTCAACGAACATCGTCATTCCGTCAACCATCTCCCGGACCAGCGGAATGACGGCCGTCTGTACGGATTCCGGCTGGTTAGTGAATGTCGCCCAAATTGTCGGTGACTGAGCGACGACGGACCAGTCGGCGCTGCGGTCGGCTGACGGTGGCAACCAACCGTCGACCGCTGCCCGGAACTCGTTCATCGTCTCGTTACTGGCGGGATCGAGCGCAGCATCGAACGTTCGTAGGAGCTTTACTTGCGATTCAGGTGAGACATGACCGGCGTCTTCGATGGTATCGGCAACGCGACATAGCAGATACCCCAGGCAGATGTGCGACGACATCGGCTCTTCCAGTACCTCAACGGTCAACGCGAAGGTACGCGAGACGTCCTGTACCGCTTCGTGACACCAGGCGATATCTGGCTCAGGAGATGGATCGGTCATCATTTTGGGAGCTTATACCGTAGTGAGGAAATAGACCCAGAACAGAAACCCAAATCCGCCGAGCCCGGCCATCACGATAGGCAGTACTGTTTTCTCTTGGGTATCGTATAACTTGTACCCGCAATACACGGCGAGGAGGCCAAACAAGGGGATAAACACGAGCGAGAGTATCGCCGTGATCATGCCAACGACGACATAGAGACGCCCCTCTTCGTTCCACACCTGTATCGTATTTTTCAACGAATTCTGTGACTCACTCATGGTTGCTGAATACCTGGCCTGTACACACTTACTAACTAATTAGTCAGGTATACTTAACTCCCTCGGATACTCTTCGCGAATGCCGTGCGAATCCACGATACTACCCAGACTATAACCCGTGGATTATCAAAGGAGATGTGCGAACACTCGTGTCTATGCTCTCGTTCTTCCTTGTCCCGCTTCAATCTAGCACGGAACTCACCGAAACGGTGGCAGTAGTCGCTGCAGCAGTCTTCATCGGCGCTGTGATCTGGTACCTCGGGAAGCGCCTGAAGACCCGACTTCGAACGGAGAACGCCGAGGTCGTCCGGGCGGGACTCCTCTTGATGGTGGCAAGCGTCGCCGCCGTCGTCTTGGTGCTCCGATGGAACGCGGCTGGGACCGCACTCTCGGTTGTTGGTGTGCTCGAATTCGGTATCGAGGCTGGTGTCCGCCTCCTGCTCACGATACTCCAGTTCATTGCCGCGTACACCGTTACCCGTATCCTGAAGCGGTTTCTCCTCGGCAGTGGCAGTTCGAAACACCGCGTAACGTCTGACCACCAGCGCCGGGTCGGCTACTACGTCAGTCAAGTCGTGATCTACGTCGTCGCCGTGTTTGGAACGTTCTCGCTGTGGGGTGTCCAGCTAAGCGATCTTCTGTTGGGAGCCGGCGTCCTGGGTATCGTCCTGGGGTTTGCAGCCCAGGAGACGCTCGGATCGATCCTCGCTGGGTTTATTCTCATGCTTTCGCGGCCCTTCGCCATCGGAGACTGGGTCCGAATCGGCGATCACGAAGGATTCATCACCGAGATCACCATCAACAACGTCCGCCTCCGTAATCTCGACGGTGAACACGTCGTGCTCCCGAACGAAGCCGTGAACAATCGAACCATCATCAATCGCAGCATCGAAGGGAAACTTCGGCTCCGGGTCGAAGTCGGGATCGATTACGACGTTAATCCCGACCATGCCGAAGCTGTCGCTCTGGAGGCGCTCACGGAACTCGAGGAGATCATGAGTCAGCCCGCCCCGCAGGTACTCCCGGTTCGGTTCGACGATTCGGCCGTGATACTCGAACTGCGATTCTGGATCGACAAACCGACCCCACAACGGAAATGGCGAGCTACCCAAGTAGTCATCCACAATGTCAAGGCCGCGTTCCGACGCGAGGGAATCAAGATTCCGTTCCCGCAACGTGAACTTATGGGGAGGAAAGAGACTGGTGGCTTTCGAGTCGTTGACGACGAGTTGAGCGGCCAACCTGAGGCGGATTCACACTCGCCGACCTCATCGACAGATCGATCCGAGTGAGCGGGAGCAGTGTCCCTTCTTCGATCACCGATTTCCTTCAGTGGAGTTCGTGCCTCGGCGATCGCGTCCGCACGACTGAGATTTGTCACCCTATCTCCCCACTTGAATCACGACCGGCACCTCAGTTCGGAGTCGATGTACGAGGCCAGCGAGACGCGTGCTGCCGCCGCGGCGCTTTTGCGGTCTGTCGTCACGCGACCGTACATCGCGCCGTTGACCGTCGCTAGGATATGCTCCGCGACCCGCGACGGGTCGACATCACGGAAAGTGTCGTCGTCGATGCCGCGTTCGACGATGCTCCGGACGGTAACTGCCAGTCGGTCATCGATCTGCGTGAATTGCTCGCGAAATACCTCGTTCGTCACGGCTTGGGAACGGAGACCGACTAGCACCGCTTGGAGCTGTCGTTGCTCCTCGTCGGGCTGAAGCGGGAGGAGCTTCTCAATAACGTGCTCGAGATCCTCTGGCGGTTCGTCGCCTGTCTCTGTCTCGATCGTCTCTTCGAATCTATCGACGGCGAACTCGAGAAACGCGACCAGAAGGTCGTCTTTCGTGTCGTAGTGGTAGTAGATAGCAGCCTTCGATTTATCGAGTTCGTCGGCGATTCGGGAGATCGACAGGTCGGCGTAACCGTGCTTGAGTAGTGCTCGATAGGTGGCTTCCATAATCTCTTCTTCGGCGGTGCTCCAGTGCTGTTTGGGTGAATCAGAAGCCATAGTCAGTCCGATTGGTTCTCGTCGATTCGTTCCAGTTTGGAGACGTCGACAACGTTGAATTCGGTTGTACACCAGTGGCAGAATCCGAGATCGGGATCGACCGGCTTTCCGCAGGCAGGACAGGCTGGAGATTCATCAGCCCCTGTTGACCCGACAGTGTTTGCTTGGAATCTATCGGGTTGTCTTCTAACTTTCGCGATGAGATACGCGTCAAGGACACTAGCGGCACTGATCAGGACTATCGGGAGAATCGAGAATGGATCGGTTAGCGTACCCGAACTAAGCGCGGATATCGTTGACGCGGGGAGAAACAGAACTGAAGCAGCAACGGTGAGTCCTAGCCATCCAAGCGCTCTCAGCCAGCGCCGCAGGTACAAGTGGCCAAGTCCAGTGACCACTGTTCCCAGAAGCGCAGCGAGTAGTGGATTGTTGCTGAGCGAGACTCGTCCCATACTACTGACTAAACGTTCGGTAGGTATTAAAACCTTCGTCTAACTGGAAAAGGCCATTGACAGAGGCACGATGAGATACACTCTATATGTCCGAGTAAACTAGTTTTAAGCCGTATATCCGGCAGATAGAGAATTGTGGCTGAGAATATTGTCAGGTTTGAGGCGACCTACTCTCACTTGAGATGAGGGGAAAGATTGATACTTACCGAACGTTCAGTATGTGTTGTGGCGCACCCGAAGCGCCCGAATACACAATGACCGATGAATCTCGGCCCGCTGACGAATTGACAGCATCGTGGCACGGCCGCTACCTGGCTCGCTGGGGCAATGAAACACCCCTCTACGAAGCCGTCACCGACGCCGTGTCGACCGTTACCGGCGATGCCCGTTCGGCAGTCGCCTCCCGCTACGATCGGACGCATGCGTTCGCGCTCAGTCAACTGTTCGGCGGAGCTGACGGAGCGTCGACGCCATCGACTGGAGTGGTCAAGTTCGTTCTCTCCGAGTGTGTTGTCTCGGTCCACAGCGACGGGCAACTCTCGGTCAGCCTCGCTGACCGTGAACGTAATGCGATTGACTAATCACACACATGCATGTATAGACTCACCGCGAACAGCAGACCCGATACAGAATTGACGGCCGGACTCGATCGAACAATCGTCAACCAAAGACTGAATCGGGTTGATAGACCAGCCAACGCCGAATCTGAGTATACTCCCGAGACCACCTCTACAACATAACACACATGAGACATATTGGACTTAAAATACGGATGGCCGTCGTGGGTGCAATTCTCGCGGGGTTCTACCTCGTGGCCGTCGCCGCAGCGATGGTCGCGTTCGGCGAGGGCATCCTCCCGATTGCCATCGTCGGCAGCATCCTCTTGATCGGAATCCAGTATAAAGTCGGCAAGTGGGCCGCGTTACGGAGTGTCGGGGCCGAAGACCTGCCTGAGACCCAATACGCAGAGATTCATCAGTTCGTTGAGCGCGTCTGTCGAGAGAGGGAGATGAAGAAACCGTCGTTGAAAATCGCCAGTATGGGCGTTCCGAATGCGTTCGCGGTCGGTCGCCGCGGAAACGGAACCGTGGTCATCTCTCAGGAACTCATTCAACTGCTTGACCGGAGCGAGCTCGAAGGCGTTATCGCCCACGAACTTGCCCACATCGACAATCGCGACGTCATCACGATGCAACTCGGTCAAGGCATCGCATCCATCGTCGCTATCGTTGCGCAGTACATCGTGTTGTTCACTGGCGAGAACGACCTCGCGGATTTCTTCCTCGCGGTCGTCGTCGGGAACATCGTCCAGTTCGTCGTGATGATCTTCGTGCTCGCGATTTCCCGGTACCGCGAATACGTCGCCGACGCCGACGCCAGGGATGTCATCGGGCAGGGCGAACCACTCGCTCGCGCGCTTGAGAAGATTCATCAGGGTAACCAGCAGGCCCAACAATCAGCTGGACGTGCCCAGCGTGGCCGTGGGTCGGCTAATCGGCGCGGCCGTGGGCGGGGGAGGCAGCGCTCCCGCGACGCAAACGTTGATCAGCAGGTGAGCGCACTCTGTATCTCCAGCTCTGACCGTGGCTTCCTCCAACAAATCGTCTCCACCCACCCCCCGATGGAAAAGCGTATCCAGCGGCTCCGCTCGTAGATGCCCGGGGTCCGCGAACTCCTCGCAGTCGTTCTCGGCGCCTTACTCGGCGTTGTGTTGATTGTCGCCCCACAAACAGCACTCCGACTGTCCGTATTCGTTGGCCCGACCCGTCGACGTCGTGGTGACTACGGCACAGACAAGCACGACTCGCTTTCCGACCAGTGGACGTGGCTCATTCGTGGACTCGGTGTCGTATGTCTCGCTATTGCGCTCTTTATCGCGTATCAAACGTATTCCTGACTGGTCCGCTAACACATCACTATCTCTATAGCTCCAGAGAAACTCATCGATAAGAGATACTGAGGTAGTGAATATGACGGCAACCCCGGAGTCTCGTCGGGTGGTCTTCCGACGGATCGCAAGACGTTCGCATACTGATTGGCCGGCGTACGATTCGACACCGTTGTACGATCGGACGTCGCTTGCTGGTCTAGAATCGGACGTTCGTGTCGTCTCTACAACGTGGTTCAGACACGATGATCATACCTCCGTCGAGCAATTCGTCTGCTCGCTCCCGTTGGCCTATGCCATCTTTGACGCCGAGGATCGCTACACCGGGCCCACACGATACGAGATGTCTACGCTCTTTCGGGTGTTCGTACTGAAAGAACTCCACGGATAGGAGTACGAAACAGCTCTCGTCGACTACTTAGAGAACCGTCCTGTACTCTGTGAGCAACTGGGGTTCGAGACGCAGCCGGGGAGATCGTCGCCGTGACCGTCCCGTATCACAAGGACTGCCACCGCGCCTTCGAGGAGACCATCTGTAGCCACTGCCGGACCCTCGCCAAGGCGCGCGCACGAAACGCGGATGATGCCGACGCCGAGCCCGAAGACTTCTACGACGACTACTGGTCGCCGAAGTCGCACGCCGGCGGGCGGCAGATACCAGTGCTCCAAGAGCGGGGGCGAGACATCATCGAGCGCTTCCTCGAGGTCCAAGGCCAGTTCGACATGACCGACAAGACGGTCCGCCGGCGTCTCACCCGGCTGGCTGAAGTGACCGAAGGCATCGACCCCGACCGCATGATGCCGCAGTCGCTCCGCGCGTCGGCAGCGAACTATTGGATCATGCTCAACGGCTTCGACAATCACGGGTTGAAGATGCTGATAGGGTGGAAGTACCTCAGCACCGCGCAGTACTACGTGAGCTCCGAGTTCGCGCAGTTGTAGCACAAGATGTCCGCCGCGCTCGGCGAGCCGACAGACGGCCCGTACGATGTCGACCCTCAGCCCGAGAGCTACGCGACGGTTCGGGAGAACGCAGACCTAATCACCCTCGACCGTATCACGCCTCAGGGCGACGTCGCTCGACACAAGTACGACCACCTGCCGGACCCGCTCGAAGCTGAAGCGCGCGACCGGCAGCAGACCTTCGGCGCGTTCGCCGACGATCACGAAGTGCCAGCTGCGTCCGACCCAGTCAGAGCGTGGACTCGGGCGCGACTCCTGCTCGAACACAGCGCGGCGAAGGCATCCGACAAGCTCGACTACCCACCATCTCGACGAAAGGCCGCAGGGATCGCCGTCGCGCTCGGCGCGTGGGCCGTCTTCGCCGGCGTCGTGTGGGGTACGACCGGCGCGTTCCATATCGACCCGGTGGCGGGTGAGGTACACGCCACGCCGGGAGCCTTCATCGGCCTCGCTATCGGGCTTGTCTACATCGGTCATGAGATCCCGGACCTCTGACGCGCTCGACGTCGGTAACCGGCGCGTGGGTTTATATGGAACTCGCAAGCGTCTCTGCGATTGGAGCATGAACATGCTCATCGACGCGTTCATCGGTATGTTTGGACCGCACACAGCCTTCGCCGCGCTCGTGGTATTCATCATGTGGGTGATACAGTACACGCGCGGCTGAGCCACCGGCGGCAAGCGCACCGTTCTGTCGCCCTGCCACAACATTTCCGTAAACCACCCTCATCGGCCGATAATCGGCCGGTTCGGTGTCTTGGGGGGAAGAATCCAGGACACCCCTTCTGGTCCTGAATAATAATCTGTCGGGAAACGTGTCTGACACGGGTCGTTGAGCAGAATATATTAGGTAGCCGAAAGGTCTCCATCAGTAGAATAGCTCGGGTCAAAGGAGTACCATGCCCCCGGTCGAAAGTTGACCGCTCCGACCCTGACGATGCCCCCGATTTCAAATGGGACCGACAACATCGACTACATAATGTATGAGTCAGATCTTCAGGACGGGGTATCGAGCAGCATTATTGACGGCGAGGTGTCGTCGTTGAACCTCAGCATCACCGACAACGAGTTTGCTGTCATCGTTGATATTGGCGAGACTGACGCAGCTTACACGGCTGATGAAGCCCGTGAGCTAGCGACGAGTCTCAAATCCATCTCGGACCAGCGATGGGACGTAGAAAACGATGACATCGTAGAGTACCTCCGCGACTTAGCCGACGTGGTTGACAACGAGAAGTCAGTAGATGAGGTAGAAGAGAAGTGGGAAAGTAGAGAGGTAGATATCTCGGTATGATAGAAACATAAACCGTTGAGCCGATTGAGAGGGTGAGGTAGAGGCGCTAGCAGTTGTCGATGTCCGTGGCCTCCTCTAACCGCTCGACGCGTTCGCGTAGCTCTTCGAAGTCGGGATCCTCGGCCCGTACATCCTCCAGCGGGCGGACGTCGGTGAGTGCGTCGTCGACGCGCTCATCCTCGGCCTCGCCGCTGAGGTAGAGGTCGCGACGATCTTGGTGGAGGCTCCGGAGTGTCGACTCAGCGATGCCGGTGTCGTCGGCGACGGTCGCGAACGAATCACCGCGGTCGACGCGGACGAGAGCCTCACGGACGTGTAGGAACTCGGCGGGATCCACGCGGAGGTACCCATCTTCGACGACGAACCCCGCAGGTGGTCTTCCAGTCCACTTTCCGGCAGACTGTGCAGCGCGGACGCCCGACCGGATTCGCTGGAGTTTTTGTTGGTGTTCGATCTGGGCGAGGTCGCCCATCAACCGAGCGACCATGCTGTATATTGTCTGCTGGAGCTCGCCGTCGTCGACGTGAATTTTCAGGCCGACGTCGAGAGCCTCAACGCCGGTGTCATGTTCCAAGCAGTGTTGGATGAACTCGTGAATCTCAGTCGGACCGAGGCGAGAGAGCCGGCTGATTTCGTGAACGACCACGAGATCGAACTGTCCCGTCTCGACATCATCGAGGAGTCGGTTGTACACCTCGCGAGTGTCGGTGTCGGCAGCGCCGGAGACGATCTCTGGATACTCCTCGATGTCTTCCACACCGAGACGTTCCAAATGCTCGTGCGCCTCGTCGAGCTGCCGAGATACGTCCTGATCCGAGGTCGAGACGCGGGCATAGATCGCCGCGGTCGCGGGTCCGTTTTCGCTCATGTTTTCGAGGACACGCTATCAATTTAAACAAGTGGGGGTTACTGCGGTTTCGTGTATAGCAGTACCTTTTCATTCGTATTTTGGGAAGTATTCTACTGGAGAGTGACGCAAATTGAGCCACTCAGGATCGAGATTTTATACCAATTATTCAGGGAACTCTACGACGCAAGAAGCGCTATTGTCCACTGAGGCCGAGAAATCAGCATTGTGATTGAATATCATAATATGAATTCTACAGAATTCAAAGTCGAGAATTCCTCCGTCACACGCTGTTGGAATATATACAGCGTTTGGAACAAGGCCAAAGTATGCAACAAGTCAATCAGGAGATTGACCAAGCGTTACTTGAGGCAGACTATCCAGTCCCCGATGATTAGTGAGGTGCTTATCGATGGTCGTCTAAGAAGCTCTGGGCTTCTACATCATAGGTTTGAGCGGCTTCGAATGCCTTATCATATGTCTCATCGCCATTGTCAAATTCCTCAAGAGCAGGGCGAAGGATCTCTTTTGATTCTTCGGTGAACCCGTGCGACATTGGTCTCTCGTACTCCGTATTCAGGCTGTAAAAGATATCTACTGTAGTTTCTATATGATCATTAGATTGGGTGGATAGGTATTTTTCTAAGGATTCCCAGGCACGCCGGTTTTGAGAGATATGATTGAATGAATCCCTGAGCAGGTCTTCCACTTCATCGAGTTCAACACTATTCTCGACGTGTTCAAGCCAGCGAACGAACCACGAAACCTCTTCTGAGAATGTCTCATCTTCCCCAACCTGATCAAGACGTCTCTCCCACAGCAATCTAGTCTTCTCCCACTTCTCGAAGGGGTCGTCGTCTGTACTGTCACCCCATTTCCATAGACTCCAAGCGACTTGTCTCGCCAGATCTGGATCACTTCGGTCATACAGGTAAGCCAGCAAACTATCTGACCAGTCTTCAAGATCGTATTCGAATAGGTAGTTGGCAAGTAGGTGGCCGGCCATTTTTTCGTCCGCATTTACGGTTTCAGTGTTTTCTCCTTCGACCATTAGGTCGATAGCGTGGAAGTAGTAACTCCGAAGTTCAGGGAAGATATCTTTGTAGGCATTATTGAATGCGACATAAGAATCCCAAGCGGCAGTGAACTTTTCCTTATCTTGTCTACTCTGGCTACGAGGGAATATGTCCGATAGGTGTTCAGCTACCCAGTCCTGATCAGCAACCCAGAGCGTGACAAATCTGCGGCCGAATACCGAGTGTACACCGAGGGAAAGATCATCTAACTTTTCTTCTAATTTGGACCTGAGTTCTGAATCAAGTTCTTCATTCTCATCATCTGATTTCTGTCTTGTATAAATTATTAGCGAGTCTAAGGCTACAGGACGTACTGTGTTCAGTGCATTATGGGAAGGATCATTGTGGCCAGCATGGCCTTCTGGTGGCCTATCTCGCTCAATATTGGGATCAGGGTCCTCTAACAGGGTAAAAATTAGACTTCTAATACGATCTTCTTCAAGTAGGAAATATTCGTATGAGTCGCTGTTACCGAAGCCATCTCTCAATAGCCATCCTACACGCTTTCTGGTGTGAGAAGGCCAGTCGTCGGTATTAGAAACTATCTGGTCTGATAAATCCCACAGAGCATTTCTGAAGGATTCATTGTCTAATATTTCTGGTTCTTCCTCTATTCTGTTTCTCAAGTGTCCTAGTAGTTGTGTCGAATAGGATTCAGGAGCTTCAGCCAGTCTCGGTAGTTCAGAGGCATACTTTACTGGGTCGTCTAAAACAATTCCCGCTACTTTTTCTGCCGCGCCTCTTCGGCCTGTCTCCTCAACTGAATCACTTTCGTACCATTCCTCCTCCTCGAAAGGTTCCTCTATACAGAAGTTGATCAGATCCTCCGGCGATCTGTCGCGTAGGTCTTCCTTTGATTCAGGGCTTTCGTATGAAACAGCTCCTCCCCTTATTGCGGGCGTATCTGGATCTTCTGGGTCGTCTTCAAACCGGTCAACTAGGTCTGAGAGTTCTGCTCTTGTGTCGTTAGAAAGGTGTTCTCTTATTGGCCAGAGTTTGTCGCGAACCCATCGAGAAGCATATTGCTCCGCAATTTCGTCTACAGTCATATCTTCCTGTTCCTCTTGTTTCCCTTCAGCTATCTGAGCGAATGTATCTGAGATTGGAACAGAGGTGATTAGATTGACCACCTGATTTTGTTGATCTTGGTGAAGATGCTCAAATCCGTGTTTCAATAACAGGTTGAATTCTTTCTTTAATTGAATGTCTGAGTAATTTTCTTCCCAGAGTAGTTCTTGTGCCACCAGATCCCTGTGGTCGCCTCCATACTCTCTCAGTAGGTAGAATCCGAACCCTCTGAAAACCGGATATTCATCAAGATACGCTTCGATTTTTTGCTTCTGCGCGTCGTCATTCGAGACTTCAAACCAATTATCGAGTGCCTCTCTCAAAAACCCAATGTATAGCTCGAAGGGTTGATATCTGTCATTCTGGCCAATACCGTAATTGGAGACCGATTTCAGGTAAAATAAGCCGAGCTCTTCAACTTTTTTGCCTCTGTTTTCAGCTCTGTGCTCAGCAGCATATCTCATGTGATCCTCGAAAAGTTCGAGCGATTCTTGAGGTCGGTTCTGAACAAGTCTTTCAAGAGTGCCATCTTCAAATAGGGAGGTAAGATAGTACGAACTCATCATTTCGTCGTTTGGCCCTCCTGGTTCGCCTTCTAAACGGACAGTGAGGAGCGAGTCAGTCAGTTCAAGGCCTTCATCGAAATACTCCCCGTTTATTAGATCTTCTGTGAATTCGGACGTACGAGAATAGTACAGGTCTATTGTAGGTTCCTGATTGTCAAGTCCGCCTTGGACAATGTCCGTGAGTTCAACTCCATATTCTAGTGGGAGTTCATTAATGATGGATACCACTGTTGCCTTGCCGCGCCGATCTAAATCGACAACATCCTCACTCACAATATCGCTAACAACCTCGGGATGTAGGCCCGCGATTTCGTGGAGATACCCCAGTAAATGGCTAGGTGGATTTTGGAATCGATCTGTTTCGGCTAATGACTCTGCCCAGGAGGGATCTGTTGCCTCGTCGAAGAAGTACTTATAGAGATCTTCCCTACTCTCCAGTTTTTGTAATACCGTATTGGTTACTGGCTGGTTCTGAGCAGCATCCCATTTCTTCACTACGTCTAATATTTTCGAGGCCCAATAGAAGCCAAAGCCCTCAATATCATCTAATATTTCCTCTAAAAATACGTCTGTGCCGTCGGGTAGTTCGCCTTCCTGATCGGTGTAGACAGCGAACATCCATTTGACCACATCATTATTGATGTTCTCATCAAGATCATTGAGTGTCCCTTGGAACAGGTTTTCCTCGTCCACCGTTCTCGAAACTTTGTCCCGGGCGTAGAGGTAAAGTTGAAACTGTTGGTGTCTAAACCTGAATTTTCTCTCTCCTGCCAACTTGGACCCACGTTGAATGACTCCCATTGATCTCAGTTGTTGGTCAGTCCACTGGCGATCACTAATTGAGAAAACAGAGTTTCCGCTTTCGGTGGCACGAACTGCATGTTCAACTGCCCGGTCAACTATGCGGGTTCCTCTTAATTGGTCATCGCTGGAATGGTCTTCCTCAAGCAGTGTCAGGTATTCTTCCCAGACAGTCACCTGTTCTGAGACATCCTCCAATTCAGATCCACTATTTGCCAGCCTTCCAACTACATCTAGATATTCAATCTCTTTACAAAGATAGACTAAATCCTGAGATGGGGAAGTGACCGCGAGCTCCTCTAAATACTCTCTAACCTTGGACTCTTCTAAGGTATTGACCGTTATAATGTCATCAAAGTGTTCAGAATTGCTTAATGTGACAAATTCGTTATGATGATCTAGATCATAGGTTCTACAGGCAAATATTGTGCTTACGCAGTTCATCTGAGCCACTTCCAAGATTAGGTTTTTGTAAATCTCTCCAGATACCCGGTTCGTGTCGTCTAACTGGTCGATAATAACTATGAAAGGGCGATTTGCGGCGATTTGCCGGATACATCTCTCCAGAGACACCTCCAGGCCGAGTTCTTCGGCAAGGTCGGATTCTGATCTTATAATAGAATAGGAACTTACATCTATAAACAGGAAATCGTACTCTGAAATTTCACTCACTCGTTTTAGAATCCCACTCTTTCCGACACCTCCCTCGCCCTTTAGTATGATATCGTCAAAATCATTAGGATCTTGAATGGCTTCTAAAATTCTGTTTGTTTCAGATCGTGGAATATGGCCTACTCCTTCGATTTCATTTTCGATCCTTCCCAGTTTTTCGCTCGATTCACTCTCGAATCTGTTCAAGACCTCTGAAAACGACGGGTACTGATCACTAAGTGTGGAGTAGTTTGCGACGGCAACTACAAAGGCGAACCCTAGGCTCAGTGCCAGCCCCAGCAATATATCTGGAGCCGTGAGGTCAAGGAATCCCACTTGGGCCATAATAGTAATCCCGACGGTGTGTAACAGTAGAACAGAAAACCCGCCAATAAGCAGATATATTGCTATTACTTTGATTCGCCCTGTTCGAGTGTGGAATTTCGATACAGTGGTTCTTCTTGCAGACTTGAAGGTATAGTAAACGATTCCAGCTGGGAAGAGTATAATTGAGACGATTGAGATGATTGAGATGCCGGATTCGGAAATCCCTGCGCTAATGAGTGATAGTTGGAGGCCGACGACGGTAGTTACTAAGCCGAATACAGCCGATCCGACAGATTTGGTGAAGTTGGTCTCTCCCCCGAAAGTTGAATATTCAAAGAATAGATCTTTTACAGAGGAGAGACCCATTATCCTTCAGAGTGAGGTCAATAAATAAAATAGTAACGGGAGATGGCTCTTAGCTGCCGGTTGACTTTACATCTGATTTTTGAATCGAGACGAGTTGCGCGTTCTCGGAGGTCATGGTGAACCGGATCATCAACCCGTTTGGCCGCAAGTCGGTCGACAATAGAGTCGATCTTCTCGATATGGGGCAAGCCGCTTGGAAGTTTTCGGAGTTGACCCTCCGTGGTGTACACATGTAGCAGTTGACTTCCGTTGGGGCGGTCCTCTATCTTGGAGATTTCCCCCTTGCCGCCGGCGAACGTGATGTGGTCACCGACGTTGAACACGACTAAAGAATATGGATACAGATTTTCAGGTCTAAATAACGCGGTTCTGGAGGTAGTCGAGGTGTTTCGCGTTGTAGACGATCTTGACCTCGTCGGTCGCCGGGCTCCCAATACATGTGAGCCGGACGTTCTTCTCCTCGACCTCCTCGTCGGAGAGGATCTGCTGCATGTCCATGTCGATGTCGCCCTGCTTGACGATGGACGCACAATTTGCGCACGCGCCAGCACGACACGAGAAGGGCCAGTCATAGCCCTGCGCCTCAGCGGATTCGAGGATGTACTCGCCCTGATTCACTTCGAGGGTACCGTAGTCCTCTGCGTCAAGGTCAGCCTCGGCGGCCTCCTCAAAGAGGTCATCATCGTCCATCGACCAGCCGTGGTCGTCGAGCACTTCGTAGTTAAGGTATTCTACTGTGGGCATCCTTTGAGCATTAATAGGGAGTCCTGTTAGTCGTTACTATGCTAAATAGATAGCAACTAGCTATCCAGACACACCTCCCCTCATAACAAGTTTTATTTCATTTTCGTTTAGATCGTATAACCTGAAAACCAGGTGGTCGACGTATGAATCAAGTGAATCGGAACCTTGGACTAGGCGGTCGTGCCGTTGTTTGTTCGAAAGGAATAGGTCCAAAGAGTCCTCTACATCTTCAAGCGCAGGAATTTCCATTTGTTCAAACCGAGCAATTAGCGAATTTGTCTTAGTCGCATTACTTCGGAACCCAGCAAACCCACCGGCCTCTTCGATAGCATAGGGGATAAACTCAGATACAAGCGCTTCCTGTTTCTTTGTAAGACCGATATATTCTGCAACCGTGATCGGTTCTGTTTCTGCGTACCCCCACTGATCCGTCTCATAGTCCTCTTCATCATCGGGCTTGTATCGCGCCGTGAGTTGAACGATAGTTTTTCCCTGTTTGTTCTGTACAGCTGCACTACCTACTCTTAAGCCCTCAGCAGATTCCGTCGTGTTTGAAAGAACAGTTGTTCCCCTATCGGGTGCTGGTTGATATCCCGGAATATCTGTGACGGGGGTTGTTTTTTCATAATCGTTGATATAATCGGTCAAATCTACGTTTATCTGATTTGCCTCCTGTCTTCGTTCAGCTATGGTATCAACCGCCTTCACAATCAGATCGTGAGATATCTCTTCGGGAGATTCAGATTCAAATACACTCTCTGCGGCGGCAGCAGCATCGAAATTTGCTGATTCGATCTGATCACTTACTGTGTTCCAATATTCATCTACCAATTCAGATCTTTCGTCTTCTGTAGAAGTAAATGAGATATTCTTGAGAGGCAGATGGTCAATGTATTCTCGGAATTCAATGTACCCTCCGCGTATACCAATAGCTGCGAACAATAGCTTATATTCCCAATCGAGCAATGTTGAATTCAAGAGCCCTGTTTCAAATAGTGGGTGTGTTCCTTGATCTTCAATCGTTCCCTGCTCTTTAGTAAGCGTATATACGGTGTTTAGGGGGTAATAGTAGTCACCATCAACACCACCGTCGTAAGCTGCTGTGAGTCTTTCAGCGATACGTTTCAGGAGAATCTTCGGCTGATCTAGGAGCTCCTTGCTTTTTGCGTTGTACAATTCATCGGGATCGTAGTTGAGATATCTCCCATCCCAGTTGACAGTAAACCGTTCAATATGCTCACCGTCGACAACTGGATGGTAGTTATCTCGTTCATTTTCAGGAGGAGAATTAGTAAATAGTTTCTCACGTGCTGAGGCGCTACCCATTCTGATTGCTTGTTCCAAGCGGTACTTATCACCAACCTCGGTGGAGTTTTCGTGAAGTTTGGAGTGGATCTGCCAATTCCGATCGTTCAAAAATGGGCAGAATACCTTTCGTGGGGCAAGTTTAAATCGTTCTAATGGAATCCGAACAGCCAATTCTGTTGAAAGGAGCGACTCTAGTCCTTGGGAGATATATTCTGGATTATCCGGTGGAATATTGATCACCGAAACCTCCTGATCCAGAGCAGGAATTTGATTCGTCACAACAGGTATACAAGGATATGTCGTTGGGCCATCGAATACCTCCGCTTGTGAGATATTAATTAACGATTCTAAGCTTACTTCTTCTAATAGCATGTCACGTAGAACCCTTCCATTCCCGTAGATTGCCCATTTAATGGGTATAATCATAGACGTAAGCCCCCCCAGGCGTGATAATTCGATGCTCTTTTCGAAGAATACGATATAGGCATCGTATCGGCCGGTAGCAGTCCGATATTCCTCTGTATCTGTGAGATATTGACGTAATTTCGGATCAAGGTTTGTGACGCTGATATATGGAGGATTTCCAATTACTGCGTCAAACCCGGCATCTTCTCTCCGATCCCCGTCTATATCGTAAAAGGCGACTGGGAACTCCAATTCCCAGTGGAAGAAGCGCTCTTCAGAGGCCATCGTTTGTGCGTCCACAAACCAGTCCTGCCCCTCAATGTCCGTCCACGAATCGCTCCGCAGCGCCTCCGCCATCCGCTTATCGGCATCGCTTGGAACGTCCAACCCAAACTGTGCCGCAGTATGGACGTTTGCCATCGCTAGCAGATGTTGGTAGAGAGGATCGTCGCGAACCTCATCATAAACATCTTCCATCTCTTTAGCGTCTTCCAGTGTCTCATTGTCAATGGAGAGGAGATCTTGGAACCGGTTCATCACGTGTTCTAGGGCACGCTGGCGCGTGTGAGCAAACGACTGCTGTAAGGTCAGCTGTCCGTCACCTTCCCCTGAATTGTCTCCATTAGCGAGAACGTCCTCGATATCGCTTCCGACCAGCGAATTCCCTGTCTTCAGGTGATGATCGAGGAACGCGAGAGGCTGCTCGGCCGCAAGTGTCCGCAGCCACAGAGAGACTTTTGCGAGTTCAGTTGCGAGCGGGTTCAGGTCAACTCCATAAATACATCGCTGAGCGACCTTTCGACGCGCCCAGTTAATGTCGTGATCTTCCTCGACGGTCTCGATCCCTTGTTGGGCCGCTTGCCGTTCTTGAGCGTCGATGATCTCGCGTGCGAGGTAGTCAACCGCGCTCGTAAGGAAGTGCCCGCTTCCCATCGCTGGATCGAGAATTTTCAATTCGAATATCCGCTCCGCAAATTCCTCCGCGAACGTTCCTGCCTCTTCATCGCCCTTCCGGTAGGTGGTCTGTCCGACTAGGTCCTCCCGGATATCGTCGACAAGAGGACCGAGCGTTTCGTCGACGATATATTCGACTACGTACTCAGGAGTGTAGTACGACCCTGTCGCCTTGCGCTCTCCGCTCCCCGTCGTGAGGTACACTTCACCCGTCTCAATGAATACCCCGTCGCCTTCGTTTGCCTCGACGTACTCGCCATCATCGAGTGTAAGCGGTTCGTCGGCGACATGTAGCTGGTACTCCAAGAGTCCCTCATAAATACTGCCGAGGTGACGCACGTCGAGTGAAGAGTAGTCAACGAAGATTTTTCCGCCGCCGTTCGCTTGCTGACTCCGCGTGAGTAGTTCGACGACACGGGCTAGATACGCATCACCAACCGTGTGTTCCGCGAGAAATTGTGCCTCAGCGCTGTCGTCCTCGTCCGGGTCCGTCCGAAACAGTCCACCGTTGTACGCCGGAATATGGAGGTCTTTCTTTGGTATTCCGCGCGATTTGCTCCCTTGGTCGATCAGCTCGAACAGCTCATTGAGCCGCGAGCTCAGGTCATCCTGCCAGTCACGGTACTTTGGGTCGCCACTGTCGAGTTCCTCGGCGATTTCCTGTTTGAGCGCATTTAGGCTGTAGGATTCCTCGTAAATCTCGTTGTCCGTGTCCAACAGGTCACGGCCTTCAGCTTCTGCGTAGAGAATGAAAATAAGCCGGTAGAGATAGATGAGAGAGGAGTCGTGAATAAGTTCAAGGTCTGCTTCGTCGAGGTCGTTATCGGGATACTGTAGATACCCTTCTGAGAGAATCTTAATCGCTTCATAGATGTTATCTTGTAGATCCTCTCCGAGGTCTTGGGCGAAAACGTTCGACTCATCGTAAACGTCATCGAGGAAACAGTCTCCCCCAGTGTCCTCAAGGAACGCACTGTGGCGGAAAAAGAGGTAGAAATACTTGAAATCCTCAAGATCTCCCTTTTCGAGGATAGTGGGAAGATCGACCTCGTAGTAGGAATCGAGCTGGTGGCTCGTTGGCCCGTAGTAGAGCCGCCACTTCTTTCCGTCTGTCAGCACCGCCCATCGGGCGGGTGTCTCCTGGAGGTAGACATGGATTTGGTAGCTCGGATTCTCGAAATCGCGCTCATGTTCCCCGCTGCCCCGTGTGTCAAGCGGCCGTCCCCAGCGCTTAGCGTCAGCAACAGCGACTGCGTTCTCGTAGAAGTCACCGTCTCCCTCGCGGCGCTCGAAAGCGTCACGTGTAGCGTCTTCAGTCTCGAAGAAACCGTAGTCTGGTCGGCGCTGCGTCCGACTTGTGCTCTCCTCAACTTCGAAGGGAATCCCCAGCTTCCGGAACATCGGTCGGATGAACTTCTCCTCCAACTGGGACTCGTTCCGCTTCGGGGCCGTACCCTTCTCCCGTTCATAGAGATCGATGATGTCGTCGTACGCTGCTTCTAGTTCTTCATCGTCGACCTCGTCCCACTCCTCCGTCTCAGGGAGGTGCTCGTCCAAGTAGTAGTTAGAGAACAGGTCACGATTCGTGCGGTAGGTGAGTGAACTTTGCATTGGTCAGGCAGGGGTCACGATGAGGTATTCGTCCGAATTCTTGCTGTCGATGAGGGCATGCGCGACGGCCGTCGCATCGGCGACTTCGACGTCAACCGCGTCACCGATCTCGAGACCGAGTTTGTCGAGTTCGGAACCGGAGACGTTGATCGCCCCGATTTCCCGGCATTTCGCCCGACTTGTTTGCGGGTCATCACGTATGATACGGTCGAATACGGACAGCCGTATAGACTTTTCTTCGACTAACTACTCCACCAATCACTCTGACCAACTATTTGGGAGCTGAGAGGAATTGTCAATGTAACATGACCGGAATCGTGATCCTCCCCGCTGGTCGCGACGACGCGTTTGAGGACTACAAACAGTTCATCCGAGATGGGCACCCAATTAAGGATATTGAGTCCTATCTCAATGTGTGTTAACCATTTTCGCCGACTCTAAGTTTAGCAGAGATTTGCTCGTGATTATTGCGCTAATCGGGATCGAGCCACCGGAGGAAACACCTCAATCCGTCTCACCAGAGTCGAACACGTCGACGAAGTCCAGAAGAATCTCTTGTGACGACTTCCCATCGGCGCGAGATGGAATCGGACCTTCCCAACATCCTATCTCGAGTGATTGCGTATTCGATATCGGCTGAGTGTCTGTTGTTACGTTGATGATTGCCGTCTGATAAATAGCCAGTACCCGGTGCTCGTGGACGCTGACATGGTCGATTCCGGCCCGATTCAAAACGGCTTGAATATCGGTAGGCTCACCCAGAGATACAGAGAGTATCCGAGACTCCGATTCATCCATATCTGTGATTCACGTATCGGATTAATAAACGATGCGTGCTGGCGAGACTCAACGTTCAGTTCGCGGCGGGCCCTAGCTTAAGAACACCCACCCCACGTCGCAGTCGATGGCGACCGTGGCTGGTCTCTTCGCCCCGTCACGTCGCCAGAGCTACTCACCGATCGGCACTCGAGCGCGTGTGATACGATTGTCCCGACTTGAATTCGGTCAACTCTTCGATCCGGGATTCAAGCTCTTCGACTTCGTCGCGGAGTTGTTCTGCGTCGCCGGCGTCGCTCGCCGCAAGCTGGTCTTTGAGGCCCTGGAGCCGCGTCTCCTTGCGATCTTCGTCCACCTCGGCTTTCCGAACGTACTCGGTTTCTTCAGTCTCGTAGACATCGCTTTCAGCGACATCAGTCACCTCGAGGGCATCGTCAACCTTCCCGCGATCAACGCTCACTACCCGGCTACGGTCGATTCCGGCCGATTCGAGCGTGTCCAGCACTTCGTCGTCGTCCTTGAGCGAGCGGTTTGTCCGAGCAGTCCGCTGGACCGAGCCGTACGAGCCCGAGACAGGCCGGTCGTGATGAAGCCGGTCTAAGAGCGTGTCAGCAATCTCCTTGCGGAGATCGTCGGAATCTCGTTGAACGTCCGAGAGCAAGGTATACAGGTCGATGAGCGTCCCAGTCTCGACCCCTTCGAGCGCCTCAACCTCGTGGCGTTCCAGCGCGTCGACGAGCAAGAGCGCATCCGCGTAGACATCGAGATCTGGCTCTGTCCGCTCGTCGAGAGTAGGATCAGGCTCAGAGGAAGGGTCCTCATCAAGTAACAGTGAGGTGGTTGGCTCTTCGGTCTCGATAATCACACCTCGGTCGTCGTTCACCTCGAATCGTGGATGGAGACTCAACACCGTCGGGTATGGATCCGCATCGGGTGGGAGTCGGTCGAGGTCAAATCCGTCGTTAGAGTCGGATAACCGCCGATATAGCGTTTCGAACTGATCTTTTTGAAGAGGTCGCGACTCACCGCTGTCTGTGAACCTGATGATGACACGGTGTTCCTGGACACCAGTAATCTGAAACCCCTTGTTCGAGAGTGGTGTTCGGAACGTGGCTCCTTCCGGAAGGTCATCTAACTGCTCAAGGAGGTTGTGCCAGTTGACCCGAAACGACATATTCGTACTGAGATAGTCGGATGCTAAATGCTTGAGGCTGTTTACAGAACTCACATCTGTATCCGAGTGCGTGGATGCTGATTGGATGAATTCGTAGGAGGGCTCCCACATGGAACCCATTATAATTGCCAGTTAGCCGTTTTGAGGTGTATAAACCGCCTGAATACGGACACCGAGACGAAGTAACAATAATTGGATATATGTCTGACGCTCGGCGTGAGTATTAAGACGGAGGCCGGCGCAACATCGCAGTATGCACTGCTAGGCGATGTTTAGAAAGGGGGGAAGTTCCCCTGTTGGCAGCAGGGGCCGCTTGGGAAGGGACAGGATGGCACCTGTCCGAGGATATCTCCTATTCCTCATTTCTTCCGAAGTGGTTTTAATGGTTGCGGTGGTGAGAGTCATCTCCGGCTTTCGCCGATAACCCGCTCTGCTGTCTCTGAGACGGCCGATTATTCGATTTCGGCCGTAGCGTCGAGCACGTGCGCGGAGAGCGCACTATGCAGGACCACCCGGCTCATGGAGGTGTGCCAGCGGCGTGAGTCGCTTCGCTGTCGTTGGCTGTTCCAACTGTAGCCAGCACTGGGTCATCGAGGACGCTGTCAGTAGTGGAACTGCTACCGCTCGTGAGTGTCCTCGGTGTGGGAGTCAGCATTCAGATAGCCAGTTGCGACGTCGAGCGAGAGCAGACACGTGGGAGGACGCTGTTGAGCAACGGTCGGCGCTTCTCGCGAGCACTCGCAATGCGAGCGCTGAGTTCGACGAGGTTGGCCGCTACGGCGATCTTGAAGACGAATGGGACCGCAACCTCGTCGGCCAACCGCTCGGCGTACAAGTCCTTACAGGGGCCTTCTCAGACGACCAGCACCTCGACACAGAACAAGGAGAGGCACCCAACAAAACCGATCAGAACTCTCGTCAGCTTGGAGATCTCCGCTATGATGAAGATGCGGGTCTCTGGATGGTCCAGCAGTACCCGGCCGTGTCGTCTGGGACAGTCCGCCTCGATAAAGAGAGCCGACCGGGTGAACTCTGGCAGCGTCTCGTTGCTGTCCTCGAAGCCGATATTGCGCTCGCCGTGCGCGAACTCGTCGGCGGCGTCGCTGATGGGGTCGCCTGGCAGAGGCTTGAATCGATTATCGACGATCAGCTCGGAACAGTCGAGCGAGAGGCCCTTCCAGACGCGAAGAGCCTGAACGGGTCGATCGTTGCGTCGACGCTGTTGAGTTTGTGTAAAGACGTTGAGTCCGAACAACACCAACAGGCGCTCGAACTGCTCGAGAGCTTTGGAAGCGCAGAGTTCGGCCCGCTTGGCATCGGGTTCCCTGGTGAGCTTGCGGATGTTCGCCGGGTTGTGAAGCCGTTGCTCGCAGCCGCAGACCATACCCCGACACTCACCGTGCGGATCGATGAGTCATTCCGGGAGATCGGCCACGCCGACCAACGCCGGCAGATGGTCCAGCTGCTCAGTTGGCTTGGCCACGGTGTGGACGTCCGGGTCGTGTTTGAGTCGTCCATCTGGATGCGGCGCTTTGCTTGGAGTTATGATCCGGAAATCGACGTCGACGAACTGGATGGGAACGTCCCGGACGTGGCAGCGTTCGATGTGAGTTCACAATGCGATACAGGCCAGCGCGCTCACGGAACTGTCGACGACCACGTCGCCGCCGCGTGTGAGGCGCTTGAGACGGACGGTGAAGTAGTCGCAACCCTCGCCCGTATTGGTGCGGAAGCCGGCCAGACTGCTGGCTACGAGGCGCTCTATGAGGCTGCTCCGTACGATGACCCCGACCAGTCCCGGAACAACGTCGCGTACCACCTGCGGCAGCTTCGCAAACACGAACTCGTGACCGATCGCATCGCGACTAGCGACGGGAGCAAAGTCGCAATTCGCCCGGCTGGGGTACAATTCCTCGAAGAAATCGGCCGATCTGGAACGCGACAGAAACCTCTTCAAAATTTTGTGAGTCGGACCGGAAAATCCGCCGACAATCTGGAGTCTAGACCCGCGCACACACGTGAGGGGGGGACCGGCTGGAGCCGCGACCGCCTCCCAGCACTCCACACCATCCAGCCGCTTCCCCGCTCTACGTACCAGGCCGCCGTCGCGGCGACCCCCGAGAATGGCGTCGCAACTGTCGATGCGGCGGTCTCCGAGTGGGACGATCGAGCGGCTCCGCGCCGCTACATGGACTGGGACGAGAATCGCCTCGCTGTGGCCGCCGAGGTCGACAATCCGATGCAGTGGGCGGTCTGTACTGCTCGCTCGTTGGCTGATACATTTGTCTGGGACAATCTGCTAACTGACGACCGGCTCGACGAGAATGGCGACTTCCGCCGACTCCTCCAAGAGGCACCTGGAGTTCTCCAAAATAGTGCGTGCCTCGGGTGGATCGCTGAGGAAGACGAGCTGGTTGATGATATCGGTGAGTTTGGGGACCGAATACAAGCTGTTCTCGAGGAGATTTGCGAAATGACGCGGGACATGACTCACGGCGAGTACCGCGAGTATAACTCTCGGACAGCCTTCCGGACGAAGATTCTCACCGAGTCTCTCGGTGTGATCGGCGTGATGACCCGATTACTGGACTTCGCCGGTGTCGACATCCTTCGAATCGGTCAGATGCCCCGGTTGAAGAGTGATTTCGATGACGAGAAGCTCTCGAGTATCGCGAAGTTCGTCGGGATCAACTCGGCGATCGGGTCGAAGTACGGGATGGCGTCGGTGTTCCGGCAACTGTTCGAGGACCGTGAGGAGGTGCTTCGGTGGTCGATGGACGTCGATGTCGACGCCGCAGAACCGTTCGGCGAACTCATCGGCTCGTGGTGTCTATTTGCCGATTACGGCGAGCGCCAGGAAGTGTTCGCTGAGAAGCTTCGGTCCAATGTCTCGCCGAAGGACATCCGGGATGACGCCCCCGAGATCGGCGTCCGCGTCCCTGTTCAGACGTCGACGAGCCGAGCCCAGTACCGGGATCTGCTCGAAGAAGCGCTTGAGGAGAAGAATCTCCTCACGACTCCAGAGGCAGTATCGGTGCTTCACGGACTGTGTCGGTCACCGCTCGCAACCGCGAACGGCGTTGCCCGAGCGCTAGAGCCGGAAGCCGAGACGCGACATATCCGGTCTGTCGAGCTCCGGCGTATCATTACAGCCCTGTCACCAGAGCAGGTACTGCGGGATGCGTCGTCAACGCCGCGAAAGGCCCTCGTGGCACTCGCCGGCGCTGAAGAATTCCTGACGCAGTCAGCACTCGCCGAGAGAGCCGGCGTGTCGGCTCGCTCGCTTCGTGACCACCTCCCCGACCTCGTTGACGCCGGAATCGTCGCGATGACGGATGCTGGCTACCGACTCCAGCTGTCGTTTGCGGAAACGGACCGGGACGATGGAGAACTGCCTGAGCGGTACCGGGATATCTACCCACAGTGGGTGAGCGATCCGACCGTCAGCAACGACGTCCACGCTGCGGCTGGAGCGTTACGGACAGCTCGGGAGCATCACGGGCCAGATGGACCAGTCTCATCAGAGGAAGTCGGCTTCGCTGGCGACGTCTTGCTGGAACTCACAGAGCCGTGGCCATTACTCGATGAGGTGCTGCCAGCGCTGTGGGCAGTGACTGCGAGAGCGTGCTATCGAGAGGACGCCACTGTCGCTGGTGGCGCTCTGGTTGAACGCGAGACTGAGATAATGGGGAGACGACCGCGTCAGTTGAGTCTTCAAGAAGCGACTACTGGGGAGCCTATCAGCTGAAATTTGGAGAAATTTTAGCGCCTGTCACCGATGACTTGTGGAGGTTTGGCACCTCGTTCTCGCCCTCAACAGCACTCCGAACCAAAGAGCGGGTGACTTGTCGACCAACTAAAAGAATAAGGGCACCCCGCTGATAGTGAGAATCATGGAACGACGCCGGTACTTGACAGGTGCGGGGACTATACTAACTCTTGGTGTGTCCGGCTGTACGGGTGGCGGGTCTGAGGAGAGTGACAAATCTGAGGATGGTAGCGCAGGATCGGACGACGCCAACGATTCAGACGCAACTACAAACCCCGACGCGACGGAAGCACTCGAAGCTGCCAGAGAGGATCTAAACGAAGCTCTCGACCTCATTCTTGAGGAGATTGATACTGCGTGGGCCTACTCCAGTACAGATGCGTCTATCTCGACTGCAGGGGTAGAGGCGGCACTCGGAAGTGCCAACACCTCGATTGAGGAAGCTAACGAAACTGCGACGACAGATACTCAACGAGAACAGGTCGCTGAACTCGAACTTGTCGCTGAATTCATCGACCAGTTCCTTAATGCGATCATCAGTCTCGGTGAAGGCATCAACCAGATTTCAACGGCGATTTCCTACGAGAATAATTCCCGGTACGAAGATGCCGCAGACTCTCTCTCCGATGCTAGAGCCACATTTGAGGAGGCAAACTCACAAGTTGATGAGATGGACGCAACCTTTGCGGAACTCGGTGATGGCACGGGCACAGGAATCGATTATGCCGAAGCTGAAAACGCCATCGACGAAATGAATGAACTCATCGCGGGGTATCTGTTAGTCATGGAAGCGGGCATTCCCCTTGACCGCGGATTGGCTGATTACAACACCGCATATGAAGCATTTCAAGACGAGGATTACGGAACAGCAGCTAATATCTTTGCCGACGCGCTTGAACACCTCGAAGAAGCAGAGTCGATGTACCGTGAAGGCGAGGAGGAGGTGACACAATCCCTTCGAGACACATTCATTACACAGACGTGTTATGCCGGCAAGTACGTCGAGATAACCGAATTAATGCTTGAGGCAAGTGAGGAAGCCGATGCTGGGAACTTCGACGAAGCAAGAAGCCTAGCAGAAGAAGCCAACGCGGTTTCGATCGAAACCTGTGGATAGGCGGACTTAGTCAACGAATTACAGACGGGTTTCTCACCATGATGGCGATGACGTTCAGCTTATCCGGTCAAGCGCGTCCCGTCGGTCACTCATCGCGGTCGCATCGTACTTCATCGTCGTCTTGGGCCTCCTGTGCCGAAGTTGTGCCTAAGCCGCCGCAAGCCCTCACAATTCCGATCACGACAGACTGTCTTTGTATTGACCGATTCGACCTGCTCGTTTTTCGAGGAGCTTCTGTTCGAGATCCACATGTTCTCTTCAGAAATACTAGATTACCATCTCAGAGTAGCGTAAAACGCGAGATTTAGGTACGTTGGATAGCTTAGACTCGTGATACTTGATGATCGAGATTTCTGATTCGCTTCGCTCTGTATTCAGTGCTCAACTCGAAGAACGTGATGGGTCATATGTCGTCGATATTCCGGCGAGTGAAATCGAACATGACACGCTCGCTGCCAACGAAACGTACCGCGTCGCGATCTTGGCGTCAGAACCCTCGACAGACCAGAAGACTCACCAAGAGCAACAGCAATCGACTACACAAGATACGGCTCCGACGTCGGACGGTCCTCCGGTAAATGAAGGTGAGGTCCGCGACGTGACGATCGAAACGACTGGTGATCAGGGCGACGGCATCGCGAAGGTTGAACGCGGCTACGTCGTGATCGTCCCCGGCGGACAACCAGGTGATGAGCCGACAGTCGAAATTGAGCAGGTCCAAGAGAACGTCGCGTTTGCCAGTATCGTCGCACACGACTCACGGGCGCTCTAACGTCGATTTATCACCGACCGCCTGTAGGGCCGGCGTCGTCGAAATTTTGGCCGTCTCGATCTACCGCTACTCACTTCCTGGTTTCCCGATGTACTCCGATTTCATCGTCCCATTCTCACGATAGTAGCGGTAGAGATACGGTCCGTGCATATCCTGACGATCTCCGCTGGCGCATTTACAGCTCGCATCGCCACAGGTGACTTTCTCTTTGACGACCGTTCCGTTCTCCGAATTGTTAGGCTCGTCGACGGGCTCGGCAGCCTCGGGCAGTTCATCGGCGTCGATCGACTGGTCGCGATACTTGATCAGCGCCTCGACGTAGCTGTGTGCCTCTTGGAGCGTCTCCGTATCCTGTTTCGGGAGCCCCTCCGCGAGATACTTCGGGAGCGAGGCGGGCGGTGACGGCTGCTCCATACCTTATGTAACAATTGGAGCCACATTAGCGTCCGGATGCTACATAAGGTATTGAGCTTCTCTACCAACTGTGAGCCCTTCACCAATTACTCGAGGTCGTAGGCCGCAATCTCGTGAGAGCCACACTGTGGACATTCGTCGACGTCTTTCTCCACGCTGTACCCACAGTGACGGCACTCGTGGTGCGTTGTCGATGGGGGTCTGAGTCTGACAATCTGCTGGATGAACTGTTTACTGAGCATTGATGGGATCGACGATTTCGCTACAGCCGGGGCATTCGGCCCACACGCCCGGTTCACCGCTAGCTGTTTCATACTCGATGATCGCGTGCTGGCCGGTAACTGCCTCGCCACAGAATGAGCAGGTGCCACGGACCGTCTCTGGATTATCGGGGGTCATTCTCACGAGATCGGCGGCTTCTTTCAGGGGGAGAGGGAGCGTGTGACACTGTTTTAGAGTTGGTTCGGTCGGTGAGACCGACTCAGCTTTGCTCCCTCACCTCGAGATTACAGACTCTGCGACTTATACTCACCGACAGAGATACTGATACACTCCGGGCGGATTGATCTCTTTCATCGCTGAGCGGATCTCACTCCGAAGTTCGTCAATTTCTCCAAAGTATTGATTACCAAGGGTTGATCTGAGTTGTCGCCAACACTCCTCGGTTGGATTTAGCTTAGCCATCCCAGTCGGGAGATATAGAAGCTCTAGCTTCGATTTCTCGGCAAACTCCTTGACTTTCTTCGCTGTGAAATAGGAACCTTTGTCGAGAACCACGAGCAGTTTCTCTCCGAATCTTGCCTGAAGTGACTGGAGAAATCGAACCGTCGTTTCCTTGTTGAACGAACCAGCGCATTCCAAAAACATGGTCTCGCCGTTCTCGGTGAGACCGCCCAAGAAATTGATTCCATCACGAGAGGCCGACACGTTCACTGTCGGCCTCTCGTCAATCGGAAACCACGCATATCTGAGATCAGCTCCAACCGATTTCCTGAACTGATCAATCGTTATGACCAGCCTGTCTTCATCCCGTCTCCCGACTTTTTTTGAGCTCGTCGTCGTACCGTTCAAGATCTTCCTCGTCAGCCGAGGCTGGTTCTGGCCGAGGTTTCTTCCAGGAAACCTCGGCCTCTTTCATTAGTCGCTGAACGTGACGCCGGGAATGTGCAACATCAAACTCAGTTATGAGGTGTTGTTGAGCTAGTATACTCGACCAAGCAGGCTCATCGTATCCAGCTTCTTCGGGTGATTGGTTGAGTGTTTCAGCGAATTGTTGGAACTGTTCGTCAGAGAGCTCAGGCGGTCTTCCTGGACGTTCGTCGTCGTAGAGCGCGTCTTCAAAGTCGCGCTCTTCGAAGCGATCCAACCAGTTGTACACTGTCTGACGAGGCCATCCGTATTTTTCCTCGATCTTATCTGGAGATAGCCCAGCGAGATATTCGCGTGCAGTAGTGAGCCGTTTGATTGCTTTCGGATCACGCTCGTCCGCGAGCTGCTCGCGGACGCGCTCAACTGAAAGATCGGGAATCTTGTTCCCGTCCTTGGACATACTCAAACGATGAGCTTCTGTGTCTCAAAACTTTCGACGTTGAGTATATACTTCGGGCGAGCGGGGCGAAAGTACTACTCTAAAAAATAGCGTGACTGCGGGCCGCGAGTAGCCATCGCGCAGTTGTGATCTGTGACGAAGGTAGGTCCCTCGCTATCCAATCGACATGCTGCTCTACATCTCGCGGCATTTCGTTCACGATAAATCCTTCATCGATGTGGTGGCTGGAGATTCTTCATCTTGAAATCCGACTGAGCGACAAACTGCCCGGCCAGTTCAGCCAACTTCCGGGTTCGCTGGATGTCGGCTAGGTTGTGCTTACAGAGTGGAAGCCAGTCGCCGGCCTGGAACGCGTCAACGGCTTCAGCGCTATCGTCGAACGGGTCGCACGTCTCCTCACCAACAAGGACATCATACACCCCAACGAGATCAGTCTGATCCTGTGTATTGAACCGGTCAACCACCTGTATCATGTCGGCGTACGCGATGTCACCAAAGGGCCATCGTAGTCCATGTTGGAGAAATCGCGTCCGACAGAAGGGAAGATCGAACCCACCGTTCCACGTCTCGCCGTTGAACGCGGTCACGTAGTGGGTGTCACCATCGAGTTGGTCCGTGACAAACGACGCGACCAGCTCAAGGAGTTTGCCCTCGTCAGCAACGACTTCGAGCTGGACCGTCCCAGTTGACTCCTCATCAAGTGCCGTCACCAGTGTGTTGCGATCTACCTCGCTATGGCCGCCAGTATTGAGAATAAGCGATTCACCGAGACCGTGGGCGAACCCAGCAACGGTGATGACCGCGTCCGCATCAAATCCAGAAGTCTCGATGTCAAACGCAACTGGAGCGAGTCGTGAGTCACTCATCTGTGAGGTCGATAATATCTTCAGATTTGAATTCATCTATCGAAACGCCCAATCGCTTCAGAAGGAGATGCCACGATATTTGACGGCATCGTTGCTCACCCATCGTCACATGGTCTTCCAGAGACCACCTATCGAGAACGTCGTCAATCTTCTCAACAGGTACAATCAGTTTTCCCACTTCCTTTTCGATCCCATCTATAACGGCATACACGACAAAAAAGTAAATCGCTGTTCGTGAATCGTAAACTGAGTTTTCAGCTTGGAGTCGGTTATGATGAGGCCACCAGATCCGGAACTGACCGTATCGACCCAACTCTTTGTTGCTACTCTGATACCGGTTGACGCAGGACTTGACCTCTATATAGTAGGGTACCTCACCGCGAATGTAGGCGTCAACGTGAGGTTGTACTGACCACCGATTAATCAATCCCAATTCACTAAATATGGCGTTAGCGAGGCGTTCCGCGTTGTATCCCCGGCCAGAAGCAGTTTCTCGTCCCCGTCCTTCACATGTGTTGGCGTCTATTCCTTCGCGAACATCTTCCAACTTCATCTCAGGATTGACGATGTCGGGATTACCAGAGGAGTTTGCTGTCATAGAATCCTCATCGTTACCACGCCAGAGGCAAGCCTCGTGGGAAGTTGTTCATCAGATAGCTTCGCGGCTTCTGAACCCATTTGTTGAATGAGTCCATTCCGAGCCACTCGAAGCAGCGAACGATATTGTGACACCATGGCTCACAAGTTGGATACGTAGAGCAAATATAAAAATCTCACTAATAAGTGAGGTTAAAATCATCAAATAGTTATCGCATCTGATATATCGGTCGGAAGGATGATGGGGAATAGAGGAGAATCTGAGTGAGAGAGCCAGCGCCGTGGATGCAGATGCCGATTGACGATCGGATTCTCGAGGCGCTAGACACATCTGGGCTGGTCCTGTCACCATCTGTAATCGCATTCAACATCGACAAGTCGAGAAGTGAAGTGAACCGCCGACTCTCAGAACTTGTCGATCATGGCTTCGTCGAACGCGTCAAGCGAGGATACTACGAGATCACTAACGCGGGCAAACAGTATTTGGCTGGAGATATCGATCCTAACGACATCTGAGCGGACTACCCATCAATGCTGGTTCCTATTAACAAGCCCTGATGAGTTATATTTGATAATGAGCGACGCAGGGACAGACATTATAATAAAAGGCGAGATACACAGTTCCAACGCCGATCTCGAGGAGGAACGCGAGATCCTCGTTGAAGGGGTGGATCACCTCATTCTTGAAGGCCAAGCCGAGGAAGCCGAATACAGCCTCACACAGCAGTGGTATGGCTGGATAATGCTCATTTTTCAATATTTATTCGCTCGTCAAATCTACGCTGATCACACCATCCTCGAAGACCTTGCTGATGCGCAAGGCGCCGATACCGAGTACACCAGAAAAACCGATCTCGACGTCCTTCACAACTCACACGTACTCGTACAGATGTTCGCAGTCAGCCTCTTTTTTGTCCTTCTCACCTACTCGCTCTACATCGGGATGGATGGCAGAGTCTTGGCGGGCGCCGGTTGGCTGTTCGTCAGTTCGCTCCTGCCGCTCCTCGTCCTCCGCATTCATGAGTCTCGAAGGTCAGAGGGCGGTCGAGATGAGGTAATCGCCGAACAGATCACCGAAGCAGCTCGGGAAGGAGGTCGAGTCGTTGCCGTAGTTGGTAACGAACACGCCAAGAATATCCCTGACTACCTCCCCGATGACTTACCCGAACCCGATGTGAGGCCTCCCCAGTACCCGTTCTTATCGATTTCGTCGTTAAAGGAACTCCTCTATCCCGGATTCGTGTTTTTCAGTGTTCTCTATGTCTTTTACACAATTCTCCTGAATTACGTCCAAATCCTACACATTCCGTTCACCTGACCCTCAACCGAGTCATCCGAGAGAGATCACCACCCGCACCACGAATCCTGATGCCACCAACAACACGCCAGACGCGGCATCCGCGTAATTCATCGCCGTCATTGAAACCCGTTCCTGATACGGTGTATCACCCTTCCGATCATCAGGTACCAACGCCGCCTCCCTGAACGCCTTCTCATGAACTCTGAAAGCTGTCCAAGCAAGGATTATCGCACCGACCCTGACCATCGCTATCCCGTACGTTCCACCGGAAGCCGACAGCAACCACAACGTTCCGAACACGAGTGCGAGGAATGCGACGTTTCTCGCAAGACTCCTCCCAGTAGCCCTGAAGGCCCGTTGGTTCAGGGATTCGGATTGCCCGTTCCAAGTAGTGTAGAGAAACACAAGCTCGGTACGGGTAGCTATCCTGATAGCGTTCCCAGTCGATATCCATACGCCGGGTGGTCTGTCAGTCATCATAAATTCTCGTCTATTCAAACAGCTGAGACCTCGCCAGTCAGATCCGCTGTAAGAACCAGTCGAACTGGGGAGCTGATTAATTCCAACAACGTGTCTGAGAGTCTCCCCGGCCAGTTCAAGAGAGAAACACAAACAGATAGATCGATACGCTCAGCGCCGCGGGTACCACTACATCGAAGACAAGACAATCCGGGAGATCGTTATCCTGTAGCACCCTCGTCACTTACATCTTGGAGCGCTGTCTGGTCGACTGATGGGCCGGCACGAAGCGGAGCAGTACTCAGGGCGGGAGTGACACCCGGATCATCGACATACTCGGTGCGTTCACGGATACCCCACAGCGCTGGGAGGATATCATCGAGATATGGCCGTGATGTTGAGAGCTCGCGAAGGTCGGGTGGATCACTAACGCCAGTATACGGCCACCCCACTGTCTCGACGGGGTCACCCGGACCGTGGTGCTCCCTACTGACTCGGAGCACCTTCGCAGCGACGTGGACCGATGGCGACATCTCCGGATCCGCGACAAGTGCCGGCCATACGTCGGTGTAGCGCTCGGCGTCGGCGCCATTGGCGGCGTCGAACGAGAGGGTGAGCCGGTAGACCCGCCCGGTCTCCTCGACGAGACCGACCTCAACGAGATCGGCGAGATGATCTCGTCGCGACCGAGTTGAGACATCGGCCCGCTCGTCGAGATCGGCCCCACTTATCGGGCGGTCAGCCTCGAGGAGCGTCGAGACAAGTTTTCGGGGCGTGGTCCGTCGGCCGTCGATCCCCCGGAGGAGTCGGCCGGGATCTAACTGGGCGAGAGCGTAGCGGATCTCGGCAGCATCAACCCGGCGGCCATCATTGTCGCCGGCGAGATACTGGAGGGCGTCAGCGACATCGAATGGGGTCCGAGCGAGGCCGTGGAGGACGGACGTCGCCTCGGGAGTGAGTCGGAGGTCCTTGGTCGCGAGCATCCGACGGGCCGTCTCCGTAACTTGACGGCGCGTCGGCTCAGTCCGTACCTCACTACGGATAGCGATCTCCGGGGCATCCTCGTGTGGGTCAAGGCCGCCGAAATGCTCGCGAAGAGCGTCGGCCACGGCCTCAGTCTTCCCAGCGAAGTCCCCAACCAGCGTCCACGAACCGATGAGTCGAGCCCATGGATCAGCGGCGTCGACAGTCGGGTCGAACGCCTGCTGTCGCTTGTCAGTCCGATCCTCGAACAGCTGTCGGTAGGCAACGTGGTGGCCGTAGTTGCTCCCGATGGCTGAGCCAATAGCGAGCGAGTTGAACAAGGCGTCGCGACGATCGTCGTCAAACCGCCGCGAAAACTCGGGAAGCTTCACGACTCGAGTGAGCTCCACGTCGACGAGGTCAAGGAGATGCGTCAGCGATCCAGCCAGTCCGAGGGCATCCCGAGTGATCGGGCCACGGAGCTCATCATCCTCAGCTTCAGCATATTTCCCAGTGAGTTCGGCCAGTTCGGCCGCCGCCTCGAGGAACGCACCACGGAGGTCGTCATAGGAGTCGACCTCATCAGGGAGCCAGCCGATATTCCGCATCTCCCGGAGAACCGTCCTGCCGTCCTCAAGCATGTCGAGTACACCGTGGTCCTCAAGTCGGTGTTTGGTGAGGATTTGGTCGAAGGTCCGATGATCGGCGAGAGCTAACGCCAGCGTGGTCCACACCTGCAGGGGGTTATCACCCTCGGCAGTAACGGCGAGGTGGCCGTCTTCATGATGCCACCGGCCTTCTGCCCGATCGTCTTGTGGGGCAACTGGGTAATTGACCACTGATACCCCAGACTCAGTTGCTGTTCCAAGGGCTGCGGCAGCTGTACGTCGGTCACAGTAGCGGGTTTCGTGGTGAGAAGGGAGACGGTGGCGGTCAGCGGTGCTAGATGGTGTGGTCTCAGTCTGGTCCGGACCCTCCCCGTGTGTACGCGGGGTTACACGGCTATCAGTGGAGAGTTTTCGAGATTTGCTAACGCACTCGTCAAGTCGCCGCTGTACAGCGATTTCTTGCTCATGGAACTGACGTCCAGCCGTAGTCAACTCGACACGCCGTTCTTGGGATGAGCCATATGTTTCGACGAGTTCGACGTCGACGAGGTCGCCAATGACTTGCCGTACACGTGAATGATTCACGCTGAACGCGCTGTACAGGCGGCTGTAGGCGAGCGTCTCCGTGTCCTCCTCGGCGAGCAGCGACAGCACCCGGGCGTGACGGCTGCCAACGTCGACGACGTCCAGCGCGGTCTTGAGGGCGTTCTCATCAAGCTCTGAATCCGACCGATCACTAACGCCGGGGAGATCGTCGCGATGGTGATGTGCGAGCCACGCTCGATCGACGCCTGAACAGACGAGTCGAACGTCTGCTGCTTGGCCGAGAGCGGCGACGAGATGACACCACGATCGGCGCGTCTCGGCGTCGACATCGCGAAACCCGCCAGGTAGCCGGATCGAGACGGTTGGCGTGTGCGTGCTCTCTACGAGCGGTGCAAGCGCCGCGTGGGTGTCCTCGAGGTCGGACCGACAACCCATCGGCCGGGCGCTCCCGAGCTGCGGCAGCGTCACAAGCGCCCTCCAGAACCGCTGATCAGACTGGCTCGCTGCCAACGACCGCAGGACATGGGCAAGTGCCCCATCGAGCGCATCGTCGACGAAGTCCTCGAGCAGTGTATGTGCCTCGACAGGACTCTTGTCTGTAACGAGTTCGCGCACGGCGATGACAATTGCCTCGGCGAGTCCAGCGCCACTCCATGGATCCGTGAGTTGCGTCCAGAGGCCGGTCGCGGTTGATTCGGGATCGTGAACGACAATCCCGTCGAGACTTGGCGTCTGCGAGTAGGTGGTCCCGGCGTCGACCCCAGGGGTTGTACCCGAAGATCTGGTGTCTATCGGAGTGCTGTCGGCGGGTTTACTCACAGCAGCCTCCAGCTCCAACTTTGGAGCCACCGTCCCGATCTTCGTCGTGATCAACAGCAGGTGAGCTCGCCGCGTGCGCGCTACCAACACTCACGGCATTATCTCGATTGGAGTCAGCCCGTGGAGTCAGGTCAAAAAACAGTAAGACCCTAATACCCGGGACGACAAGGAATAGGCGGACATATCCCGGCCAAGGAAGTCCACCCGGAGTGAGGCAGATCCAATTTCTCTGCCTCAATCCACTTGCCGCAACCAGCGTCAGCTCTAGGTGTCACCCCCCTCTTCTTCGTCCTCAATCTCCGCCCACTTGAGCTCCACTTCGACCCATATCTCTTTGCCTTCCTCTGGTTGGATCTTGTGCTTCTCCCGAATGTTGGCTGGAATCGTCACCCGACCTCGTGAATCCATTTCAAGGGGCTGTTGACGACCAATTTCAATTTTCTCAACCGTGCTCATACTAGGCACATGGGCGACCATGGGTAAAATGTCTAACCCTGCCTCATATATCGGATTAGAATAGGTGAGATCTCTGTATCATAATGACAGATAACGGTAGTAAAATAATACAACCGAAAGGAATTATTTTACACATGACATTCTCTTTTGTTCAATGCAACATGCCTATACTTGCTCAAGCCAAATCATATGAAATCTATCACGTAGGGTGAAAAAGCATTCGTGATAATAACATAGAAGATATGATATATCGGGGATAGGATTCCGATACTCCGTGGCGGAATATCGGAATAGAAAAAATATCAACTATATATAAATGAAAGAAACTCTCTATCGGCAGATCTGTGAAAATCTTATTCCGATAGTTTACCCCAAGGGTTTTACACTCCAATACTTGACTTTTCACAACAAGAACAAAATGTCCCGACGAAAAACGATTCCTCTCCACAAGAACCGGCAAGAAATGTTCGTCGATGTGCTCACAGCCGATGAAGATCTCGTTGATCCACACAAAGCGATGACAGCACACCTCCTTCTCGGTACTGGTATAAGAAATGATACTTGTGGTCACGTTCATAAATTTTGGTTCACTTACCGAGGAGATGAACTGTACCTTGATGTTCCTGACTTCGACAACTGCCGCAAAGAGATTGACAAAGCTCGAAAGGGGCCTGACAGCAACAAAAATGTCTGCAGCTCTTGCGAGAGGTCAGGTGATGGTGGTTACACACCCAAAACACCCACATCTGCTGGTCGTCAGCTACTTATCCCAAATTCTTACAAGAATCATGCAACCGGAGAGGTGGAATACTTCGGATTGAAGGATCGTTGCGAACGCTATTTCGCATTCGATGAACCCACTGCGCCAGCTGGGAGCAAATACGGATTCGACATGATTCAAGCAGATGGCAAAGACGGTTTTTCTACTGGATTTGCTAATAAAGCGGTCCGCGCAGTCGGCGCTAAATCTGATATAAACCCCACATTGCGGAGGAAACGACTTATACAAGAAGGTGTGCCAAACGATCAAATTCGGAAATTTGGGACAAACAAGGAAGGTGATAAGATCCCCGATATAGTAGCACACGACATGAGAGCAAGCTATTGTACGCAACTGGCACGGAACGACACAAGAACGGCATACGCAATGACTAAGACCGGCCACAAACTTGAGGAGACCTTCTACCGGTACGTGAATTTCGCACGAAATGAGCTCGATAAAAATGTAGATAAGTCCATGTTTTAACTCAGATGCCGGGCCGCAAAATACCCAAGAAACAATTGATCTCCGATCTCCAGAGAGTCGCTGACCAACTCAAAAAAACACCCACAGTGGCAGAATATCAAAAGCATGGTAATCATAGCCGACATACCCTCGTGAGCCGTTTTGAGTCCTACAACGACGCAATTAGGACTGCTGGACTCGAACCAAACCAACAGGTAGCAGATCCGAGTGATTCTGGATTAAATATCTCAAAAAATCAGCTAATTGATGATCTTCGAAGAGTTGCTGATGTTGTCGAGGGGACACCGACACAACATCAGTACAAGAAACATGGGGACCACGCAGCAAATACGCTTGTCCGTGAGTTCGGAAGTTACAACAACGCAATTAGAGTTGCTGGATATGATCTCAACAGGCATACTGCTGCCTCAAAAAGTGAGCTACTCTCCGATCTACAGCGTGTCCAATCAAAGCTCGGTAAGACACCAACCAGTCATCAGTATGATCAACACGGAGAGCACAGCCTCGGTCGTCTCACCAATATATTTGGGACATACAATAACGCTCTCAAATCCGCTGATATCGATGTTAATTCGCGGATAGATATTCCAGCAGAGGAACTGTTAACTAATCTTGCGGAGGTTACTGATAATCTCGGTGAAACACCAACACGAGATCAATACAACGAACACGGGGATTACCATGCAGATACGCTTGGGAAGCGTTTCGGAAGTTTCGGCACTGCATTGAAAGAGATCGGATATGAGCCGAATCGAAAGCAGCCTGTCTCGGACACTGAACTGATACTTGATATCCAGAAAGTTGCAAAAGTGCTCGGAGGGCCACCTACGTATGACCAATACGGAACTCACGGCGAGTTCTCTACCAGTACATTAGTCTATCATTTTGGAAGTTACAACGAGGGCATCAGAGCAGCTGGGTACGTGCCTGTTCGTGAGGTCAATATTGAAAATAAACATTTACTGACAGATATTAAGGAGGTTCAAAAAAAGGTTGGGGAGACGCCAACTGTGATGCAGTATAATGAGTATGGGACCTACCACGCGGACACACTCTACAAACGGTTCGGAAGCTACAGCAGCGCGCTCAAGGCAGCTGGATATGAACCAAATCAATACCGAGACATTCCTAGTTCAGATCTTCTATCTGACATCCGCAAACATTCAGACGAACGAGAACGTGCACCAACCTCTCCGAGATACGATGAGAAAGGAAAATACGCTGCAAAAACGATTATACAGCGATACGGGACTTGGTCTGATGCAGTCAAAGCCGCCGGGTGTGAGCCTCCATCCTACCATTATTACTCTGATAAGCAGTTACTCCGTGAACTCCAGCGCCTTGCGAATGGAAATAAAGCACCAACACCCAGAGAAGTCGAGGTCTCTGGAAAGTACTCTTATACGTGTTATATGGACAGGTTTGGCCGGTGGTGGCAAGCATGCGTCCGGGCAAATCTAAGACCACACGTGAGGGTGCCACTCAAAGAACGAGAGTACAGCGCATTTGTTGAAACTGCCGTTCAGTATGATGATCCAATCACTAAGATCATCGGCCTTCTCTCTGCTTTCACCGGCCTGACAACGCCATTACTGGGAGAATTCAGTACAGAATGGCTCGATCGGTTGTATAGTGATCGACATGATACACTAATTGTCGTGCCGTCCGAACACATAGCAACTACCGAAGACTGGGTTCTCCAAATCCCGAAGAGATGGCATCCTCCTAGCTCCGACGAAGCGCACGAACTCCCACTTGAAGGACTTTTAAAATGGCATGACAAATCGAAAATAACTGATATCGATACAATTGGCAAAGGGGGTGTGACAGGATATATTCAGAAAATAGCTAAAAAATCAGGGATAGACCGCCAGCGAAATTGCTTTGATTCCAACCTCAGACCAAGTTTAGCAGCGCATCTCATTCGCCAAGGAGCAGAAGTGTGGGAGGCTGCTATGCAAGTTGGATTTGAATACACTAACTGGGGTCGGTTAGGAGAAACTGGGATTGAAGACTACCTTTTGTGGGTATACCAGATGGACGGGACAGTCCATCATGACTATGAGCCAAAAGGAGTGCATCTCGACCCGCCTATGACTCATGAATAAGTTCTCAGCACTGAAGCTGATGAGAGATTCGAGATCGACTAGCTTGGACTCGCCTAAATCTTCTCGGTGTGGCGGGCGGTTTTTCAACAGTGAAACAAACTGACTGGTGATTCTCCGAGCACGCTGACCGACCATTATCGCAATTCGGGGTGTAATTGAGCGACGGTCGTGAAACTATATCCCCACTATGTGCTCTCGACCGCGTAAAGCTTGTGTGCTGACGTTGATTGCGTGCTTTATCGGCACTCAACTGCTGTAGAACTCTGGCGGCGGACCATCAGTGAGATCAACGATCCGCTGGTCACGAAATATCCCTTTCGGAACCCCCAGTCGCTTCAGTAAGTGGTTCCACGACATGTCTCGCAAATACACTCTTCCGGCTCTGTTGAAATCCTATTGTTCAGACATATTTTCGTCTGAAACAGCCGGTCGATGAGAACTGCTTGTTCGTCAGTAGCTCGTCCCCGTGGCGATAGTACTGTAGAGAGTAAGAGTATCACCAACGTTTTCGAATAGCGTAAACGAGGACCGTCAGTTAGTTGCGACTCCAAATGTAGACGACGAGTGCGAGTATCCCACCGAAAAACGTCGTGATTGTGAGCACGCCGACACCAATAGCCCACAACGCGGCGTTGTTGTTGCCGCGTTTCTTGGCATCGGTGTACACCCAGTAGCTTACTACAAAGGGCAAAATAAGCCATACTATAGCCAGAAGCCCAACAGCAGGAGGAATCGCAAATTGGAGCGAGATCATAATATACTATACAATCTTTATAATAAAAAGAGCATCGACTGTTGCTACGTCTATCCCCTGTATTGACCACTCAGAGTGACCGGTCTACATTATGAACGAGACAGGCGATAGTGAGTTCACGGAACTGCTTCCACCACTGCCGTGAGCGAACGAACGCACCGTACTTCCGCTTGAGCGTTGAGTTCACAGTCTCGGATTGACTCCGTTGGCCGTAGAGATCAGCGTCTAAGCGAGCGTTCCATGCCTTGTGGAGCGATGTGAACTCACGATGCTTGATTAGTGGCCGAACCTCGTATTGACGGGCAAGCCGTCTGATTTTCTGATCGTCGTAGCCCTTGTCACCGAGCAGAATGTCGATGGTCTCGGGGTTGCGCTTGATCAACGACGGCGCAATCTGGCTATCGTGTTTTCGTGTCGTCGTCACGTGTAAATCGAGAATCGCGTTTACTTTCGCATCGACCAATAGCGTCACTTTGAGCTGCTGAATCGTGAGTTCAGCACGTTTCGTGTAGTGTTTCGAAGCGTGACTACGGTCGAACCCTGACGCATCAACACCAACAACTCCGCTTGTCGGAAGTAACGTCGCTGAGAGAGTCAAAATGATACGCCACACAGCCATATCAAGCCGGTTGAAGGCCTTACAGAGCGTTGAAGCAGTAGGAAGCTCGGTTAGCCCGAGAACACGACGGATGCGTGGCATCTCAATCAGTTCGTCAAGTAGGCCACGGTAGGTCGTGTTCTTCCGCACTTTGAGACACAGTAGAACAACGTGCTGCGGGAGTGTATAGCGGTGTTTGGAGAACTTTGAGGAGTATCGAGAAACGGCTCGGCGGGCCAGATGGATCGCCTTCTCAGTAAACCGGAGAATCTGCGACTTCGGGAGGGCCTTCATCTGGTCGAATTATACGATGAACATGTAACTCTCTGAGGATTTCAACAGAGCCAGGGAAACCGGCCTTGTTGAAATCCTCAGAATCTGATATTTTCTTATCCTCGGTCACTCAGTACAGCATGGTTTTTGATGTTCGTTAGCGGGAATTGTATCTGTGTATTTCCTGTGCCAATTTTTCTAAGAAAACGCCCTCATTTGCGAGGTCTTTCCCCCAGTTCGTGAGCGAAAATCTTGGCTCTGATGACACAGTTACGACCGTGTTATCGTCCTCGTTGGACACCCGTATCTCAATTTTATCGCCGAAAGACTTCCAAGAAAGCGGTGTGTGAGCAGTCAGAGTCAATTTCTCACTTTCAACATCAACTGTCTCCCATCCAACGTACCCGACCACTTCTCTACAAGCGTCAAACACTACGTCGGTATCTTGAGCAAATTCTTTTGTTCGCATACTCGATTCTTGAGACAAATTGAAAAGAATGTTTGGTACAACGGCCAGGCCACCTTCTACTCGGAATACAGTCGTTAGCGACTTATCTTTCAGAGAATAAAATATTTGAATAATAGGATTTCAACAGAGCCACTCTTCCCATTGTCTCGTGAGTCTCCAGAATCAGTACCTCACAAAGCATCCTCGGATAGCTGTTTCTGCGGTCTGAGTTCTGTGTCGAAGCGGTTGTACTGACGGTCTCGACGAGAGAATCACAGACGGATCGATGGAGAGCTGTCGCTGTCGGCGGCGGTTAGCCGCCGACGCGACAGCGTCGCCACTCACTCCGCTGGCTTGCTCGGTCGGTGGTTAGCGGTGAAATCGGTCGTCAGGTGGCCGATTCGCGGGGACGGCCCGACGCACCGCGAGGGCCGTCCACGCAGCACGTCGAATCATATTGACGAACTCCTTGTACGGCCACCACCAGAGGCGACGCCCGCCTCGGCGGGGCGTCGCCACATATTCGTAGTGGAGGTACCGCCAGACGTTCTGTAAGAGCAGACTCACCACGACGTACAGCAGCCGTACCGTTGGATCTCGTGTTGTTGTTGTCGCTATCGCTTGCTCAAACAAGCGATAGCTCGACTCGATACCGAACCGCTTGCTGTAGTGGTATCGAGCGTCGCGTGGTGAGCCGATGAACGGCGCGTCAGCGGCGTAGCCGTGACGCGCCACGCCGTTCTCGTCGTACTTCCCGTTTAGGTACGTACAGTCGATGTAGACGGGAAACTCGACGGTCCAGCTATGACCGTCGAGTTTCCCTGTCAGGTCGTGCTGAATGACGCGGCTCCATCCTTTCGAGAGTTCTTTCTGAATCGTCTCACCCCACCGGATGATCGGGATCACGTACGCGTAATCGTGCGCTTGAAGCAGCGTGAGGCACTTGCTGTCGTAGAATCCACGATCAAGGTAGACGGCCTTGACCTCGGCGTCAAGGCCGTCGAGCACACCGAGGAACTCAGCGAGGACGCTGCTGGCGGTATCGCCGTCTTCGAGACGGCGTACCGCCAGCGTGTAACGCTTGTTCTTCACACGCGCGTAGAGTGTGGCGTAGGCGTGGAACGCGGTGGTTCCACGCTTTGCGACCGAATGATAGAGGCCGTCTGTGTCGTCTTCGTCACCGTAGTAGGGCCGCAGGTGGAGGTCTGCGCAGACCCCCACCTGCTCGGGGAGCAGTTCATCAAGGTTCTTCCGCAGGAGCGTGTTAGCGACTCGTTCGAGCCGATCCGGCTCGAACTTCGTCCGGAGGTGGTAGAGGGTCGTGTTCGCAGCGGGTGTGTTCTGGCTCGAAGCACAGAGCGTAGAGACAGAGGTCCCGTCGGCGCAAGCGCCGACGAGGACCTCGTAGATGTCCTCAGAAGTGATTTGAGCATTATTCGCTAAGGAGAGCGGAACTTCCTCGTCAAGGCGGTTGACGAGAAAGTTAAGAAGCTGGTCCTCATGGATCTCACCGTCTGCTTGCTGGGTCGTAGACACACCTTCAGCAAGCAGACGTTCTAACTAAGCGGCTTTGTGAAGTACTGAGAATCCATTATCCAGAATTTCATCAATCTGACTTACTGGTGCAACCAACTTACTTACCTCCTATTCCCTCCAATTTATCATACCATACACAATAAAAAAAGTAGACGTGGAGAACCTCAGGAATAGTGTATGACCTTGCATCATCAACGAGGTCATTATGATGATGTTGCCAGAATTAAATCGACCGTATGAGCCCATCCGTGCAGTCGGGGTGGATGGAATGAATGACTGACAACAATCGCATCGACTGGCCGACACCCGGACCGAACGAGCCGATCCCGGCGTGGGATGAGTACGAGCAGATGCGCGAGGCCGTCAACGACTACCTCGATCACGAGCCAGACGACCCGACGTGGGACGACATCTGGCGGGCACTCGGGGCGATCATGGGGGAGTACCAGCGGGATGCATTCGTCGAGGCGTTCGGCGTTGACGAGCCTGCCGAGACGGCCTGTATCCGCCGCCTCATTACCGGTGAGGACGAGTGCCCCCACTCCCCACTCGAAGCCGACAGCGACCCGTCTGGGCCGCCTCACAAACCACCTGCCAGCGATCATGCGACACTCTGGCTCGACGACGGCGAGCCTGCGGTCTACTCAATGCACGTGTACCCCGGCAACGTCGAACGGCTCGAGAGTGAGGAGCCGCCACACAACCTCTGGTTCGACGTCTTCGAGTTTGCTTCCGAGTGGGGTCTTGAGGTCTCGATCCTCCCCAAATCGTGGTGCAACCTCGGGTCAACTGTCCATATTGTCTTCTACCCGCCAGAGCGGTTCCGGTAATTTCCTAGAATACGCTGAGTCGTTTGATGTACTCCCGTGGAACAACAATCGATAGCCCCGGGTTGGGAGAGTCATCCCTCGGAGACAGCCTTAACCAACACAGAGAAGTATTAACCAACAGAGCGAATGCGAATCTCTGGTGAGATGGCCGTCGACGGTGGCTACCGTCAGATGAGTTGTCTTCGAGCATAGTGCCTTCCCGTCGGTAGAACCACAGCTGCTGCTCGACGGTACTGAAACCACGTCGAAGCAATAGTGTTATCGTCGACGTCGACGACAGTCGCCTCTTCGGGCGGCGCGATCTCGAGCTCACTGGCCTCTCGCTAGAGAAGAGATCGTGCCGGGTGCGGTGAACATCACCGCCAGAGAGTCACTCGTTGTAGTGGATGTGGAGGTCGGCGAACTTCTGCCAGTTCTCTAGGAGATAGTCCCGCATCCGCTCGAAGGAGTAGCCATCTTCGAGAAATATCTTCCTCTCTTCATTGGTGCCGCGCGGAAGATACTCCTTGTCGAGATGGGGTTGGCCGTGACGTGTATCCATCCTTGCGATCTCGACGTTTTCGTCGAGTGGTGACTCGGCTTTTTGAACGAGAGTCCATCCGTAGTTCACGGCATCTTCTGCGGGGTCAAACTCGTCATATTCGTGCGGGTCTGGTTCAACAAACCCGACGAGTAAGTAGGTGTCACCCCGATAGTCTCCAAGGTCGGAACTGTCAAATCGCTCCATTGTCGATCTCCTGTACACCTGTCGTCGTAGCGTTTGTGTGTGTATTCATAGATTTACACCTGAGAATCCGCTGCTCGCGCGCGTCCGTCGCACCAGCATAGCTCCCGCTCTGAGACTGGTGATTTCACGGTGTACAGAGCCGCTACTCAGATAGTAGATGGATAGGACGCCGGCCGGCGTAGCAGAGATGCTCTCATCTTGTACAAGGGGGCGAAGCCACTTAAACTTTTTGACAATAGATGAAGAAGGTAGAATTTCGCCTGAAACAGCCGAATTCTACACTATCGAAACACTCTTGAGCGTTGCGGTTCTAACAACGGTCAGTGAGTAATGAATATGCCTGAGTTTGAAGATCCCCCAACGTCCGTGCCCGATCCGAACGAGTTCGAGAGCGAAGAGGCGGACATCGATGAGCGTCTGGAACTCCGCGCAGCGTTCTCGGCAACGCTTACACAGCACGGTTACCCGGACACGCTAGTCCTCGCCCGGGACCGTGCGGAGGAGGTCTTCCACGACCGCCGCCTCGATCTGCTCGACCACCTGAAGGACAACGACCCGCGTTCAGTTCGCGCTCTCGCTGAAGAGCTCGGCTACGACAAGGGTGTCATCAGCCGTGATCTACAGAAGCTCGCCAGCATCGATGTCATCGAGTATGCGGAAGAAGGGCGTTCGAAAGCCCCGCGCCTCAAGCACGAACACGTCGTTGTCGAACCAGTTGTTTAATTCGGTTTTGGAAGGGTATTTTCTACTGGTTGAGGGGATAACAGCTGGTGCCTCCCCGTCGATCGTCTGTCTGACGTAGATTTATGTGATACAGGTTTCACCAAGTACATGTATGATGTGTAGAACCCGTATTATGCGAGATATACAGGTGATGCGGTAATGCGAGTCGACGTCGGGATGCAGAAGGGCGGCGTTGGCAAGACAACAACGAGTATCAACCTCGCTGGCGCGCTTGCTGACAGAGGCCATGATATACTCGCTGTTGATGCGGATCCACAGGGTGGGTTGACGCTCAAACTTGGATACCGAGAGCAGTATCGCGAGGGAGAGTATGCACTCTACGACGTGCTCTCCGAGATGGGCCAGCTCTCACTTGACGATCTTGACGAGCTGATCGTCCACGGTGATGAGTTCGATATAGTGCCATCCCATATACGAAACTTCAGATTGGAGAAGCACTTGTACTCGGAAGCACGTGGGGTAGAAGCGCTGAAGATCGCTCTCGACCGGCTCACAGCAGAGTACGACTACGTCGTGATTGACTCGCCACCGAACCTCGGCCCACTTGCTGATGGTGCTCTGCTGGCCGCAGAGAACGTGCTCTTCCCGACTCACGCGAACACCATCGCGAGAGATTCACTCGAGATTCTGTTCGACGAGATCGACACGCTCGAGGACAAGTTCGACGACGTGCAGATTTCGACAGTAGCTGCTGTGCTGAACGAGGTGGGACAGGACGGCGTCAGTAGTGAGATGCGGACATGGTTCATCGAGGCGTTTGGCGAAGACTATGTCTTCGAGATCCCGGACTGGGCAGCTGTCGAGCACGCAATCGAATACCGGACGTCGGTCTTCGCCTATGACCCGGATGATGCGGGGTACCCGTGGGACGCAGACAAGATAGACCAGCTACGGACCAAGTACAGTACTATCGCCGAACAGGTTGAATCCCTCAACGATGACTGATCCAAAAGAAGAACTCGGCGAACGATTCAATGACCGTCGAGCGGATTCGCGTGATAGCGATTCAGATGAGAGCAGCGACGACGAGGCAGGTACTAATATGAGTCACTCGGATACGACAGATAACACGGATAGTACAGGTACTACAGATAACTCGTATAATACGGGTAATTCGAGTACTACAGATAATACAAGTAAGCCGGGGCCGAATCCGGATCCAGACTCAACTCGGAACCGCCGGCAACTCGCGATGTATCTGCCAGAAACGAAGGCAGATCAGCTCAACAACCTCTACGATCGTCTTGATGGGCAATCCAAGATAGCGGGTGATGGTGGGATCGAAAAGCACGCTGATTTCATGGAGGCTCTTGTGGAGTTTGCAGTTGATCATGAAGGCGAGCTGGCGGACAGACTCGGAATTGAGAAGTAAAATTGCGCTCTACTAGCGACAGGGAATATTCAGAGTCTATTGAACAAATCCGAGGTCTTCGGGGTCAGACTCCGAGTGCTGTTTGACGAATTGGTGTGTTCGCTCATAGGAGACAGATTGTTGGTCGTAGTAGTAAACCTTGACCTGGGGTAGTAGATTCCGGTATCCGGCTACAACATTCGTTTGAGAAGCCGATTCTCAGTTACCAAATACGGAGTTCTTCATAACCTGTTGTAGCCGCGGCGAATATTGGTTACACCGTAGTAGATTTTGATAAAATCGTCCAAATCTGATAGAAACGGCGTGTAGGATACAGAGGATGTAGTCAACACGGAAGCCGCATTATTTCTCTACTTGAGTCCTGAACCAACCGATAGAACGTACCTGCGTATTGACTGTAGTAAGTTCTATCAGTTTGACGAGGTATTCTGATAACTATTTGTTGAGACTGGGGAGTTGGGTACTACTCGCTACTGGTTCGTTGTTCCACGTACTCGCGCGTCTCCCCGTGTAACACGTATTCTACCTGCTGAAGCTCGTTGATCGATCCCGAGCCGGTGACAAACATTGCTGTCCGCAGCTCGGCGATCAGGTCCTTGACTCGTTCGATGACAGCGTCTGTCCCATCTGTAGCTGGTTTCAGGAACGGTTTCGCTAACCCGCCGGCGTGGGCACCCAGGGCAATCGCTTTGGCCACGTCCAATCCCGTTCGTACGCCACCACTCGCAATTACGCAGTCGTGTTCGGCAGCACACTCGATCGTGCTTACAGCGGTTGGGATTCCCCATTCTCGAAACAGGGTGCCGATTCGTTTCTGTCGCGGCGCGTTTGCGGCTGCTGCGCGGTAGGCTTCGATCCCGGACCACGTCGTCCCACCTTTTCCAGCGACGTCGAGCGCGTCAACGCCTGCCGCAGTTAGCTCTCGGGCGGTCTCCCTGGAAATCCCGTTGCCTGTTTCCTTGACGATAATCGGCACCGAGAGTGACTCAGACACTCGTTCAATCGCAGCTACACAGTTCCGTCCATCGACATCGCCTTCTGGTTGGGTGGCTTCCTGGAGGAAGTTCAGGTGAACCGCGAGCGCGTCGGCGTCGATCATTTTGACTGCCTGCTCGACCATTTCAATGTCGTACTCTCGAAGCTGTGCAGCGCCGAGGTTCCCGTAGATGAACGCATCGGGTGCGGCATCGCGGACGACGGTGTACGATTCGAGGACGCGGTCGTCGTCGAGTTCGAGACCTGCCCGCTGACTACCGAGACCCATGGCGATACCGGTCTCGCTGGCGGCCCGGGCCAGCGCCCGATTAATCTCCGTCGTGTTCTGGTGCCCCCCCGTCATACTCTCGATGAAGATTGGGGCAGATAGGTCGTGACCCAAGAAGTCGATGGAGGGGTCGATCGCATCGTAATCGAGTTCCGGAAGCGCGTTATGGATGAGTCGGACATCGTTGAAGCCCGTCCCTGCCGTTTCGACATCCCGATCCTGAACGATTTGTAGGTGGTCGTCTTTTCGGTCTTCAGTCTTCGAGGAGTCCTGTGCCGTCATTAGTTGAGTTTCTGTAAGAGATGTTAAAACAGAAACGTTCTATCGGTTGGTCCCGGATTCACATACCTATCCAAGGAGATACTTAGTTGGGTGACCATAATGCCTGAATCGGATTCAAACACTTCTTTGAGCCTTCCCTACCCAAATGATAACGCAAAGATACAAGACGACTATGTCTTCACTATTACCACTGAAACCTACCCCCGAAACAGCTTCGGACCGTGAATTAGAGCCGAGGCTCGTTGGATTCGAAGATGAATCTGCGGAACAGATTCTGTCAGCGGTCACTTCAACAACGGCGCGCCGGATTCTTAATCAGCTATATCATGAACCGACGACCGCGTCGGACATCGCCACTGAACTTGACTCTTCAGTACAGAACGTCAGTTATCATCTCAACCGACTCCAAGACGCAGATCTCGTGGAAGTCATCGAAACGTGGTATTCCGAGCAAGGGCGTGAAATGGACGTATACGCTCCGAGCAATAGTGCACTTGTCCTCTTCGCCGGAGCGGAACGGACAGCCCCGTCACTCACGACCGCGTTGCGTCGTGTCTTCGGCGCAGTAGGTCTTGTTGGAGTTATCAGTGGAATCGTCCACACACGCTGGTCAGTGCTGACGCCCTCATCGTCGCTCCGAGGAGCTGAACCTCCTGTACAGCAACCAGACCCAACTATGTGGGAGACACTCGTTACGTTTGGGACCGGTCCTGGTGGATTCGTTCTGGGGATCGGTGTCTTCCTGATCCTGTTTCTTTTCATGGCATGGTACTGGCAGACGTATCGTCCTGCGCGGAGTCGTACCCAATCGATGTAAGTGGTCTTTGGGACTCAAACACCCATTTGAATCTGAGATAGGACAATATTTGGCCCCTCCAATGATAGCCCATGAAACGAAGAACGTTTCTGGCAAGCACTGGAATTGGTCTCGCAACCGCAACGGCGGGCTGTACCTCTCAAGCAACTTGGAGTAGAGCGCGTGAGACGGGCTCAGATACGACTACTACCACCTCAGAGGGTGGACAGACTGAGACGAAACAAACGCCCGAGCAGACACTGATTGAAGCCGGTGATACCGCTGAGCGGACTATTGGGACCGGATCGCTCGAAGAGCGTGGTCTCAGAAAAACTCACCACGTCACGTTCGGGAACCCGACGGAGGAGCCCCACCAAGGAACGATTACGGTTTCAAAGGCCGACGAGACCGTGTTTGAGGAATCGGTAGAGTTCGAAGCAAACGCGAGTATCGCTGCGTCACTCACTGACCTCAATACGTATACTGCTCGTATGACGCTCCCCGAGTTGGATGCGACTGAACAGGTTACTATCGATCCGAGCCAGTTCTCCTGTAATGTGACTAGGACGACAGTCAGCATTCAAGACGACGACACACTCGATTCGATGAGTATTTCGACGCGTATGGCGTGTCCCGGTGTTGTCACCGAAACCGCTCCCGCTGATGGGCTAGCGTCGCACACGCTTGGTGACGATCCCATTCCCGCAGATACAGGAAAGCATAGCCACACGCTCATGCTTCGGAACCCGTCAGATGAAACGTGGACGACCCAAATCCTCGTGGAGAACGAATCAATAGTACAGTTCGATGGAGTCTACACGGTGGAACCTGAAAGTACAGTATTGATTATCCTTAGCGAAAGTGGGACATACTCCCTATGGATGAGTGTGCTCGAAACAGAGGCGATAGAAACAGAACAAGTAACGCCCGGAAACTTCGACTGTAACGAGTCCTCGACGCGAGCAGAAATTAACGCTGTGGGAGAACTCACGGCGAACACTGTTTCGACGCTCATGGCTTGTAACACCGAGACGAATTCGACAAACGAATCCTCTCAGTAAAGGTCCAACTGTAGCTGCTATTTTCCTCACAGAGAGTTCCATTCACAAGCACATTCTATCAGTAGATTCAGAATTTATTTTGGAGAAAATAACGCAGTTCTCGTGCTGATTGTACCCTCTGTACTGACCGATCACTAACCGTCGCAGAGCCCGTCTCAATCGGTACCACATTCGCGCCCTTCATCTTACACAGCGCAGGTAATCTACTCACTTCTTGTCAGAATTCCGAGGTAGTACATGGTTCCTCTGGAGTGGGAAGTGCGTGAAGAGAGCCACACCTATTCGGGCTCTCCGCCCGGATGCCGCCAGCATCCGGGCGGCCTCCCATGATAGCGCGTCCTTGGCAGGTAGGCCAATCAGAGCCACGCGTTCTACGACGCTGTTGAATCATCGACCTTTGACCACCCCAGTCCCTCTTTACGCACGCTGGGGGCTTAGCAGGCTTTCATCCCATCAAAGCAGATTATTCCCTTTGTCTCTCAGTGACGTGTTCGAGTTCCGCGACCGTGTTTATATTCGTTGTCGAGAGCCGGATCAACTGCGGTAGTTCATTCAGCTCAGCGTAGTCGACATGGTCAAACTCGGCGAGAAACGCATTGAAACTACTCCCATCAGATACACTATTTCGGTGGCTAATGACCGCAGAGCGTCGGTAAAACGCGTGTAGTGGTTCGCGTCGTCCGCGCCGTGAAACTGGGACGACTGCTTCAGGCGCTCTCTCAGCGTGATTCGCAACTCGTGTCCACAATTCCCTGACTGCTCTCGGATCCAAGAGCGGCATATCGCACCCGACTGCGAATATCCACGGTGTCGGTGCCGCCTCACATGCTGACAATAGTCCGGAAAGCGGTCCCGCGAGACTGTTGTCGTCGAACACGAACCGCACATCCCATGACGGTGGGAGTGTCCTGCGAAGTTGCTCCCGTTGGGCCTCAGTTTGAACTGCGACAATTGGTGGCTGTGCTGTCGAAGCACGAAGCGTACCGAGTACTCGCTCGAGAAACGTCTCGCCGTCAAGCGTGGCAAGAGCCTTGTCTCCGGCGTCGAATCGACGACTGTTCCCACCTGCGAGAACCACGCCAGTCACGCCAGGTAATTCGCCACTCATGCGGAGTACTCTTCTTCTCTGGATATTTCTTCGACAGATTCCGGGTCAGCACTCGGAGAGAGGTGTCGTGCTTCCAGTAGGGCGACCGCCTTTACCGTTCGAGCGCCGTCGACACCAGGTGTAATAAACCGTGTTTCGTATGGTTCACACTCCAAAATTGGCGTGCCGTCACGAAAGAAGGCAAGCAAGCCGTCAAGCGCCGCGCGGATGTCAACACACATCCGATAGCCGCCATCACTTTCGACCACCAAATGAGTTGTCTCGTCTGAAACGTCGGCGGCAGAGAGCAGTTCGAGTATCGGAATTCCTGCCCAGGTTGCTGTGTTGCGTGTACCCGACGCACACTTGATTGTGACCGTTTTGGTCTCGATCGGAAGCATCGACAGTGCTTCACCAGATAACGACAGACTGCGATTCCCCGAGACGAGCGTGTCATAGAAAGCGTCACGTACGAAGCGGCAGGGTGCGGAAAGTGTGTCCAACACCAGCGCAACCCTGCAAAATGTGGCTTCGGTAGACGACTTCTTGAATGCGGCGGCTACCGAAACAGTA
>NZ_SGUC01000089.1 GCF_005435165.1 Halorubrum sp. GN11_10-6_MGM | reverse complement strand
GTCACGAAGACGTGCTGACCGAGATCCGCGAGACCGAAGAGCTTACCGACGCGGCCGAAGAAGCCTTCGAAGAGGTCGCTGCGGACATTGCCGACGTCTACGCTGAGGACGAAGAGGAGGAAGAGGAAGACGTGCTCGCCGACGAAGGCGCGACGGCGTAGCCCCTCGCCGAGGCGCCGCTGCGCGGCGACGCGGCTCGATCAGTCCCCGGCGAACCGATCGGGGCGGCCTCGGGCGAGGCGCCCGCGCTTCCTCCACTGCCTGTTGGCCGTCCCCATTCCCACTCCTGCACGACGACCCCCCTGCCTGATCCATGGCGAACCTTCGCGACATTCGGAACCGGATCGACTCGATCGAGAACACCAAGCAGGTGACCCGGGCCATGAAGATGGTGGCGGCGGCGAAGCTGCGGCGGGCCCAAGAGAAGATCTTTCGGGCACGGCCCTACGCGTACAAAATCGGGGAGCTTACCAATCACCTCAAGCAGGAGCTCGACCCCACGGCCCACCCCTTCTTCCAGGCGCCCGACGAGGCCTCCGGGGCCCTGGTGATCGTGATCACGGCCGACCGTGGGCTCTGCGGGTCCTTCAACAGCGACGCCATCAACACCGCGGAGCACCTGATCGAGACCACCTACGCGGAGACGCAGTCGGCGGACGACCTGTTCATGCTGTGTGTCGGAAAAAAGGGGCACAAGCACTTTCAGAAGCGGGACCACCGCCTCGTCGGTGACTACAAAGGCGTTTTTGACGGCCTCAACTTCGAGGTGGCCCAACAGGTCGTGGAG
>NZ_SGUC01000088.1 GCF_005435165.1 Halorubrum sp. GN11_10-6_MGM | reverse complement strand
ACTGGTCCGAGGGGCCGTGGAAGGCAGTGCCCGAAACGAGGACACGATGGCGTCGCTGGGGGACCGCTTTGCTCGAATGAACCGGGCCCTTGAGCCGGAGGACCGGGAGGAGATTGAAGCCGTTCTCGAAGAGAGCGCCGAGGAGCGGGGGCACGGCGTGGAAACGATGACGGACTTGACTGAAGGCTTTGTCCGGGCGGCCGACTACGACGAGCAGGTCAAGCGGGCTCAGGAGACCTTCGGCACCGAGGACCCGACGGAGGAGCAAATCGAGCAGGCCACCGAAGAGCTGATTGACGAGGCCTGCCGGCCGATCGAGGACGCCAGCGTCCGGGAAACCATCCAGCAGGTTCGGGAGCGGAGCTACGTCACCATCGACGACATCAGCCGAGATGAGGTGATCGAGGTGGAGCACAAGACCCCGGCCAGCGCCAACTGGGCCCACGACCGGGTCGGCTCCTTCGAGGATTTCATCGAGGAGCACAAGGACGAAATCACAGCCTTGGAGATCTTCTACGAACAGCCCCACGGGGAGCGCCACCTGACCCTGGAGCAGATTCAGGAGCTTGCAGAGGCGATCAAGCAACCGCCCCTGGAGACGACGCCGGAAGAGCTCTGGAAGGCCTACGCCCAACTAGAGGAGGACAAGGTGAAGGGCGTGGCCGAAGACCGCCTACTCACTGACGTGATCTCCCTTGTGCGCCATGCGATGGGAGAGGACGAGGAGCTAGAGCCGGTCCGTGAGGAGGTGGAGGAGCTGTTTTACCAGTGGCTTGAGCACCAGGACCGCCAACAGCGGGTTACCACCGAGCAGCTGGAGTGGCTAGAGATGATCAAAGAGCACC
>NZ_SGUC01000087.1 GCF_005435165.1 Halorubrum sp. GN11_10-6_MGM | reverse complement strand
CCGCCGACAGCGACAACTCCCCGTCGATCGGTCCGTGATTCTCCCGTCGAGACCGTCAGTACAACCGCTTCGATACAAAACTCAGGCTTCAGAAACAGCTAGTCGAGGATGCTTTGTGAGGTACTGAGTATGGACCTAAGGGAATGGTTCCTCGCTGTTATTGCTTATCTCCTCGGAGGTATTGCTTTACAGATCGGTGGAAGCGGAAATATTCTCTATGGATACTCCATATATGCAATAATGTTCATTTCCGCTTGGTTTGCCGTGGGTTGGCCCATTGTCAGCTATTGGCTCGCCAAATAAGCAGTTCTCATCGACCGGCTGTTTCAGGTGAGAATATGTCTGAAGAATGGGATTTCAACAGAGCCACGTGACCTGTTCTTGAGGCGCGAATGCGCCAGTTTCCTTGTTAAACAGGAACGGCAATGGCTGTGCCAACCAGCCGTTACTCCTATTCACCGACAGATTCGATAAAATGTGACAGGATCTCGGTCGTGAGCTACTGACTTGCTGTGCTTTCCTCGTTTGTGAACAACCCAGCGACGATTGTCTCGATGAGCGCCTCTTCGATAGCCTCGTAGGCGTCATCGGGTACAACAGGCGTCTCGTGTGCCTGCGTAACGAAGAGTGACGATCGGAAAAGTCCCCGTATTATGTCCGGGTCATCAATACGTGTCACCCCACTATCTACCCACTGGTCTGGCTGTGGGAGTACCTGTCCGTACACCATCCGTTGTAGTTTAACGCTTCACGCCAGCGCTGTCCCTTGATTCGATATCGTTGAGACTACCTGTCACAGAAACCCGGTGGCTGCTGTGAGTTACCAACCACCGGATTCAGTGATTGTCAACC
>NZ_SGUC01000086.1 GCF_005435165.1 Halorubrum sp. GN11_10-6_MGM | reverse complement strand
ACCTATCAAGGCGTCACGCTCCGTGACGATGGCGTGCTCCGTCTGTCCACGAAACGCGGAGAGGACTCGATTCTGATTGATTGGCCGGTCGACGAAGAACCCAGAACCGTCGAGATCGGGAAGAGCTCGGGTGGTTTTGTCGTCCGTGCTCAGTATGACACAGAGCCTGTCGACCGAACGACCGGAGACAAGATCGCCGGAATCGATCTCGGAGAGAAACACCTCGCTGCTGTCTTCACGGGTCAAGACGCATTCACGATCAACGGCGGTGAACTTCGCGCTCTCCGTCACTACCAGAATAGCCTGAAAGCCAAGCTCGATGCGAAGATCGACCGCAAAGAGCCAGGCTCGAACCGCTGGAAGAAGCTGGTTCAGACGAAGCAAGAGCAGCTTGACCACATCGACAACAAGATCACGGACCTTCTTCACAAACTGAGTCGGAAGGTCGTGGAGATGTGCCTTGAGCGCGATGTCTCTGCGATCGGGATCGGTGATGTTCGCGGCATCCGTGATCGGATTGACTACGGCAGCCAGATGAACCAACGGCTGCACCAGTGGGCCTACGGCGAGTTTGACCGGATGGTTGAGTACAAAGCCAAGCTCGCCGGGATCACTGTTAATCGAGTTGACGAAGCCTACACGTCCCAAGAATGTCCACAGTGCGGCCACAGGAAGAAGCCCTCTGGCCGGGACTATACGTGCAGTGAATGTGGTTTTCATGGACATCGGGACGTGGTAGGTGCCGCGAACATCAGGCGACGATATGTCGCCAAAAGGAAGTATGTCGGGTCTGATAATGAACCGACAGGTTCTATGACCCGTCTACCTGGGGTCATGGCTTCCCCCTCTGGGGTAAGGTTCCACCCTCACCTCCAGTGTAGCTCGCGGAGCAGGCGTAAGACCAACGGAC
>NZ_SGUC01000085.1 GCF_005435165.1 Halorubrum sp. GN11_10-6_MGM | reverse complement strand
CGCTCTTGTGGCGGAGATTGTTGGTGAGTCATAGCGCAGTTTCGAGGATGGTTTTGAGCGCTTCTTTCCCCGGTTTTCGGAACACTTCACGACGGAGCTGAAACGCTCGGAGATATGGTGTGAGTCTGTCTTTAGAGACGCCTCGATGTGGCGAGAGCCACCGTCGCGCCAGCGACGCGTGGCTCTCGCAGGTGTTCACGTGAACGTCTCCATCAACGTACTCACCGTCACCGTGGACGACGTATTCACGAGTGAATGCGTCGTCCTCCTCAAGCGGTTCATAAGCCCGAAAGCCGTCAGTATAGACGGTCAACGACTCCTGCTGGCGGTCGGCCAGCAGGAGTCGAATCCGCGATTCGGTCGCGGTTTTCGCCGGGACCACATATCGCTCACCGCTGCCACGATCTGCGAGAACAAATACAGGAGGCTTGTCCTCAGCGAATGTACCACGCCCACGCGTGGACAGGCCACGCGAGCGCGACCAGCAGTCGCGCTCGCGGCCCTTGAGCCCCGCCTTCACGTAGAATTCGTCGATCTCAACGGGACCTTTGAGATGGAGTTGGGGCGCGTCCAGCGCTCGCAAGAAGCGCTGGACGCGCCGGTAGATCGTCTTGTACGAAACGTCAATCTCAACGTCTAGCTGCCTGAGACTCGTGTTGAAGCGGATATACGTGTAGACCGCGAGAAACCATTTTCTGAGCGCCACCGCAGAATGTTCGAAGATCGTGCCGGTCTGATCGTTGAACGTGCGGTCGCAATCCTTACACAGATACCGCTGAAACACGCGATAGCTGCCGTACCGAATCACAGATTCGCCACGGCAGCGCGGGCAATAGACGCCGTCGCGCCAGCGAACCTGTTCCAGCAGGTTCGCGGCGCGACGCTCCGAGACGAACGTCTTGATAGGGAACATCGTTCGTCGGGTGACGCGG
>NZ_SGUC01000084.1 GCF_005435165.1 Halorubrum sp. GN11_10-6_MGM | reverse complement strand
TGCTCTGTTGAATCCGCAGAAGGCGGCGGGATAGCGTCGCTGTAAAGGTGGAAGCGAAGCGGAAGAGCCGAATGTGTCCAAACTACTCTTCCGCTTCGTTAAGCAAGCCGCGTCGCTGGCTCAAAAGCGCTGTGCCGCCAGTCCAACGGCGGTGAGTGATCCGACTGGCCACGGATTTCCCGGTTGGAAGCATGTCACGCTCCACTTTTTGCGGGTTCACATGGACGCGACGTACCGCGAGATCGTGGATTGGGCAAGTGAGATGGATCGCGTTCGTGGGCTGTTACAGCTCGCTCGGACGGCATTTCCCGCACCCTCAACGCTGTACCGGTCGTTTGAGAGGGTGCCCATGTCTGTATGGCGCGGCTTCCTTCGTGAGTCAGCGACCATCTGCGATCCGGGCTCGCACGGAGCCATCGATGCCACATTCTTCGACCGCGAAACGGCATCGAGACACTACCAACACCGCTCGGATCGCCACATACGCACACTCAAAACGACGGCACTCGTCGATACAGACTCGTGTGCCATCCTCGACATCCACTGCTCGGCACACTGGCCCCACGACACCCAGACTGGCCGTCGAGTCGCTTTGCGAAACACCGAGAAAATCGAGAGTATAGCTGGTGACAAGGGTTATGACGACCAATCACTTCGGGACGCCCTCCGTTCAGAAGGCGTCCGGCCCTTGCTGCGCCACCGGCTGTTCGCTCATTACGATCACGCACACAACGCACGGTTGGACAGCGAATTATACGGCCAACGCTGGATGGCCGAGACCGCCTTTTCGGCCATCAAGCGTCGGTTCGGCCCCGCTGTCCCCCCTCGCGCGTGGTACCGCGAGTTTCGTGAGCTCGTGGTGACCGCCGCAGTCTACAACCTCGAACAGGCTCTCAAACAGTGACCCCGACGCCATCATCGGATTCAACAAAGCA
>NZ_SGUC01000083.1 GCF_005435165.1 Halorubrum sp. GN11_10-6_MGM | reverse complement strand
ACCAAGGGTGTAGCAGTAGGAATATTCGTAAAGACTCCCAAGACAGAGGAAAAAGCTGAAGTTCATTACCACGAGGTATGGGGAGAAAGAGAAGAAAAGTACGACTTCTTAAGAAAAAACGATGTCCAAAGTATTCCATCTGAACCACTGGAAGAGGTAGATCGAGAAACTTGCCTTGGAAATTTCCATTTTTTTGCTCCAAAAGGATTCGACTTTGTTAACGAATACTGCGAAGGGTGGAGTCTCACTGACATATTCAGTCTACACAATACAGGTCTAGAGACCCAACGTGACTCATTTACGGTGTACTTCAAAGAAAGACAACTATCCGATGTTATAAAAGACGTTAAAACTTCAGACTTAGATGAAGTACGTAAAAAATATGAAGTTGGAAGTGACGGCAGAGACTGGAAACTCAAATCAGCCAAGAAAGACCGCCAAAATAATGAAGGAGAAATATGCAAAGTTACTTATAGGCCCTTCGACAACAGAGTAACTTGGTATAGTGGAAACTCAAAAGGATTTTTGGCATATCCAAGGTCGAGTGTGAACAACCATGTGGTCGGAAGGAAAAACAAAGTCTTGTGTGCTATCAGGCAGGTAGTAAGCAAAGGTGATAACTATTCTCACTTCTTGTGCACAGACAACATGGTAAATAACAGAGCCTTCAAGAGCTCTAGGAGTAGGGCAATGTCTTTTCCGATATATGAGTATCAGAACGAAGAAGAAAAAAGAAGGAAAGGAGAAGACTTCTTCAAAGGTGAAAAAGATCCAAACCTGACAGAAAAGTTCGTAGAGGAGTGCAAAGAAAAATGGAAACTTAAATTCATAATGAATGGTACTGGTAACTTAAAAGAGACATTTGGGCCAGAAGATGTATTGCACTACGCCTACGCTGTTTTTCATAGCCCCACGTACCGCGAGCGGTATAAAGAACTGCTCCGAATCGACTTCCCGCGGCTTCAACTCACAGAAGACATTGACCTGCTTAA
>NZ_SGUC01000082.1 GCF_005435165.1 Halorubrum sp. GN11_10-6_MGM | reverse complement strand
ACGCTCTTCTGTAGGAGATTGTTGATACTGGCGAGCTGTCGCTGTCGTGTCGAAGAGGACAAGGACACCGCGTCAGCGGTGTCCGACACGGATGATTCCGCTAGATGTGTTTGGGTCGGAATCGGTCGCAGCGGACCTGTTACAGCAGGTTCGCTGGCGTGACGGCGTTTCCTGTCCTCGCTGCCGTTCTGACCGAACGGTCAGAAACGGCAGCTACGGGCAGTTTCAGCGGTATCTCTGTAAGGATTGCGACCGCACGTTCAACGATAAGACTGGCACGATCTTCGCTCACTCGAAGATCGCACTCCGCAAATGGTTGTTCTCAATCTACGCCTTTTTGCGGTTTAACACCAGTCTCAGGCAACTACAGTACGAAATCGATGTCACCTACAAAACGATCCACAGGCGTGTCGAGCGCTTCACCGAAGCGCTCGACGCGCCGTCACTCGATCTCCGTGGCCCGGTTGAAATTGACGAGTTCTACGTCTCTGCCGGCTTGAAAGGCCGCGAGCGCGACCGCTGGTCGCGCTCTCGCGGCCTCTCACGACGCGGACGCGGAACGTATGATCAAGACAAACCACCCGTGTTCGTCCTCGTGGATCGTGGCACCGAGCAACGGTACGTTGTGCCGGCGAAATCCGCAGACGAATCGACGATCCGGCTCCTGCTGGCTGACCGCCAGCAGGAGCCTCTCACCCTCTATACCGACGGATTTCGTGCGTACGATCCGCTTACTGAAGACGAGCAATTCGACCGCGAATACGTCGTTCACGGAGACGGTGAATACGCCGACGACACGGTCCACGTGAACACCTGCGAGAGCCACGCGTCGCTGGCGCGACGGTGGCTCTCGCCGCATCGAGGCATCTCAAAGGATCGCCTCACACAGTATCTCCGAGCGTTCCAACTCAGACGAGAACTCTACCGCAAACCCGGACGAAAAGCGCTCAAACACGCCGTCAAAGCCACTCTCTGAAATCAACAATGTGCTACACAAGAGCGA
>NZ_SGUC01000081.1 GCF_005435165.1 Halorubrum sp. GN11_10-6_MGM | reverse complement strand
GCAGGTGGAAGTCTGCGCAGACTTCCACCTGCGACCCTACTACGGCGACGAAGACGACACAGACGGCCTCTATCACTCGGTCGCAAAGCGTGGAACAACCGCGTTCCACGCGTACGCTACACTCTACGCGCGTGTGAAGAACAAACGCTACACGCTGGCGGTACGCCGTCTCGAAGACGGCGATACCGCCAGCAGCGTCCTCGCTGAGTTCTTCGGTGTCCTCGACGGCCTTGACACCGAGGTCAAGGCCGTCTACCTTGATCGCGGATTCTACGACAGCAAGTGTCTCACGCTGCTTCAAGCGCACGATTACGCGTACGTGATCCCGATCATCCGGTGGGGTGAGACGATTCAGCAAGAGCTCTCGGAAGGGTGGAGTCGTGCCATTCAACACGATCTGACAGGGAAACTCGACGGTCACAGCTGGACCGTCGAGTTTCCCGTCTACATCGACTGTACGTACCTAAACGGGAAGTATGACGAAAACGGTGTGGCGCGTCACGGCTACGCCGCTGACGCGCCGTTTGTCGACTCACCACGCGACGCTCGATACCACTACAGCAAGCGGTTCGGTATCGAGTCGAGCTATCGGTTGTTTGAGCAAGCGATAGCGACAACGACAACACGAGATCCAACGGTACGGCTGCTGTACGTTGTGGTGAGTCTCCTCTTACAGAACGTCTGGCGGTACCTTCACTACGAGTATGTGGCGACGCCCCGCCGAGGCGGGCGTCGCCTCTGGTGGTGGCCGTACAAGGAGTTCGTCAATATGATTCGACGAGCTGCGTGGACGGCCCTCGCGGTGCGTCGGGCCGTCCCCGCGAACCGACCACCCGACGACCGATTCTACCGCTAACCACCGACCGGGAACGCCTGCGGCGAGAGTGGCGACGCTGTCGCGTCGGCGGCTGACCGCCGCCGACAGCGACAACTCCCCGTCGATCGGTCCGTGATTCTCCCGTCGAGACCGTCAGTACAACCGCTTCGATACAAAACTCAGGCTTCAGAAACAGCTAGTCGAGGATGCTTTGTGAGGTACTGA
>NZ_SGUC01000080.1 GCF_005435165.1 Halorubrum sp. GN11_10-6_MGM | reverse complement strand
TCGCTCTTATGTAGAACTGTGGAAAGACCGTATAGTTACACTGAGTCAGTACTAATCTGGCAATATGCCTTCTACTCAGCCAGCGTTCGGCGGGATGTTTCGGCAGCTGATTGAGCTGGGAGTTATCGAAATTAACACGGAGCCGCTCGATGCCTGTATCGAGCGGCGACTCAAAGAGTTCTGGGAGAATACATCCTGTCCACGCTGCGGTCACCAGCGTATGATGACATCGGAGACCCGTGACCGGGTTCGATGTCGTGACTGTAACTTTAAGCCAGTCTACACCTACGGCACGCCATTTCACGAGAAGCACCTCTCCTGTGGTGAGGTGCTTCTCGCTTTCATGCTCTACGCGGATACGCTACTAAGTATCAACCAAATCGCGCCGCTACTTGGTCGCGCTTACAAGACCGTTCACACAGCGATACGAGACGTGGAAGCCGCGATTCAGCGCGGCTTCCCCGTCGTCTGGGAGCTGCTTGATCAGACCTCCGATGGACCGACACAGGTCGACGAATCCGGGAAAGTCTGTTCAGGCTACAAAGGTCAAGAGCCGCCGCGGAACAGCCGTTCTCGCGGCGGCTCGTCCCAGACTGGCCGATCCCGCTGGCGAGGACGCCACGGTGATCAGCTGACGCTCGTCGCGGCGTGCCGCGACTCGCTTCGTGTGATTCGCGGCCAACGTGGTATCAACTACAAAGGCGATCTCGAGCCAGTGATTCAGGAGGCTGAAGACCTCTCCCAGCCGCTGGGAGAGGTCTGGACAGATGGTCTCCAAGCGTACCGTGAGATGGATCGCGATCACCGAACGGTTGTCCACAAAGAGCGGTACGTATCGCCCGACGGCGTCCACATCAATCAGGCTGAGTGCCTGTTTTCGCTCGTTCAGCCGTGGCTCCGAAAGTTCCGCGGCCTGTCCAAGCAGGGCTTGGAACAGGCCGCTCAGACGTTTGGCCTCATCAGATCGTTGAACCTCACCGGCGCATCCGTCGATATCACCGTTGATTGCCTTGTTATGGGGGCTTTCCGCAGTTCTACATAAGAGCGA
>NZ_SGUC01000007.1 GCF_005435165.1 Halorubrum sp. GN11_10-6_MGM | reverse complement strand
AGATTGACACACCATTGCATTGGTCTGTGTGGTGTCCGGTCCATCCAACGGCTTGGATGACACCGAACGACCACGGCTCACATCAGATCGCCGCTTACGCCGGAGCGCAGGGGGCGCGATCCTCATCAGGTGAGTCGGACAAGCCGACTCTGCGAAACCGGGCCGAGTTGAACGGCCCGAGTCCGCGGTGCGTTCTTCGCGTATCAACCGAACGGGCTTGTACACTTAAGCACGTCGGAACGCTTCGACCGGCCGCGTCGACGGCCGGTCGGTGCCCCCTCGTCGGGGGCGCCTCGCATTTCTTCGAATGCCCGGGTTGTACTTAACCCCGTCGAACCAACTCCGCCACGTCATGCGGTTTCATGGAGCAGTTTACAACGATCTGATCCATCAGCGGAGGGTAGCGTCGCGAAAGCGTCGTCGGTATCGAACGACCTGAAAAGAACTTGTGATCGGCCGACATGTAAGAATTAGATCATCGACTCCCGAGGTTCGTAAGCGACCTCACGCGTACGCGAGATGTAACCGAGTGCGGCTCGTGGCAAACTTGTCGTTTATACCACGGGCGTTTATAAGGGAGGGGGACACATATAAAAGCGAACGATGACGAACCCTGCAGACTCGATCGAGATTCAGAACGTTGTTGCATCGACGGGTATCGGTCAGGAGCTCGACTTGGAGGCGCTCGCGGAGGACCTCCCGGGTGCGGATTTCAACCCGGACAACTTCCCCGGCCTCGTGTACCGGACCCAGGAGCCGAAGGCGGCCGCGCTCATCTTCCGCTCGGGGAAGATCGTCTGTACGGGCGCGAAGAGCATCGACGACGTACACGATGCGCTCGGGATCATCTTCGAGAAGCTTCGCGGGCTTCAGATCCCGGTCGAAGACGACCCAGAGATCACCGTTCAGAACATCGTGTCGAGCGCGGACCTCGGCCACAACCTCAACCTTAACGCTCTCGCGATCGGCCTCGGCCTCGAAGACGTGGAGTACGAGCCGGAGCAGTTCCCCGGGCTCGTCTACCGCATGGACGAACCCGAGGTCGTCATCCTCCTCTTCGGGAGCGGAAAGATCGTTATCACCGGCGGCAAGCGGACCGACGACGCCGAGGAAGCCGTCGAAGAGATCGTCGAGCGCATCGAGGGGCTCGGCCTGCTCGGCTGAGGCGGCGAATCGATCGGTCTGTTCGGAGGCGTCGTCTCGGTGCGGGAGCGAGAGTCGGAACGAAGGCTGGCAGTTCGCGTCCAGCGGGTGGCGGTCGCCGTCGGGCGACGGTACGCGGTTCGGTTACGCTTCGGCGTCGTCCTCGGTGAGGACTTCTTTGACGACGCTCGGATCCTCGAGGAGTTGGTGTTTCGTGTAGCTCCCCTCAGCGCTCCCGCCGCTGTGTTTCGACTGTTCAATAATGTCGAGGAAGGCGTGTTCTTTCAGGAGGTCACGGACGCGTCGCAAAGAGAGGCTGTCGGAGCCTTCCTGTCGACAGATGTTCTCGTAGATCTCGTACACGCGACTCGTTCGGAACCCGTCCTGTCGCCCGTTCGAGAGCGAGAGCAGCGCGAGCGCCTGAAGCACGTACCGCGAGTGCGGCGTGGACCCCCGGATGAGTTCTCGGAAGCGGTCGGTCTCGGCCCGCTCGCGCGCCTGCGTGACGAACTCCTCGCGGACCGTGGGTTCGCCGTTCGCCTGTGCGATCTCTCCCGCGTACCGGAGGATGTCGATAGCCTTCCGCGCGTCGCCGTGTTCGCGTGCCGCGAGTGCGGCGGCGCGGGGAATCGTCGAGGGTTCGAGAACGTCGTCGTGGAACGCGTCCGCGCGCGCCTGCATGATCTCTCGGAGCTGGTTCGCGTCGTACGGCGGGAAGACGAACTCACGTTCACAGAGGCTGGATTTGACGCGCTCGTCCATGCGGTCTTTGTACTGGATCTTGTTGCTGATTCCGACGACACCGAGCTTACAGTCGGTGATCTTTCCGGCCTCTCCCGCGCGCGACAGCTGCATCAGGATGGCGTCGTCGTCGAGTTTGTCGATCTCGTCGAGAAGGATTAAGACGACGTCGTACCGCTGGTCGAGGATCCGCCAGAGACGCTTGTAGTACGTGGAAGTCGAGAGTCCCTTGTCCGGGACGTTGATCCCGGTCTCTTCGGGGTCGTTGACGCCCTCGGCGATCGTCTGAACCGCCTGCGTTTCCGTGGTGTCCTGTGCGCAGTCGACGTAGGCGAACGTCGCAGTAACGCCCTCCTCGCTCGCCGTCGAAACGAGTCGCTTCGAGACGTACTTCGCGCACAGCGACTTCCCTGTGCCCGTCTTCCCGTAGATGAGGACGTTGCTCGGACTCTGTCCGAAGATGGCCGGATTGACCGCCGTCGCCAGATCGGCGATTTCGTCGTCTCGGCCGACGATGCGTCCCTCGCCCGGCAGGTGACTGATCTCGAGGAGCTCCTTGTTCGCGAAGATGGGGTCCTCCCTCGTGAAGAGGTCGTCCGCTGCGTCCATGAGGGAGACACCGGGTTTCCGGTGAAATGCGTTCTGTTTCGCGACCGTCTGCGGCGGCGGTTGTGAGGCGGGTCGATTGGTTGAGACACACACCGCGTTTCCGGTGAAACGGGGTGAAGTGGGGTGGGATAGAGTAGGGTCGGCTAGCGGGTGAGACCAACGAGAGCTGAGTGGACGAGGAACCGCCGTCCGAGACAGACCGGAGGAGACCTTCTCTGCGGCGGTGACGAATGACGGAGAGAGGACTAGAGGTGGCTTCAGAGCGGTGTGTTCCCGCCTATTTCACCGGAAACACGGTGTTCGAGAAGATATCGGGCAGACCCGCCGCAGGACAGACCACGTTTCCGGTGAAACGCCCAATATCGCTCGGCTACTACTCGTTCATTTGGCTTGGCGAACTTTACTCTGGATTAGATAATAAAACCTGTTGTTTAGCGATGGTCAGAAACGTACGATGACCTGCCGTGATGACCCGACCGCTCCCCGACCACACCCGCCTCAACCCGATTTCACCGGAAACTCGGTGTCTCTCTCCATCGACAACACCAATCACTCACAACATCAACTATTCACCACACCAACCGTTCGCAATCCTCACCGCTCGCCGGACGACTCACCGATCGAGGGAGTCCCGGACCTCGTACCGTACGCCGTCTTCGCGGAGCCGTGTCGTGTGTCGGGAAAGTTCGTCAGTCGACACGAGCAACAACACGTCCAACCCTCGGAGGGCAGCCTGTGAGACTCCCGTCGCTGACCCGAACCGCACGTCCGGCTGGAGTCCGGCACGGGTCGCGAGCGCATAGGCCTCGGTTCCACCGACCGCGACGAGGTCCGCCCCCGCGGCGCGATCTCTGATGATATCGAGGGACGGCGGATCGCCTTCGGTCACGGCCGGGACGGGGACGACGGTCACCACGCCCGGGTCGTACTCGACGACGCCCTCGAAGTCAGTGACGCCGACAGCTTCGCCCGCCGAACCGCCCGTGACGACCACGGCGGTCGCCGAACCCCCCTCGGAAACGGCGTGTAACGCGCCGTCGCGCATCTCCAGACCCACTTGGTCTCCCTCTTCGAGCGCGTCGGTCGCCACCGCGGCGTCAACGTCGACGCTCCCAAGAACGTCGTCGGACACGCGAGAGACGAACTCCGAGAGAGCGTCCGTTCTCGTGATGATCCAGTCGACGCCCTCTTTCGTCACCTCGTACCGACCGCGACCTCGCTTCTCAACGAACCCGCCGTCCACCAGGTCTCGGACGTAGTCGCTCACCGCCTGTGACGTCACTCCGATGACCTCGGCGATCTCCTCTTGACTCACCGCCGGCTGTCGCGCGGCGATCTCGACGAGGACCCGGTAACGAGTCGCGTCGCGCCTGTTATCGAGCACTCGCGGCCCGGTCGCTTCGTCCGGATCCTCGCTGGGCACCATACCAATGCTGTCGTAGTTGGAAACAAGTAAAATTGGTGTGCCGCCCCGCTCCCGGGGAGCGCCCGGCGACTACTCCTGTGCGTCCACTCCTGCGCGTCTACTTCTGCGCGTCCACGACGGCGACGCTGGCGAGGTTGACGATGTCTTTCACCTCGTCGCCGCGCTGGAGCACGTGGACCGGCTCGTCCATACCGACGAGCATCGGGCCGATGGCCTCGGCGCCGCCGAGGCGCTGGAGCAGCTTGTACCCGATGTTCCCGGCTTCGAGGTTCGGGAACACGAGGACGTTAGCGGCCTCGTCGAGCTCGGAGAACTCGTACGTCCCGTTGAGGATGTCGTCGACGACCGCGGTGTCGGCCTGCATCTCCCCGTCGACCGGGAAGTCGACCGCGTCGTCGGACTGAAGGATATCGACCGCGTCGCGCGGCTTCCGCGTCCCCTCGTTGTCGACGCTGCCGAAGTTGGAGTACGACAGCATCGCCGCGCGCGGCTCGACGTTGAACCGCCGTGCGAGGTCTGCGGTATGCCTCGTGACTTCCGCGAGCGTCTCGGCGTCCGGGTCCTGATTGACGGTCGTGTCCGCACAGAAAATGACCCGATTCTTGAACGTGAGCATGTACACGCCGGCGACGGTGTCCGTGTCGGCCGCGGACCCGACGATCTGGAGGGGCGGCCGGAGCGCGGACGGGTAGTGGTGCGTGAGCCCGGTGAGCATCGCGTCGACGTCGCCGGTCTCCACCATCACGCTCGCGAGGTAGTTCGTGTCGCGCTTGACGAGGTCCCCCGCCTCGCGTTTCGTGATCCCCTTGCGCTTGCGGAGCTCGTACAGCCGGTCACCGTACGCGGAGACGTCGCGGTCGTCGGGGTCGACGACGTCGGGGCGGAACGAGAGCCCGAGATCGGCCGCGGTCTGTGAGATGGTGTCGGCGTCGCCGAGCAACACCGGCTCGGCGATCCCCTGCTCGGAGAGCTGGTAGGCCGCGCGGATCATCTTCTCGTCGGTCCCCTCCGCGAGCGCGATCCGCTTCGGGTCGCTCTTGGCCTTGTTCAGCACGACGCGCATCATCTCGCGGGATTTCCCGAGCCGCGCCTCCAGTCGCTCCCGGTACTTCTCCAAGTCGATCTCGGTCCGTGCCGATCCGGACTCCATCGCCGCCTCGGCGACGCGCGGCGCCACCTCGAACAGCACCCGGGGGTCGAGCGGCTTCGGGATGACGTAGTCGGGCCCGAACTGGAGCGGGTCGTCGCCGTACGCCTTCACGACCGCGTCCGGGACGTCCTTGCGGGCGAGGTCGGCGAGCGCCTCCGCGGCCGCCGCCTTCATCTCCTCGTTGATCTCGGTCGCGCGCACGTCGAGCGCCCCGCGGAACAGAAACGGGAACCCGAGGACGTTGTTCACCATGTTCGGGTAGTCGGACCGCCCCGTCGCCATGATCACCGTGTCGTCGCGCGCGTCCTTCGCGTCCTCGTAGGTTATCTCCGGGTCGGGATTCGCCATCGCGAAGATGATCGGGTCGGCGGCCATCGACCGGACCATCTCCTGCGAGACGATCCCGCCGACGGAGAGCCCGACGAACACGTCTGCCCCCTCCATGGCGTCCGCGAGGTCGCCGCCCTCGACGGGCGTGGCGAACTGGCTCTTGTACTCGTTGACCTCGCCGGCCTCGACGCGCTCCTCCGTGATGATTCCGGAGGAGTCGCACATCGTGATGTTCTCTTTGCGCGCGCCGAGCGACACGTAGAATCGGGCCGTCGCGATGGCGGACGCGCCGGCGCCGGAGAAGACGATTTCGAGCTCCGAGAGGTCCTTATCGGAGATGTCGACCGCGTTCATCAGCGCCGCGCCGGAGATGATCGCGGTGCCGTGCTGGTCGTCGTGGAACACCGGGACGTCCATCTCCTCGCGGAGCCGCTCTTCAATCTTGAAGCACTCGGGCGCCTTGATGTCCTCGAGATTGATCCCGCCGAACGTCGGCTCCATCGCCTTCACGGCCTCGCAGAACGGGTCGACGGTGTCGATGTCGAGCTCGATGTCGAACACGTCGATGTCGGCGAACCGCTTGAACAGCACTCCCTTCCCCTCCATGACGGGCTTCGAGGCGGCCGCGCCGATGTCGCCGAGACCGAGGACGGCCGAGCCGTTCGAGACGACGGCGACGAGGTTCCCCTTCGCCGTGTACTCGAAGACGGACTCGGGGTCGGCCGCGATGTCGCGGCACGGCGCCGCGACGCCCGGCGAGTACGCCAGCGAGAGGTCTCGCTGCGTGTTCGTCGGCTTCGTCGTCTCGATCGCTATCTTTCCGGGGGGTTCCTGCCGGTGGTACTCCCGCGCGTCGTCGTCTAGTCCCATGTCTCTCTCCATTCGTGAACGGAGTAAAAAGCTATCCGATGGTGTCGAATATACGATTCGACGTTCGACGATCCCGCTTCGAGCGTGAGGGACCTCGCAGCTCGCGCCGACCGCCGACGAACCGGTCGGCTGCCTCGCGACCGCTCCAGTAACGAACGGCCGTCTTCCGAGCCCGCGCTGCCGACCCGCAGTCGTTTAGGGCGGACGCGACGAAACCGAACGCATGAAGGTTCGCGGCGAACGCGAGTGCCAGTCCTGCGGCGCGCGGTGGTCGTACTACGAGACGGGCTCGGTCGCGTGTCCGAGCTGCGGCGACCTGCGGAGCGTCGGCGTCGACGCTCGCACCGCACACACCGACGCGCCCGTCTCGCTCGATCTCGCCGCTCACCGCGAGCGGTTCGGCGACGCGCCCGGGACCCTCCCTCGGTCGGGAGCCGACGAGCTCAAGTCCGACCTCCGGGAGTACTGCCGGAAGCGCGGGTTCATCCGCGGTGGACGCCTCGCGCCGCTCGACGGGACATACCTCGCGGCCCGCGAACTGCTGGAGGCGGTCGACTGCTTCGAGCGACTGCGCGACCCCACCGACGCCGACCGCGAGTACCTCCTCGCGCTGCTCGCCGGCGCCGCCGACGGCGAACGTCCGCCGACGGACGAGGTCCCGACCGCGCTCCGCGAGGCACGGGGGATGGCGGCCGTGCGCGCGGTCGAGGCGTACCGCAGCGACGCGCTCGACTTCCTCGACGAACTCGAGTCCCAGGCTGAAACCGAAGCCGACGACGAACGGGGCGTGAGGGACACCGCCGAGGCCGACGGGAGCGACGACTCTTCGCCGGTCACCGTCGACGGGAGCGACGACTCTTCGCCGGTCACCGTCGACGGGAGCGACGACTCTTCGCCGGTCACCGTCGACGAGAGCGACGACTCTTCGCCGGTCACGGCCGACGAGGGCGATGACTCACCGTCGGTCACCGTCGACGGAGCCGACCCCGTCTCCAGAGTCGCCCCCGCCCGCGCCGCGTTCGAGCGCCTGCGCGACCGAGTCGCGCGCGCCGACGCGCTCGGGGGCGACCTGCCCCCGGCGGCCGCGGACGCCCTCGTCGAGGCCGCGGAAGCGATCGGCGAGTACGTCCGGAACGGCGACGAGACGGCGCTGGCGACCGTCGACGACCTGATCGACGACGCGAGCGTCGACGACCTTGATCCCACCGAACGCTGAGACCAGTCAACGGTCACTCGGCCGAACCGAGCGGGATCACCCCGAATCCGGAGCAACCACCCGGTTCGAGAGCGTTCCGACCCCCTCGTAGGTGATCTCGACGCGCTCGCCGGGTTCGACGAGGCCGGGGTTCGCCGGGCTGCCGAACGCGATACAGTCGCCGGGTTCGAAGGTGAACCGCTTCGAGAGGTACGAGACGATTTCGCGAGGCCCGAACAGCATCAGCTCGGTGTTGGCGTCCTGTCGCAGCTCGCCGCCGACGGTCGTCTCGACGTCGAGGCTCGTCGGGTCCACGTCGGTCTCGATCCACGGCCCCAGCGGCGCCGACCCGTCGAACGCCTTGCGCGCGGTCCGCCCCTGCTGGTCGAGCGCGTCGACGTCGTTCATTACCGTGTAGCCGCGCACGACGTCCGGCACGTCCTCGGGGGCGAGGTCGCGGCACCGCTCGTCGATCACGGCGACCAGTTCGCCGGCGTACGTCAGTTCGTCGGTCCACGCTGGATACCGTATCTCCTCGCCGTGCGCGAGCAGACTCGCGGGAGGCTTGATGAAGAAATCGGGCTCTTCGGGCCGTTCGTACTCCATCTGGTCGAGCGTCTCGGCGTAGTTCCGGCCGACGCAGTACAGCGCGCTGGGCTCACACGGCGGGAGCAGTCGCCCATCGCGACCGACCTCGTACCGACCGTCGTCGGAGACGACCGCGCCGTCGACGTAGCGTCCAGCGACGGGGCCGTCCGGCGTGAGCAGTCGAGCGAGTCGCATGCCGGAGTGTCTGCGTTGCGGTCCGAAAAGGCGTCGGTGACGGCAGGGTTCGGGTCAGCCGTCGGTGTCCCCCTCGCCACCGCCCGCAGCTTCGGTATCGCGGGCGTCACCCTCCGTACCGTCGCGGGCGCCTCCCTCCGCGTCGACGCCGATCACGACGCCCGACCGGATCTCCAGGGCGGTGTCGAACTCCTCGCGCCGACCGCTCCCTGAGCCGATCCGCTCGACGGCCGCTTCGTGGGCGCGGACCACGGCGTCGCGCTCGCGCTCGGAGAGCCCGACGCGGTCGGCCACCGCGTCCCAGTGGTCGGGTTCGACGAGGAACGTCTCGCGGTCCGGCTCGACCGCGATCCGCTCGTATCTCCGGCGGTACGCGTCGATTCTCGGGCCGAGGTCGGCCTGAACGCGCGCGAGCAGTGCCGGCACGCGCGCGGCGGGGACGCTCGCGAGCGCGGCCGTCTTCACCAAGGCGGTCCCCTCGATCGGATACGGACCGCGGGCGCGATCCGCGTCGTCTGGGTCCTCGCGATCGGACCCCCCGTTTGCGTCGTCGTCGGACATCACCCGCCGGCGCGCATGGCCTTCTGCCGGTACTTCGGGAGGAGGTCGGCGAGCACGTCGGGGTCGCCGGCGAACTCGGCCGTCACCTCCGTGAGTTCGATGGCGGCCGCGGCGGTCACCGTCTCGGCGCTGAGGGTCACCCGCCAGCCGTCGCCGTCCACGCGCGTCGCCTCCGCCGGGTCGTCGGTCCCGACGAGTTCGCCGCCGAGGTTCCGGAGGTAGTGGGCGGCGAGTCTACGGGAGATCCCGCGGTACGCGACCGTCTCGCGTTCCCGGCCCTCCTCGGCCGGCGGGAGGCCCGGCGTGTCAGCCGCCGCGGCGCCCTCGTCCGCCCCGCTCTTCTCCTCCACGGCGTCCGCGTCCGCCGCCGCCCCGTCGTCGCTCATGCTCCCCCGGCGACCGGCGGGAACACCGAGAGCCGGTCGCCGTCCGCCATCGGCGTGTCGAGGCCGTCGAGGTGGAGCACCTCGCGCCCGTTCTTCAGGACGTTGATCTGGGGCGCGAGCCCGCCGTCGACGATCAGCCGCCCCGACATCCCCTCGTACTCCGACTCCAGTTCGCGCAACACGTCGCCGACAGTGGAGCCGTCGGCGAACTCCGCGTTTACCGTCTTCCCGCCGGCAGCCTCGCGAAACGTCGCGAAGAACCGCAGTTCCAGTTCCATATCCGTACGTCGTGTCGCGGCGGCTTAAAAGCGGCCGGCCGCGGAAGGCGCTCCGACAGCGACCCGCAACCAGCGCGAGTCCGTACCGGTTACAGGTCCGACAGCCGGATTCCGTCCTCAACCAGCCGGAAGTTCCGTTCACGGTCGAGGTCGTCGGCGAGCCACTCGTGGTCGTACAGCTGCCCGATGAGTTCGAGGTAGAGGTTCCGCCACGCGATCGCGTATATCGGCGACTGCCCCCACGCGCGCAGTTCCGGGACGAACTCGTGGTACGTGCTCGCCTGCGTCTCCATGCGCTCGACCGCGTCGGCGACGACCTCGGCCGCCTCGTCGGGCTCGGCCTCGTCGAGCGCGTCGTTCAGCCGCGACTGGATCCCCGCGATAGCGCGTCGCATGTCGCGTTCGGCGGTCCCCTCCTCCTCCGGAAGCGACTCCACGACGCCCCTCGGTACGCCGAGTTCGATCTCTGGCATGCGATCACCTCGGGAGAGCGCGCTGAAAAAACCCGTTCACCCGGCAACGACGAGCGCGACGCCCAGCTTCTCGGCGGCGGGAGGCCTCGGCGGAACGTTGCTCACGGCGTCGGCGCGGCCTTCTGGAGGGCCGTTTCCGCGATGTTCCCACCGTAGTCGGCCGATCGGAGGACGGAGTCGACGACGAGCCCGAGCAGCTGCGCGCGCGTCGGGTCGAGTTCGCGAAGCAGTTCGTCGATGGCGCGGACTCGCTCGTCGATCGCTCTGACGCCGGTCCGCGCGTCGTTCGCCCGACGCGTCGCCGCCTCGGTGTCGTCCTCGAACAGCGCTTCCATCGCCGTGTCGATCACGTCGACGGCGTCGCCGTGGAGGTCGCTCACCGCCTCGACGACCGCCTCGGGCAGGGGCTCGTCGATGTTCAGCGTCAGGTGGGCGATCTTCGTCGCGTGGTCGCCGATCCGCTCCAGCTGGCGGGCGCTGGAGTGGTAGTCGAAACACTCCTCGCGCGGGAGGCCGAGCTCCTCGGCGGCCTTCGGCGTCCGCAGCGTGGCGCGAAAGATGCGCGAAACGACGAGCCACAGCCGATCGAGGTCGTCGTCGCGGCCGATCACGTCGCGCGCGAGGTCGTGGTCGTGCTCCGCGAGCGCGGTGATCGCGTCTTCGAGCATCGACAGCGATATCAGCCGCATTCGCGTGACCGCGGTGTGGATCGACAGCTCCGAGGAGTCGAGTAAGTCCTGAACGACGACGCGGTCGCGCGTCTCCTCTAACACCTCCAACCCGACGAGGCTCTGGACCGCGTCGCGGATCGACGAGCGCTGCTCGGTGGTGATCTCCCCGGCCTCCAGCTCGATGACGTCGAAACCGCTGACGTACATCGTCGTCACCGCGCGCCGGAGCGCCTGCCCGGACAGGTCGGTGATGTCCAGCGTCCCCCGCGTCCGCTCCGACTCGGACAGGGGCGTGAGAAACAGCGAGTCGCCGTCCGGGTGGAACTCGATCTCCGTCCCGGCCTCGACGTCGTTGTCGGTCGCCCACGTCTTCGGGATCGAAACGGTGTACGTCGAGCCGCCGGTGACCTGGACCTTCCGCGTTTCCATACCTCGCCCTCCGGAGCGGAACACCTTAATTTTGATCAAAATATATACCCCGATTCAAAAACGGAGGGCGATTCGACCGAATACGCCTTTCCAGCCGTTCAGGTAGGCATACGAATTGATATTACCAAACAAATAGAACTATATAGATGTATGTACTTCGGGCGTTCTGGCCCTCAGTAGCGTTCAGACCACGCGGTTCCGCAGCTCGTCGCCGGCCTCCAGCCGCGCGACGTTGTCGGCGAGGATCTCCGCGACGCGCTCGTAGTACTCGGGCGTGTGACCGGCGTTGTGCGGCGTGATCGTCGCGTTCGACAGCCCCCACAGTGGGTGGTCTTCCGGCAGCGGTTCCGGGTCGGTGACGTCGAGCGCCGCGCCGCGGATGCGGTTGTTCCGAAGCTCCGTCACCAAGGCGTCGGTGTCGACCACCGGACCGCGAGCGATGTTGACGAGGATCGCGTCGGGGCGCATCGTCCGCAGCGCGTCGGCGTCGACCAGCCCCCGCGTCGCCTCCGTGAGCGGACACGCTAACACGACGTACTCCGCGTCGGTGACCGCCTCGTGGAACTCGTCGAACCCGTACACCTCGTCGGTCGGGCCGCCCTTCTCGGGGGAGTAGCGCACGCCGACCGTGTCGGCGTCGAACGACTCCAGCCGGTCGACGACCGCCTGCCCGATGGCGCCGAGCCCGACCACGGCGACCGTCGACCCGTACACCTCGGTCGTCTCGTAGGTGCGCCACTCGCGGCGGGTCTGCTGGCGGTACGCTCGGTGGAACTGTCGCGCGTGCGCGATCATCGATCCGATCACGTGTTCGGCGATGTTCGGTCCGTGAACTCCCGACGCGTTCGTCACGGCGACTCCGTGGTCGGCGAGCAGGTCGCGCGGCAGGTGACCCGTCCCCGCGAACACGCAGGCGAACAGCTCCAACTCCTCCGCCGCGGCCAGCAGCTCCTCGTCGATGTTGAGCCCGACGGCCACCCGCGCCGTCCGGATCAACTCGCGCTCCTCGGCGGGAGTCCGGGCCCGCGCAACCTCTGCGTCCGGGAGTCGCTCGCGGATCGCCGCCGCCAGTTCGTCGGGGCCCAGCCCGTGGATCGTCTGTCGAAGCACCAAGACGTCTGGATCGCTCATGGGGAGGAGACTCGACGCGGTCGGTATAAATGGTGGTCGTCCGGCAAACGCCGCTGTCGCCCCCGCGGCGCGAGACGGTGGCAGGCTGAGACGCCTACGACAGCGCGGCGTCGAACGCCGCCCGGAGGTCGGCTTTCATGTCGTCGACGTGTTCGATCCCCACCGAGACCCGGATGAGTCCGTCGGTGAGTCCGGCCGCGAGACGCTCCTCGCGCGGGATGGCGGCGTGGGTCATGGCGGCGGGCTGCTCGATCAGGCTCTCGACGCCGCCGAGCGACTCCGCGAGCGTGAACACCTCCGTCTCGCTCACGACGGTCGAGGCCTCGTCGAGGGTGCCGTCGAGTTCGAACGAGAGCATGCCGCCGAAGTCGTCCATCTGCTCGGCCGCCAGCTCGTGGTCCGGGTGCGACTCCAACCCGGGGTAGTAGACGCGCTCGACCGCGTCGTGGTCGTCCAGCCACTCGGCGAGCGCCATCGCGTTCTCGCAGTGGCGGTCCATCCGGACGGGGAGCGTCTTCGTGCCGCGGAGGACGAGGAACGCGTCGAACGGGCCGGGCGTCGCGCCCACGGAGTTCTGGTAGAAGCCGAGCCGCTCGTCTAACTCCTCGTCGTCGACGATCAGCGCGCCGCCGATGGTGTCGGAGTGCCCACCGAGGTACTTCGTCAGCGACTGGGAGACGACGTCCGCGCCGTGTTCGAGCGGTCGCTGGAGGTACGGCGTCGCGAACGTGTTGTCGACCGCACAGAGCGCACCGTTCTCGTGGGCGATGTCGGCGAGCGCGCCGATGTCGTTGACGTTCATCAGCGGGTTCGTCGGCGTCTCGACCCACACCAGCTCCGTCTCCTCGCGCATCGCGTCGCGGACCGCGTCGTGGTCGGTCGTGTCGACGAACGTCGTGTCGACGTCGTACTCGTCGTACACCTGCGTCAGGATGCGGTGGGTGCCGCCGTACACGTCATCGCCGGCGACGACGTGGTCGCCCGCGGACAGGAGGTTGAGGACGGTGTTGATCGCGCCCATACCCGAGGAGAAACAGCGCGCGTGGCTGCCGGACTCCAGCGAGGCGAGGTTGGCTTCCAGATCGCTTCGCGTCGGATTGCCCGTCCGGCTGTACTCGTAGCCGCGGTGGTCGCCGGGCGCGTCCTGCTCGTAGGTCGAGTTCGCGTGGATCGGCGTCATCAGCGCCCCCGTCTCCGGGTCCGGCTCCTGCCCGGCGTGGATCGCGCGGGTCTCGAACCGGCGGTCGTCTGGCCGGTCGCCGTCACTCCCTTCGGATCGGTCGCCGTCACGCTCGTCGGATGGGTCGCTCATACGCGGACTCCGTCGTCGAGGGAGGTGATTCTTCCCCTTCGGATCGACGCGACGCGAGGCCGACCGCCCGGAAAACGAGACGCGTCGCTCGCGGAAGTAATGGATGCTCGGTCAGGGATTTGAACCCTGGTCGTCGGCTGACTTCCGAACCGGCGCCGAAGCGCCGCGTCCGCCGAAAGGCCAACATGATTGGCCGGACTACACCAACCGAGCGCGAACGGTGCTTACGGTGGGGACAATTTAACTCTTCTCAACTCCCCCCGGCGTGGGAGGGGAGCGCACGCGGGCGGGGCCGCGGTGGACCGCGGAGTCCGGAGCTACTCGTCGATGTCGACGTGCTCGATCTCGACGGCCTCGCGGGGGTCGTCGTTGCGCCCGGTCGGCACCGAACCGATCTCCTCGACGACGTCCATCCCGTCGATCACCTGCCCGAAGACGGCGTGTTTGCCGTCGAGGTGCGGCGTCGCGTCCAGCGTGATGAAGAACTGGGAGCCGTTCGTGTTCGGACCGGAGTTCGCCATCGAGAGAATTCCGGGGCTGTCGTGGGTGAGCTCGTCGTGGAACTCGTCGTCGAACTGGTAGCCGGGGCCGCCGCGGCCGTTCTCCATCGGGTCGCCGCCCTGGATCATGAAGTCGTCGATGACGCGGTGGAAGACGTTGCCCTCGTACAGCGAGTCGCCGCGCACCTCGCCGCTTTTGGGGTCCTCCCACGTGTTCGTCTCCGGCGCGGGCTCCGCGTCGGCGGCGGGGTCGTGGCGGGCCAGCCCGAGGAAGTTCTCGACCGTCCGCGGCGCGCGGTCGGCGAACAGCTCGACGACGACGTCGCCGTGGTTGGTCTGGAGCGTCACCTGCGGGTTGTCGGGGTTGGAAACCTCTCGTGCCATGTACTCCGGGACGGGCGCCGGTCGGAAAACCTTGCCCATCCGGTGCTCCGCGGCCGCGAACAGGGGCTCGCGCCGACAGGACTTTGCGGGTGGACGTTCCCTCACCACGCATGTACGACGACATCCTCCTGCCCGTCGCGCCCGGCGGCGAGGCGGACGACGCGATCCCGCACGCGGCCAGCCTCGCCGAGCGATACGGCGCGACGGTCCACGTCGTCTCGGCCGTCGACACGGCGGTCGACACGCTCGTCGGCCCCCGGTCCGGGGCGTTCTCCGAGCGCGTGGAGGCGGCGGCCGAGGCGCGCGTCGAGGCGGTGACGGCCGAGCTGGAGGCCGCCGGCGTCGAGACGGTCGGGAGCGTCGTCCGCGGCGAGCCGCTGGACGTCATCGAGAACGCGATCGACGACGGCGCCGACATCGTCGTCATGCCGAGCCACACGCGACGGGGGATCCGCCGGCTCCTCCTCGGCAGCGTCACCGAGAAGGTCGTCCGCGTCGCGTCGGTGCCGGTGGTGACCGTGCCGATGGACGACGACGAAGCGGAGGACCGAGGAGACGAATCGGGGACTTCGAACGCGGACGACGACGGCGAAGCCCCCCGGTGACGGACGCGTCGAGCGGGCACGAGACGGTCACGCGCGCCTTCCGCGTCGCCTACGACGGCCGGGAGTACGCCGGGTTCCAGCGCCAGCCGCACGCGCGGACGGTCGCCGACGTCCTCCTCGGAGCGCTCGCGGAACACGGCGTCGTCGATCGGGGCGACGGACCGACCCACGCCACGCCGCCCGGCTACGCGGCGGCCGGCCGGACCGACGCCGGCGTCTCGGCGGTGGCCCAGACGGTCGCGTTCGAGGCGCCGACGTGGCTCACGCCGCGCGCGTTCAACGGTCACCTGCCCGGGTCGGTCCGCGTGTGGGCCGCCGCCGACGTCGGGGAGGGGTTTCACGCGACCCACGACGCGCTCCGGCGGACGTACCGGTACCACCTCCACGCGCCCGTCGCCGGCGGGGACTCCGCGGGCGGTACGGCCGACACCGCCGAGAGCGCCCGGCGTGATCCGGAACACGCGGTCGACGACGGCCGTCTCCGGGCGGCGCTCGCGCGGTTCGGGGGCGAACACGACTTCCACAACCTGACGATCGACGAGACGGGAACGGTCCGCGATCTGGACGTGCGGGCGACCCGCGAGGGCGACACGCTCGTCGTCGAGCTCTCGGCGGACGGGTTTCCGCGCGCGCTCGTGCGGCGGATCGTCGCCGCGGTCCGGGCGGTCGGTCGCGGCACGGCCGAACTCGCGTGGATCGACCGGCTCCTCGCCGCCGAACCCGTTCCCGGCGAACATGGGGTCGGGCCCGCGCCCCCGGAGCCGCTCGTGTTGTGGGACGTGACCTATCCCGACGCCGCGTTCGTCGATTCCGACGGGGCGTTCGAGGTCGACCGCGAGGCCGCGGAGAGCGCGCGCGTCGCCTTCGGCGAGCGCCACCGCGACGCGCGCCACGCCGCGGCCGCGACCGGCGCGGTCCGAGACAGGCTCTTTTCGGCCGTCACAGAGGAGTGACTCGCCTCGGCGAACGGGCGCCGCTCGGGCCCCCGATCCACCGGTAAGCGCCGCCTAGGCCGCCGATCCGCTCGTCGGCGTCTCCATGCCGTCGACGCGGACCAGCAGGGTGTTCCCGCTCACGTTGGTCGCGTCGACGGTGCCCGAGAGGCGCAGACCGGTCGCGGGCGTCGGGCCGACGGTCACATGATCGCCCGCGTCGAAGGGACCGACCGGACCGCGGATCACGAGTTCGGCGCGACACAGCTCCGGGTTCGCGACGCTCGATAGGTCGATCTCCGCGACGGTGACGTCCTCGACCGGGTCGCCCTCGCGCTCGACCGGCGTCGTCGCGGCGTCCTCCAGTCGCTCGATGCCGAGCGTGTCGTACGCCGCGTCGGTCGGGACGTACCCGCCGTCCGGCCCGGCGACGCCCTCGACGAGGCCGAGGGTGCTGAGGGTCCCCATCCGGTTCCGGACCGTTCCCGGGTTGCGATCGATGGCGTCCGCGATCTCGCTCCCCTGTACCGGCGCCTCCCGACCCTCGGAGAGGTTCACGAGCGCCGTGAGCACCCGGTCCTGACTCGAACTCAACTGAATATCTGACATGGACGGAAAGAAACCCGAACTTTAGATAAATGTTTGGTTATAAAGACATTATATGCTTAGAGCTGTTCTTGTATCCCAGATTATCGGATCTTGATCATAAATTGTAGCCGCTTCTTTCGAGACGCGAACTGGACGACTATCCGAGGCAGCGTAAACGATATACACAGATTTTCTCCAATATAATATTACATTTGTTGCTGCTTTCTGCTTTTACATTTCTTAGTTAGCGCTAACTGTATCAATTCCTTATACGATCTACACCGCAAGTATTTACCACCGCGACCGGAAGCGGCGGGCGACAGATGACGATCCAACGTGACGCTCGCGATCACCCGCAGAGACGCGCCCGCGCTCGGCGACGGTTCGCCGACGGGTCGCCTCTCGGCGGCGAGTTGCCTCTCGCCGGCGGAACGCCCCGACGGCGGGTGCGGCCGACCGGTCGGGCAGGAGGGGTAGATGGCTGACCGCGAGTCGACGTTCGGCTCCGAGGAAGTCCCTGTCCCCGGGCGTTCGGCGACCGGGTCCGCGTCGGAAGGCGAGCGGGACGCCGGTCGCCCCGGACCCGGACCCCGCTCGCTGCTTCCGGACCGAGATCCCGTCACGGAGCGCGACCGAGTCAGCTCGTTCCTCGCCGACCGGGTCGACGCCGCGGGCGCAGACGGCGTGGTGGTGAACATGAGCGGCGGGCTCGACTCGACGGTGACGGCCGCGCTCGCGGTCGAGGCGCTGGGCGCCGACCGCGTGTACGGGCTGATCCTCCCGTGTAACAAGATCGGTGCGCCGCACGCCCGCGACGCCGAGGCGCTCGCCGAGGCGCTGGGCATCGACCACGACACGGTCCACCTCCAGCCGCTGTTCGCGCAGTTCGGCGCGGTCGCCCCCGACCGGTTCGACCTCCACGACGAACCGGTCCGGTCGGGGAACGCGGTCGCCCGGCTCCGGATGGCCGTCGCGTACCTCGCCGCCAACGCGACCGGCCGCCTCGTCTGTGGCACCGCGAACCGGAGCGAACTCCTCTTGGGCTACCTCACGAAACACGGCGACGGCGCGGCCGACCTCTTCCCGCTCGGACACCTCTACAAGACCGACGTCCGGGCGCTCGCGGCCGAACTCGACGTGCCGGAGTTCGTCGTCGAGAAGGCGCCGACGGCCGGATTTCTTCCGGGACAGCGCGACGAGGACGACCTAGGTGCCCCCTACGAGGTCGTCGACACGGTCCTCCACCTCGGCGTCGACCGCGGGCTGGACCCGGAGTCCGTCGTCGAACGAATCCGCGCCGAGATCGACGCAGATGCTCCCGACGCCGATATCGACGCGGATGCCCCGGACGCCGAGCTCGCTGCCGTCGACCGCGAGCTCGTCGCCGACCTGCTCGGCCGTCACCGCGCCACCGCGCACAAGCGTCTCCCGCCGCCGACGCCGGACGCCGACATCGAGTGACCGTCTCGTCGCGGCCGGGGCGCTCCCTGCGGCTCAGTCCCAGCCCGCCGGCCAGAGGTCGGCGGCGCGCATCCCCGTCTCGAAGTCGGCCTCGCGGAACGCGGCCGCGAGCTCGTCGCGGTCGAGCCGGGGGAGGTCGCGCTCGGGCGCCGCGAACTCGGCGACGAGCAGCGCGACCAGCATCGCGTGTTCGCGGACGTTCCGGTCGTCGACCTTGTCGCGCGTGTCGGCGTGGGTGTGCCCCCACCCCCGCCCGCGGTCGCCCGAGTCGCTGTGGAGCTGGAGCGCCGGCACGCCCCGGCGCACGAACGGCCACTGGTCGGAGAACGGGTGCGGCTGCGCGTCCACCGCGATCGGTTGGCGCGTCGCGGTCGACACCGCCTCAGCGACCGACGCGGCCGCGGTGGAGGCGTGCGCGAGCGCGACGAGGTCGCGGAATCGCCCCGCCCCGTCGACGTTGACGACGCCCGCCACTCGGTCGAGGTCCAACCGGTCCGCGAGGTGTTCCGCGCCGAGCAGCCCCACTTCCTCCGCGCCGACCGCGACGACGTCGACGCCGATCGGGAGGTCCGCGTCGGAGAGGATCCCGGCCGCGGTCGCGACCGTCGCGATCCCGCAGCCGTTGTCGAGCGCGCCCTCCGCGATGTCGTGGGCGTCGTAGTGGGCGAGCAGGAGCACCCGGTCGTCGGTGTCCGGCCCGGCCCGGCCGACCACGTTGCGGCTCTCGCCCGGCGTCGTCGACGCCTCGACCGACAGTTCGACCTGCGCGACGTCGTCCGCGGCGATGCCGTCCGCGGCGCCGCCGACGCCGCCGCTCGCGCCGCCGGTCGCCCCGGAACCGCCTCCGACGGCGTACTCGCGGAGCCACGCGCCGGTCTCCTTCGAGACGCCGACTGCGACCGCCTCGGCCTCCTCGCCGAACGTGAGCGATCCGGTTGGCGGGAGCTGGCCGTCGAGGTGGTTGACGAACACGAAGCCGACCGCGCCGGCGTCGATCGCGTAGCCGAACTTCTCCATGCGGTGGACGAAGCGTCCGCCCTCCGGGGTCGTCGTCGAGGCGACCGCGATCCGCCCCTCGACGTCGCGCTCGTCGATCTCCGCCGGGGTGCCGTACCCCACGTCGACGAGCTCCCCGGCGACGCTCCCCCCGGGCGAGTACGGGAGCGCCAGGGCCTCGAAGGAGCGCGTCGCGGGTTCGCCCTCCCGTCCCGAGACGGTCACGTCGAGCGACGCCGACCCGCGCTCCCACGCGGGCAGCTCGAACGGCTCGGTGCGCACGTCCGCGAGCCCCGCGCGCTCGAAGGCGTCGGCGACGAGCCCGGCGGCCCGGCGCTCGCCCTCGCTGCCGGCCATTCGGCTTCCGATCGCCGTGAGGTCGGTGAGGAAGCGCCACGGTTCGTCGTCGGTCCACGTCGCGCCGAGCGCCGGCGCGAGGTCGTCGGCGCGGTCGCGCACGCGGTCGACCGCGTCGGAGCGCGTCGCGTCAGCTGCGTCGTCGGTCATGGGCGTGCCTCCGTCGGTGACGGCTTAAGCGTGTGGCTCGCGGCACTCGGGTCGGGGGCGGGCGGTCGCGCCCGTCGAAACGCTACGTTCAAGTGGGACGGTCGGATACCTCGATCCGAGCACCGTTGGTCCAGTGGTAGGACATTAGCTTCCCAAGCTAATAGCCCGGGTTCAATTCCCGGACGGTGCACTTCCGACTGACTTCGTCAGTCGACGTTTGCCTCGCTTCGCTCGGCAAACTCCCGTCCGTCGTGCCCCGTCCGTTGTCCCGTTCGCTCCGCTCACGGGACTCCCGGACGGTGCATACCTGCGGCGAACAACTCGTGAGCCGCAGGTATACCGATGGAATTGAACGGGTCCGGTGGGAGGTTCCGAAGCCCCGGTCGGTTCCGGTCGATGGCCTCGCTGCGCTCCTCGCTCACTACGCTCGCTGCGGTGCTTACGTCGGCCGTCTTCCCGGAACCGACCGCCCCTTCGAGTCCCGTCCCACACGGCGACCGCACCTCGTTCCTCCCCAGCCTCGTCGCTCGCTCGGGGCTCCCTGCGGTCGCCCCGTCACTTCGCGACTCCCTCGCGCGGCGCTGCGTCGCGGTCGCCCGAGGCGACCGCTCGCAGGCGCGCGCCACCGCACCGGCTATTTATAAGTCAGGACAGCAATCCGCCTCGTAATTTAAAAGTCGATCCCGCGACCGACTCAGAAGATGTTCGCCTGATCGTACACCGAGATCCCGGTGTCCGTGATGTCGTACGGCTTCGTCTCGCGGGAGTGGTTCGCGTCGCGGATCTTCTGGATCTCGACGGCGAGGCGCGTCTCCCGGAAGTCGGAGCCGCGGACGTACTGGAGGACGAACACCGCGTCGGTGAGGTACTCGACGATGCCGTGCCGGGAGGCGTACGGGGTCTCTTCGCTCGCCTCGGAGGTGAGCAGCGTGGTGACGCCCGCCTCCTTCAGCGATCGCGTGAACCCGAACACCTCCGAGCGGCGCTTCGCCGGGTGGTCGTACATCATCTCCAAGAGGGAGACGGAGTCGAGCACCAGTCGGTCGGCGTCGAACTCGGCGATGAGCCGGACGAGGTCGTTCCGGATCGACGCGAGCGAGTTCGCCATCTCGATGGGGTCGATGGCGACGACCGCGAGCCGGTCCTCGGCGGCGTGCTCGCGGAACGACCACCCCTTCTCGGTCGCCGTGTCGAAGATCGACTCGCGGGTCTGTTCGAGCGTGATGTAGATCCCCTTGTTCCCCGATTCGAGCGCGTGGTTGAGGAACTGGAGCGCGAACGTCGTCTTCCCCGTCCCGGCCCCGCCGATGACCGACAACAGCGACCGCTTCGGCACGCCCCCGAGGATCATGTCGTCGAGCCCCTCGATGCCGATGTCGGTCCGCGAGATCTCCGACTCGAACTCGTCGGGATCGACGTCGAAGCCGGCCTTGCCGCCCCCGCCGCTCCCGGGGCCGTCCCCGCCGAACTCGCCGAACCCGAAGTCGTCGTCGGACGCCGCCGCGCCGCGGTAGCCGCCGAAGGGATCGCTGGAATCGCCTGACATCCCACCGTTCGACTCCCGACCACCGGGCGTCTCACCACCGCTCGACTCCCGACCACCGGGCGTCTCACCACCGCTCGACGCTCCACCGCCCGGCGTCTCACCGCCGTCCCGGCCGCCCGCTCGGGCGTCGGACCCGCCCCCGCTTCGGCTTCCACCGAACGGATCGTCCGCACCGAAGGGGTCGTCCTCGCCGAAGGACCCCACCTCCCCGTCGCCGCCGACGTCGCCGAACGCGTCAGCCGGAACGCCGCCGCTCGCCGCGTCATCGTCGCCGAACTCGTCACCACCGAACTCGTCGCCGCTGAACTCGTCACCGCCGAACTCGTCGCCGTCCGAGTTGGTGCCCTCCCGGACGCCGCCGAAGGGGTCGTCGGAACCGTCGTCGCTCGCGCTATCGGGTTCGGTCACCGTGTCGTCGGCCTCGCCGTCCGCGGAGTCCGCGTTCGCGCCGTCCGCTTCGGTGTCGTTCGCCTCAGCGTCGGCGGCGTCGTCCTCTGCGCCCTCCACCGGCCGCTCGTCGTTCTCCTCGTCGGTCTCGCGCAGCGCGCGCTCGAACCAGTCGTCCTCCTCGCTCATCGCGTCCTCCTCGCTCATCGCGTCCTCCTCGCTCATCGTTTGCGCCGCCCGTGGGGGGTCGACATGGGCCGAGCAACGCGGTCAAGCGGCTTGAAACTTTCCGGCGAGGTATCAGCTCCCGAGAATCCGGCGGTGGCGCCCGATGTCCGCACGCTTTTATCCGGGGATCGGGATGGGTTCCGCATGGAAGTAGGCATCGTGGCGCGAAAGGGGAGCGAGCGGGCGGTGTCGCTCGCTGCGACCCTCCGAGACGTCGCCGTCGACGCGGGCGAGAGCGTCTGGCTCGACGAGGAGACCGCCGCCGCGCTCGACGCCGGCGACGACGCCCGGCCGGTCGACGCGTTCGACGACTGCGACCTCGTCGTCGCCGTCGGGGGCGACGGGACGTTCCTGTTCGTCGCGCGCAACGCCGGCGACACCCCGATCGTCGGGGTGAATCTCGGCGAGGTGGGCTTTCTCAACGCCGTCTCCCCGGCCGACGCCGCGGCGACGCTGCGCGCCGAGATCCGGGCGTTTCGCGGCGGCGGACTCGACGTCCGCGAGGCGCCGCGGCTCGCCGCGAGCGCGGGCGACTGGACGTCGACGCCGGCCGCGAACGAGGTGGTCGTTCAGGGCGACCGGCGCGGTCCGGGCGGCGGGATCGACTACGAGGTCCGCGTCGACGGGTCGCGATACGCCGGCGGCCACGCCGACGGGGTCCTCGTGGCCACGCCGACCGGATCGACCGCGTACAACCTCTCGGAGCGCGGGCCTCTCGTCCACCCGGAGGTCGACGGGCTGATCGTCAACGAGATGGCCGCCGACGAGGGGATGCCACCCCTCGTGGTGGACACGGACGCGACGGTCACGGTCGCGGTCGCGGGCGAATCGGGTGCCACCGTCGTCAGCGACGGCCGCGACACCGCCGCGCTCGACGGGCCGGTCGAGGTGACCGTCGAGCGCACCGCGCCGCCGATACGGATCGCGGGCCCGCCGTCCGACTTCTTCGAGGCGCTCGGGAAGCTGTCGTGACCCCGACGCGCAAGTTTCAATCTCCGGCCGACCGGAGGCTCCGAGCATGAACGTCCCGCTCGGGCTGGCGCCGTTCGCCGGGCAGTCCCGCGGCGAACACGCCCTCGTCCTCGTCGGCGGCGCGCTCGCGTGTCTCGTCGGCTACGCCGGCGCGGCCGCCGCGTTCTTCGGGCTGGCCGCGCTGGGGCACGGCGAACCGGTCGGCCCGCAGCGGATCGCGGGCGTCTTCGCCTCGCTGGCCTGCTGGGGCTTCTACGCGCTCGCGTTCGTTCGGGGCAAGGGCGGGCCGGTGACGGACGTGCTCGCGTACCCGCTGGCGACGGTGACCGTGGTTCCGTTCGCGTTCCGGTGGGCCGTCTTCGGGCCCGCGTGGGACGCGCTCGCGGACCGGTTCGGCTTCTTCCTCTTCCAGCCGGCGCTGTTCGTCGACGCAGCCGCGCACGTCGTCCCCGGCGTCGTCCTGTGTGCCGGAGTCCTGACCGCGTGGGCGAGCCTGCTCGGCGAGGAGGCCGTCGCGACGTGGCGGCGCGAACACCTCCCGGAGGCGTTCCGGGAGGCGTTCGTCGAGGAGTGAGACCCGGCGGACCCACAAAGCGTTTACCGGACGGCGGCCGACGCGATGGCGTGAATCGCCGGTCGACGGTCGGGACGTACGCGGTCGCCGGAGTCGCCGTCGCCGCGCTCGCGGCGGTCGCGCTCGCGGTCTCCCCCGAGGTAGCGCTCTCGCGGCTCCGCTGGCTCGCGGGCGATCCCGTTCGGTTCGGCGTCGCCGTCGTCGCGCTCGCGGCCGTCAGACCCCTTCTCGCGTGGCCGACGACACTCCTCGCCGTCGCCGTCGGCTTCGGGTACGGCTGGGGCGGGACGCCATTCGCGCTCGCGCTCGTCGTGGGCACCGCGCTCCCGCCGTACGCGCTCGCTCGGGCGGGACGCCTCCGCCTCCGCGACGACTCGACTCCGGGCGAGACGCCGGGAGTCGCGGACCGTTTCTGTCGCGCTGGTGAGCGCTTCGCGGCGGAGTCGGGGAGCGTGCGCGCCGTGGCCGGGACACGCCTGCTGCCGCTCCCCTCGGACGCGGTGACGGTCGGGGCCGCGGCGGCGGGCGTCGGGCTCCGACCGTTTCTGGCCGGTGCTGCGCTCGGCGAGCTGCCGTGGGTCGTCTGCGGGGTCGCGGTCGGCGTCTCGCTCGACCGCCTCGCGGCGGGGGGCGTCTCGCTCGTCGACCCGGCCGTGATCCTCGGCATGGCGGCCGTCGGCGCGCTGGTACTCGCCGGACCCCTCTACCGGACGTTCCTTCGACCGGATTCGGCGACTGCCTGACCTGCGACCGGATTCGGCGACTGCCTGACCCGGCGGAGGTACGCGTATGAAAAGCGCCGAAACGGCGGACGGATCGAAGAAAGCGAAGACCGCCCGTGCGTCGCCGTCGCGCGGACGATCGTGCGGGTCGTGTGCCTCTGACGGCGAACGGCTGCCTCGACTCGGGGACCGACCGCAGCGGCGCGCGCATTCCCCCGGTCCCCGAATCCCGGGAACCGACCCAGCCCTGACCCCGGAGCCGCGGTACGGTCCGTGCTCGCCCGGCGCGAGCGACGGGCGCGACCGCGACTCCAACGGGGGACCGAGGGAGCGCGAGACCGCTACGAGCCGTCCTCGGTCGAGTTGCCGTCGTCCGTCGTGTCGTCGCTCGATTCCTCGTATTCGACCTCGATCCCGCTCGGAACCGGCCGGAGGAGGTATCGACCGTTCCCCCGCAGCACCGGCGCGAAGTCCGCGGTGAACGTCGTTCGGGTGTTCTCGCGGATCTCGAACGCCTCGTTGAACTTCAGCGGCGCGTTGCCCGGCAGGTCGACGGGCGCGTCGCTCCCGTCGGTGAGCGTTCCGTCCGCGGCCGACACGTCGAGTTGGAGGTACGGGTACTCGCCCGTCTGTAGCTCGCGCTCGTCGATCAGCTGCGTCTCGCCGTTCTGGAGCTCGACGAGGTCGGCCTCCTGCGCCTCGTCGAACTCGTGGTACTCGCGACCGTCCGCGGACTCCTCCTCGCCGTCCTCGTCGTCGGCGGTGTCGGTCTCGTTGCCCCCGGCGTCGGTCTCGTTACCGTCGGCCGCGTCGGTCTCGTCGTCGCCGTCGGTCTCGGAGTCGTCGGACTCCGGTTCGGCGCCCTCCGGCCCGAGCCAGAACCCTTCGACGGTGACGACGAGCGACTCGAAGTCGTCGATGTCGGCCGGCTGGTCGGTCACCTGCGTCGCGAGCGTCCCGCTCGCGCGGCCGACGCAGCCGGCGAGCCCGGCCGCGCCGAGCGCGGCGGCGCCGGTCGCCTGAAGGTAGCTCCGACGGTCGAGCGCGTCGAGGTCGGGCGTGCGGTCGGTCATGTTACGCACCCCCGTCGGCGTCGGTCCCATCGTCCGCGTCGCCCTCGCCGGCACCGTTCCCGGCGATGTCGCTCACGGTCTCGCCGAGGTCGTCGACGCCGCCGGCGAGGAACTCGTTCACGCTATCGAGGATCCCGCCGACGAAGTCGGGCACTTGGTCCGGGAGATCGCTCGGCGGGCCCGCGTCGCCCGAGGCGTTGTCCGGACCGGGAGTCGCCGCGACGGCACCGGCGGCCGCGCCGGTCCCGATCAGTACCACCGTGGCCAGCGCCACGAGCAGCGTCGTTCGGATCGCGTTCATGACGACTCCCCCTCGGAGCGCTACACGGTTTAATACTGTAAGCCGTTCAGCCGAATTACGCCCGGTTTAACTCGGTTTAATCGACGCGAGAGGCTCCGAGAATCGAATGTGGTCGAAACGGACGGTTGCTTATAAAAGGTGGCGGCCGGCCGACGGATCGGCACCGTCCGCACGGAGAGCGCAGCGTCGCCCGCGCGGCGGGAGTGGTTGTCGTCCGCGCGGCCGGGTGGCGGGTAGCGGTTAGGGTTCCAGCCGGTTCGGGTCGCGCGGGAACATGATCGCCTCCTTGATGTTGCTCAGGCCGGCGACCTTCTGGACGAGGCGGTCGATGCCGAGGCCGTAGCCGCCGTGCGGGGGCGTGCCGTAGCTCAGCGCCTCGATGTAGAACTCGAAGTTCGCGGTCTCGACGCCCTCCTCCTCCATGACCTCGACCATGCGCTCGACGTCGTGTTCGCGCTGCCCGCCCGAGGAGAGCTCCTGTCCCTTGTAGATCAGGTCGAACTTCCGGGAGGCGATCTCGTCGTCCGGCACGTCCTGCATGTAGTAGAACTTCTCGTCGGGGTAGCCGACGACGAAGAACGCGGGGTGGCCCTGCTCCTCGAAGTGCTCGCCGAGCAGCTTCTCTCCCTTCGTGTCGAGGTCGGTCGGGTCGTCGGGGAAGTGACCGTACTCGGTTTCGAGGATGTCGAGCGCCTCGTCGAAGGTGATCCGCGGGAAGTCGTCCTCCGGGACGTCGAGGTCGACGTCGAGGAGGTCGAGCTCGCGTTGAGCGTTCTCGGCGACCTCGCTGAGCGCGTACCGCAGCGACTCCTCCTGGACGTCCATCACGTCGTCGTGGTCGTCGATGTACGCCAGCTCCACGTCGAACATCGCGATCTCGGAGACGTGCCGGGAGGTCGCGAAGTCCTCGGCGCGGAACGCGGTACCGGTCTCGTAGACGGCCTCGTAGCCGGAGGCCATCAGCATCTGCTTGTACAGCTGGGGGCTCTGCGAGAGGAACGCGTCCTGGTTGTAGTAGAGGATGGGGAACAGCTCCGCGCCGCCTTCGGCGCCGCCCTTCGAGATCAGCGGCGTCTTGATGTCGACGTACCCCTCGTCCTCGAACCACTCCTCCATCGCGGTGACCAGCTCCGAGCGGAGCGTGAACACCGCGAGCGTCTCCGGCTTCCGGAGGTCGAGCGCGCGGTTGTCGAGCCGGGTCGAGAGGTCGACCTCGATGTCCTTCGAGATCTCCAGCGGGAGCGGCGAGTCGGCCTCGTCGATGACCTCGTACTCCGTGGGCGCGATCTCGACGCCGCCGGGCGCCTGATCGCTTTCTAACGGCTCGCCGACGACGCGGACCACGTCCTCGGCGCCGACGTCCTGAACGGCCTCGAACAGGTCCGGCTCGCGCTCCTCCTTGAAAACGATCTGGATGAGTCCCTCGCGGTCGCGCACGATGAGGAAGACGAGGCCCCCCAAGTCGCGGATCTCGTGGACGTGGCCGGCGATGGCGACCTCGTCCGCGTCCGGTTCGACGTCCGACGTGTGAATTCGCTCGATCATGACGGTGACTGCTTACGCGCAACTGGTTGGGCGGTCGGCATAGGCCTGTCGTCTCGACGGTGACGGAACGCGGCGCCCGCGGCCGCTCCGGCGGGTTCTCGGCGAGTCTCGTCCCGGCGCTGCCGTGGCATGTGGTCACATAACTAGCACAATTTTAATACGAGACCCCCACACGAAGCTGTCAACGGCGCACCTCGCGCCTCGGAGCCCGATCATGACCCGTTCCACCCTCTCGACGCTCGCGCGGTCCCCGAGCGTCGCGTTCCTCGGGTGGACCGGGATCGGCTACGGGGCTCCGAACCCACGGTCCGTCCACCCGACCGCGTGACGCGCGTCGGCTGGGGAGGTTTCCCCGCGGGACGGACCGCACCTCACTCTCTCCAGCCGCCGCTGTCCGTCGCGCGCGTCGAGTCGGACGACCGTTCCCCTCGCGAGCGCCGCCGACGGCCGCGTCGATGACGTCGGCCGTCAGCGGCGTTCGAGGACGCGAACCGGTCGGTCCCCGGGGTTCGAACCGGGACGCCGACCGGCCGCGCCGCGTTCGACTCGCGGCGAGGGCGTATGGCAGCAGCCATCCACACGCCGTCCGTCGAGGCGACGGTGACCGTCCGCGTCTCGCAGGCGGCCGCCGGCGACCTCGCCGCCGGCGCCAGAGCACAGATCGAGCGAATCGACGGCCTCCGCGTCGAGGAGATCGAGATCGCCGGCCTCCGGCCCGGCCTTAACGACACCACGGTCGAAGCGGTCGCCACCCTCGCGGTCGGCGAGGAGGCGGCCCCGGAGTCGGCGTCCGATGACGCGGCGGGGATCGTCGCCGACCGCGTCCGGGAACGCCTCGCCGACGGCTTCGGCGTCGATCCCGAGCGGGTCGAGCGCGTCGACCCGCCCGACTGACGGGGCGGGCAGGGAGCGGTCGACCCCGACGACTGTCTTCCCGCCTACTCGTCTCCGAGCCGTTCCCGCACGTCGGCCTCGGCGCGCCGGAGCACCTCCCGAATCGGGAGGTCCGTCGCCGCGGCGACCGCGGCCGCGTCGTCGTACTCCCCGCTGACGTCGTACACCTCGCCGTCCGTGGTCGAGGCGACCTTCACGGCCACCTCGCGGTCCGCGCCGTCGATCCGGAGCGTCGCCGTCTCGAACTCGCGCTCCGCGACCCAGCGGTGGGTCGCGCCCGACTGGCGCACCCCGAGCGTCCCGGTCTCGCGGGCGAGCCGCTCGGCGACCGCCTCCGCGTCCTCGGGCTTACAGATCACCGTCACGAGGTGGCCGGGGCGGGACTTCTTCATCGTCGTCGGGACGATCGTCACGTCGCGCGCACCGGCGCGCGTGAGCGTCTCCTGAAGCCCGCCGAGCACCTCCGGGGGAGCGTCGTCGAGGTTCGTTTCGAGGACGGCGATGTCGTCGCGAGCGAGCCCGCCGCCCGAGCTCCGCTCCCGGCCGGCCTCGCTCTCGGCCCGCCCCCCGTCGCCGACGAGCACGCGGAGGACGTTCGGATGGCGCTCGAAGTCGGCGTCGCCGGCGCCGTAGCCCGCGCGCTCGACCGCCAGATCCGGGACCGCGTCGACCCCGTCGGCAACCGCGCCGAGGATCGCGGCGCCCGTCGGCGTGAGCAGTTCGCGGTCGATCGGCCCGCCGACGATCCAGAAGTCGGCGCGGGTCGCAACCTCGGTCGTCGCGGGGGCCGGAATCGGGTACGTCCCGTGGCTCATCTCGACCGTGCCGCCGCCCGTGGCGACGGGCGTCGTCACCACGCGCTCGGGGTCGAGGTCGTCGAGCAACAGCGCCGCGCCGACCACGTCAGCGATCGCGTCGTCCGCGCCCACCTCGTGGAAGTGGGTGTCGTCGAGGTCGGTGCCGTGGACCGACGCCTCGGCGCGACCGAGCAGCTCGAAGGCGTCGAGCGCGGTCGACTCGACCGCCGCGGGGAGATCCATCGACTCGACGAGGTCGACCACCTCGCGGTAGCTCCGGTGGACGCCGGCGCCTTCGGCGTGGGTGGCGTCTGGAGAGGCAGCCGTCTCGTGGTAGTGGCTGTGATCGTGATCGTGGCTGTGATCGTGATCGTGGCTGTGATCGTGATCGTGACCGTGGCCGTGATCGTGGTCGTGACCGTGACCGTGGCCGTGATCGTGGTCGTGATCGTGACCGTGGCCGTGATCGTGGTCGTGACCGTGACCGTGGTCGTGACCGTGATCGTGGTCGTGGTCCGCATCGGTCTCCCCCGCTCCGTCGTCGACGAGGACGTCGACGCTCGTCGCGCGGATCCCGTTTTTGTCGGTTTGGCCGACCTCGTACCGGATCGGGAGGGCGTCGCTCACGGGGGCCAGAACGTCCGGGTCGGCGCCGGCCGCGATCAGGGCGGCACAGATCATGTCGCCGGCGGCCCCGGTCCGACCGTCGAAGACGAGCGTTCGCATGATACTCCCGAGGCGACTGGCGGACAAATACTCCCGGATTCAGCGTCGGCGAAGTCCGCGAGGGGCGAGCCGTTTCGGGCTCGTACCGGCTCGCGAACCCGCGGGGAGCGACGGCGACCGCGTCTCGGTTATGAACGGTCCCCGCCGGTCGCGAACAGGTACAGCTCGCCGACGACCAACAGTCCGAGCACCGCGAGCGGCACGGCGACGAGGGGCCCGACGTCGAGGGCGTACAACACGGCGCCGACGAGCGCGCCGGCGACGAGGAAGGCGAGCCGCGAGCGGAGCGACCGCATCGGAGCGGAGAGCGAGTCGAACACGTTGGGACGTCGCCGCGAACGGGCAAAAAACGGCGGGTGCGACCGGCCGCGGTTCCACGGCGAAAACGCACGCTTACGACGAGGTTTTAAGAGCGGACTCCGTACCGTGCTATATAATGACACAGCCCGACGCGTCCGTCGGTCGGTCGCACGGAATCGACGGCCCGGAGACGGGCAACAGGCTTATTCCCGGACCGGCTCCAGATACGACCATCCCCCGCGAGGAACCATGAACGAAGTCCAACTCGAAGTGGCGAAGGCGTACCCGAACGACTCGGGGCGCGGCATCGCCCGACTCGACCCCGACACGCTGTTGCACCTGAAACTCTCGCCCGGCGACATCATCGAGATAGAGGGCGCGGAGACCACCGCCGCGAAGGTCTGGCGCGCGGACCGCCAGGACTGGAACACCGACACCGTCCGCGTCGACGGCTTCACCCGGCAGAACGCGGACGTCGGCATCGGCGAGCGCGTCACGATCCGGAAGGCGGAGGCCGAGAAGGCCGACAAGCTCGTCTTGGCCCCGCCCGAGGAGGCGTCGGTCCAGTTCGGCTCCGACGCCGCCGGCATGGTGAAACGTCAGATCCTCAAGCGCCCGGTCGTCGAGCGCGACATCGTCCCGGTGATGTCCTCGACGAACCACCCGTTCATGCGCTCGCCCGGACAGGCCATCCCGCTGATTGCGGTGGAGACGGAGCCCGACGGCGTCTGTCTCATCACCGAGGACACGGAGGTCGAACTCCGCGAGGAGCCGATCTCCGGGTTCGAGAAGACCGGCGGCGGAATCACCTACGAGGACATCGGCGGGCTCCAGTCGGAGATCCAGCGCGTCCGCGAGATGGTGGAGCTGCCGATGAAACACCCGCAGATCTTCTCGAAGCTCGGCATCGAGCCGCCGCAGGGCGTCCTGCTCCACGGTCCGCCGGGCACCGGGAAGACGCTGCTCGCGAAGGCGGTCGCCAACGAGACGTCGGCGTCGTTCTTCTCGATCGCCGGCCCCGAGATCATCTCGAAGTACTACGGCGAGTCCGAACAGCAGCTCAGGGAGATCTTCGAGGACGCGAAAGAGGAGTCGCCCTCGATCATCTTCATCGACGAGCTCGACTCGATCGCGCCCAAGCGCGAGGACGTGACCGGCGAGGTCGAGCGCCGCGTCGTCGCCCAGCTGCTGACGATGATGGACGGGTTAGAGACGCGCGGGCAGGTGATAGTCATCGGCGCGACGAACCGCGTCGACAGCGTCGACCCCGCGCTCCGCCGCCCCGGGCGGTTCGACCGCGAGATCGAGATCGGTGTCCCCGACGAGGTCGGCCGCAAGGAGATTCTCCAGATCCACACCCGCGGCATGCCGCTGTCGGACGACGTGAGCCTCGATCACCTCGCCGACGAGACGCACGGGTTCGTCGGTGCCGACATCGAGAGCCTCACCAAGGAGGCCGCGATGAAGGCGCTGCGCCGCTACCTCCCCGAGATCGATCTCGACGAGGAGGAGGTGCCGCCGAGCCTCATCGACCGGATGATCGTCAAGCGCGACGACTTCTCGGGCGCCTTGAACGAGGTAGAGCCGTCGGCGATGCGGGAGGTGCTCGTCGAGCTCCCGAAGATATCGTGGGACAACGTCGGCGGGCTCGAAGACGCCAAACAGCAGGTGCAAGAGTCCGTCGAGTGGCCGCTCACCTCGCCGGAGAAGTTCGACCGGATGGGCGTCGACGCCCCGAAGGGCGTCCTGCTGTACGGTCCGCCCGGCACCGGGAAGACGCTGATGGCGAAGGCGGTCGCCAACGAGACGAACGCGAACTTCATCTCGGTCCGCGGGCCGCAGCTGCTCTCGAAGTGGGTCGGCGAGTCGGAGAAGGCGATCCGGCAGACCTTCCGGAAGGCCCGGCAGGTGAGCCCGACGATCATCTTCTTCGACGAGCTCGACAGCCTCGCGCCCTCGCGCGGGCAGGAGATGGGGAACAACGTCTCCGAGCGCGTCGTCAACCAGCTGTTGACGGAGCTCGACGGCCTCGAAGATATGGGCGACGTGATGGTGATCGGCGCCACCAACCGGCCGGACATGATCGACCCCGCGCTGCTCCGCTCCGGGCGGTTCGACCGCCTCGTGATGATCGGCCAGCCGGACCAGGGCGGCCGAGAGCAGATCCTCGACATCCACACCCGGGACACGCCGCTCGCGCCCGACGTGAGCCTGCGCGAGGTCGCCGAGATCACCGACGGCTACGTCGGCTCCGACCTGGAGGGGATCGCCCGCGAGGCCGCCATCGAGGCGCTGCGCGACGACGACGACGCCGAGGAGGTGGAGATGAAACACTTCCGGCGCGCGATGGAGTCGGTGCGCCCGACGATAAACGACGACATCCTCGCGTACTACGAGGACGTCAGAGAGCAGTTCAAGGGCGGCGGCGGCGAGTCGCTCCGCGACACCGGCGGCCGGATCGGGTTCCAATAACGCGGTCGGCGGTCGGCTGTCGGCGGCTTCTCTTGCGGGGACGTTTTGGGCGTCGCACGCGTAGCCGGAGGCATGTCCGACGACGTGACCGTCGACGTGGAAGTCGAGGTAGAGGTCGACCGCGACGAACTGGAGGTCGAACGCGAGGACGCCGAGGTCCTCGAAGCGACGTACGAGGCGAACGGGATCGAGATCGAGGTCGAAGCGGAGGTAGAAACGTACGGCGGGAGCGGCGCCGAACACGACGACGGCGAGAGCGCGGCCGAAGCCGAGGACGGCGAAAGCGGCTACGAGGACTTCGAGTAGCGAACCTCGCCGTTCCCGAACCCTCGACCGACCCGTTCCGCTCCTTTTAACCTCGACAGCGACCAATCGCCGGTATGTCTCAGCCCCGCGTCCCCGGCGGCGACGAGAACGCGCTGGAGCTACCCTGCGGGGAGACGATCGGCGTCGGCGATCTGGACCTCGGGATGCGCGAGTACGAGTGCGCCTGCGGCGAGGCTCACGCGGTCGTGATGGACGTCCACCCCCCGGAGCGGTTCCTCCCGGACTTCCTCGTCGAGGTCCTCCGCGAGGCGATCGACACGACCAGCGAGGAGATGCCGGAGTTCGACACGCCGCACCTGCTCGGCGTCGTGTTAGAGGAGTTCCCGGAGGCGGTCGTCTCGCACGACGCCAGCGAGAACGCCGACGTCGGGTACGCGATGGTGTGGGTGACCGAGTTCGACTCCCGACGGCTCCACGAGATCGTCGTCGAGCTCGTCGTCGAACTGATGGAACACGCCGTGAGCCACGCCGACGACGACGAGGCGCTGTCGGCGTTCGAAGAGGAGATGGTCGCGTTCGACGTGAGCGAGTTCGTCGAGCAGTACCGCGCCGAGCGCGACCTCGAAGCCGAGGACCCGTACGCCTGAACGGGCCGCGGTCCCCGTCGCGGTCGCGTCTCGGAACCGTCCAAACACCGGAGAACGGCCGTGCCACGCCTCGTGTCAGACGATTGTCCGACTTCTGTCTCACTGAACCCTATATGTTCGGAGACCGTACGTAAGACGTATGAGCGCCGGTGAATACGACCGGTACGACCGGATCCGCGGCGTGCTCGCCGAGGCCGACGAGCCGCTGACGGCGCGGGAGATCCTCGCGCTCGTCGAGGAGTGCGACGGCTGCGAAGAGATCGACAGCCCGCACCGCGTCGCCACCGTGCTGGGCCGCCGGGCCGAGCGCGGCGAGGTCGAGGTCATCGCGGGACAGCCGTACCGGTACCGGCTCGAGACCTGAGTCGGTTCCGGCTCGAGACCTGAGTCGGTTCCGGCTCGAGACCTGAGTCGGTTCCGGACACCGAAGCGCCCGTCTGCGCCGCGGAGTCGGTGCGCCGTTGACCGTCGGCGACAGCTTGCGAGCGTTCTACGGCGTGACGACCAGATCGAACCGATAGCCGCCGTCTCGGTACTCGACGACGACGTTCCGGAAGGCTACCCGGTCGTCGTTGGCGTCGATCGGTTCGAGGTCGCCCGCGATGCCGAGCGCGCCGAGGGCCTCGTCGAGCCGCTCCGACGGCGGCGCGCCCTCCTCGTACCGGCGCGGTTCCTCGGCGATCGCGTCGTCGAGGACCCTCCGGGCGGACGCCGAGAGCCCCGCCGCGTCGAGGTCGCGCTCGACGATCGCGTCGCGCGCGTACGCGGAGAACTCGGCCCGCGAGTCGGCGACCTCGGCGATCGCGTACGTCCACTCCGGGACCTCGACGGTCCGCCGCTCCGCGACCGTCCGGAAGTGCTCGCCCTCGTACTCGACGAACGCGAACGACGGTGCGGGGACGAGCGCGCTGGCCGCCGCGTCGAGCCCGCGGTGGAACTGGACCGTCTGGAGCTCGTCGAACTCGGGGTCGCCGAGGAAGCCGTCGTTGCCCGCGTACACCGCGTCGAGCGCCGCGTCGAGCACGCGTTCGTCCTGATCCGAGAGATCGAACGGCGGCCGCGCCACCGCCGCGTCGTCGGGGGGCGCCTCGTCGACGCGTTCGACCGCGAAATGCCACCGATCTCGTTCGAGGACCCGCTCGTCGGCGACGCGGACCTCGTAGAAGCTCCCGTCGCGGCGGAGAAACGTCGGGCGCGGCCGCGTTCCGGTGCCCCACGCGGTGCGGCCGACGAGCGGCCACTGTTCGACGGTGACGCTCCCGGTTTCGAACAGCTCCGCGAGGTGCGCTTCCTTCCGCTCGGTCGCGAAGTCGACGCGGGTCGCGGCGTCGACGGCCGCGGGATCGGGTCGCAGGTAGGGGCGACCGATCGACGAGAGGTCCAGTTCGTCGGCGATGAGCGCGTAGGCGCCGGTGTCGGACCGGACGCATCCGGCGGTCGCGGTCGTCGCGGTGGTCGCGGCGGCTGCGCCGAGCAGTCGGAGGGCACGGCGGCGGGAACAGGGCATGTTCGACTCGGGTTTTTCCACGGCCGACAAATCCCTTGTGGTGGACGGCTCGCCCGCTCGATTCAGCGCCGACACGTCGGCCGAACCGCAGTTCGAGAACCGCGGTCACGGTGAAAGGCGCCAGATATTGTGTGGGATCACACCGACGACCATGGTACGAGTTCACTTGCGAAAATCGTAAAATCACTGCGAGATTCGTACTCTACCGCCGACTTTATTACGATGAGCGTATTCCGTCCGCGTAATGAGCGAGGACCGGACGATTCTCCTTATCGGCAGCGGACCGATCCAGATCGGACAGGCGGCCGAGTTCGACTACTCCGGCGCGCAGGCGTGTCGCGCCCTCCAAGAGGAAGGGGCGCGCGTCGTCTTGGTGAACTCGAACCCCGCGACGATCATGACCGACCCGGAGACGGCCGACCGGGTGTACATCGAGCCGATCACGCCCGAGGCGATCGCGGAGGTCATCCGCATCGAGGAGCCGGACGGCGTCATCGCGGGCCTCGGCGGTCAGACCGGCCTCAACGTCACCGCCGAACTGGCGGAGGAGGGGATTCTGGAGGAACACGACGTCGAGGTGATGGGGACGCCGCTCGACACCATCTACGCGACGGAGGACCGCGACCTGTTCCGCCAGCGCATGGAGGGGCTGGGCCAGCCGGTGCCGAAGTCGACGACCATCTCCTTAGACGAGGGCGAGTCGGTCACCGACTTCGACGAGGACGCCTTCCGCGAGCGCGTTCAGGACGCGGTCGACGCGGTCGGCGGGCTCCCCGTCATCGCGCGGACGACCTACACCCTCGGCGGCTCGGGCTCCGGCGTCGTCGACGAGTTCGAGGAGCTCGTCGAGCGCGTCCGCAAGGGGCTCCGCCTCTCGCGCAACAGCGAGGTGCTGATCACGGAATCCATCGCCGGCTGGGTCGAGCTGGAGTACGAGGTGATGCGGGACGCCGACGACTCCTGTATCATCATCTGTAACATGGAGAACATCGACCCGATGGGGATCCACACCGGCGAGTCGACGGTCGTCACCCCCTCGCAGGTGATCCCCGACGACGGTCATCAGGAGATGCGCGACGCCGCGCTCGAAGTCATTCGGGACCTGGGTATCCAGGGCGGCTGTAACATCCAGTTCGCGTGGCACGACGACGGCACGCCGGGCGGCGAGTACCGCGTGGTGGAAGTGAACCCGCGCGTCTCGCGCTCCTCGGCGCTCGCCTCGAAGGCGACCGGCTACCCGATCGCCCGCGTCACCGCGAAGGTCGCCTTGGGCAAGCGGCTCCACGAGATCGAAAACGAGATCACCGGCGAGACGACCGCCGCCTTCGAGCCCGCCATCGACTACGTGGTGACGAAGGTGCCGCGGTGGCCGATCGACAAGTTCGACGACGTGGACTTCGAGCTCGGCACGGCGATGAAGTCGACCGGCGAGGCGATGTCCATCGGTCGGACGTTCGAGGAGAGCATGGTGAAGGCGCTGCGCTCCTCGGAGTACGACCCAGCCGTCGACTTCGAGGAGGTTGGAGACGACGAGCTCGAATCGGAGTACCTCGAACGCCCGAGCCCCGACCGCCCGTACGCGATGTTCGAGGCGTTCGACCGCGGCTACTCGGTCGACGACGTGATCGACCTCACCGGCATCCACCGCTGGTACGTCGAGCGGTTCGAGAAGATCGCCGACGGCACCGCCGCGGCCGCCGAGGGCGACTTCACCGAGGCCGCGATGGTCGGGCGCACCGACGCGGAGATCGCGGCGACCGCGGCCGCCGGCGGCGTCGACGCCGAGGTGGGGCGGGTCGAGAGCGCGGTACCGGACCGCACCTACAAGCAGGTCGACACCTGCGCGGGCGAGTTCGAGGCGTCTACGCCCTACTACTACTCCGCGCGGCTGCCCGAGTTCCTCCAAGGGGCCGACACCGCGGGCGCCGCGAACGAGGTCCGCGTCGACCCCGACGTCGAGAGCGTCGTGGTCGTCGGGGGCGGCCCGATCCGGATCGGGCAGGGCGTCGAGTTCGACTACTGCGCGGTCCACGCGGTGCGCGCGCTCCGCGAACTGGGCATCGACGCGCACGTGATCAACAACAACCCCGAGACGGTGTCGACCGACTACGACACCTCGGACGGGCTGTTCTTCGAGCCGATCTCCGCCGAGGAGGTCGCCGACGTGATCGAGACGACCGGCGCCGACGGCGTGATGGTCCAGTTCGGCGGGCAGACCTCGGTGAACGTGGGCGAGCCGCTCGCCGAGGAGATCGACCGCCGCGGGCTCGACTGCGAGATTCTGGGCACGAGCGTCGAGGCGATGGACCTCGCGGAGGACCGCGACCGCTTCAACGTCCTGATGGACGAGATGGGGGTCGCACAGCCCGAGGGCGGCACCGCGACGAGCGAGGCGGAGGCGCTGGAACTCGCCCACGAGATCGGCTACCCGATCCTCGTGCGCCCCTCCTACGTGCTCGGCGGGCGCGCGATGCGCGTCGTCGAGGACGACGCGGAGCTGGAGGAGTACATCGAGGAGGCGGTCCGCGTCTCGCCCGACAAGCCCATCCTCGTCGACCAGTTCCTCGACGACGCGGTCGAACTGGACGTCGACGCCGTCGCGGACGGAGAGGACGTGCTGCTCGGCGGCGTGATGGAACACGTCGAGAGCGCGGGGGTCCACTCCGGCGACTCGGCGTGTATGATCCCGCCGCGCTCGCTCGGCGACGAGACGCTGGCGCGGGTCCGCGAGGTGACCGAGGACATCGCCCGCGCGCTCGACACCGTCGGCCTGCTCAACGTCCAGCTCGCGGTGACGGGCGTCAACGACCCCGACGCCGAAAGCGAGGTGTACGTGTTGGAGGCGAACCCGCGCTCCTCGCGGACCGTCCCCTTCGTCTCGAAGGCGACGGGCGTCCCGATCGCCAAGCTGGCGGCGAAGGTGATGACCGACGACCTGACGCTCGCCGACCTCGACGTCGACGAGCAGGTCCCCGAACACCGCTCCGTGAAGGAGGTCGTCCTCCCGTTCGACCGCCTGCCGGGCTCGGACCCGCGGCTCGGCCCGGAGATGAAGTCGACCGGCGAAGTGATGGGCACCGCGACCTCCTTCGGCAAGGCGTACGACAAGGCGCAGGACTCGACCGGGAAGCCGATCCCCGAGTCCGGCACCGCGGTCGTCGACCTCTCGGCCGAGGAGTTCCCGGACCCGGACACCGAGGCTGGCGAGGCGCTCGTCGACGGGTTCGCCGAACACTTCGAGCTGAGCGAGGCGACGGACCTGATCGAGGCGGCGCAGCGCGGCGACCTCGACCTCATCGTCTCCCGCCAGCGCGACCTGCTGGAGGTCGCCGTCGAGGAGGAGATCACCTACTTCTCGACGCACGCGTCGGCGAAGGCGGCGCTCGAAGCCCTCGACCACGCGGGCGACGACCTCGACGTGATGGCGGTCTCGGACCGCCCGAAGCGCGTCGAGAAGTGGGGCGGCGAGTAGCCGCGAAGCTCGGACCGGACGCCGTTCGCACTCGGCGAGCTATTTATTTGTGCCCGGCGGCAGTCGTCGGCTAGCTTATAACGCCTCCAGCGTCGCGCGGTCAACCTCGGTCGCGGGCATCGCCTCGCCGCCGTACTCGGCGACGAACTCGTCGACGTCGCCCTCGTCGCTGAACGGGATCAGGTCGGGCCCCATCGAGCCGATCACCGCGCTGCGCGCGACGACCGTGAGGCCCGACGCGCGGGCGAACGCCTCGCTCTCGACGTGCGAGGAGAACATCGTGTCGCCGCCCTCCTCGAACACCTCCTGATCGACCGCGGAGTAGTCGGTGAGGAAGGTCGCGAGCGGCGTCCGTCCCGCGTCCTCGGCGTCGAAACGGTAGGTGTACGCACAGGTGGCGCTACAGAACTGCGCCGGGCGGCCGCCCTCCGGCTCGGCGTCCTCGAAGTGGACCTGCCCGACCGTCCCCGGGTGGTCGGCGACGATCATCCCGCACTGGTCGCAGGCCTGCCCGTCGTCGATCGAGACGGGAGCGATCGAGGTCGACCCGCCGCCGGCGCAGCCGGCGACGGCACCGAACCCGGCGACGGCGATTCCGGCGAGCACTCGTCGCCGCGGGAGGCTCTCCGAACTGGCGGGCGTGGGAGTCGATGGGGCGCCGTTCGTCATGGTCGTAGTTGGAGTACCGGCCTCTTAGCCCCTCTGGACGCGTTCAACGGCGCGTTCGAGGAACGAACCAGACGCCCTAAGTCGCCGCCGACCGAAGCGTTCGCGTGGCAGTTTTCGATCCCGACTCCGCCCGGTCGCGTCGCGTCCGTTTCGCGGTCGTCGCGCTCGTCGCCCTCGCCGCCGTCGGGACCGCGGGCGCGTTCGCGGCCGACCCGAGCGAGTCGGTCCCCGAGCCGGTGCGGTTCGACGACGCCGTCGAGCTCGGGCTCTCCTCGGAGACGGACGCACAGATGGCCGGCGACGCGACCCTCCCGCGGGTCCAGGTGTTCTACTCGCAGCTCCAGTACGTCGTCGGCTACAACGGGATCGGCTCGTTCGTCGACTCGCAACGAGACGGGCGGACGGAGCGCCAGTTCGGCTACCCGCTCGTCGCGTACGTCGAGACGTTCGACCACAGGGACCCGGGAACGACCGAGTCCGGGCTGTTCGCCGCGACCGGCGCGGGCGGATGGACCCCGGTCTCCGAGGCCCGGTACGTCGTCGGGAGCGACGCGCTGACGCCGTCGGGCGAAGTCGTCGTCCCGTTCCGGAACCGCGAGGCTGCGGCCGCGTTCGTCGACGACCACGGTGGGTCGGTCGTCGGCTGGGAGTCGGTCCGGACTCGGTCGTTCGCGGTCGACTCCGCGGCGACCGTACGATCGCTCGCGCCGGAGCGCTGGCGGACGGCGAACGAGCGGCTCGCGGCGGCGGAGCGGCGCGCGGACCGACCGGTTTCCGTCGTCGTCGGCGAGGACGCCCCGACCATCGACGCCGCGGTCGCGGCCGCCCCGCCGAACACGACGGTCCGCGTCCCGCCCGGGACGTACGAGGAGACCGTGACGGTGAACCGGTCCGTGACGATCGCCGGCGCCGGCAGCGGGCGGGTCGGGAGCGCCGAGGCTCCCACGGACGACGCGGAGGCGACCCGCGTCGTCGGAAACGGGACCGGCTCGGTCGTCACCGTCCGCGCGCCCGACATCGCTCTCACGGGCCTGCGTATCGCGGGGACCGGAAACGAGACCCGAGATCCGGAGGCGGCCCGCGAATCCCGCGATCGAGAGGGTAAGGCGTGGGACACGAACATCCAGCTCGGCTACGGCCACGGCGACGCCGGGGTCAAGGCGGTCCGCGCGCCGGGACTCGTCATCGACGACGTCAGCGTGGACGCGAACGCGAGCGGGCTCCTGCTGCGAGAGGGCTCGCACGCGACCGTTAGCGGGCTCCTCGTCGAGGGGGCCGACGAGTGGCAGGACGGGTTCATGGGAATCGCCGGGATGGAGTCGCGCCTGACCGTGACCGACAGCCGGTTCGAGGGGGGTCGCGACGGGATCTACCTCCACCGCGCGGACGGGTCGGTCGTCCGTAACTCGACGTTCGTCGACAACCGGTACGGGACGCACCTCATGTACACCGGCGACGCGCTGGTCGCGGACAACGCCTTCCGGAACGAGCTGTTCGCCGGCGTCACCGTGATGACGCGTCCCGCCGGAAACGCGATCGTCGGGAACGACGTCCGCAACTCCAGCGCCGGGATACAGGCGTCGGGCACGCGGACGTACGTCGGGTACAACACGCTGGTCGGCAACGAGCTCGGCTTCTCCACCAGCGCGCGCGGGTCGCTGTACGAGCACAACGTCGTCGTCGGCAACGCGCTCGGCGCGCGCGCGACGACCGTGGTCCCGTCCAGCCGGGTCGTCGCGAACGACTTCGTCGGCAACGCGGACCACGCGACGGCGGGCGCCGGCGCGCTGCGCGTGTGGGCCGACGGCGACCGGGGGAACTACTGGGAGGGCGCGAACGCCGGCCCGCACGACCCCGGGGAGCGGGCGTACCGTCCGACGTCGCCGGTCGACGCCGCGCTCCACCGCGAGGTGAGCGCGATCGCGGTTCGCGAGTCGCCCGCCGCGCGGCTCCTCGGTCGCCTCCGCGGGACCGTGCCCGGCGCCCGGTCGGGAAGCATCATCGACCCGTCCCCGGCGGTCGCGCCGTATCACCCCGACCGGGTCGACGCGGTCACCGGCGCCGCCGCCGGCGACGGACCGGTCCGGGCCGACTGGCGGTCCGCGCTCGCGGTCGGCGGGAACGCCACGGGAACGGAGGGGTCGGCGTGAGCGAGCACGCGGCCGCGACGGTCGACGGCGTCGCGCGCGCCTACGGCGGCGTCCCGGTCCTCGACGGCGTCTCGCTGTCGGTCGAGACGGGCGTCACCGCGGTCGTCGGCCCCAACGGGTCGGGGAAGTCGACGCTGCTCGGTGTCCTCGCGGGGGCGGTCGAGCCCACCGACGGGGGCGTCGAGTACGCCGACAGCGACTCTCGCACCGGCTCCGAGAAACGCGTCGGCTACCTCCCGCAGCGCGTGCCGTTCCGCGACGGCTTCACCGCTCGGGAGACGCTCGGGTTCTACGCGGCGCTCGCCGACGGCGACCCGGACGCCGCGCTGGCGGACGTCGGCCTCGGCGACGCGGCCGACAAGCGCGTCGAGGACCTCTCCGGCGGGATGCGACGGCTGCTCGGGATCGCGCAGGCGACGCTCGGCGACCCGGACGTTGTCGTCCTTGACGAGCCGACGAGCGGGCTCGACCCCGAGATGCGGGAGCGCGCCTTCCGAGCGGCCGCCAGTGCGGGCGACGACGCCGCCGTCGTCGTCAGCTCGCACGACCTCGATCTCGTCGACGCCCACGCGGACGCCGTCGTCGTCCTGCGTCGGGGACGGGTCGCCGCGTCGGGGCCCCGCGATCGGCTCCTCGACGACCACGGCGTCGACGACGTCGAGGGGCTGTACCGGGCGGTCGCGGGCGGGTCGGGCGATCGACCGACTGCCGACGACCGAGGCGACGCCGACGGCGAGGCGAGCGAGGAGTCGGTCCACGTCACGGGGGTGTCCGACCGGTGAACACCCCGTTCGGGGGCGTCTGGATCGTCTTCCGTCGCGAGCTAGCGACGGTACGACGGACCCCCGGCTACGCCGTCCTCGCGGTCGGGCTGCTCGTCGTCCTCGGCGGACTCGTCGCGGTCGGCGGCGGCGGCGCGACCGGGTTCGTGCCCGCCGTCGTCGACCTCCTGTTGCCGACCGAGGTGCTGGTGCCGCTGCTCGCGGTCGTGTTGGGGTACCGGGCGCTGTTCGCCGACGCCGCGAGCGGCGAACTCGCCGTGATCCGGACTTATCCCGTGAGCGCGGCCGCGTACGTCTCCGGGGTGTTGCTGGCGCGGACGGTCGCGCTCGTGGCGCTCGTCGGCGGGCCGTTCGCGCTCGTCGGCGCGTACGTGTGGCTCACCGCCGCGCCCGACACGGGGATCTTCGCGACGCACGCCGGCGTCGACTCGCCGATCCTCTTCGTCCGCTTCGTCGCGCTCGTCGTCCCGTTCGGCGCGGCGTACCTCGCGCTCTCGGCGGCGGTGTCGACGATCGCGACGAGCCGGCGGAGCGCGGTCGCGCTCGGCGTCCTCGCGCTGCTCGTCGGCGTCCTCGGCGGCGACCTTGTGGTACTCCGATCGCTGTCCGCCGGGGCGGCGCCGGGAGGAATCGGGGGAGCGCTCGCGCTCTCGCCCAACGGGGCGTTCAGGGGACTCGTCTTCGAACACGTCATCGGCGTCGCCTTCGCACCGGAGGGCGGGTTCGTCGACACCGGGCGGGCGGTGGCCTCGCTCGTCGGCTGGACCGCGGTCGGGGTCGTCGCGGCCGTCGCGAGCGTCGCGTTCGGGCCGCGGGTCGACGTCGGGGTGGAGCGGCTCCGCGAGCGGCTCCGTCGGTAGGCGTCGCGGCGGCGCTCGTGGCGACCGCGGCACCCCATCAGTCGGAGGCGGCGTCGTCGCCGATCGCGCCGGGCGCGTGGGCGTACACGGCGTAGAGGACGAGCGCGGCGATCAGGAAGTCCAGACTGTGGGCGACGAGGTGGTGGACGGGCATCGGCACGACGCCGAGGACCGTGCCGGCGCCGACGACCGACCGAGCCAGAAGCGCGCCGACCGCGAGGGCGATCAGTCGGTACTGCGCCCGGCGGCGGCGGCGATACGCGGCGAGGCTGACGGCGAAGAGGACCGTCGTTCCGAGCCCGGCGACGACCACCACCGCGAGGATGGGGAGCGACCCCTCCACCGACCACCCGGCGAGCGCCGGCGTCGCCCCGGAGATCGACTGCGTCACACCGCCCCTTGGGAGGGGACGGGTAAGAAGCCGTTCCCCGCGCGGCGTTCCCAGCCGCGGAGACCGCACGGGCGCCTTTTATCCCGCGAGGGGGTAGGACGGCCAGCCACGAATGTCGGACACCAGAGCCCGGATCCGACGCCACGTCCGCGACACCCCCGGCGTCCACTTCAACCGGATCGGCCGCGACCTCGACATCGCGACCGGGCAGACGCAGTACCACCTCCGCCGGCTCGTCCGCGACGGCGAGCTCGCGGTCGAGCGGATCGGCGGGCGCGCGCACTACTTCGATCCGGCGGTCGACGCGTGGGACCGCCGGACCCTCGCGTTCCTTAGACGGGAGACGGCCCGCGAGATCGTCGTCCGGCTCCACGCGGACGGCCCGACCCGACCGGCGGCGCTCGCTGACGACCTCGACCTCGCGAAGAGCACGGTGTCGTGGCACGTCTCGACGCTCGCCGACCACGGGGTCGTCGAGAAGTCCCCCGACCGCCCGATGACCGTCTCGCTGGCGCGCCCCGAGCGGACGGCCGCGCTCCTCGGCGAGGTGTCACCGTCGCTGCCCGACCGGCTCGTCGACCGCTTCGTCCGCACGGTCGACTCGCTCTTCGACGCCGAGGAGTGACGATATCGGCGCCGGTCCCGATCGTTCGTCGATCGCACCAGACGCGTTATGCGACGCTCGGCCGTTCGCCTCGGTATGAAGCGCCGCACGCTGCTCGCCGGGGCCGGAACGGTCGCTTCCGGATCCCTCGCGGGCTGTACGTCGCGCTTGTTCGGCGAATCGCCGGACGGCGTCGTGCTCGACCCGCAGGAGGACCAGATCGCAGACAGCGAGGACCTCGCGTACCCCGCGTACGGCCAGCCGCTCCCGTCGTTCGAGCTGCCGGCCCCGCTCGCGGACGGGACGTTCGACAGCGACGCGCTCGACCGGACCGCCCTCGTGACCGGCGTGTTCACCTTCTGTCCCGGGGAGTGTTCGATCCTGCTCCGGCAGTGGGCGACGGTACAGCGCCGCGTCGCGGCGGCGGAGCTGACCGACGAGGTGTACTTCCTCCCGATCACCTTCGATCCCGAGCGCGACGACGCGGCCGCGCTCCGCGACAACGCCGCCTCGGTCGGTGCCGACCTCGACGCTGGCAACTGGATCTACCTCCGGCCGGCCACCCCCGAGCGCGCGGAGGCCGTGGTCGAAGACGAGCTGGGGATCGGTTTCGAGCGGACGACCGACAGCGACCGGCTCCCGGGGTACGACTTCACCCACAACGTCGTGACCTTCCTCGTCAACCCCGACGGGACCGTCGAGCGCGCCTACCGCGGCGAGCGGCTCGACCCGGACCGCGTCGTCAGCGACGTCGAGCGCGTCGCGGCCGCGTTCGCCGACGACTGACGCGCGCGGCGGGAACGGTGCGGTGGCACGGCGTCGCCGAGAGGGGAACGCACAAGCCGTCCGCCGTCGTTCGGACCGTCATGAACGTCGACGTGCTGCTGTACGACGGGTTCGACGAACTGGACGGGATCGGCCCGTACGAGGTGTTCGACTACGCGCTCGGCTACGCCGCCGAGGAACGCGGCGCGACCGAGGGCGCGTCGGGCGGCGATGCCGGCCGCGTCCGGTACGTCACGCTCGGCGAGCGCGAGCGGGTGACCGCGAGCCACGGGACCCGCGTCGGCGTGGACGGGACGCTCCCCGACCCGGAGGCGGCGGACGCGCCCGACCTGCTCGTCGTGCCCGGCGGCGGGTGGAGCGCGCGCGACGAGGAGGCGAGCGCGTGGGCCGAGGCGCGGAAGGGAGACGTGCCACGCGCGCTGAGGGCACACCACGAGGCCGGCACGCGGATCGCCTCGGTGTGTACCGGGTCGATGCTGCTGGCGGAGGCGGGCGTCACCGACGGGCGGCGCGCCGTCACGCACGCCTCGGCGATCGAGGAACTCCGGGAGTCGGGCGCCGAGGTCGTCGACGCCCGCGTCGTCGACGACGGCGACCTCCTCTCCGCGGGCGGGGTCACCTCGGGGATCGACCTAGCGCTGTACGTCGTCGAGCGAGAGTTCGGCGAGGCGGTCGCCGACCGCGTGTCGACCGTCATCGAGTACGAGCGGCGGTACGAGGTCGCGGAGGCGTAGCGGCGGGTCGCGGAGGCGTCCGGCCCGACGGACGCCCGGCTAGTCGCCGGCGTCCTCGGGAAGCGGCGCGGCGTCCTCGTCGACCTCGTTGGTCGTGGTCCCGCCGTCGGCGTCGACGGTGATCACGGTACAGTCGAGCTCGCCGCGGAGGAACGAGTCGATGTCGGGGTCCGAGAGCAGCTTCTGGACCATCCGGCGCCACCGGCCGGCCTGCTTCGATCCGATGACGACGACGTCGGCGCCCTCGGCGACGATCTCTTCGAGGATCGTCTCCTCGACGAGGAAGCCGCGCCGGACGACGTAGCGGGCGCGGTCGATCCGACCGATTCGCTCTTCGACCGCGCGCTTGAGGTCGCTGCGCGAGACGCCTCCGGAGCGCTGATATAAGTCCACGTGGAGAATCGTCAGCTCGGCGTCGCGCTCTTCGGCGACGCGGACCGCCTCCCGGAGCGTCGCGGCCGAGTGCGACGAGGGAGGATATCGGACCGGGACCACGACGAGGGTCATGTCAGAGCGGTGGGAGCCGCGACGTAAATACGCTGTCGGTGTGGCGGCTGGCCGTCACGGCGGGGAGCGCTCAGAGGGGCCCTCGGCCGAGACGACCTCGACGTCGCCGGTCGGGGGGTCGAGCCGCACGGCGTGGCGCGTGTGTCGGGCGTGGGTCCGCGCCCAGCGGCGCGCCGGGCGCTCCGAGAGGAACCGCTCGCCGTCGGGACAGCGGTCGCAGCTGGCGAGCCACGGGGTCACGTCGTCCGGGTAGTGGCCGGTGTGGCGCTCGTGGTCGAGCGCGAACTGCTCGATCGCGTGGCTCCCCGGGCCGAGGTCGTCGCGGTCGCGGTCGAGTTTCCACTCGCGGTCGCACCGTTCACACGAGACGGTCGGCGCCGCCGGGTCGTCGTCGGAACGCGCGTCGTCGGTCACGACCCGGCTTCGGTCTCCGGACACTTGAACGGCGACGCCGCGGCGTTGCGCACTCGCCTCACAGCGCCGGCGGCTCGTCGCGGCCGATGACGATCTCCTGCCCCTCGACGTCTTCCAGGGCGGCGACGCGGCCGCCGATCTCGACGCGCCCGTTCTCGGTCTCGACGACGAGCGACGCGACCTCCTCCGTGTCGACGAAGGCGACGTCGACCACTTTCCCGCGGACCGTCACCTCCTCGCCGGTCTCGATGTCGCGCCCCTCGACGGTCGCGTAGAACTGCTCGCCGTCGAACTCGCGGACGTCCTTCACGGCGCGACGGATCGAGGCGTAGCGTCGGGGGAATGGTCGCTCCTCGCCGTCGGCGGCGAGCGTCTCCGCGGTCGTCCACAGCACGGTCCCGAAGAAGCCGGAGACGAGGAAGCCGAGCGCGGAGCGGTTGAAGATGACGCCGTAGCGCTCGCGGTCGTCGCGCAGGGCGTCCTGCGTGGCGTAGACGGAGTACTCCCCATCGCCGACCGCGAGGACGGGCGTCGTGATCCCCCGTCGGGCGCGGGCGATGGTCGCGACCTCCAAGTAGTCGAACTCGGTCGGGTCGGGGGCGTTCGACGCGGGCGTGACGAGCAGCTCGACGCTGACGCCCGCGGCGACCTTCGCGGCGAGCTCGTCGCGGAACCGGCGGAGGAGGCCGGGGGTGAGCGACAGCGCGAGCTCGTACTCCGCGTTCGCGATCACCTCTTCGAGGTACCGAAGGATCGTCGAGCGCGACTTCACGAGCGACACCGCCTCCGTCTCGCGGGTCGGCGCGGTGTATCGGGCCTCGAGCTCGTCGACCATCTCGGCGAACGACGAGCGCAGGTCGCCGAACGCGTCGTCCGGGTCGACTGCCACGATCTTCATCGGCCGCGACTCGCGGAGCTCGACGAGTCCGCGGTCGGAGAGGCTCCGGACGGTGTCGTACACCCGCGGCTGCGGGATGTCGGTCCGGTCGGCGATGTCGCTCGCCGTCAGCTCTCCGTGTTCCAGCACCGCCAGATACGCGTCGATCTCGTACTCGCCGAGGTTGAACCGGTCCCCGACGCGATCGAGGGTGTCGCGGAGATCGTCTGTCATGGTCGGACGGACGGGGGCAGGGATTATAGCTTTTTACTATGAGTCGAGTTGTACGCGTTTTCAGAGTTCGGTCACACGCTCGAACCGTCGGCCGGCCACAGGTGCCGCCGACCGGGTACACCACCGACCGACCACGCGTGCCGCCGACTGGTCACATGTACATCCGATCGTAGGTCCCCTCCGGCTCCCGCTCTTCGATCCGCTCGGCGAGGTCCTCGTAGCGACGGCGGATCTCTTGGGCGAACGCCTCCAGCGGGGCCGCGTCCACGCCGAGGTCGTAGATCGCGTTCGCGGTGTCGACGAGCCGCACCGCGGCGTCGACGTCGGGCGCCTGCGCGTGGACGGGCGTGACGAACACCCCGACGCCGAGCGGCGAGTCGATGCCGCGTTCGAGCAGTCCGGCGTTCGCCCCGTCGAGGAACCCCGACTCCATCGCGGGGACGTCGGTCTCGTCTCCGAGGCGAGCGGCGCGGTAGTCCTCGGTGGCGATGTGGAACGTGCGGTGGGCGTCGGGGCCGTGCGCCACGGGGACGCCCGCCAACACCGCGATCTCTCCGATCCCGTTCTCCTCCGTCCAGTCGAGGAGGGCGTCCGCGAACAGTTCGCCGAGGAACGGCGGGACGAACTGCTCGGCGACCAGAACGGTTACGTCGAGCTCGGGGGCGGTGTACAGTCGGATCGGATGTCGCGGCGTCCCCTTCGTGAACGGCGTGATCGACGGAGCGCCGTCGATCCGGACGTGACCGGTCGCTTCGAGGTCGAGGTCGTCGATCAAGTAGTCGACGGCGGTCAGCCCGGCGAGCCCGAACGAGGAGAACCCGGCTATCAAGGTTTCGCCCGGATCGGAGTCGTGTTCGACGCTGAACCTCGGTACGGTCGGATCCTTTGGTGGTTGCGACATGTTCTCCCGTTCGCTCAGCCGCGTCATAGTGGTTCCCCCGCCGCGCGTCATAGTGGTTCACCCCGCCGTGCTGGCCGTCGGAGGCGATCGTCGGGGAGCGATCGCGGGATTCGGTCGTTGAGGGTCGGTCGTCGGGGATCGGCCGTCTCCGACCGGCGCGGGGAGAAACGCTTTTTCCGGTGGCCGACGCCGGATTCGGCATGGGCTTCCCGGCGGTGGCGGCGGTCGCGGGAATCGCGTCGCGGCTGGACGGCCTCGGGTCTCGGATCGCGGGCCTCCCGGGAACGAACGTCCTGATCGTCGTCGCGTCGCTGGCGATCGGGGTCGTCGTCGCCAACTTCGTCGTCCGACTGATCGGTCGGCCCGTGGCTCGGCGCGTGTCCCGGCAGAGCGTCGCGCAGACGATCGTCCGCGGCGTCCGGGCGGGGACGATCGCGGCCGCGCTGCTCGTCGGCCTCAGCGCGGCCGGATTTCAGTTCGAGGAACTCCTCCTCGGGACGGCGGTGTTCTCGGCGGTCATCGGTATCGTCCTCGCGCCGCTGGTGGGGAACTTCATCAACGGCGTGTTCGTCCTCGCCGACCAGCCGTTCGAGATCGGCGACATGATCGAGTTAGAGGACGGGACCGCGGGGTTCGTCGAGGACATCACGATCCGGTACACGAAGATTTTCACCGTCGACAACACCTTCCTCGTCGTGCCGAACGGGACGATGCGCGAGCGCGACGTGACGAACTTCTCCGCCGAAGACGAGCGCACGCGCCGGTCGATCGACGTGCTGGTCACCTACGAGAGCGACATCCCCGAGGCCCGCCGACTCATCGAGCGCGCGGCGCGGGACTGCGAGGCCGTCATCGACGGCGGCCCCGACATCCGGATCGGCGTGGCGCGGTACATGGCCGGTCCCGACTGCCGCCTCCACGAGTTCGGCGACGACGGGATCCTGTTGCGGCTTCGGTACTGGGTGAAGAAACCGTACAAGCTGGCGAAGGTCCAGTCGGACGTGAACACCGAGATCCGCGAGCGCCTCGCCGACGCCGACGTCGAGATGGCGTACCCGCACCGTCACCTCGTCTTCGACGACACCTCCGGCGTCGCCCGCGTCGACACCGATTCGGAGGTGGCGGCGCCCGTCGATGGCGATTCGGAGGCTGCGGCGCCCGTCGACGCCGACCGCCCGGGGGGAGCGGCCGGATCTGAAGCCGCCGCGACGGAGGGCGAGGCTTCGGGTGATGTACCCTCGAGATCTCCTGACAGCGAGGCGGACCGCTGACCGGATCGGAAGCCTGATAGAGCGCGCCCGGCGTTTATATAGCAGTGAGCGACGAGCCCGCTGCCGATCCCTCCGACCCGCCAGACGACCTCGACGGAGCGAGCGACGGTCCCGAGAGTGGCGACGACGCCCCCATCGACGAGGAGTCGATCACCGAGGGAAGCCTCCTGCGCCCGCTGTTCCGCTTGGCGTGGCCGATCGTCGTCATCCAGCTGTTACAGGTGACGTACAACATCGTCGACACGCTCTACCTCGGCCGCCTGTCGGCGGAGGCCGTCGGCGCGATCAGCCTCGCGTTCCCCCTCATCTTCCTGCTGATCGCGGTCGCCGGCGGCTTCACCACGGCGGGCGCGATCCTTGTCGCGCAGTACACCGGCGCCGATGGCGACCGCTCCGCGGGGCTCGTGGCGGGACAGACCATCTTCACCGTCTCGGTGCTGTCCGTGTTGATCGGGATCGGGGGCTACTTCTACACTCGGCCCGCCCTCGAACTCCTTCCGAGCGACCCGGCCACCGCGGCGACCGTCATCCCCCTCGCGGCCGACTACATGGAGGTCATCTTCGCCGGGATCCCCCTGATGTTCGGGTTCTTCGTCTTCTCGGCGCTGATGCGCGGCTACGGCGACACCCGGACGCCGATGGCCGTGATGTTCGTCTCCGTCCTCCTGAACGTCCTGTTGGACCCGTTCTTCATCTTCGGGTTCGACGGGAACCCGCTGTTCGAGTGGCTCGCGGCGGTGCCGGGCGTCGCCGCGCTCGACCCGGTCGCGCTGGAGGCGACGCTGCTGTCGGCGACCGGTGTCACCGGGATCGGCATCGAGGGCGCCGCGCTGGCGACGATCCTCTCGCGGGGCGTCGCGACCGCGATCGGGCTCTGGGTCCTCTTCGGCACCGGCTACGGCCCCGACGTGACGCTCGGCCACCTCGCGCCCGACCTCGACTTCATCCGCGACATCTTCCGGCTCGGGCTCCCCTCCAGCGTCGAGCAGACGACGAGCGCGCTCGCGATGATCACGCTCACGGCGATGATCGTGACGTTCTCGCCGCCGGTCGTCGCGGCGTACGGCCTCGGGAACCGGCTCATCTCGCTCGTCTTCCTCCCTGCGATGGGGCTCGGGCGCGCCATCGACACGATGGTCGGGCAGAACCTCGGCGCGGACCGCGCCGACCGCGCCGCCAAGGCGGTGAAGTTCGCCGCCACGACCGGCGCGGGCGTGATGTTCCTCGTCGCGGTCGTCGCCATCGCGTTCACCGAGCCGATCGTCGGGGCGTTCCTCGGCGACGTGCCGGACGCGCCCGCGACGATCTCCTACGCCGTCGAGTACGTCCGGATCCGGTCGGTGGAGTTCGCCTTCATCGGCGTCTCGCAGGTGATCTTAGGTGCGTTCCGCGGCGCCGGAAACACGAAGACCGCGATGGTCATCTCGATTCTCACCCTCTGGGTCGGCCGGGTCGCGAGCGTGGCGTACCTCGTGTTCGTGGCCGGCTGGGGCGAGACCGGCGTCTGGGTGGGGATGGCGCTCGGGAACGTCCTCGGCGCCGTCGTCGGCGTCGCGTGGTTCTCGCGCGGCACGTGGACCGAGCGGTACATCGACGACCCCGAGCCCGCCGTCGACCCCGTGGGCGACGACTGACCGGCGAGGCGTTCCCCGGCGGTCGCGCGGCGTGGACCGAACGAGAGCGCGGGCTCAGTGCCTGAACAAGTACACCGCGTCGCCGTCGCGGAGCAGGCAGAACCGGGCGCCGTCGTTCTCGGGGAACGTCGTCCCGCGCTGCTCGGTGACGAACAGCCGCGAGAAGACGTCGTCGCACACCGGACACGCCATCTCCGCACGGTTCTCCCAGAGGCTCGTCGCGCCCGCGTCGCGGAGCTGTTTCAGTTCGTGGCGGTGGTCGTGGACGTCGAAGCCGGGCATGGGCGAGACGTTCGCCGCCCGGGTGTTGAACGTGTCCTCGCGAGTCTCAGTTCGGAGAACGGGCGCGTCCGGATCGCCGCGCCGAAGAGCGCGGCGCCGATCAGTCCCCGAGCCGCATCGGCTGCGCCTCCCCGTAGGTGAGCGTCCGCCACACCCACTCGACGGGGCCGAACCGGAAGTAGCGCAGCCAGAGAACCGAGAGCGGGATCTGGACCGCCCAGATGGCGACGACGATCCCCATCGCCTCGACGCGGCTCACGGAGCCGAACAGGCCGAGTCCGTGGCCGTAGAAGATCGTCGTTGCGATCACGGTCTGGAGCAGGTAGTTGGTGAACGCGGTGCGCCCGACGGCGGCGAGCGCGCGCGTCACGATCCCGTCCCCGCGCCGGCGGACGAACAGGGTGACCAGCCCGACGTAGCCGCCGGCGACGAGGAGGCTCCCGACGTAGTTGAACTGGCGCCAGTACAGCGCGGCGCCCGCGCTCCAGTCGTTCGCCTCGATGTACGCGACGCCCGCGACGACGATCCCGACGCCGACGACGCCCCCGGCGACGAGCCGGCGGTAGAACGCCGTCGAGCGCTCACCGGTCAGCACGCCCCGCTTGTACAGCGCCATGCCGAGCAGCATGACCCCGCCGACCCGCCAGAAGCTCGACCCGATGAACCCGCTCGTCTGTCGCTGGAACGAGGAGTCGACGCGGTGGCTCATCTGTTCGAGCCAGCCGCCGCGATAGGTGGCCACCTCCTGCCGGATCGCGGCCTCCGAGGGCAGCCACTGGCCGGCGATCGCCTCCCCGCCGATCGACACGGCCGCGAACAGCTCGATCGCCGGGACGAACAGCAGAAAAATCCCGGCCAGCCCGGCGAGCCGACGGGCGTCGAGGTCGCGGACGAACAGCAGGAAGATACCGGTGAGTCCGTACGTGACGAGGATGTCGCCGTACCACAGCAGGTAGGCGTGGAGGAGTCCGATCGCGATCAGCACCGCGGTCCGGCGGAGGTGGAGCCGGACGGCGTCTTGGCCCTTCTCCTCTTTGCTCTCGACGAACAGGAGGACGCCCGCGCCGAACAGCGCCGAGAAGATCGTGATGAACTTCGACTGCGCGAACACGTGACCGACGAACCACGTCCAGTAGTTCACGCCGGCGAAATCGCCGTACACGTTGGGGTTGAGGAGGGTCTGTTCCGGCATCGAGAAGACGCGAATGTTGATGACGAGGATGCCGAGCAGCGCGAACCCCCGGAGCGCGTCGAGGCTGGTGATGCGTTCGGAGGGCGGCGTCGGGCCGGGATCGCTGGTCACGAGTTGTGCGCGAGGACGGCCCCCAACACCGAATAGGTTCCCATTGCGGACGATAGATGAGCGTTTTCGCCGGGCGCGATTCGGTGACCGAGACCGTCGAATCCCCTGCGCTTCGAGTCCCGCCCGCTGCCCGCGAGGGCACCGGGTCGGTTTATAAATCGTCGTCGCCGCCTCCGAATGATTGCTTCGCCTCAGTCGAGTCGCACCGCCGCGCCGGTCTCCGAGGACCGGTAGATCGCGTCGATGACGCGCTGGACGCGGAGCCCCTCCTCGACGGTGTTGATCGCGGGCGCCTCGCCCGCGGCGACCGCGTCGAGGAACGCCGCCTGCTCGGCGGCGTGGCCGTCCTCCTCGCGGGTCTCGACCTCGGTGTCTGCGAGGTGGTGGCTCCCGCCGACGCCCGCCTCGTGGATCGCGAGGTCGTCGCTGCCGCGGTCGAACGTCGCCCCCGCTTCCGTGCCGCGAACGACGAACTCCTCGTTCGACGGGCGGTTCGTCGCCCACGCGACCTCAAGCGAGACCGTCGAGCCGTCTTCGGCGCGGATGAACGCGGAGGCGGAGTCGTCGACGTCGAACCCCTCCGGCCCGGCGTCCTCGCCCCACATGTGGATGTACGCGTAGTCGTCGCGGCCGCCGAACTCAGAGCGCGTCTCCCCGGAGACCTCGACGACCTCGGGGTGATCGAGGAAGTGGAGCGCGAGGTCGATCGCGTGGACGCCGATGTCGATGAGCGCGCCGCCGCCGGCGACCTCGCCGGACGTGAACCACGATCCGCGGCCGGGGACGCCGCGTCGCCGGACGTAGTTCGCCTCGACGTGGCTGGTCTCGCCGAACCGCCCCTCGTCTTGGTAGTGTTTGATAACCTGAACCGGCTCCGCGAACCGGTTGTTGAACCCGACGGTACAGAACCCCTCGGCGTCGCGGGCGGCGTCGGCGATGCGCTCGGCGCTGTCGAGCGTGTGCGCGAGCGGCTTCTCCAAGAGGACGTCGAGGCCGGCCGACAGCGCCGAGGTCGCGTACTCCTCGTGGAAGCGGTTCGGCGTGGTGACGAACACGGCGTCGCAGGCGTCGTAGAGGTCCGTCTCGTCCTCGTAGGCTGGCACGTCGAACTCCTCGTGGAACCGCGCGCGGGCGTCCGCGTCGATGTCCATCCCGCCGACGAGGTTCGCGCCGCGCTCGGTCAGCTTCGTCGCGTGGTGGGCGCCGATGCCGCCGAGGCCGACGATTCCAACGGCGACGTCGTTCGGATGCGTCATGGGTGAGATTCACAACGAGTGTTGTTAAGACTCACGTCCCGGGGAGCGCGAGCGGACGCGACGCCCAGAGACGGGGCGAGAAGATCTCACGCGGCCGGGAGCGCGAGGACCGCGGCGAGCGCGCCGTCGACCGCCGCCGTCGCGGCGCCGACCGCCGTGGGCGACACCGCGTCGACGGTCTCGAAGAGGTCGCCGAGCGCGCCCGCGTTCTCGGTGAGCGCGTCGCGCGCGTCGAGGAGCGCCCGGAACCGCTCCGGTTCGCGAGCGATCACGAACCGACCGACTGCGGCGCCGGTCCCGAGGAACGCGAGGAGGGCGAGCGCTCGCGAGATTGCGAGGAGTTTCAACAGGATCGGAAGCACCAGCGCCAGCGCCAGCGCGGCGACGACCCCGGTGACGACCGCGCCGAGCGAGCCGCCGTCGGCCAGATCGACGACGCCGGCGCCGGAGAGCAGGACGAACCCGCCGACGCCGAGGGCCAGCGTCCCCCACATGAACGCCGCCAGCAGGCGGACGGGGCCGTCGTACCCGCTCCCGGCGCCGTCCGGCACGTCGTCGTGGACCCACGGATTTCGCATGCGAGAACCTCGGAAAGCGACGCTGATATAGATCGCTTCAAATCTCGGAAACGCTCGGCGTGAAAGGGACACGCCGTCGGAGCCGGTGAGGTTCCCCGGACCCGCTCACGCGCGACGCGCCGTCACTCGTCGGGGCGCTCGCCGGGCCGCCCCCCCGTCATCCACTCGCTCGCCTGCGGTTCGGCCGGGTCGGTGACGACCTCGACGAGCGCCGGCCCGTCGCGGTCGCGTGCGCGTTCGACGGCGTCGCCGACGGCGTCGCGGTCGCGGACCCGCTCCGCCGGCAGGCCCATCCCCGATGCGACCGCGACGAGGTCGAGCCCGGCGTCTGCCCAGCCGTAGGCGCCCTCGGGGAACTCGTACGAGCGCGACGCCTCCTCGCTGATGATCGCGTAGTCGTCGTTGTTGAGCGCGACGACCGTCACGTCGATCCCCTCCGCCGCGAGGGTGTGGAGCTCGTGAACGCACATCATGAGCCCGCCGTCGCCGGTGAGCGCGACGACGTCGCGGTCGGGGTTCGCCAGCTTGGCGCCGATCGCGGACGGGAGGCCGGTCCCCATCGTCGCCCACGAGCCGGGGTTGACGTAGGAGCGCGGCCCGGAGGCGGGGAACGAGACAAGCGTCCACAGGCGGAACCCGCCGGCGTCCGCGGTCACCACCGCCTCCTCGGGGACCGCGTCGCGCACCGCCGAGAGGACCTCGACGGAGCGGAGCGGGCGGTGGTCGCGGTCGTCGTCGACGTCGGCCGCCCCCGCCAGCGCCGCGAACCGCTCGCGGTCGGCGGTCCGAACCGCCCCGGCGCGCTCGGCGCCCGAGCGAGCGCGGGAGTCGTCGCCCGCGCCGTCGACGGCGGCGCCTCGGTCGAGTCGGTCGTCGAGCGCGCGCAGGAAGCGGTCGGCGTCGGCGACGACGCCGAGGTCGGTCTCGTAGCCGAACCCGACGTCGTCGCCGTCCAGCGTGACGTGGATCAGCGTCTCCGGCATCGAGACGGACCACGAGGCGGTCGCGACCGCGTCGAGGTCGGAGCCGACGACGAGTCCGACGTCCGCGCCCGCGAGGAGATCGCGGAGGTCGGCGCTCGCACCGCCACAGAGGACCCCGGCCGACAGCGGGTGCGTTTCGGGCAGCGTCCCCTTCCCCTTGTACGTCGTCGCGACGGGCGCGTCCAACTCCTCCGCGACCGACCGGAGCGCGTCGGTCGCGCCCGAGCGCCGCACCCCGCCGCCGGCGAGGACGACGGGCGCGGTCGCGTCGCCGAGCAGGGAGGCGGCCTCCTCGACCGCCTCGGCGGGCGGCCCCGAGGGCGGCGAGGGCGCTCGGTCGCCCACCGCCGGCTGCGGGGTCCGGCCCGCGAGGACGTCCTTCGGGATCCCGACGCGGACCGGCCCTTGCGGGTGTTCGCGGGCGGTCCGGATCGCCTCGACGACGGCCGGGACCGCGCCCGCGGGCGAGTCGACGAGGACGTTCTCCTTGACGACGGTGTCGTACGTCTCGGGCGGCGTCTCGTGGATGCCGTCGCCGCCCCGGACCGACCGCTCGGTCTCGACGGCGAGGTGGAGCAGCGGGACGCAGTCGTTCAGGGCGTTCTTCAGCCCGTTCATCGCGTTCGTGTCGCCCGGCCCCGGGACGACGCAGGTGGCGGCCATCGCGCCCGGCTCGCTCGTCTCGGCGTAGCCCCACGCCTGGTGGGGGACGGCCGTCTCGTGGCGGGCGACCACGAACCGGGCGTCGCGGTCGGCGAGCGCGCGGTTCAGCGGGAGGGTCTGCTTCCCGGGGATGCCGAAGACGGTGTCGACGCCGCGGTCGAGCATGGCGTCGACGACCGCCTCGGCGACGGTCGGGGGCTCGGCGTCCGGCGGTCCGGACGGGGCGTCGTCACCGGCGGAGTCGTCCGCGTCCATACCGCGACGTCGTCGAGGCGGGTGTTGAAGGCTTCGACGCGACCGAACGATCCCGGAGTGAACCCGCGCAGTCCCGCGGTCGGATCCCGCCTCGGTCGGTCACTCCGCGACGTTCGTCTCCCGGACGCGGACGCCCTTCCGACCGAGGTGACGCATCTGTCGCTGCGCGAACTCCTCCTCGCTCGACCCGCGGGTCGCGAGGACGTAGACGAGCGCGGAGCCGGAGGGGCGCATCGTCCGCCCCGCGCGCTGGGAGCCCTGCCGGCGGGACCCGCCGAGGCCGCTCGCGACGACCGCGAGCTCGGCGTTCGGGAGGTCGATCCCCTCGTCGCCGACCCGCGAGACGACGAGGACGTCGAGGGCGTCGTCGCGGGCCCGGTCGGCGTCCTCGGCGTCGTCGTCGTCAGCACGGAACCGACGGAACAGTTCGGCGCGCTCGCGGTGCGGCGTCTCGCCGCTGATGAACGGGGCGTCGAGCGCGTCGGCGATCGCTCGCCCGTGGTCGAGGTACTCGACGAAGACGAGCGCCTTCTTGTCGCGATGGGCCGCGAGCAGATAGCGTATCTCCTCGACCTTCGCCGGGTTCTCGGCCGCGGCGCGCCGACGCTCCCGACCGTCCGCGGCGGCGTACTCGCTTTGCGCCAGCTCGTCGCGCCACGGGACGTACCGGATCTCGACCTCGGGCTCTTGGACGAAGCCGGCCTCGAAGAGCGCGTCCCAGTCGGCGCCGATGGGTTGGCCGATGAGGGTGTAGATCTCCTCCTCGCTGCCGGTCTCGCTGACCGGCGTCGCCGAGAGGCCGAGGCGGTGTTTGCTCTGGAGCTCGGCCGTCCGGGAAAAGACGGGGGCGGTGATGTGATGACAGTTATGCGTTAGATAACCATCCGCAACGAACGTATGATCTCGCGTCTCGAAGTCATAAACCGTCTCAACACCTTTTTGAGTAATCGAGGTGACCTCGGCAATCTGTAAATCTTCGAGCCTCGCTAACCGATCTGCGTGCTGTGCTGCCTTCATACGACAGCGTTGTTCGCGTTCGTCGATCACTTTCTCCGTTCTTTCATCCGCTCGGGAGACCAAGGTATACGCATGACTGGTCGAGACATTTAGTTCGTCGCCGATCTCTGCGTACGTGACTCCATTATCCTCTCGCATCGCATCAACTGAGATCGGATCCGTCTGTGCGTACCTTCGAAGCCCCTGGGCGAGAGAACTCAGGTGTCGTTGGCCCAGACGGTTGTCTCCACGAATGACATCTCCGATCGTCTGTCGAGCGACACCGATCATGTCCGCGATCTGTTCGTTCGAGAGTTCCACGTCGTCTTTGATTTGTTCTAGGTATGTTCCAACAGGAACTCCCGTCGTAGGAGTCTCGCCGAGAGAGATTCGCTCCGATTTGTGTTGTAGCCTGAATCCGACTTTCTCAGCGAACAACACACCGTATCGGGATGCCACCAGTACGCGGTGCTGATCGCTGTGGGAGTCCTCTCTGTCTATCTGAAGATGACTTGACGGAATGCCGAGATGCTGTAGAAGCAGGATGACGTCTTTTGCGAGGCGCTCTGAGACTGTGTTAAACTGTATCCGTCCTTTCTCATCAACGGATCCCTCGGCGTCAAACAACCCCCTCAACAACGCACCGGTTCGATTCGGATGCCATCCGTATGCTGCTGGAGGGACAGTCACTCTCCGTGCCTTACTCCCGGACAGGAGATCCCAGGGGAGTCGGTCCGCAAAGCGTTTCGACCATAACGTGAGATCGCCCCTGCTGTTCTCAAAGACCGTGTAGTCGATCTCGGTCCGGTTACACAGGTTTTCAAGAATATCTATCTGCTCCCGTTTGTTCCGTGCGAACGAGAACTTCACGTGGCCGTGGCGATCTCGGTGCCCGTCTCCGAGGAACCAGCCGAGCAGTTCAGCAGATGCGGTGTTGGACGCGTCCGTATCGGTATAACCTCCCGACTCCGTTTGCGGTCTAACGACGAATTCACCCTCCGAGACACCTTTTTGTTCCGAAATACGCCCCGTATCGGGATCAAAAACGAAGTGAGTGTGTCCCTCGGTCGCCGTTATCGGATATCCTTGACGTGTTTCGATCTGTTCGACCGGTGCCGTCGACTTATAAATTCCCGTGACCGGAGTGAATCGGTATACGCCCCGCTCTCGATCGAAGGTGCGGACGGAGAGATCGACATCTGTCGTCCACCCCTCCTCTAACTCATATTCTGTATCAATCTCATCGAACGTCGTTCGTCCAGAGGGTGTTTCGACAATAGTGTTGCCTGTCAGACACTCGTCGAAGCAGATCAGCCCCCACTTCCGGGAGTCGAAGAGACTCCGGTGGCGATCCATCCCCGCGATCTGGTAGGTGGCGATCGTCACCGGACGGATCTCCTTCGTGCCGCCGTGGTAGAGCCCGACGTCCGCGGGGTCGACCGTGGAGTGGTCGAGCAGCTCCTCGCGCCACTGGTCGGCCAGCTCGCGGGAGGGGACCAAGATCAGCGTCTCGCCGCCCACGGCGGCGATCGTCGCGATCGCGGCGACGGTCTTCCCGGAGCCGGGCGGCCCGACGTACACCCCCGCCTTGCGGTCGAGGAACTCATCGACCCACGTCTCCTGGTAGTCGCGGAGGTCGGTCGTGAGCTCGACGTCGACGGGCTCGCCGGTTTCGAGGTCGCGTTCGTCCTCGACCGGGTAGCCGGCGTCGTAGAGCGCGCGCTTGATCTCGGCGACGGCGCCCTCGTTCACCCACGCCTCGGTGTCGGAGATCGGCGCGCGGAGGTGGTCGTCGTCGAGGTGCTGGTCGGCGACGTTACCCATCAGGCTCTCCGAGGCGGCTTCGAGGACGACGTAGTCGTCGTCGTGGGTGTACAGTCGGAAGCGGTGCGCGCGACGCCACTGGTCGCGGACCCAGTCCTCGAGGTGTTCGAACCGGCGCGGGAGGACGGAGCGCAGCGCGTCGACGAGCGCGTCGGCGTCGTCGAACGGCGCGGCCCACACGTCCTCCTGTCTGACGCGATAGAGATAGCCGCGCGTGCCGGGTTCGGTGCCGGTAGTGTCGACGAGGTGCGCGAGCTGCGAGAGCCGCGCCCGCGTGTACTGGGTCGGGCGGTCGACGACGATCTCGCGGCGCTCCGGGAACACGACGACTCGCTCGCGGCTCGCCAACGCGCCCCAGTCGCGCGGATAGAAGACGACGGGGTCGGCCTCGACGTCGAGCCGGTCCACGTCGCCGCGGTCGACGAGCGCGGCGAGCGCGTCGCGGGCCGCGGCCTGCGTGGTCCCGAGTCGGCGGGCGACCTCGCTCGCGGTCGCGACCGGCCGCTCCTCGGCTTCGAGCGCCTCGTGGAAGCGGTCCAGAGAGAGACCGTCGTCGTGATCGGTTCCGGCGGCGTCGTCGCCGGTGTCCTCGGTCATCACCGTCGCTTCGGCCGCGACGCGGAAATGGATAGCGTCATCGGGCGACCGGCTCCACGGTCGGTCTCGCCCGGAGTCGTCCGTCGCCGGCACAAAACATATACGGCGGATCCGGAAAACGTCCGTCCCCATGCTCGACGCTGAATTCGAGGTGTGTACCGAGTGCGGTAACCTCCACATGGAAGGCGGGGCAGCCCCGGAGCGCGTGGAAGAGTGCGCGGCCTGCGGCGGCCGCGTTACCGACGTCGAACTCGACGACTTCATCGGATTATAACGCTCGTCGGGAGGTCAGCGGAGTCGACGTCGCGTCCGCGTTGCTCCGGCGACCGCAACTCCCTCGCGCGTGATGACTCGCGGCCGCCGGTGGCGACCGCTCGCAGGCACGCGCCACCGCATGCCGTGGCTACGGACTATCAACGCCGCCGCTCGGCTATCGCGTATAAACGGAGTTGCGAGCTATCGACCCGGCGACCGTTTTCGGCACCGCCGCGAGGTGATCGCCTCCTTCGAGCGGAACCGACAGCCGCACTCGGTACAGCGCACGAACGGCTCGCCCGGTTCGGTTTCGAGGCGGTGCTCGCCCACCTCGAACGGCCGGGTGACGGTCCGCGGCCGGATCCGGTCCGGAATCGGCGTCTCTGCGGACTCGCTCAGCGCGGCCCGCACCGCGATGGTGTCGACGTCGACGCCGTCCCAGCGCGCGGCCGCGAGCGCCGCCTCGCGGTCCGCGACTTCGGTCCAGCCCGTGACGACCACGGGGGAGTTGGTCTCCGTGTCGCTCACGACCACGACGAAGCGGACGCCGCCCTCGACGAGGGCGAACCGCCAGCCGTCGGTTCGGTTCCACCGGAGCTGTCCCTCCCGGATCGCGTCGCTCACGGTCCGCGTCGAGACGTACCGACCCGGCTGTTCGAGCCGCTCGCGGAAGTGGTCGGTGAGCGCGTAGCGGGAGGGGTCGCGAACCGGCGGGTCCTCCGGCGATCGGGCGGCGGTCTCCCCGCCGTGTGTCGGGTCGACCGACCGATACTCGCCGTTTCGGTCGGTCTGCTCGGGTCGCCCGGCCCGAGCGCGGCGGCGCGCCGGCGACTCCGGCGGGGACCGGGGCCGCGCGTCTGCCGTCCCGCTCGCGGCGGCGGTCGTGGAAGCGGTCCGACGCTCCGTCGATCCGGGTCCGAGGGGCTCCGCGTCCCCCGACCCGCCCTGTCGGGATGCCACTGGGTACCCGTACCGAGCGCGCTCTTAAGTGTGTTACGCCGACACAGGGATCGCGGCCGCTCCGATCCCGAATGCGGGGACCGACTCGCGGGCCTCGCCGTCGCCGTCGTCAGGGAGCGGCGGGAGGTCGGCGTCGTCGACCTCGCTCGCCTCGGTCGAGGAGTCCGACTCATCGAACGCCCAGAGCCCGACCTCGCCCGCGCGCGCCTCGGACTCGGCCGCCGCGTACGCGTCGCGCAGGGCGAACTCGGTGTCGTACAGGCGGGCGTACCCCTCCGTCAGCAGCCGCTCGTTGAACTCCTCGCCGTCGACGTACAGCACCGCGAGCAGGCGGCCGTACCCCCCTCGGCGGTCGCCGCCGGTCACGACCGTCACCTCCTCGCCGGCGAGCTCCGACTCCGCGAACGCCGAGGCCTCGGCGCCCCACGCCCGGAGGTGCGCCCGGCCGGCGTCGGTGTTCGGGACCCCCTCGAACTCGTCGGGGCTCGTCGACTCGGCGCTCGTCTCGGGCGTGTCGACGCCGAGGAGCCTGACGGTGTCGACCTCCCCGTTCGGGAACTCCACCTCCATCGTGTCGCCGTCGACGACCCTGACGACCGTGCCGGTCCACGCCGTGTCGCCCGGGTCGTTCGGATCGACGCCGTCGGGGTCGGACGGGGGAGAGCCGAGGTCGGCGGTAGGGGCGCCGGCACAGCCCGCTAGCGCGACGAGAACGACCGCGACGACCGCCCGGCGAACACACATACTCGTCGTGTCGCCGGAAGCTGTGAAAAGTTGAGGGTGTCGAACGAGGGTCCCGCTGCCGAGCGTTCGGCTCTGCGTCCGTTACGAACCGACCGACAAGGAGTCCGCCCTCCCCGAATTGAACTCGCCGAGACGGTCCTGCTCGTTCGCTTCGCTCACTGCGCGGGCTGCGACTCGTCTGCCCAATTCGGGTCGGTCGTCCCGCACGGTCAACACTCGCTCGCTGTCGCTCGCGAGTGTTGAGGTTTAGTCCGCCCTCCCCGAATTGAACGGGGGACAAGTCGATCTACAGTCGACTGCTCTACCAGGCTGAGCTAAGGGCGGTTACCGAAACATAGCCGCCGGATTCGACTTAAGGGTTCCCTTTCAGAGCAGGTGTGATCCGCCGTACCGCGCCGCGGATCGACCGACTCGAAGCCTCCCGCTCGCGCCGCGCACCGAGCGCCCTCGCCGCGGGGCTGTTAAGTCGCTCGCGGCGGGAGCGGGGACATGGCCGACGGCGACGACAGACAGGCGACGTTCGGGACGGACGGGAGCCTCGAAACCGATCGGACGCCGGACGCGACGGGCGAGAACGACTTCGGCGAGGAGAAGGAGGCGAACGAGACCGACGGCGGCTACAGCCGGTACGTCGTCTCCAGCCTCCTCCAGAAGGCGGTCCGGCGCTCCGACGAGGAGATCGCGGCGTGGGCGGCGTGGGAGCTGGCCCGCTCCGGGTACGCGTGGAACCTCTGGGACCGCCTGAACCTCTACGTCGTCGAGGACCTCCGCGCGGGCGACGAGGTCGCGCTCCTCATCGAGCGCTACGAGGAACTGGCAACCGAACGCTGGGAGCCGGACGCGTGGAAGGGGCGCCTCTGTGCGGTCCACGCCGCGCTCGCGGCCGCCCGCGCTCGCTCGACCCGCGAGGCGTCGAACGCGGACGCCTACTTCTCCGCGGTGGCCGACCTGCGGGCCGAAGCCCGCGAACGCGGCGAGGAGCCCGCCCACGACTTCCCCGTCGGGGACCTCGAACCGGAGGGGACGTTCGACGCCGTCTTCGACGGCCACACCGGCGAGGGGTCCAAACGCGGGCGCGGCACCCGATTCTTCAAGACCCACGGCGCGCGCGTCGGCCCCGAGGGCGAAGACGAGCAGAGCGCCCGCTGGCAGCGGCTCGCGATGCTGCTCGACGAGGACGTCGAGTACGACGCCGACGAGCTCGACCGCGCCGTCGACCCGGTCGACCCCGACGATCCGTGGGGTGAGTCCGACCCCAACGAGCCGAGCGGCGACGGGGGAGACGGCTCGGGGGGCGACGACTCCGCGGACGACCCCTCCGAATCGGACGATTCCGGGGGCGACGACGCCGGATCGCTCGCCGACTTCGGCGGCTAGCGGCGTCGGATCACGGCCGGCGTCGGGCGCGCCGCCCCCGTCGATCCCCGCTTCCGTCAACCCTTATGCCCGGGCGACGTGATATGGCGGTATGACAGACGTCGCAATCGTCGGCGGTGGACCGGCCGGACTGAGCGCTGGACTGTTCGCGAGCAAGAACGGCCTCGACACCGTCCTCTTCGACACGAACGACACGTGGATGCACAAGGCGCACCTGTTCAACTACCTCGGCGTAGGCTCCGTCGGCGGCAGCGAGTTCCTGGCGACCGCGCGCCAGCAGGTCGACGACTTCGGCGTTGACCGCCACCAGGGGGAGGAGGTCACCGGCGTCGAGTCGACCGACGACGGCTTCACCGTGACGACCGAGGAAGACGAGTACGACGCCGACTACGTCGTCCTCGCGACGGGCGCGAAGCGGGACCTCGCGGAGTCGCTCGGCTGTGAGTTCGACGACGACGACACCGTCAGCGTCGACCTCTCGACGGAGACCAGCGTCGAGGGCGCCTACGCGACCGGCGCGATGGCCCGCGCCGAGGAGTGGCAGGCGGTCATCTCCGCCGGCGACGGCGCCGCGGCCGCGCTCGACATCCTCTCGAACGAGAAGGGCGAGCACTACCACGACTTCGACGTGCCCGACACCGCGGCGTCGGTGTTCGGCGACCTGATCGACGACGCGGAGTAATCCGGTCGCGCGCGGTCGAACGAACGCCGATTTTTCTGATCCGTTGCCGCCGCGAGCCGTGCGGATCGGGAGCGTGATCCGGACTACCGTTCCCGTCAGCGCCGCGAGAGCCGCCGCCGGGCCGCGTCGATGCCGCGCCTGATGCGTCGCCCGATCCGCGTCGCCGCGAACGCGCCGCGCACGAACCAGTCGGTCGGGAGCCGTTCCGGGAACGTCAGCGGGCCGACCCGCGAGACGCCCACCGTCCGCGTCTCGGTGTACCGCTGAATCCCCTCCCGTCCGTGCCGGCGTCCGAGCCCGGAGTCGCCGAACCCGCCCATCGGCGCGTCGACGGCGCCCCACGTCGCGAGGAAGGCGTCGTTGACGTTCACCGTCCCGCAGTCGATATCGCGGGCGAGCGCCGCGCCGCGCTCGCGGTTCGCGGTCCAGACGCTCGCGTTGAGTCCGTACGGCGAGTCGTTGGCGGCGGCGACCGCCGCGTCGGCGTCCGGGACCGGCGTCACCGCGACGACGGGGCCGAACGTCTCCTCGCAGGCGACCGAGGCGTCCGGGTCGACGCCCGTCAGGACCGTCGGCTCGTAGCAGTACGGGCCGACCTCCGGACGCGCGCGGCCGCCGGTCTCGACCGTCGCGCCGCGCTCGCGGGCGTCTTCGACGTGCGACTCGACGCGCGCCAGCTGGTCGGCGTCGACGAGCGAGCCGAGGTCGGCGTCGTAGTCGTAGCCGGTCCCGAGCGTCACCGCCTCGGTCTCGCGGACGAACGCGTCGAGGAACGCGTCGAACGCGGACTCGACGACGTAGATCCGCTCGGCGGAGAGACAGAGCTGGCCCGCGTTGGAGAAGCAGGCCTGGACCGCGCCCCGGGCGGCCTCGTCGACGTCGGCGTCGCCGAGCACGACGAGCGGGTTGTTGCCGCCCAGCTCCAGCGAACAGCCGATCAGGTTCTGCCCTGCGCGCTCCGCGATCGTCCGTCCCGTCGCCGTGCTGCCGGTGAAGGCGACGTAGTCGACCGCGTCGATAAGCGGCGGCCCGACGGTCGGCCCCTCCCCCGTGACGACCTGAAAGAGCCCGTCGGGGAGCCCGGCGACCTCCAGCAGCTCGGCGAGCAGCAGCGCGCCGTACGGCGTCTTCTCGTCGGGTTTGAGAACGACCGCGTTGCCCGCGGCCAGCGCGGGGATCGCGTCGGCCATCGACAGCGTCAGCGGGTAGTTCCACGGCGAGATGACCCCGACGACGCCGACCGGCTCGCGGGTGACCGTCGCGGTCGCGATCCCGGGCGCGACCCCCCGCCGCCGTTCCTCGGCGAGCGCGCCCGGGGCCTCGCTCGCGACGTACGAACAGCCGGTCGGCACGTCGAACAGCTCCTCGACCGCGGTGCGCCGTGACTTTCCGGTCTCCAGCTGGAGGAGGTCGAGCAGCTCCTCGCGGCGGTCCGCGACGAGGTCGCCGAATCGCTCGACGATCCGGGCGCGCTCGGCGGGCGGAGTCTCGGCCCACGCTTCCTGCGCGTCCCGAGAGTGCTCGACCGCGACCTCGACGTCGTCGGCGTCACAGGCCGGGACACTCCCGATCCGCTCGTCGGTCGCCGGGGCGAAGACGTCGATAGCGCCGGGGGAATCGGCACCGTCGGCGCCGGTCTCGGAGCCGAGTGTGGGGGACGCCGAGCGCGCGACGCGGTCCGCGAGACCGTCGACTCGTCGCGCCGCGAGGCTCGGAGCGTCTGCGACCGCATCGGGAGCATCCGTCGGGGGCATCAGATACCGAACGGACGAGCGGGCGAGGGAAAGCCGTGCCGGTGGTCACGGCGCGGGAAGTCACCGGTCGGCATCCGCGCTTGTCACCGTCGCGCCCTCCTCTCTCGCGTCTGCCGCCGCGCCCTCCTCGGAGAGCATGTCGATCACTTCGAGCAGCAGCGACACGACGAGGGGACCGACGATGACGCCGATCGCGCCGAGCGTGAGGATACCGCCGACGAACCCGACGAAGTACAGCCCCGGCGAGATCCGGCCGGTCCAGTCGGCGAGTTGCGTCCGGATCACCGCGTCCGGGACGAAGGCGACGACGACGAGTCCGATCACGAGTACGGCGATCGCCCGGGCGGTCTCGCCGACGAGGAAGTCGCCGGCCCCGAGCGCGACGATCAGCACGCTCGGCCCGACGACGGGGATGAACTGGAGGATCCCCGCGACGACGGCCAGCAGGACCGGCGAGCCGTAGCCGAGGAGCCGGAACACCGCGAGCGCGAGGACGAAGGTCCCGGCCGCGGTCGCGGCCTGGAGCACGTAGATCGAGTACAACGTCTCGCGCGTCCGCTCGTGGAGCCGGGTCGGAATGTCGTGGTATTCGGCCGGCAGGACGCCGAGGACGGCCGTTCCGACCGCTCCCGGCCGGTAGAGGATACCGTACACGAGGAAGGTGAACACGACGAGTTCCAAGACGAGCACGGGCGCCGCGCCCGCGAGCGCGAGCGCGACGTCCCGGACGAACGCCTCGGCCGCCGCGGCGAAGGGCGCGATCTCGACGACCGTCTCGAACCCGCCGACGCTGATCGGCACGAAGTCGGGAATCCCTTCGAGGATGGCGATCAGCTCCGACCGCCGCCGGTAGAGGGCGTACAGGAGTGGCGCCACGAGGAGCGTGGCGCCGGCGAAGGCGACGGCGGTGGCGGCGGCGCACGCGATCCGGCGCGAGAGCCCGCGACCGACGAGCCGCTGCCGGAGGGGGTACAGGACGTACGCGACGGTGACCGCGAACACGACCGTCCGCAGCACCTCCGCCAGCACGGCCGCCGCGAGCGTCGCGAGTGCGACGAGCAGCACGCCCAACAGCCGCTGCCGGTTGAGAACCATGTCGCCCTGTCGCGATCGGCGAGGAAAGTCGTTGCGGTGGGGTCCCCGCGGACGGGCTCGGAGATCCCCGCGGACGGGCTCCGAGGGTCGCGGCGGCGCGGGGGGGGGACCCGACCGCTCGCGGCGCCGGGCACCCGATACCACAGCACCTAACCTCGCGCCCGCCCGATAACGGGTATGCGCATCGACCCGTTCGGCCTCGAACGCTGGTTCGCGGAGTACGAACACGAGGCCGACATCATGCTGGCCGAGAGCGGCATCCGCTCGCTCGACGCGAGTCGGTTCGACCTCGACCCGGGGAAGCTCGACTACGTCATCCCGACGAACGGCGATCCCGAGTTCCGGGCGGCCGTCGGCGACCGCTACGACCGGGCCGCCGACGAAGTCCTCTTCACCTGCGGCACACAGGAGGCGAACTTCCTGACGTTCCTCTCGCTGCTCGGCGACGAGGGGCCGGTCGACGGCAGCGAGGGCGACGCCGAGGGAGCGAGCGGCGAGTCCGGAATCGGCTCCGGCACCCACGCCGTCGTCGTCACCCCGACCTATCAGGCGCTCCACGCCGTGCCCGACGCGTTCGGCGACGTGACCCGCGTCGAACTGGAGCCGCCGGAGTGGGAGCTCGATCCCGACGCGGTCGCCGAGGCCGCGCGCGACGACACCGCCGTGATCGTCGTCAACAACCCGAACAACCCGACCGGGCGGCACCACGACGAGGCCGCGATGCGGGCGGTGTACGACGTGGCGGTCGAGCGCGACGCCTACCTGCTGTGCGACGAGGTGTACCGCCTGCTCGCCGAGGAGCCGCAGCCGCCGGTCGCGAGCTACGGCGCGCACGGGATCTCGACGACCAGCCTCACGAAGGCGTACGGGCTCGCCGGCCTCCGATTCGGCTGGATCGCCGGCCCGGAGCCGGTCGTCGAGCGCGCGTGGCGCTGGAAGGACTACACCACCATCTCGCCGAGCCTGTTCGGCCAACACGTCGCGAAGCAGGCGCTCGGGCGGCGCGAGGACCACATCCTCACGGAGAACCGCGAGCTGGCGGCCGACCACCGCGACCGCGTCGCGGAGTGGGTCGACCGCCACGGCCTCGACTGGTACGACCCGGTCGGCGTCAACGCGTTCGTGACGGTCCCCGACGGGTTCGACGACGCGGAGGCGTTCTGCCGGACCGTCGTCGAGGAAGCGAGCGTCGTCCTCGCGCCCGGACACCTGTTCGGCTTCCCGGAGCGCTTCCGGATCGGGTTCGGGCTTCCGACCGAGGAGCTGGAAGACGGCCTCGACCGCGTGACCCGCGTGATCGAAGACCACGCGACGGCGTCCGACTCGGCCGCGGCGACCGGAGGTGACGCCTGATGGGCTTCTTCGGCGACCTCAAGGAAGACGTGGTCGAGTTCGTCCGCGACCCCACCGACGAGCAGAAGATACTGGTGACCGCGGCGGTCGCCATCGCGATCGCGGACCGCGCGCTCTACTTCGTCGACTTCCCGTTCGTGGTGCGGACGACCGCCGCGGTCGGCGTGGGCTTCATCGTCATGTTCGTCGTCAGCTACCTGTACACGGGGCAGCTCGTCCCGCCGGACGGGAACGTCGGCGACGACGAGGAGCCGGAAGAGTACGTCGACGAGCTCGATCCGTAGCCGCGTCAGCTTTTCCGAACACGCCCGGCTGCCGCGACGTCGTCGCGTTCGCCGCGCCGCTCGTCGCTACGTCGCAGCGGTCGGCGCCGCTCGCCGCGGCCGATCCGCCGCCGTTCGCGTAGTTCACCGCGTCGCCCCAGTCGACGGGAGGAACGCCGGGGTCGCCGTTGTCTCCGTCCTCCACGTCACTCCGGAGGTCGCGGTGGTCGTAGTCCGGGTCGCGGAGGCGCTCGGCGAGCTCCGGCGTGACCGCGACCCGTTTCACCGTTCGTCCCACGCCGCCTAGCGACCCGTCGTCGAGACCGAACTCGACGTCGTACCCGCGGACGTGCGCGCGGTCGAACTCGTCGTGGAGCGCCGCGGCCGCGCGGGCGGCGTGGCGGTAGACGCCGTCCCGTCCGGGGTCGCTCGTCGCCAACGGGAGGCGCACGACCGGGACGTACACCGGGTCGCCGTCGTCGTGTTCGGCGACCTCGTGGAGCGAGGCGTCGGCGGGGACGTCCGCTCCCTCGCGAAGCGGGGCGTCGGTCGGTGAGGGGTGGTCGTCAGCGAGCGCGTCGGCGACGCGGTCAACCCGCTCGTCACTGGAGCGGAGCGCGTACACCGCGATACCGGCGATCAGCGCGAAGCCGCCGGCCATCACCGCTCCGGCGACCACGAGCCCGTCGCCGTTCAGGGGGACCGCGGCCGGGTCGACGGTGGCGGCGGCGCCGGTCGCGACGAGGTCGGCGACGGTCGAGAGCGGTGCGTCCGGAGAGAGGGGGCCGGTCGGGGACACGCCCGGCGATCCAATGCGGGGCCTGTTGAGTGTTTTCCTCGGGGCCGGCCGGCGGAGTTCCCGAGTCGGGCGTCGGGTACGGACGCTCCGGATTTCGCGAGCGCCGCCGTTCCAAACCGTTTATACCCGCCCCGCGGGAAAAGTCGTTCATGCCGCGAGAGCAGAAGCAGGTTCGCGAACTCCAGGAGGGCAGCTACGTGATGATGGACGACGCGCCCTGTAAGATCAATCATTACAGCACCGCCAAACCCGGGAAACACGGCAGCGCCAAGGCCCGCGTCGAGGGCAAGGGCGTCTTCGACGACAAGAAGCGCTCGCTCTCGCAGCCGGTCGACGCGAAGGTGTGGGTCCCGATCATCGAGCGCAAGCAGGGCCAGGTCGTCAACGTCAGCGGCGACGAGGTCCAGGTGATGGACCTGGACACCTACGACACGTTCACGATGCGCATCCCCGAGGGCGAGGACTTCGAGTCCGACGACAACATCGAGTACCTCGACTACGAGGGCCAACGGAAGATCCTCGGGTAATCGGGTATGTTCCCCGGAGCGACGACGGACCGCGAAACTGCTTCCTACGTGGTCGTCGGCGCTCCGCTCGACGCCACGACCACCTTTCAGCCGGGCGCCCGGTTCGGACCGGACCGGGTCCGGCGATTCGCCGAGAGCTACGACGACTACGACCGCCGCACCGACAGCCGCTTCTCCGCGCTCGGCGTCGGCGATGCGGGCGACGTGCGCCCGTGGGACGACGTCGAGGCGTACCTCGATCACCTCGCCGCGGAGCTTCGGAGCGTCGCCTACGACGACGCGACGCCGCTGCTCGTCGGCGGCGAACACACCGTCACCTACGCGGGCGTCGAGGCCGTCGACCCCGACGTCCTCGTCGTCTGCGACGCCCACCTCGACCTCCGCGAGGCGTACGACGGGAACCCGTGGAACCACGCCTGCGTCACCCGGCGGTGCCTCGACGACCTCGGCGTCGACCGCGCGGTGATCGTCGGCGCCCGCACCGGCTCCGAGGCGGAGTGGGACCGCGCCGCGGACGCCGACGTGGAGGTCGTCGCGCCCGAGGACGCCCGGGAGTGGATCGACGCGCTCGGCGGCGACGCGGGGGGCGGGGACGCGTCATCCCCGTCCGCGGAGCGGTTCGCCGGCGAGTCGGTGTACTGTTCGATCGATATCGACGGCCTCGACCCCGGCTACGCTCCGGGGACGGGAACGATGGAACCGTTCGGGCTCGAACCGCGGGAGGTGCGCGACCTCGTCCGGGCGGTCGCCCCGCACACCGAGGGGTTCGACGTCGTCGAGGTGAACGACCGCGACGACGGGCAGGCGGCGGCGCTCGCGGGCAAGCTGCTGCGGGAGTTCGCGCACTCACACGCGGCGGCCGCCGCCGAGTCGGCCGACTGACGGCGACCGTTTACGAGACCTCAGAGAGCCGCCGTCGCGCGGCGGTCACCGCCTCCATCGCGTCGATCCACTCGCGCGGGTCGGTACACCAGATGCGGTCGCCTTCGACGCTGACGCAGAAGACCGAGTCCGCGGAGGGCGACAGGGTGACGGCGTCGACGTCGGGACGGTCACCGAGGTACGCGTTGATGAGCCGTCTGGCGGTCTCCGCCTCCGAGCGGAGGCGGTTCCCCGCGGCGTACTCGATAGCTATCTCTGCCATGCCTTCGCCTTCGAACTACACGATTAATAATTGCTGTTTCTTGGCAGCGATTGCGGGTTTCACGGGTCGCCGACCGGGGGGTTCTCGGCCGCCGACTACCGCCCGTCGAACACGACCTCGCCGTCGACGACCGTCAGCGCGACGTCTACCTCGTCGATCGCGTCGGCGTGCTCCCACGGGGACGCGTCGAGCGCGACGAGGTCCGCGCGCTTGCCCGGCTCGATCGTGCCGAACCGGTCCTCGTCGAAGCCGGCGTAGGCGGCGCCGCTCGTGTACGCGCGCAGCGCCTCGGTGACGGTCAGCCGCTGCGCCTCCGCGGGGGCGTTGACCGCGTGGTGGACGCCGACGAGCGGGTCCATCGGCATCCCGTCGGAGCCGAACGCGAGCTCGACTCCCGCGTCGAGCATGTCGCGGTAGCGGTTCGTTCGGGCCGTCCGCTCTTTCCCCAGCCGTTCCTCGTACAGGCCGCCCTCGTCCGCCCACTTCAGGAAGTTCGGCTGGACGCTGGCGACGACGCCCGTCTCCGCGAGCCGCTCGATCGCGTCGTCGTCCGCCATTTCGACGTGTTCGACGCGGTGGCGGGCCTCGGCCGGGTTGGTCTCCGAGGCCTCCTCGTAGGCGTCGAGGACGGCGTCGACCGCCTCGTCGCCGATGGCGTGCGCGGTGAACTGGAAGCCCGCCTCGGTCGCGTCCGTCACGGCTTCGCGCAGTTCCTCGGGGTCGACGACCCACTGGCCGGTCTCGTCAGGGGCGTCCGCGTACGGTTCCGAGAGCCGGGCCGTCCGGCCGCCGAGGCTCCCGTCGGTGTACGACTTGATCGCGCCGGTCTCGACGAAGTCGCTCCCGGCGTTCGTCGCGAGTCCGGCCTCGCGGACCGCGTCGAGGTGGTCGCTCCAGTAGTTGATCCGGACGCGGGCGGTGAGCTCGCCGGCCGCGTCGAGGTCGCGGTAGACGCGCGGCGCGTGCGAGTTCCGGACCATGTCGTGGAAGCCGGTGACCCCCCGTTCGGCGCAGGCGTCGAGCGCGGCCTCGACGACGGCGCGCGTCTCCTCGCGGTCCGGCTCGACCGCGCGGTAGATCGGATCGATCGCGGCTTCGAGCAGGACCCCCGTCGGCTCGCCGTCGCCGTCGGTCGGCACCGTCCCGTCCGGGGCGGCCGCCAACTCGTCGGCGAACCGGTCGAGCGCGACGCCGTTGACCGCCGCGACGTGCATGTCCTCGCGGAACGCCGCCACCGGGCGCTCGGTCGAGACGCGGTCGAGGTCTTCGCGGGTGAGGTAGCGCGACTCGTCCCACGTCGACTCGTCGTAGCCGTACCCGAGCACCCAGTCGGTCGCGTCGTCGTCGCCCTCGACGCCGCTTCCCTCCGGTTCCACTTCCGCCGCGCGCTGGGCGAGCAGGTCGACGGCCGCGTCCGGAGAGTCCGCCGCGGAGAGGTCGGCGTGGACGAGGTAGCGGCCGACGGTGGTCAGGTGCGTGTGCGCGTCGACGAACCCCGGGAGCAGGACGCGCCCGTCGAGGTCCACGACCTCCGTTTCGACGCCCGCGAGCAGCCGCACGTCGTGGCTCCGCCCGGTCCGGACGATTTTCCCGTCGCGCACGGCGACCGCCTCGCGGACCGCGTCGCCGCCGGCGTCCGGGTCAGCGAGCGTGTGTACCTCCCCGTTCACGAAGATCCGGTCCGCGGCCTCTGTCATGGGAATTCCGGGGGCACACAGCGTGTTAACCGTTCGGGAAACGGCGACCGATTTATTCGCTCCCGCGACGAACCGCCGCGTATGTACGACCACGTCCTCCTCCCGACCGACGGCAGCGTCGGCGTCGACCGCGCGATCGACCACGCGATCGACGCCGCCGACCGCTACGACGCGACCCTCCACGTCCTCTACGTCGTCGACAGCGACGTGGTGAACGCCTACTCGGGCGACGAGTTCGTCGACGGCGCCGAGGGCGCCGAGGAGACGCTCGAAGAGGCCGGCCGGGAGGCGCTCGACGCCGTGGCGGCGCGCGCTCGCGACGCCGACGTGGAGACCGTCACCGCGCTGCGGTACGGCGTCCCCCACGAGGAGATCCTCCGGTACGTCGACGAGGCGGACGTCGACCTCACGGTGATGGGGTCGAAGACGCGCTCCGGGAGTTACCGCCGGATGCTCGGCTCCGTCACCGAGCGCGTCTCCCGACAGTCGAGCGCGCCCGTGAGCATCGTGAAGACGACCGTCGACGCCTGATCTGCGGGCCAGCTTATAACCGGTCTCGGACGTCCGCAGCGACCGCCGACAGCGCCGCCTCCGCGGTGTCCACCCGATCCGCGAGGCTACAGAACCCGTGCGCCATCGCCGGGTAGTGGCGCCCCTCGACGGGCGTCCCCTCGCTCTCGAACCGCTCAGCGAGCGCGAGGCCGTCGTCGCGCAGGGGGTCGAAGCCGGCCGTGACGACCGTCGCGGGCGGGAGGTCGCCCAGATCCTCCGCCCGGAGCGGCACCGCGTACGGGTTCGCGGCGTCGACCGGGCTCCGCAGATACCGGTCGTAGAACCACCGCATATCCTCGCGGGTCAGCAGGGGGCCGTCCGCGTTCTCCCGGTACGAGTCGGTCTCGAAGTCGTCCCCGGCGATCGGATAGAGGAGGAACTGTCCCCCGAGAGCCGGAACGTCGCCGACGTCGCGGGCGCGGAGCGCGGTCGCGACCGCGAGCGCGCCGCCGGCGCTGGTGCCGGAGACGCCGATCCGGTCGGGGCCGACGCCGAGCGCCGCCGCGGCCTCCGCGACCCAGTCGACCGCCGCGGCCGCCTCGTCGACCGCGACCGGGAACGGGTGTTCGGGCGCGAGCCGGTAGTCGACGGAGACGACGACCGCGTCGGCGCGCACCGCGAGCTCGCGGCAGATCCCGTCGACCGAGTCGAGCGTGCCGAGCGTCCACCCGCCGCCGTGGAAGTGGACGAGAGCGCGGGCCGCGGCCGCGTTTTCGGCCGTTCCGCCGTCACTGTCAGCCGTCCCGCCGGCGCTTTCGGGGCGGTACACCCGCACCGGCACCTCGCCGTGCGGCCCGTCGAACGCGAGGTCGCGGACCTCGGACACGGGCGGCTCGGGCGGACCGGAGAAGAGATCGTCTTCGAGGCGGCGGGCGGCGTCGACGGAGAGGTCGCTCCACGCGGGGAGCCCCAACGACTCGATGTCTGCGATCGCCGCGGCGAGGTCCGGGTCGAGTTCGTCCGCGCGCATACCGGGGCGAGGCGGTGGGACTTTGTAAGTCGGTCGGCAACTCCGGGCGATGGACGTCCGGTTGACCTACGAGGACGGCACGATCCGGGTCGACGCGGACGCCGACCTCGCGGCCGACGCGCTGCCGCCGCTCCCGGGCGTCGAGACCGACCCCCGGACGGGGACCGGTCGCGCGCCGGCGCACCGCTACGCCGAGCTCCGGCGGGCGCTCCGGGTGGCCGGCGTCTCGGTCGACGACCGCGTCCTCGACGCGAGCGACCGGGCTGCCGAGGAAGCCGGGCTGCCGGACGCGCTCGCCACCGACTACGACCTCCGGGAGTACCAGCGCGAGGCGCTCGACGCGTGGCACGAGGCCGGGGACCGCGGCGTCCTCGAACTCCCGACCGGCGCGGGCAAGACCGTGATCGCGATCCGGGCGATAGTGGATCTGGGCGTGCCGACGCTCGTCGTCGTCCCGACCGTCGACCTCCTCGACCAGTGGCAGCGCGAGCTGGAACGCGAGTTCGACGCGCCGATCGGGCGGTTCGGCGGCGGCGAGCAGCGACGCGAGGCGATTACGGTGTCGACGTACGACTCGGCGTACCTCAAGGCGGACGGCGTCGGCGACGCCTTCGAGTTCGCCGTCTTCGACGAGGTCCACCACCTCGGCGGCGAGGGGTACCGCGACGCCGCGCGCCTCCTCGCGGCGCCCGCGCGACTCGGACTCACCGCCACCTTCGAGCGCCCGGACGGCGCCCACGAGGTCGTCGCGGAGCTGGTGGGCGAGCGCGTCTACGCGCTCGACGTCGACGACCTCGCGGGCGACCACCTCGCGCCGTACGACATCCGGCGGATCGAGGTGGAGCTGACGGACGCGGAGCGCGAGCGCTACGAGGAGACGCAGGGGACGTTCGTCGAGTACGTCCGCGACGCGGGCATCACGTTTTCGAGCGGCAGCGACTACCAGGAGCTCGTCAAGCGCTCCGGCAACGATCCGGCCGCCCGGGAGGCGCTCCTCGCGAAGCAGGACGCCCGCGAGATCATGATGAACGCCGACCGGAAAATCGAGCGGCTCGCCGAGATCTTAGACCGCCACCGCGACGACCGCGTGATCGTGTTCACGGCGCACACCGACCTCGTCTACCGCCTCTCCGAGCGTTTCCTCATCCCCGCGATCACCGCCGAGACGGGTGCGAAAGAGCGCCGCGAGATCCTCGAACGATTCCGGGACGGCACGTACGGCCGCGTGGTCGCTGCCAACGTCTTAGACGAGGGGGTCGACGTGCCCGACGCCAACGTCGCGGTCGTGCTCTCCGGCTCCGGCAGCGAGCGCGAATTCACGCAGCGGCTCGGTCGCGTGCTCCGACCGAAAGACGACGGCGGCCGCGCAACTCTCTACGAGCTCGTTAGCACCGAGACTGCCGAGGAACGGGTGGCGAGCCGGCGTCGATAAGCCGGAACGGTCGAGATACGAGATTTAAATGGCTGTGAGCGGCTGCGACGATTGGTAATAAATGGCGGTGCGGTGGCGCGTGCCTGCGAGCGGCCGCCCTCGGCGGCCGCGAGGAGCACGCGCGAGGGACGCGGTGAGCGCTCGGAGAGCGCGAACCGCGAGGCTGGGGAGGCGTGAGGTGCGGGGCTGTGCTGTGCCGGGTGGGATTCAAAGGGGCAGGCGCGCTCGACGAACCCCGGCGACGCAAGGACCGCAGGGAGCGGAGCGACCGAGGACCGCAGCGAGCCGTGGGAGTCGAGCGCGCCTGGGGCTTTGGCGGTGTCTGCCCTTCCGGTATCCGTCCGCAGAAATTCGACGTATCTACCCGATTAATCGTCGCCATCGACGTCGAGCGAGCGCTTCTCGCCGAGCTCCTGTTCGAGGCTCCCGCGCTCCCAACTCCGCACGGCGTCGCCCTCGACCTCGGCGCGGAGCTTCTCCTCCAAGAGGTTCACCGCGACGCTGTTGGCGCCCTCCGGGATGATCACGTCGGCGTGTTTCTTCGAGGGCTCGATGAACTGCTCGTGCATCGGCTTCACCGTCGAGAGGTACTGGTCGATGACGCCCTCTAGGTCGCGCCCGCGCTCGATCACGTCCCGACGGATCCGCCGAAGAATCCGCACGTCGGCGTCGGTCTCGACGAACAGCCGGAGGTCCATCATGCCGTTTATCTCCTCGTCGTACAGCGCCAGGATTCCCTCCAACACGATGACGTCGGTCGGCTCGACGGTGACGCGCTCGTCTTTCCGGTTGTGGATCTCGAAGTCGTACTGTGGCATCTCGACGGACTGCCCCTCCAGCAGCGCCTCCAAGTGCTCGCGGAGCAGCTCCCACTCGAACGCGGAGGGGTGGTCGTAGTTGACGTCCTGTCGCTCCTCGAACTCGAGGTGCGAGAGGTCCTCGTAGTAGTTGTCCAGGGGGATCCGGGTGACGCTGTCGCCGAGGTCGCGGGTGACGAGCCGGGAGACGGTCGTCTTCCCGGCGCCCGTCCCCCCCGCGATCCCGATCACGAACGAGGGAATGGTCATACCGGCGTTCGAACGGCCGCGGGCTTGAACGCTCCCTTTCGTCGGCGCGCGAGGGAGAGCCGACGCGCCCCTTCGAAGACGCGCGAATCCGTGGCGAATCCGCGACGAATCCGCGACGAGTCCGCGACGAACCCGCGACGAACCCGCGACGAACCCGCGACGAATCCGCGACGAACCCGCGACGAACCCGCGACGAACCCGCGACAAATCCGCGCGCCAAGTCGTGTGGCAACCGATCGCACAGCTACGCTCGCCGCGGATAAAACGCTACCGGGGGCACCTTTTAGCCGGTCGGAGCGGATCCGAGTCGTATGCGAACAGACACCACGGTTCGCGACGTGATGCATCGCGAGTTCCTCGGCGTCAGCGAGTCGGACGCGCTGTCTGAGGCGGCCGCGCTCATGGTCGAAGAGGGAACGAACTGCCTCGTCGTCGTGCGCGGCGGCGAGCCGGTCGGACGGTTAGCGGCTCACGACGCGCTCGACGCGCTGCTGGAGACGACCGACGACGATGCGACGGCGACGGACGGAGACGGGACGTCAGAGGAGACGCCCGTCACCGTCGGCGAGGCGATGGGGCCGCCGCTGCCGACGGTCTCGCCGGACGACTCGCTCGCGACGCTCGAAGAGCGGCTCGTCTCGGAGGGGACCGACCGAGTGGTCGCCGTCGACGACGGGGAGGCCGTCGGCGTCGTCACCGACGGCGACGCGCTCGCCGCGGGCGCACCCCGCACGGGGGCCGGCGCCGACGGCTTCGGCGACGAGACCGCGACCGGTGACCCGCGGCCGGAGGAGACGGTGCTGTCGACGGCGGCCGCGACGGATTCCGACGCGGAGCGGAGCGCCGCGGCGACGATGGACCCGGAGGCGACCCGAGAACGCACCGCGACCGCGTCGCGGGACGAGTCCTCCGGGACCGACGGCGGCGCCGACCCGATCGCGGAGGCGCAGGGCGGGGGCTCGACGCAGGGCGTCTGCGAGAACTGCGGCGCGCTGGTGCCCGACCTCGTCACCGCGAACGGGCAGGCCGTCTGCCCGAACTGCCGCGAGATCTGAATCGACAGCGAGATCCGAGTCGCTTCGGAACGGCCGATTCGCCGGCCGGCAGTCTCAACACGCCGCGAACCGAAGCCGGGGGCATGGGCGAGACGGACGCGGGGATCGAACCGGCGACCGCCGACGACGTCGACGCGGTCACCGACATGTGGGTGGCGCTCGCGGCCGATCAGCGCGAGCACGGCGCCACCCTCCGCGCCGAGGCGAACCGCGCGACGGTCCGCGAGTGGGTCAGGCAGTCGGTCGTCACGGGAGAACTGCTCGTCGCTCGCGGGTCGGACACCGCGTCGGGATCGGACGGTGACTCGAGGTCGGACGGCGACTCGACGTCGGCCGGCGACGGCTCCGGTCCCGTCGGCTTCGTCGGCTTCTCGCTCGAACGCGGCGACTACGAGCGCGACGCCGTCCGCGGAACCGTCAGTAACCTCTACGTGGTGCCCGAGCGTCGCGGGGAGGGGATCGGCGCGGCGCTGCTCGACGCGGCGGAGCGCGCGCTCGCCGAGGCGGGCGCCGACCGCGTCGCGCTGGAGGCCCTCGCCGACAACGACCGGGCTCGGGCGTTCTACGCGGACCGCGGCTACGGTCCCCACCGCGTCGAACTGATGAAGCCTTTAGGTGAGGAGGGAGCCGCGGACAGCGTCGGCGAGACGGCCGAATCCGCGGACGAAAGCGAGTGACCTCGGCCGGGTTCGCGGAAAGCGACACGCACTCATAGGAGGACCGAGTACGGCCGCACGCGCCAGGGGAGCATGGGTGGTTCATGCACTCGACTTGTAATCGAGACTTCCGGGGTTCAAATCCCTGCCCTGGCTTCGCGCGGTTCCGCCGACGCGCCCGCGGGCACTTCTTAAGTATCCCCGAGACCCACGTGCGGTATGGACTCGTCGGACCGCGCGCTGCTCGGCGTGGCCGGAATCGTCGGCGCGCTCGTGCTCGCGGTCGCGTTCGCCGGCGGCTACCTCTTCGGCTTCGACGGGTCGGCGGCCCGTCCGATCCGGCTCCTCGCGGTCGAACCGCTCACGTGGATCGTGATCGCCGCGCTCGTCGTCGCGGTCGTCGGGAACGCCTACATCGGCTCGGAGTGAGGCGGCTCATCGTACGACCGTCACCGGGACCGGCGACCGCTGGAACACCGTCTTGGCCACGTTCCCGACGAACAGGCGGTCCGCGAGCGACCCGCTGTGGGTTCCCAACACGACGACGTCGAACGCCTCGGCGTGGTCGATGATCTGGCGCGCGGGCCGACCCGCCTCCACGACCGTCTCGACCGTCGCGTCGTACTCGGCGGCTATCTCGCGGGCCCGCTCGAAGACGGGTTCGGCGGCCTCACGGATCCCCTCTTCCCCGCCGTCGTCCGACAGGGCGATCCCCGCCGCCTGTCCCATCATCGGCGACGCCGCGCCGACGACGTTCAGGACCGTGATCTCTGCGTCCGGATGACCGTCGAGCGCGTACCGCAGCGCGCGCTCTGAGAGGTCGGAGCCGTCCATCGCCACCAGCACGCGCTCTATCATACCGGCAATACGGACCGGAAGCTGATAAACTCGTGTGGCGGGGACGGACCGATCCGGCCGTCAGCCCTCGACGTCCTCGATGGTACGGACGAGCACGCCGAGCGCGCGCTCCGCCGCGCCGCGCTTCACCGCGTCGCGATCCCCGTCGAGGACGGCCCGCTCGCTGCGGACGAACGACTCCTCGGTCCCCCACGGCGCGGCGTGCGCGACGCCGACGTAGACGAGCCCCACCGGTTTCTCGTCGGTCCCGCCGGTCGGCCCCGCGATCCCCGTCGTCGCGACCGCCCAGTCGGTGTCGGCCCTGTCGCGCGCGCCCGCCGCCATCTCGCGGACCACCGGATCGCTGACGGCGCCGTGGGCGTCGAGCGACTCGCGGGAGACGCCGAGCAGTTCGCGTTTGGCGCCGTACGTGTACGTCACGAAGCCGCGGTCGAAGTAGGCGCTCGCGCCCGGCACGTCCGTCACCCGGGACCCGACCAGTCCGCCCGTGAGCGACTCCGCGGTCGCGAGCGTCTCGTCGCCGTCGCCGAGCAGCGCGTTCAGTCGCTCCGCGAGGTCCGTCGCGTCTGCCATGCCCCCACTCCGTGCGAGGCGCCCCTGAGGTTTACGCCCGCCCCCCGCGAAGAACGACCGTGACCGACTCCGACTGGGACGAGCGCTTCGCGGCGGGCGAGTACCCGCGCGCGCCGGAGCCGTCCCCCGTACTCCGCGCATACGAGCCGTCGCTGCCGGAGGGCCGCGCGCTCGACGTCGCTGCCGGGACCGGCCGCAACGCGGTGTTCCTCGCGGACCGCGGCTACGACGTCGACGCGCTCGACGCCTCGCGGGAGGGACTCCGCATCGTCCGCGAGCGCGCCGCTGAACGGGGCGTCGGCGACCGGATCGAGACGGTTCGGGGCGACGTCTCGACGTACGGCTTCCCGACGGAGACGTACGACCTCGTGACGATGAGCTACTTCCACACGCTCGACCGGTTCGCGGACCTCGTCGAGTCGCTCGCGCCGGGCGGCTACCTCTTCGTCGAGGGGCACCTCCGGTCGGCGGAGCCGTCGCCGTCGGGGCCCAGCGACGACCGCTACCGCTTCGCGGCGAACGAACTGCTCCGGGCCGGGCTCGGACTGAGCGTGCGCTACTACGACGAGACGACGGCGGAGCGCCCGGGAGACCGCCGGCGCGCCACCGCGCGGCTGCTCGCGCAGAAGTCGACCGGCGGACGCCAGTCGTACCCGCCCCGTCCGGCGGCGCCGGATCGATGGCCGGGAGCCGAGGGCGATCCGACCGGCGAAACCGAGCCTCCCGCGGACGAGCGAGACGCGTGACCGACGACGGCTCCGCGTCGCCCGCGGCGGTCCTCCGCTCGCTCGTGGCGCGCGCCGTCGAGGCCGATCCCGCGAGCCTCGACGAGCGAATCGAAGTCGTCGAGCGCGGGAGGGGGCCGGACGGCGACGACGCGGGCGAGGGCGATTCCCGAATCCCCGCCGGGCGGCTCGCCGAACTCGTCGGCGAGGCGGACAGCGTCGTCGCCGTCGTCCCGCGGTTCGACGCCGACCTCGCGCGGCGACTGAACGCCTCGCTGTCGGCGGACGACCCCGGGTCAGACGAGGGGAGCGACGCCGACCCCGATACGAACCCCCCGCGAACGGTTCGCGTCGTGTTCACCGACGCCGCGAGCGACCGCCTCTCCGGCGCGACCGGACCGATCGTCCGGCGGGCGCTCGCCGACCGCGGCGTCGACGCGTACCGCCACGCCGGCGAGTCGCCGGTGGCCGTGGCCCTCGCCGACGAGCGCGCCCTCGTCGGACTGGTCGACGACGCCGGGATCGCCGCGCTGCTGTGGACGGGGGACCCGGCCGTCCGCGAGTGGGCGGCCGCGACCTGTCGGCGCTACCTCGACGGCGCGGAGCCGGTGAGCGCGGACTGACCGGAGCGACCCTCGACCGACGGGGCGCTCCCCGGTCCGCTTTTGAGGGTCGGCGTCGAAGGACGCGTATGAAAGCGTTACTGCTGTTAGTGGCCGGGATCGGCGGACTGCTGGAAGCCGTCGCGCCGCGGCGCGCCGTCGCGCTCTGGACGCGCGCGCTCTACCGGAACGCCGGCGAGGCCGAGCCGCGCGAGTGGGTGTACGCGGCCGCGAAAATCGAGGGGACGCTGGTGGCGGCGGGCGCGCTCGTGGGGCTGTTCCGGCTCGCGACCGCCCCCGACGGGACCGCGACCGCCGAGGGGACGCTCGCGAACGAGCGCGACGGCGACGCCGACGGAGCGTGAGCCGAGCGCCGGCCGGCGGCGGCGGCGCGACCCGAACGTATATCCGGTAGGTCCCGGTATGGCATTACATGACGGGGACTCACGCGGACCCCCAGTCGGAGGACGCGTCGGCGGTTCGCGTCCTCCACGTCGACGACGATCAGGCCTTCCTCGATCTGACCGCGACCTTCCTCGAGCGGATCGACGAGGCGTTCGCGGTGACGTCCGCGGCCGACGTCGACGACGCCCTCGAAACGCTTGATTCGGCGCCGATCGACTGCGTCGTCTCCGACTACGACATGCCCGGGACGGACGGGCTGACGCTCCTCCAGTGGGTCCGCGACCGCGGCGTCGAGGTCCCCTTCGTGCTGTTCACCGGCAAGGGCAGCGAGGAGATAGCGAGCGAGGCCATCGCCGCGGGCGCGACCGACTACATCCAGAAGCGCGGCGGCAACGATCAGTACGAGGTGCTGGCCAACCGAGTGCGGAACGCGGTCGACCAACACCGATCGCGGGCCGCGCTCGCCGCGAGCCAGGAGCGGCTCTCGCGGTTCATCGAGCAGTCGCCGCTCGGAACGATCGAGTACGACGAGGCCTTCCGGATCGTTCGGGTGAACCCCGCCGCGGAGGAGATCCTCGGCTACGACGAGTCGGACCTGCTCGGCGGAACGTGGCTCCCGTTCGTTCCCGAGCCGGAGTACCGGCACGTGGCCGCGCTCGAACGGGACCTGCTCTCGGATAAGGGCGGGTACCAGAGCGTCAACGAGAACGTCCGCAGCGACGGCGAGCGGATCCGCTGCGCGTGGCACAACCAAGTGGTGACCGACGACGAGGACGCGGTGATCGGCGTCTTCTCGCAGTTCGAGGACGTCACCGAAGAGGAGGCGCGGAAACGCGAGATCGAGCGGACGAACGCCGTGTTGTCGACCGCGCTCGACGCGCTTCCCGTGGGGATGCTCGTCGAAGACGCCGACAGGCGGGTGATACGGGTGAACGAGCGGCTGTACGACCTGCTCGACGTGGACGGGGACCCGGAGACCGCGACCGGCGTCGACTGCGAGGCGCTCGCCGAGGAGCTGAGCGCGGAGTTCGCGGAGCCGGAGGAGTTCGTCGACCGGATCGAGCGGATCGTCGAGGCTCGGCGCCCGGTCGACGACGAGCGGCTCGCGCTCGCGAACGGAGGAACGCTGGTCCGCACGTACAGATCGATCGACCTCCCGGGCGGCGACGGACACCTGTGGGCCTACCGACGGGCGCGCCGATCCGACTGAGCGTCGGTCTCGTGTTGACGGACGACCGACCCCACGCCGACGGACGACCGGCCGGGGAACCGGCTCAGTCGTTCGCGGAGTCCGCCTCGGCGCTCTCGAACGGGCGCTGTTCGTCGGGCCGGTCCCCGGTCAAGAGGACGTGGCAGTCGCGGCACCGGGCCTCGTAGGACTCCTCGGCGCCGACGAGGATCGTCGGGTCGTCGACGTGGGCGGGCTCGCCCTCGATGAGCCGCTGGTTCCGGGAGGCGGGCTCGCCGCAGACCGAGCAGATGGCCTGTAGCTTGTCGACGTACTCGGCGGTCGCCATGAGCTGCGGCAGCGGCTCGAACGGCTCGCCGCGGAACGTCTGGTCGGTGCCCGAGACGATCACGCGGCTGCCGCGGTCCGCGAGGGTGTTACAGACCTCGATGAGGGCGTTCGAGAAGAAGTTCGCCTCGTCGATCGCGACGACCTCGGCCGGGTCGTCGTCGAGGACGTCGAGCGGGCCGTCGCCCTCGTTGTTGACGACGGTCGCCTCCCACTGGCGGCCCGTGTGGCTCCCGATCGTCGTCTCGCCGTAGCGGTCGTCGACCGCGGGCGTGTAGACGGCGACCGACTGGCCGGCGATCTCGGACCGCCGGAGCCGGCGGAGCAGCTCCTCCGTCTTGCCCGAGAACATCGACCCGGAGATGACCTCGATCCAGCCGGATCGAGTGATGGCGTGCATACCCTATCGGGCCGGTGCCAGCGACTAAACCATTACTCTCCCGCCGCGTCGCGTCCGTTTCGCGACCGTCGAACACCGCCGTCAGCCGGGGATCAGACCCCGGTCGCGACCGCGACGATCAGGGCGGCGACGAGGACGTACGCCGCGGCCGAGACCGCCCAGTCGCGCCGGATCGGCCCGAGCCGCTGGCGCGGGAGTCCGGACGCGCGCGGCAGCGGGACGAGCGCGAAGAAGCCGACCATCAGCGCGAACTGCGCGACGCCCGCGACCGCCAGCGCGACGGCGGTTCCCGCGCCGAGCGCCGCCTGAACCGCCGAGACGAGGCCGACGAACAGCAGCCCGGAGCCGGCGCCGGCGACGTAGTGGACCCACGTCGCCAGCCGCTCCGGCGCGTCGTCGACGGGCGTGTCCGTGAGCACGCTCGCAGCGACCTTCGGCGCCGTCTCCCCCTCCGGGCGCCGCGCCATCACCGGGTCCATCGCGAGCGTCGCGAGGAGTCCGACGACCGGTCCGAGGGCGAGTCCGGCGAGCAGCGAGAGCGTCGTCATCACGGTATCACACGGCCGCGAGGGGTTTCACTCCGTCGACGGGGACCTTCGGTCGGACGGCCGCCGAACTCGCGGCGGGTCAGTCGGCGCGCGGGACGACCGACTCGCCGCCGATCACGACCCGCGAGACGTCGGCCTGTCCGGCGCGCCTGACGACCGCCCGGACAAGGTCGCGGGCGCCAGCGAGGTTGTCGGAGTCGCCGTCGAGGACGAGCAGGTCCGCGTCCGCGCCTGACTCGATCACGCCGCGGTTCAGCCCGGCGATATGGGCGCCGTTGGCCGTCGCCATCCGGAGGATCTCCCGGGCGGGGAGATCCGAGAGCTTCGCCGCGAACTCCATCTCGCGGAACATCGACGGCGAGTCGGTCATCACGTTGTCCGTGCCGAGCGCGACGGTAGTGCGCGCCGCCAGTTCGCGGATCGGCGGCACGCCGACGTTCGTCACGAGGTTCGAGCGCGGGCAGACGACGACGGGCGTCTCCCGGTCGGCGAGCCGTTCGAGGTGGATCGGTTCGGCGTGGACCATGTGGACGAGGAAGTCGGGGTCGAGGTCCATCGCGGCGTTGACGTCGTCCGCGTCGCGCTCGCCGGCGTGGATCCCGAAGGGTTTGCCGGCGTCGCGGGCCGCCGAGCGGACCGCGTCGAAGTCGGCGTCGCGGGCGCCCGAGGCCCCGTACCCGTCGGCGACCGAGAGCACGTCGGGGTCGTCGCGGCCGAAGACGACCGGCTCGATCGCGCGCTCGCCGAACGCGACCCCCTCGCCCGCGAGCGCGTCGCGGAGCGTGCGCACGCCGTCGACGCCGCCCTCGCGGAACTCCAGGAACGTGCCCGTGCCCGTCGACTCCATGTACCGCAGGGTGCGCGCCATCGCGGCCACCTTCTCCTCGCGGTCGGTCGCCCGGAGGAGCCGGTGTTTCAGGCCGTCCGGCGGGGCGACGAGGTCGTCGAGCGAGAGCCCCTCGCCGGCCTCCTTGGCGATCGAATCGCCGATGTGGGTGTGGGCGTTGACGAACGCCGGGAGGAGTACGTCGTCGCTCTCGACCGACTCCTCCTCGATCCGGACGATCTCGCCGTCCGCGACGACGACCCGGCCCTCGACCGGCTCGAAGTCGGGACCGACCAGAATCGTCCCCTCCAGATGCATACCGGAGGATCGCCAGCCGGGGTTAAAACGTCACGGGACCGGGACGGCGGGGCCGGCTACTCGAACTCGTCGAGCGTCGTCGGCATCGCGTTCCGGACCTCGGTCACGAGCCCGTCGGGGTCGAGGCCGAGCACGTCCGCGGCCGCGCGGCCGACGCGGTCGGTCGCCGGCTCGGGCGCGTACACGCCGAGCCGCCACTGGTTGCGCTGGGCGGTCCGGAGCGCGGAGACGAGCGGCGACTGGCGTTCGAGGCGTCGGATCTCCCCGTTGACGGTCACACGCGCCGTCGACTCCCGCATCGTCGGCTCGGGCGGGACGTCTAAGATCACGTGGTCGCGGGCGACGCCGGCCTCCGCGGCGATCTCGCGTTCGAGGGCGGCCTCGGCCGCGTGGTCCGCGTCGTGGACGCGCTCGGGAACGTCGTCGTACTCGGCCCACACCGCCAGCTTGTAGAGGTCGCGCTCGTCGTAGCGGCGGGAGAGCTCCGCCGTCTCGCGGCAGTCGCGGATCGCGGCGAGGAAGTCGTGGTCGTCCATCCGCCGGAGCTCGGGCGCCGTCGTCGCGGTCGCGTCGAGGAGCTCGGTCGCCGCCCGGCGCAGCATCGCCTTCGAGATGCGCGCGACGTGGTGGGTGTAGACGACCGGATTCATCAGCGCCCGGGCGAGGAGCAGGCTCTCCGCGGTCTGGACGTTCCCCTCGTCCAAGACCAGTTCGGGACCGTCACGACTCGATCCGTCGGCGCTCGCGCCGTCACCGCGCTCGACGAACGTCAGTTCGCGGACGAACCGCTCGGTGTCGATGGTGCCGTACGGGACCCCCGTGTGGTAGGCGTCGCGCACGAGGTAATCCATGCGGTCGACGTCGAGCTCGCCCGAGACGAGCCCGGCGTACGGCCCCTCGCCGGCGACGATCCCGGCGATCCGGTCCGGGTCGAGGTCGTGGTCGCGCAGCACCTCACCGACCGCGCCGGTCGCGAGCAGCCCGTCGACGTCGTCGTGGTACTTCCCGGTCCGGCGGTGGGTGAGCGATTCGAGGTTGTGGCTGAACGGGCCGTGGCCGACGTCGTGGAGCATCGCCGCGGCCTCGATGCGGTCTGCGCGTTTCCCCTCGATCCCGAGGTGGTCGAGCGCGCGGCTCGCGAGGTGGTAGACGCCGAGGCTGTGCTCGAACCGCGTGTGGTTCGCCGAGGGGTAGACGAGCTGGACCGTCCCGAGCTGTTTGACGTGTCGGAGGCGCTGGACGGCGGGGGTGTCGACGAGCGCCGCGGCGACACCGTCGATCTCGATGTGGTCGTGGACGGTGTCTTTGACCGTGATCATGCGTCCGCCTTCGGCGGCAACGGATAAAAGGCTGTGAGTGTCGACCGGAACGGCGCCCGTCTCGCCGTGAGGCGAGTTCGCTGCGAGGCGGTTGCGTCCCGATGCGAGTTCGCTGTGACCTGATTTCGTCCCGACGCGAGTTCGTTGCGAGCCGGTTCCGTCGCGACGCGAGTTCGTTGCGAGCCGGTTCCGTCGCGATCCGATTCCGTTCCCCGCGAATCCCCGGCACGATTTATACGCCGACCCTGCGAAGCGTCGCGTATGTACGACGTGTTGCTCGCCATCGGACTCGACGACGAACAGCGGGCGATCACACAGGCGGAGGCGGTCATCGATCTGCCCGGTGCTCCCGACGAGGTGACCGCGCACCTCTGTCACGTCTTTCAGGACAACCCGGAGGGCGCGTCGGTCCACCAGCTCGGGACCGTGCGGCGCGCCCGCGAGGCCCTCGAAGACGCCGGCGTCGACTGCGTCCACCACGAGGCCAGCGGCGACCCCGGCGACGAGCTCATCGCGGCGGCGGACGACGTCGACGCCGACGTCATCTGCGTGTCGGGCCGCAAGCGGAGTCCGGCCGGCAAGGCCGTGTTCGGCAGCACGACGCAGGAGCTCGTGTTGAACGCGGACCGCCCCGTGCTGGCGGTTCCGGGCCCCGACGGAGTCTGAGGAGAGCGCGAGGCGGCGGGTCGCTCGGCCCGCGGACCGCGCCGTGCGGGCGGCGGGGACTCGTTCGGCTGCGCCGCTCAGGCGGAGGGTCGACTCGCCGCCCGCAGCCCCAGCACGTCCCGCGCCGCGCTCGCGACCGCGCCGACGTGTTCGGCCGGACAGTAGACCCCGAGCCGCCAGCGGCGGCGCTCGGCGGCCCGGAGCCCGGTGACGAGCTCCGAGGCGTCCTCTAACCGCTGCGGGACGCCGTCGACGACGACGGCGGAACCGGACTCCTTGAGCGCCGGGCGGGAGGGGATGTCCACGAGGACCGCGTCGCGGTCGACGCCCACGGCGTCCGCGATCTCGCGTTCGGCGGCCCGCTCCTCCGCGCGCCCCGCGTCGACGGTCCCCGCCGGAACCTCGTCGAGCTCGGCCCAGACGGCGCGCTTGTAGAGGTCGCGCCGCTCGATGCGCTCGCCGAGCGCCGGGACCCGGTGACGGAGCTCGACGAGGAGGTCGTGGTCCGCCATCCGACGGAACGCCTCCACGTCGGTCTCCGTGCGGTCGAGGTAGCGCTCGCAGGCCCGCTCCAGCATCGCGCCCGCGACTCGGGAGACGTGGTGGCGGTAGACGACGGCGTTCATCAGCGACCGCGCGACGAGCAGGCTCTCGGCGGTGGCGACGTTCCCCTCGTCTAAGACGAGATCCGCCGAGGCTCTCTCCCCGTCGCCGCCGATCAGTCGGAGTTCCGTGACGAGCCGCCCGGTGTCGACGGTGCCGTACGGGACGCCGGTGTGGTGGGCGTCGCGCACGAGGTAATCCATGCGGTCGACGTCGAGCTCGCCCGAGACGAGCGGGCCCAAGGCCCCCTCGCCGTCGATCAGGGCGGCGACGCGCTCCGGGTCGAGGCCGTTGCGTTCGAGGATCTGGCAGACCTCGCGGTCGGCGTCCGTGAGAAGCCACCGCACGTCGTCGTGGTCCCGGCCGGTCGCGCGGCGGATGATCCCCTCGGTCTGGTGGCCGTACGGGCCGTGGCCGACGTCGTGGAGCATCGCCGCCGCCCGGACGTGCGCCGCGGTGTCGTCGTCGACCCCGAGGCCCTCGACCGCGCGACCGGCCAAGTGGTAGACGCCGAGGCTGTGCTCGAACCGGGTGTGGTTCGCGGAGGGGTAGACGAGCCGGACGGTGGACAGCTGTTTGATGTGTCGCAGCCGCTGGAACGCCGGCGTGTCGACAAGCTCGGTCGCGAGGTCGCCGAGCCGGACGTGTCCGTGGACGCTGTCCTTGATCGCCTTCATTGTCGTCCGATCGCCCGCCGGGGAATTGGACGTTTCGCCTCGGCGCCCGAGCGCTCGGTCCCACCGACGCGCTCAGTACCGAGACGGCGAGACGACTACCGCGCCGCGCATCCCGCCGTTCCGGTGGCGCTCGCAGGCGTACTCGTGGATTCCCGCCTCCTCGAAGGTGTGCTCGAACACGTGTTCCGCCTCCTGATCTTCAGGGGTGTCGGCGGCCTCGACGGCGACGAGGTCGCTCTCGAAGGGCCCGTCTTCGGCGACGACGCTGTGTTCGCCCGCGCCGGGTATCCAGCGCCACCTGACGGTCGTTCCGGGAGTCACGCGGAGCGCGGGCGTGCCGTAGACGAGACCGGTGTCCCACTCCTCGGCCTCCGGGTCGTATCCACCGGGGCCGCCGACGCGGACGGTGACCGAGTCTCGTCGGAGCGGATTCTCGGTCCCGGAAACGTTCGGCGTCTCCGCGAACCAGTCGCCGTAATCGACGGGCGTCGTGTCGTACTCCGTGACGTACGACTCGATCTCCGGGCCGACGACGAGCGCCCCGTGCTCGCCGATGCTCTGGTGGGGGCGACAGGAGTACCGGGTGATCCCCTCGTGGGCCTCGGTGAGAGTGACAGCGTACTCGTGACCGGCCTCGTCGGTGAGTTCCGATCTGATCGCCGCAGGACCGTCGTACGTCACTACGTCGTGGACGCCACTCTCACCGGTCCACTCCCAGCGGACCGTCGTGTCGTAGTCGACCCACACCGCCGCGGGGTCGAATCGAAATCCGTCGCCGTCGCCGACCGCGATCGCGACCTCGTCCTCGCCCCGCCGGTCGACCGTCCCGGCGTAATCTGTCCCGCCGTCGAACCAGTGGCCGTACTCCGGCTCGGGCAAGTCGGTCGTGTCGGTGAACCCGTCGCCGGAGCCGTCGCTCCCGCCGTCACCGATCCGGTCGAGGGTACCGAGACAGCCGGCGAGCGTCCCGAGCGTTCCGCCCGCCGCCAGCGCCAGGGCGCGGCGACGGGAGGTGGAGGGCGTTCGTGACATCGGCCGTGGTCACTCGTCGACGACGTCGATCCCGAACCGCTCTTCGAGCGCGCGCACGACCGATCCGCCGACGTTCGCAGTCGCCGCCCGCCCGTCCTCGACGGCGAGGAGGTCGTCCTCGTCGAGTTCCAGTTCGGCCGCGACCTCCTCGACCGTCAGCCCGGCGTCCTGCCGCGCCTCGGTGACGACGTCACCGTAGCCGGAGACGAGGTACGGGAGCCGGTCGGACTCGTAGCTCGTCCCCTCCTCCTCCCACCGCTTCGAGTCGCCGGTCGCGGAGTCGTACATCTTCGCCTGCTTCCGGGCGAGCTCCTTCTTCCGGCTCTCGGTCGCCCCCGAGTTGGCGCCGGCGCCGCTCGAACTGCCGCCGGAGCTCCCGCCGCGCCCGCTCGGGCCGCCCCGATCGCTCGGGGCGTTGCCGGCGTCGTCGTGGGGGCGGCAGTTCGAACACACGAGCAGCTTCGCGCCGGCGACCGTCGCCTTCCGGAGGTCCGTGGTCTCGCGGCCACAGAGCTCGCACGCGTCGCCGTCGTCGCCGCCGCCGCCGCCGCCGGTCGAATACTTCGGCATACCCCGAGTAGTGGGCCGGACCGTTAAAAAGTCGTGGAGGCGGCCGCTCGGCGCCGCCCGGGTCGAACCCGAGCCGGGGGCCGGTTTCCGGACCGGCGCTCAGGGTCCGGCGTACGGCCCGAGGTAGCCCCACGCCTGAAGCCGGTCGCCGTCGCCGTCGATCCAGCGCTCGCCGATGTCGTCGCGGTAGTACATGTTCGGCATGACGATGTCGTCGATCCGGTCGTAGGCTTGCTCTCGTGCTGCCCCCATCGTCTCCCCTTTTCCGGTCACGACGATGGGCATCCCGCTCTCGCCGGCGACGCGCCACTGCCCCTCAACCTTTTTCGCGTCTTCGAGATGAATGCCTTCGCGGCTCTCCGTTTCAAACACCACGGCCGCGTTCCGCGAGTTCTCGTCGTACGTCTTCTCGTCGTCGAACGGGAACGGCGGGAGGACGACTCTGACGGCGATTTGGTACCCGTTGTGAACGTCTACCGCTGGCTCGTTGCCGTGCGCGAGGTCGTAGAAGAATTCCCCGGTGGACGACTCGATCGATTCTTCTTGAAGCGCAATGGTCGGGTAGCCGAAACGTGGCGTGAACTCCAGCGGGTAGATCCCGTTCTCGTTGACGATACAGTTGATATCGATACTCCCGACGTACCCCTCGTCGGCGAGCCAGCCTTCGATTTTCCCGAAGGTTTCTTCGAAGAGTTTGTTCTGGCCCGCCCAGAACATCGAAGTCCCCATCTCGCCGGTCGATGGACCGATGTTCCCCGGGAACAGTTTCTTGTGCTCAAAATTGAAATTGACTTGGTCGATGAACTCGCTTCCGTTGAAGAACCCGCAGACAGCGACCTCGACGCCGTCGACCTTCCGCTGGAGCTGGAACCCCTTCATCCGGTGCCCCCACGCCTTCTTGTACGCCTTCAACACGTCTACGACGTCGCTCCCGTCGTCCTCGTTGCCGACGTACAGTAAGCGCTTGACGTTCTGGACTTCGCCGAGTGGTTTGATCACGTACGGAGCAGGGTTCTCTTGGACGTGCTGTATCCCCGCGTCGAAACTATCGAAGACGTGGTGTTCTACGGTGTTGACGCCGTGGTCTTCGAGGATCTCCATCGCGTACGCCCGATCCTCTTCGAGGCGGTCGGTGTTCGGCGTCCCGCCGATGACCGCCTTGCCTTCTTCGCGGAGCTGCTGTGCGAGTTCGCCGGTTCCCACGTCCGACCCGACCCAGATGTCGTCGAAAATGATGACGTCGGCCCAGTCGACCTCGCCGCGCCAGTCGTCGGTCTTGGGAACGAACCCGTCGCCGATCTCTCGGTCGCTTTCGGCCTCGATGTAGTACCTCACGTCGTGGCCCTCGCGCCCGACCTGCCACGCCAGATCGGTGATCAGCGCGGCGTCGGCGGAGACGAAGAGAAAGTTGGCGGCGTCCATACGCCCCTTTCTCTCCAAGTCGACTTGAGTGTGGGTGCGGAGACGCCGCGTCGGGGATCGAGCGCTCAGAAGCGGTTCACGTACCGACCACGTCGGCGTCGGTCGGGTTCGCGCCGCCGTACTCGGCGACCAACTCGTCCAGCCGCTCCGGGTCGTCGGCGTGCGCGAGCGGCTCCGTCGCGGTTACGCAGGGCGCGTCTACCCCGAGCCGGTCGCAGACCCGGTCGGCCGTCACCTCCGCCATCCGCCGGTAGGTCGTCAGCTTCCCGCCGACGACGCTGTAGAACCCCTCGACGCCGTCGCGCTCGTGATCGAGCAGCGTGAAGCCGCGCGAGATCCCCCGGCGGTCCTGCCCGTCCTCATCGGGGGCGTAGAGGGGGCGAACGCCCCACCACGTCCGTACGGTCGGCGCGTCGGCGACGGCGGGCAGCATCGCGGCGCACTCCTCGACCGAGCGCTCGACCTCCCAGTCGGCCGTCTCGTAGTCGTCGGGGTCGGAGACGGGAACGCTCGTGGTTCCCAGCACCACCTCGCCGTCGTGGGGCACGACGATGTCGCCGTCGTCGGGGTCTCGGCACCGGTTCAGCGCCGGACCGAGCCCCTCGTATTCCACGGAGACCATGACGCCGCGGCTCGGCGCCATCCCGACCTCGACGCCCGCCATCCCGGCGATCCGGTCGGCCCACGCGCCGGTCGCGTTGACGACGACTTCGGGCGAGAGCGTCGCGTTCACGTCGCCGCCGACTCGAACCGAGTCGACCGCGCCGCCGCGGACCGTCACGTCCTCGACAGGCGCGTGAGGATAGACGCTCGCTCCGCGCCGCTCGGCGTCGGCGGCGTTCGCGGCGACCAGCCGCGAGGGGTAGACGACGCCGTCGGGAACCCGAAACGCCTCCTCGACTCCGGTCGCGAGCCCCGGAACCGCCTCACGGACCTCGTCGCTTTCGAGTCGGTCGGTCGGAATCCCGACGGCCTCGGAGGCCGCGATCTTCTCTTCGAAATAGTCGGGGTCGTCGCCCGCGAGTCGGACGAACAGCCCGTCGGTCTCACGGATACAGCCCCCGGCGATCTCCCGGAGCGTCCGGTTCTCCTCGATACACTCGCGCGCCCCTTCTGCGTCGGCCTCTGCGTACCGGGCGCCGCTGTGGAGGAGGCCGTGCGAGCGTCCAGACGTGCCGCTCCCGAGGCCGCCGCGGTCGACGAGCGTCGCGTCGACGCCGCGGGCGACGAGGTCGCGAGCGATACCCGTCCCCGTCGCGCCGCCGCCGATAACGAGGACGGTCGGGTCCTCGTTCACGCCGCGATCACCTCTGTCCAACCCGAGCGGGAGCCCCGCCGATCCGAGCGAGAGTTCACCGCGAGATGCCGTCGTCTCGGGTCGCTGTCGAGCATGTGAACGGTAGGCATTCCGGACACTTGAGGCTGCCGTCCGTTCGGGCGTAAAACACGTTCAGAAGTTCTCTGGGACTAGAATTCGGATTACAGTCGATCGCTCACCGCGACCCGCCGGCGTCGGCGGGACAGGTGTCGACGCCGAGCAGGCTGTACAGGCCGCAGGTGCCGGTCGCGGCGGTCGCGAGCATCGCGAGCGCGACGACGCCCAGCACCGGCGCCGCGAGGACCGGAAGCGGAACTGCGCCCGCGAGCGTCGCTATCGACGCGAGGCCGGCGACCGCGCCGACGACCGTCCTGACGCGCTTGTCCGTCGCACCGATGTTCTGGTTCATAATTCACAATACGGCACACTAACGTATGAAGCTTTCCACGCGGCGGCGACGGCCCGAGGCGGGGCGACCCGGGCCGCCGAGTCACCCGAACTCGTCGAGGTCGGTCTGCGGGGACCCGCCGTCGCCGTCCCGCGCGCCGCTTCGGAGTCGCCGTGGTCGGCGGCGATCGACCGTGCGCTGCCGACACCGCCGGACAGCGACGCCCGGCGCGCGATCGCCTCGTCGCCGAGACGAGCCGCGGCCGCGCCGTGGACCGCGCCGTACCGCTCCCGGAACTCGCTGCGGGCCGCCTCGTAGTCGACGACCGGATACGGGTACTCCTCGCCGATCCGGACGCCGACCTCGCGTTGGACCGCGAGCGGCGCCTTCTCGGGCGCGTCGAGGTGCGCGGCGGGGATCGGGTCGAGCTCCGGCACCCACCGCGTGACGAACTCCCCGTCCGGGTCCTGATCCCTGACCTGCTTGCGGGGATTGTACAATCGCAGTCCGGGGCGGCCGACCAGCCCGCACTGCGACTGCCACTGCGTGTAGTTGATCGCGGGGTCGCCGTCGATCAGGTGTTCGTAGAAGTGATCGGCGCCGATCCGCCACGGCTGCTGGAGGACGTGGAAGAAGAAACTCGCGCAGAGCGCCCGCATCCGGAAGTTGAGCCACCCCGTCTCGCGGAGGCAGCGCATGCTCGCGTCGACCATCGGGAAGCCGGTCTCGCCGTCCTTCCACGCCGCGACGAGATCGGGGTCGTGACGGTCGCGGTTGAACCCCTCGTAGACGGGGTTCACCGCCCGGTCGAGCCACCCCGGCCAGTCGAGCAGCTTCTGCGCGTAGTGGCGGTTCCAGAACAGCCGCGAGACGAACATCGACTTCCCGCGGCCGGCCGGGGCGCGCTCGTCGACCTGCCGGTGGACCTCGCGCACCGAGAGGCAGCCGAACCGCAGGTACGGCGAGAGCCCGCTCGTCCCGTCACGGGCGTCGACCGGCGAGGAGATGGAGCCGGGGTAGTCGGCGATACGCTCGGTGAACGCTCGGAGCCGTTCGCGGGCCGCCTCGCGTCCCCCGGTCGGGACGCGGGTCTTCGTCGGCTCAACGTCGTACGCGTCGGCGATCCCCTCGGGCGTGACCCCGGTCTCGACGCGCTCGACCGCGACCGACCGCGGGTCCCAGTCGAACGGGTCGGCGGCGAGCCACGACTCGACGCGGTCGCTCCAGTCCTCGCGCGGGCGGTCGGCGTCGCGGACGAGGCCGTCGCCCGCGACGAATTCGACGCCCAACCGCTCGCGGGCGCGCTCGTCCCGACGGCGCCCGTACCGACCGGTCGCCGTCGCGCTCGCGACGACGTCCCAGCCGGCGTCGACGAACCGCTCCAGCACGTCGATGGGGTCGCCGTGGGCGAACGTCAGCCCCGCGCCGCCGACGTCGCGGTACTGGCGGTCGAGGTCGCGCAGGCAGTCGTGGAGGAATTCGATCCGCGCGTCGCAGGCCGCGCCGCGCTCGCCGTAGAAGCCCGGGTCGAAGACGAAAATCGGGAGGATCCGGTCGGCCTCGCTCGCGGCCGCCGCGACCGCGGGGTTGTCCGCGATCCGCAGGTCGGCGCGGTGCCAGACGACGGTTCCCGTCGGTCGGCTCCCGTCGTCCAGCCCGCGGACCGCCTCGGCGCTCGGCGCGGTCGAGAGCGCGTCCGGGTCGGCCGACGCCATCTCAGTTTCCCGTTCGGCGCGTCGCGGCAAGGCTCTGTCGGCCACCGAACTCGGCGGCCGAGCCGGGGACGGTCCCGGGGGCCATTCGGGCGATCAGTCGGAGCGGTCCCGCAACCGGTCGATTCTCTCCCCGAGCGGCGGCCGACTCTTGAGGACCGTTCCGGGTCCACCGGTCGGGACGTCGAGGTTCTGCTCGGCCGCGACGCGTTCGAGCGCGTCCGCGACGGCACCCGGGCCGAGCCGCTCGGCGGCGTGGTCGTCCGCGCGCCGGATCGCCCGACGCGCGAGCCAGAGTGTCGGCAGCCAACCCGCCAGCGCGAGGGCGAGCACCGCGCCGATCGCGAGTGTCGAATCCGACGCGAGCGCCGCGGTACCGAGGACGACGAGTCCGAAGAGCGGACCGCGCTTGACCGCCCGGTAGTGGTGAGCGACGATACCGACGTTGACGGCCAGGAGCGCGCCCAGCGCGTCGTCGTCGAGCCGCCGGAGCGCGAACGTCGAGACGTAGAGGGTCCGCCGCATCGGGAGTCCGCGCAGCCGGATCTCGATGGTCTCGTCGGCGTCGGTCAGCACGCGAACGTCGGCCGCGGCGAGACCGACGCGTTCACCGAGGGATTCGAGGCGCTCGCGTTCCGCCGCGGTGGGTGCGCGATGCGACCGGGCGACGCGGATGAGGACCGGCGTCGCGACCGAGAAGACGGCCACGAGCAGGACGACGGCCACCGGCGCCGCCGCGAGGTCCTCGCCTCGTACGAGCCGCTCGAACGGGACGAACACGGCCGTCAGCATGACCGCGAGGACGAGCGCGAACCGGGCGACTCTGCGAACGGCGGTCGCCGTCGACAGCTCGACGTCCCGCGCCTCGCGGATCGCGGGGACCGTGACCGCGTAGGCGGCGAGCGTCACGCACCCCGCCGAGAGGAACAGCGCGAACTGCGCCGCGAGGTCGCCCGCGACCGACGTCACCGCCGGCGGCGACGAGCCGAGGAGCGGCGCCGCGAGGGCCCGTCGCGCGGTCGAACCGACGCCGGCGAGTCCGAACAGGAGGTACGCGACCCCGGCGACGGGGAGGAGGGAGACGAGCAGGCGGCGGAGCCAGACGGTCGGCGCTGAAGTACGGAGGGCGAGCCGGGCGGCGACCCAGTATGTCGGCAGCGCCGCGACGAGAAGTCCGAGTGCGGTTCCGAACTGGAGGGCGAGCGACATGGTAGCTCGTCTCGCGACACAACGGCGTAACGTATTCGATCTCCTTCACGAGCGCGCTCGGAGAAAGGCCGCCGGCTCCGCGGCGTCGTCACACGGCTGACGATGGCGCCGAGAGACGACGGCGCGAGTCCGGCACCCACAGACCGGTCAGTGTTGGGGCGGATAGGGGCTCGATGCTCCGGGAGTCGCACCGTCGAGTCGGCGGAGGTGGTCGAATCGGGGAACGCACACCTGCGCGTCGAGTTGTCTCGGGAGTACTACCCGTGGCCGCTCGCTTCGAGATTCGCTGGTACCGCAACGACGATTCGCCGTTCGCTACCAAGAGGACCACGGTGATACCGCGTGGAAGTGTCGACGGGATCGGCACCCGACCGCGCACAACTCGCGGGAACACTTCCACCCGCCGCCGGCAGCCGACCGCTCCGACGCGGAGGACGCCGAGCGGCCGTCGGACCACTGAGACGTGGTCCGCCTCGCGTTCGACCGCGTGGAGGACCGTATCGAGACGCTGTGGGAGCGACGGTAGTCGGTAGACGGCGCCCAAACGAGTCGCGTGTCAAAAAACGCTGCTGCGCTCAGCGGCCTCGAACCGCCCTTACTCGCCCGTCTCGATCGGCGCGCCGACGAGGTTCCCCCACTCGGTCCACGAGCCGTCGTAGTTCCGGACGTCGTCGTAGCCGAGCAGCTCGTGCAGGAGGAACCACTCGATCGACGAGCGCTCGCCGACGCGGCAGTAGGTGATCGTCGACTCGTCGCCGTCGACGCCGGCGTCGCTGTACAGTTCGCGGAGCTCGTCGGCGCTCTTGAACGTGCCGTCGTCGTTCAGCGTGGTGCCGATCGGGACGTTGCTCGCGCCGGGGATGTGGCCGCCGCGCTGGGCCGTCTCGTTGAGTCCCTCGGGGGCGATGACCTCGCCGGAGAACTCCTCGGGGGAGCGAACGTCGACCATCGGGATCCCCTCCTCGATCGCCTTGTCGATGTCGTCCTTGTAGGCGCGGACGCTCTCGAAGGGGCCGCGGGCCTCGTACTCGCGGGGCGTGAAGTCTGGCTCCTCGGTCGAGAGCGGGTAGTCGTTTTCGACCCAGTACCCCTTCCCGCCGTCGATCACGCGGACGTCGTCGTGACCGTAGTACTTGTAGATCCAGTAGCCGAACAGCGCGAACCAGTTCGGGACGCGGCCGCCGCCGTACACGACGACGGTCGTGTCGGCGTCGATACCGCCCTCGCCGTTTCGGGCCGCGAAGTCCACCTTCGAGACGATGTCGCGCTCCGTCTCGTCGGTGAAGACCTCGTCCCACTCGAAGTTCAGGGCGCCGGGGATGTGCCCCTCTTCGTACGGCGTGTACTCCGACTCGTCGGTGACGGTCGGGTTGTTGATCTCGACGAGCCGGAGGTCCGAGTCGTCGTCCTGGAACGCGTCGAGGTTCGATTCCACCCAGTCGGCGGTGACGAGTACGTCTTCGGACATCACCCGCGGTACGTCCCAACGACGCTTTGAACGCCCGATAATGGCGGTTCTTTCCGGCGCCTGTGACAGCCGGATCGCCGGGGGAAATCGTAGAAAACGGCCGCGTTGAGGTCGTTTTGTCGTTTTCTCTGTCTGACACCTACCGAATCACCGTCACGGGCACGTTCGCCTTGTCGACGACGCTCTTCGCGACGCTGCCGACGACCTGCTCGCGCTCCTCGGAGAGCCCGCGGTGGCCGACGTAGATCGCGTCGACCGACGCCTCGGCAGCGTACTCGGTGATGGCGTCGGCCGGCCGGCCAGTGAGAAGCTGCGTCTCGACGGTGATCGGCTCGTCGACCGTCTCCTCGGCGATTTGTCGGGCGCTGTCTAGGACGCCCTGTCCGGCCTCCACGGCGGCCTCCTCGCCCGGGAGGATGATCGTCCCGTCGACGAGTTCCGAGTCCGGCGTCAGCACATGGGCGATCTCCAGCGTCTCGTAGAACGCGACCGCCTGCTGCGCCGCGTACCGGACCGCCTCGTCCCCCTCCGTCGAGCCGTCGGTCGCAACGAGGTAGCTCATACGCGGAGGTAGCCGGGAGAGACACATAATTCCTGTCGGCGGTTCCCGGATCGCGACTCCGCGAGCGGGTCACTCCCAGTCGGCGTCGCTTCCGGGCCGGACGCGGTCGCCGTCGGACGCGTGGATCGCGTCGAGGATTTCTTGGACTCGCGCGGCTTCCGCGAACGAGACGAGGTCGCCGTCGTCTCCCTCGACCGCGTCCGCGAACTCGGTCAGGAGCGCGCGCACGGTGTCGCCGCGCTCGTCGACGAGGGTCTCCGCGTCCTCGCGACCGCGGTTCCGAACGAGCCGGTACCAGTGGGTCAGCGACAGCGACGCCTCGTCGCCGACGACGGTGATGCTGTTCTCCTCCTCGCCCTCGTGGTCGCAGAGCAGGTCGACCGTGCCGCGGACGCCGTCGGCCCGGAAGCTGCCGACGACGTCGTCCTCGTAGGTCTCGGGTCCGGAGTACCCGACGTCGGCCGAGACGGCCTCGACCGGGCCGAACAGCTCCTGAACCCCGAACAGGAAGTGGGTCCCGACCTCGCGGAGCGGGCCGCCCTGCTCGCGCGACTCCAGCCACGCTACGTCCTGCCACTCGCGGGGCCACTGCGGGAACCGGAACTGGAGCTCGACCCGGCGCGGCTCGCCGATCTCGCCCGCGGCGACCGCCTCCCGCAGCCGGACGAACCCGGGCGTGTAGCGGAACGGGAGGTTCACCGCGGTGACGCGGTCCGTCCCCTCGGCGAGCGCGACGAGCTCGCGTCCGGTGGCCGCGTCCGCCGCGATGGGCTTCTCGCAGATCACGTGCTTGTCGGCGGCGAGCGCGTCGGCGACCACCTCGCGGTGCGCGAGCGGGGGCACGCCGACGTAGACGGCGTCGAGGCCGTCGGTCTCGACGAGGTCCGTGTGGTCCGTCGTCGTCGCGGTGCGCTCGGTGCCGTGGTCGGCCGCGAGCGAGGCGGCGCGGTCCGCGTCGAGGTCGCAGGCGGCCGCCAGCTCGTACCGCTCGTGGTCGTCTATCGCGGCCGCGAGTCGGTTCCCGATGACGCCGCAGCCGACGATCCCGATCTGTATCACGGCCGTCGAGAGCGGTCGAACGGGCTTGTAGCTTCGGGAGTCGGGCCTGTTGGGGGCGGTTCGTCGGACCGGTTCGCGGGACGGCTTCCTGGGGCCGGCTCGTCGGACCGGTTCGCGGGCGACAGCCGGTTCAGGCGTCGTCCAGCGTCCGCGCCACCATCTCGCCCCACGGCGCGAAGCCGTGGCGATCGTAGAACGCCCTCGCGCGCTCGTTCTCGGCGTCGACGTCCAACACCAGTCGGTCGATCGGGAGGTCCTGGTCGGCCGCGAGCGAGAGCGCCGCGTCCATCAGGTCGTCGGCGACGCCGGTCCCCCGATGCTTGGGCGCGACGTACAGTTCGTTCAGCACCGCCGCGTCCCAGATCATCGCGGTGCGCTCGGGGAGGACGAAGACGTAGCCGACAACCTCGCTCTCGGAGCCTTCGGTCTCCCCGACCGCGACGGTCACGCACCGCGGATCGTCGGCGACGCACCGGTCCACCCAGTCGAGCCAGCGCTCTCGGTACGCGTCGGTGAGTTTCCCCTCGTAGGTCGCCGCCTTCCCGTCGCCCCCGGTGTTCTCGCCGAGGCCGCGCTCGAAGGCGAGCTTCAGGTCGTACAGGCCGTCCGCGTCGCGCTCGCGGTCGTATGGTCGGATGTCGACTGTCATGAATCGTCCTCTACCACGAACTCCGCGAGCGTCGGCACGAAGGTTCCGATGTCGGTGACCATCCCGACCGCCTGCGCCGAGCCGCGGTCGAGCAGCTGCGTGACGGTTGCGGGGTTGATGTCGACGCAGACCGTCTTCGTCGTCGAGGGGAGGCAGTTCCCGACGGCGACCGAGTGGAGCAGCGTGGCGAGCATGAGGACGATGTCCGCGTCGTGGGCCTGCTCGCGGATCGCGTCCTGCGCTTCCACCGCGTCGGTGATCGTGTCCGGGAGCGGGCCGTCGTCGCGGATCGACCCCGCGAGGACGGTGTTCACGTCGTTTTCGACGCACTCGTACATCACTCCCTCCGTGACGGTCCCCCTCCTCGACAGCGGCCTCGATCCCGCCCGCGCGGATGATCTCCGAGATCGTCCAGATGTGGTGTTTGTGCCCCTTCCGCGGGTGTTCGAGCGTCTCCACGTTCATCCCGAGCGACGTGCCGTAGATGGAGCGCTCCAGGTCGTGCGTGGCGAACCCGTTGCCCGCCGAGAGCGCGTCGACGTAGCCCGCGGCGACCAGCTCGGCGAGCGCGTCGCCGGCGCCCGAGTGGATCACGGCCGGCCCGGCGACGACCATCACGTCGCCGCCGTCCGCCTTCACCGCGCGCAGCTCGTCGGCGACCTCGCGGATCGTCGACTCGGAGGGGCGCTCGGCGGAGACGCCGCCCTGCATGAACCCGAACGCGCCGCCGCCGCTCCGCGGGCGCTCGGGCGGGTTCACCCGAATACCGGACTGATCGGTGGCGATCAGGTCGCCCTCCTCGACGGCGTTGAGGGTCTTGGTGTAGGCGCGGGGCCCGTCGTCGCCCTCGCCGCCGTCGGGCTCCACCACCAGCGCGCAGTCCATCTCGATCCGCTCGACGTCGATCCACTCGCCGTCGTACAACACCTCGGTCGGATGGTTCGTCGTCGAGTAGAAGTTCGGCGGCACCACCCTGTCCGCGGGCGCCGCGACGAGTTCCACTTCTGACGGGCTCTCCAACACCGCGCCGTTCTGGTGGAGCTCGTGGAGGATCGCCCGGAGCGTCTCGGGGTCGTCGGCGGTGACGGTCAGCCGGCAGTACGACTCCTCGGTCTCGTGTTTCCCGACGTCGAACCGCTCGACGTCGAACGAACCTCCAAGATCCATCACCGCGCCGAAGCAGCGCTGCATCGTGCCGCTGTCGATGATGTGGCCCTCCAGCTCGACCGTCCGCGAGTGCGTCATACGGAGCCGTCGCGTCCGCCGGGGAAACGCGTTTCCCTCAGATCAGCCCGAGCGCGGTGAGGATCTGGTTGCCGAAGATCATCGCGATCAGGCCGGCCAGCATCACCAGCCCGGACGACACCGTGATCGTCCGCACCGCGGCGTGTCTGTCGCTGATCGGGACCCGGCTGATGACCGCCTCGGCGACCATCCGGAGGATGCGGCCGCCGTCGAGCGGGAACGCCGGGAGGCAGTTGAAAAGCGCCAGCTGGATGTTGATCCACCCCGACCAGAAGAGGAGGTTCGCCAGCAGGAAGACGCCGCCGCCGAGCGCCGCCAGCGGCCCCTCGACGACGAAGAAGTTGGTCAGGCCGCCGGTGAACCCCGCGAAGTTGAACGGGAGCCCGAACAGGCTGCCGAGCGGGAGGATGAGCGCGACGAAGACGAGCCCGAGCGGCGACTCGGTGACGCCGCCGAACGGGGTCCCGTCGCCCGTCGCCTCGCCGCCGTCGCCGCCGAGGAGTTCGAGGTACGCGCCCGCGGGGTACTCGGTGATACCGACGTCGTCGAGCGCGAGCCCGCTCGTCCCGGGGAAGACGCTGACGCCGATGAACCCGCCGTCGCGGTTCGGGTGGGGGTCGAGCTCCACGTCGTAGGTGGTGCGCTCGCCGTCCGCGTCGTAGACGGTGACGGGGACGGTCTCGCCCGGGTCGCGATCGCCGAGGACCGCCGAGAGCGCCCCGTTGTCGACGACGCGCTCGCCGTCGACCGAGACGATCGTCAGCGGCTCGCCGAGGGCGGCGCCCTCGGCGTGTATCGGGCCGTCTTCCTGAACGCCGACGACGTACGCACCGACCGGCACGTCGGGGACGGTGACCGCCACTTCGCCGTCCGCCGTCTCGACGCCCGAGGCGTTCTCGGCGCCTGGTGCGTCGCGGACCTGGTCGATGACGCTCGCGTTGCCCGTCACCGTCAGCGTCGCGCGCTCGTCGCCGCCGACCGCGTCGAAGAAGTCTGACTCGGTCGCGACGGGCTCGCCGTTCACGGCGGCGACCGTCACCGGCCGCTCCCCGATCGTCACCCCGAGGGGGTTGCCGCCGGCGGAGCCGATCACCTGTAGCTCGCGGTCGACCGTCATCGTCTCCCGCGCGTCGCCGTCGTCGACGGTGAGCGCGACCGAGCCCCCGGCGTCGGCGATCGCCGACTCGAACTCGCCGGCGGTCTCGATCGGCGTCCCGGCCACCTCCACGATCCGGTCGCCCTGCGAGATGTCGGCCGCGGCCGCCGGGGAGCCGGGGTTCACCTCGCCGACCGCGTAGCCCGCGGCGGGCGAGATGGCGCCGACGACGGGGCCGAAGAGGAGCGCGAAGACGACGATCGTCAGCACCGTGTTCGCCGTGACGCCGGCCGCGAACATCCGGGCGCGGGCGCCGCGGGAGGCCGCTTGGGTCGCCTCCTCGTCCGGCTCGACGAACGCGCCGACCGGGAGCAGCGCGAAGAAGACGAGCCCCATCGACTCGATGTCGATGTCCTCGACCCGGCAGAGGAGGCCGTGCGCGCCCTCGTGGACCACCATCGCCACCGCGAGCCCGGCGACGATCTCGGGGGCGACCGACAGCGGGAGGAAGTCGTTGACACCCGGGATGATGAGGAAGTTCTGCGGCTGCTGGATCGCGGAGGGCTGCGCGTTCGTGAACGCCGACATCGCCGACGAGAGGATGAGCGCGAACGACGCCACCATCGCCACCAACGCCCCGCCGAGCCCGAGGTTGGCGACCGCGCGCCAGAACCGCTTCGGCGCCGCGAGTCGGCCGAGGAAGGCGCGCCCGCGGAGCGTCCGGAGGGTCAACACAGGCCCGGAGACCCTGAACGCGTCCGGGAGGATCCCCTCGTTCCGCAGCCACATCGCGACCGCGGAGTAGGCGAGGACCCCCGTCAGCACCCAGAACAACGTGTTCATTACGCCTTGGTTGGGTTCGGTCGTCCCTAAGGCGTTCGGTTCCCGGAACCCGGGCCGAGCGCCGCGCCGAGGACTGATACCCCTCCCGTCCGTGTGACTGGATATGACGGAGAGTGACCGATCGGAGCCCGATCGAACGGGGATCGACCGAGCGGAGACCGACCGAACGGGGACCGGCCGATCGCTCGCGCCGCTGATGGGCGCGACGTACGTCGTCGCCGGGATCGCGCACTTCCTGATCCCGAAGCGCTTCGCCGAGGCGATCCCGCCCGCGTTTCCCAACCCTGTCGGCCTCGTCTACCTCTCCGGAATCGCCGAAATCGTCCTCGGGATCGGCGTCGCGATCCCGCGGACGCGACGCGCCTCGGCGTGGGGGATCGTCGCGCTCCTCGTCGCGGTGTTCCCGGCGAACGTCCACCTCGCCCGGAGCGACACGCTGAACGACCTCGTCCCCGACCGACTCGTCGGGCCGGCGCGGCTCGCGGCGTTGATCCGACTGCCGTTTCAGGGCGTCCTGATCGGCTGGGCGCTCCGGTACGCGCGCGCCGACGAGGCGGAGTCGACGGCGGCGGGGGCGGAGCCGACGACGTCGGGTTCGGACGCGTAGTCGCGCGACCGTCGAGGTCCCGCCGCGAACTCAACACCCAAGTACCCCCCGGTCCAAACGCCGTCCATGATCGCGCTCATCGACTTCGTCTCCCGACTGGTCGGCGACGTCGGCCGATTCGTCGATATCTTCCTGAACGACCTGATCCTCGGCGCGGGCGATCCGCTGTCCGCGCTGCTCGTCGTCGTCGGACAGGTGCTACTCATCAGCGCCGTCGCCGTGCTGGGGTACGGCGCGGTCGGCGCGCTGCTCGGCGAGATCGGCGTGACGCTCCCGTCGCTCGGCGGTCGCGGTCGGTCGGAGTAACGCGGAGAGGGGGGTCGACGGCCCGGATTTTCAGTCGTCGTCGGCCACCGACCGCTGCTCCGGGCCGTTCCCCGGACCGCGGGGGGTACTCGCGGCGTCGTCCGCCCCGTCCGGCACCTCGAACTCGTTCAGCCGCGCGAGCAGCTCGTCGGACTGGTCCGAGAGGGTGTGAACCTGTCTCGTCACCTCGGAGACGGTCGCGGTCTGTTCCTCGGCCGCGGCCGCGACGGTCTCGGCCTCGGTCGCCGTCTGTCCGCTCACGGACGCGACTCCGTCGACCATGTCGACGACCTCCTGCGTCGTGCGCGCCTGGTCGTCGGTCGCGTCGCTGATCTCCTGGACGGTCTCGTCGACCGTCGTCACGTCCTCGACGACCCCCTCGAACTCCCGCAGCGTCGACTCGATCGTCTCGACGCCCTCGGCGACCTGTGTCTCCATCGCCTCGGCGTCGGCGGCGGTCTCCGCCGAGGCCTCTTGGACCGCCTCGATGCGCCCCGAGATCTCCGCCGCCGACTCGCGGGTCTCCTCCGCGAGCGACTTCACCTCGTCGGCGACGACCGCGAACCCGTCACCCGAGCCGTCGGCGCGAGCGGCCTCGATGGAGGCGTTCAGCGCGAGCAGGTTCGTCTCCTCCGCGATCTCGTCGATCACGGCCGCGATCTCGTCGATCTCGCCGACCCGCTCCGCGAGGTCGGTGACCGCGGCCGCCGTCTCGCCGATTCTCGTCTCCAGCGCCTCTAGCTCCGCGATCGCCTCGGCGGCCTCCTCGCGACCGGACCGGCCGCGCTCGGCCGCGTCGCGGGCGGTCTCGGCCGCGTCGTCCGCGCTCGCCGCGATCTCCTCGACGGTCGCCGACAGCGTGTTCATCTCGCCGGCGATCGCCTCCAGCTCGTCGGTCTGCGCGGCCGCGCCGTCGGAGATCTCTTGGACCGAGCCGGCGACCTCGCCGCTCGCGTCGTCGACCTCGTCCATGCTCGCGCGCACGTCGTCCGCGGTGCCGGCCACGTCTGCGGTGAACGCGCCGACGTCCGCGAGCGTCTCGCCGAGCGTCGCCACGAGCCGGTTGTAGTTGTCGACGAGCTCGGCGTACCGGTCCTCGTCAGTCGCCAGCGCGTCCGCGTCGATGGTCGCCGTGAGGTCGCCGTCCTGCGCGCGCGCCGCGGCGTCGCCGAAGGCGTCGACGAGCGCCTCCAGCTCGGCCGTGTAGGCGGCGAGGTTCTCGGCCATCTCGTCGAGCGACTCGCCGAAGGAGCCGGGGACCTCCTCGTCGAGCGCCGGGTCGTCGAACTCCTGCGCCGCGAGCGCCTCCGCCTGCGCGGAGACGGTGGTGAGGTAGCCGTGGACCTCGCCGAACGCGCCGACGAGACTCCCGACCTCGTCCGGCTGGGTCGGATCGAGGGCGTCCGGGGCCTCCTGCTCCGACCGGTCGGCCGCGTCGACGCCGTTCACCCCGTCTATCTCACCGGCGGCGATCGCCTCCGCCTCGCGCTCCAGCGCCCGTATCGGGGCGACGAAGTCGCGCCGGACGATGAGCAGCGTGTTGTAGATGGCGACGATGGCGCCGAGGAACAGGGCGCCGGAGACGACGTACGCGACGGTGCCCGAGACGAGGAACTGCGTGAGGAAGATGCCGACGGTGACGAGGAACTGGATGCCGACCGCCGTGACGACCTTGCGCTCTATCGACTCCGAGACGCCGAGCCCGTCCATCGTCCGCCACAGGAGGGCCTCGTACCGCCCGCGTCCCCCCGGGCGGCGTTGTCGTGTCGTGGACATGTGCGGACTTCGACGAGAACGGGTTATGAACCTCCCGCCCGCGTTATCACGCTCGATTCTCGATTGTCACGGCGCGGGAATCCGCCGACCGAGAGCGAACGCCGATCGGTTCGGGCGTCTCGCGGCGAGACGCCTCAGAACAGCCCGTCGACCGCCTCGCTCGCGAGGTCGACGGCGCTCTCCAACTCCGGGCCGAGCGGCGAGCCGACGACGAGCCCGTCGGCGTGCTCGGCGACGGCGGCAGCGCGCTCGCGGACGGCCTCGGGGGTCCCGGCCATACAGAACGCGTCGATCATCGCCGGCGTCACGCGCTCGAAGGCGGCGGAGAACTCGCCGGCGGAGACGCGCTCGCCGATCTCCGTCGCCGCGTCCCGGTCGATCCCGTGGCGCTTCAGGACCGGTGGGGCCGCGCCCGCAGTGATAAAGGCGACCGGCGGGCGGGCGGCCTCCCGGGCGGCGGTCGCGTCCTCGGCGACGGAGACGGCGGCGTAGGCGATGAGGTCGAACTCGCCCCGATGGTCGGGGCGGTCCCCGAGACCGTCGTCGACCTGCTCGCGGGCCCACGCGAGATCTTTGGGATGCGAGCCGTTGTACAGCAGTCCGTCCGCGTGCTTCGCGGCCATCCGGCACATATGGGGTCCCTCGCCGCCGACGTGAACGGGGATGTTCGCGCCCTGCGGCGGCTCGTAGTTGAGCCCGGCGTCCGCGGCGTCGAAGGTCCCCTCGCGGTCGACGCGCTCGCCGGCCCACAGCTTCTGGGCCGTCTTGAACGCCTCCAGCACGGGGCGGAGCCCGCGCTCGTCTTCCAGTCCGAGGTTCGACAGCGTCGAGGGGTCGCCGGGGCCGAGCCCGAACACGGCGCGGCCCCCGGAGGCCTCGTCGAGGGTGGCGACCTTCGAGGCGAGGGTCACGGGGTGGGTCTCGTAGGGGTTCGCGACGCCCGGACCGAGTCGGACCGACTCCGTGGCGGCCGCGAGCCGGGCGAGGAACGCCCACGGGTCGCGGTTGTTGTAGTGACACGTCGAGTAGACGGCGTCGTAGCCGGCCTCCTCGGCGCGGACGCCGAGGTCGACGAGGCGGGACAGCTCGTGTTCGGGGGTGAGTTCGATGCCGAGCATTGTGGGTGTGAGTCGTGGTTACGGCCGGTACTCCCAGTCGCGCAGCGCCTGCCGGACGAAGTCGCCTTCGACCTCGCGGAAGTGGCTCTCCGAGCCCTCGTGGTCGCCGAACGCCCAGTCGCGGACGACGACGACCGGGGTGCCGCCGTCGCCCTCGCCCGCGACGAGGTTCGCCGCCGCCGCGAGTTCGTCGATCACGTTCTGGACGGTGACGCCCATCTCGCGGCCGTCGCGGTCGCGTTCGCCGCGCCAGTCGCGGCTGGCCGGCAGCCCGGCCCATCCGATCGCGACCCCGCGCTGGCCGTGGCGGAACGGGCGGCCGCAGGTGTCGCTGACGACGACGCGGTCGGCGGCGACGCCCTCGCGGATGCGCGCCGCGCTCTCGGAGGGGCGCTCCGGGAGCAGCAGCAGGTCGCCGTCGGGGACGTTCGAGCGGTCGATGCCGGCGTTGACGCCGACGTGGCCGAAGCGGGTCGCGGTGAGGAGGAACGGCGCCTCGGTGATCAGCTCGGTGGACTCCTCGATGACGGCCTGCGCGAACCGCGGGTCCTTCTCTTCGCCCGCGATCTCGGCGAGCCGGTCGGCGACCTCCCTCGCACGCGGGCTCGCCGGGAAGTCGTCGAGGTCGTAGACGCGTCCCTCCGCCTTCGAGACGACCGTGCTGGCGACGACGACCACGTCGTCCGGCCGGAGGTCGACGCGCTCGTCGATCATGGCCGCCAGATCGTCTCCCTCCCGGATCTCCGGGAGGTCCGGAACCGCGAACAGCTCCATACACCGACCTGCGCGGCGACGAGGAAAAACCCCGCCGGTACCGGGCCGGCTTGACGGTATCCGGGGAGACGTGTGTGACGGAGCTCGACGAGTGCTACCCGCGATCGGCCGAGAGAGACGAGTTCGATCGTCCGATGTCGGACGTAACGCTCGAACTATCGGACGCGTATTAGGTGATAACAGAGATAACGAGTCATTCAGCCGAACGGTTTTGTGCGGCGAGACGCGACCGGAGCTTGCGATGTGTGAACAACTGACGGACATCGACCCCGACCCGATCGAAACGCGGACGCGCGTTCCGTCCGACAGCGACGACGACGAGCGGATCGTGACGCAGACCCGCGCCCCGTGAGGGGCGGCGGACCGCGGTTCCGCCCATTTTTTTTGTTCCCCCCGTCCGCACGGCTTATAGGCGACTCCGCCGAACCCGGGGTGTGGACCTCCACGTCCGGTACGAGGGCGACGACGACCCCGACAAGTGTACGGCCCGGAAGCTCGCGCGGTTCGACCTCGCCGAGCTTCACCGCTCGGACCGCGCGACGCCGTACGGGGTCGTGCTCAACCCCCACGCGGAGCGGGCGCTCTCGCCCGCGGACGCCGACATCGCCCGCGAGAACGCGCTGGTCGCGCTCGATTGCTCGTGGGAGTCGGCCGGCGAGAAGATGTTCTCGCTGCCCGGCGAACACCGAGCGCTGCCGTACCTCGTCGCCGCGAACCCGGTGAACTTCGGGCGCCCGATGAAGCTCACGACGGTCGAGGCGTTCGCGGCCGCGCTGGCCATTCTCGGCGAGCGCGACCACGCCGAGCGGATTTTGGCGAAGTTCACGTGGGGCGAGACGTTCCTCGAACTCAACGACGAGCCGCTCCGGCGGTACGCCGACTGCGAGGACTCCTCCGAGATCGTCGCGATCCAGCAGGAGTACCTCGACCGGGAGTGATCGCCGACCGCTCTCGGGCCGCCCGGCCCGAGACGCGCCGCATCGATACCGGCACCGAACGGGGTCGCGACAAGCCTTTTGGATGATTCGGCCGTACCAATTTGCGATGGTATCCACAGGCGACGCCGCACCCACGTTCACCGCGACGGTCGGGACGAGCGACCACGAGCCGTTCGACCTCGACGAGCAGCTCGGCGAGGGGCCGGTCGTGTTAGCCTTCTTCCCCGGCGCGTTCACGCCGCCGTGTACGAACGAGATGATCGCGTTTCAGGAGCGCGCCGACGCGTTCGAGGACGCGGGCGCGACGCTGTTCGGGATCAGCGCCGACTCGCCGTTCTCGCAGGGCGCGTTCCGCGAGGAGCACGGGATCGAGTTCGACCTCGTGAGCGACATGGCCGGCGACGCGATCCGCGCGTACGGGCTGGAGATGGACATCGCCGACCTCGGCCTCCACGGCATCGCCAACCGGGCGGTGTTCGTGATCGACGACGACGGCGAGATCGTCTACGACTGGGTCGCCGACGACCCGACGAACGAGCCGGACTACCAGGCGGTCCTCGACGCCGTCGAGAGCGCTTAAAAAGTAGCCGCTCGCGGAGTTGGCAGTTCCGGTGTCGTTCCGGTCATCCTTTTATAAAACGTTGCTGCCCCCGTAGTGACGGATCTCTCAAAACCCTCACCCGGCCAGTTATAAACTGCTGCCGGTGGATCAGCGGTGAACGCCTCCAAAGCCCCAGTCGGCTCCGGTCGAGGGCCTCGCTGCGCTCCTCGCTCACTCCGTTCGCTGCGGTGCTTACGTCGGCCGTCTTCCCGGAGCCGACTGCCCCTTTGAGTCCCACCCCGCACAGCAACCGCACCTCACACCTCCCCAACCTCGTCGCTCACTCTCCGCTTCGCTCCGAGTGAGCGACTCCCTCGCGCGGCGCTCCTCGCGGCCGCCTTCGGCGGCCACTCGGAGGCGCGCGCCAGTGACAAGGCTCCCGCTTTCGACTCTCTCACTGCCGACATTCCAGAAAAACGCGTTTACTCCCCCAGAACGCCGCCGACCGCGCCCGCGAGCGCCGAGTCGACCGCGAACAGGAGCGTCAGGAACAGCCCGACGACCAGCACTCCGGCGCCGCCGAGCAGGCTCCCGAGCGGGCCGCCGGCCAAGCCGACGAGCCCGCCGAACGCGGCGAGCAGCAGCGTGACGACGACGCCGCTCACCGACCCCGCCAGCAGGCCGTGCCAGAAGCCGGAGAAGAGCCCGCCGCCGGCGACGTAGCCCGCGACGAACCCGCCGATGAGCCCGGCGCCGACGTGACCGACGACCGGGACGAACGTCGCCAACAGCCCGGCGATCAGCATCACGACGAATCCGTAGCCGACCGCGCGCCAATCAGTCATGCGCCGGGGTAGCCGACCGAGGGGTAAATACTCGCGGGTGTTTTAGTATTCTAGAGTTTATTTTTAATAATATCTTATAAATCGGGCCGTGAGAATGGCAGTTGGATTAATAACTGTGTGGCGGATAGAGGCATCCAATGAGCGACTCACACGAATCGGACGGCCCCGGCCGCGGGGCGACTGTCCCTCCTAGCGACGGGCCGAGCGCGGACGCCGACGGCGCGCGGCTCCGGCTCGCGGTGCCGGAGATGGACTGCTCGTCGTGCGCCGGGAAGGTCGAGGGCGCGCTCGACCGCGAGGGCGTCCTGTCGGTGGACACCCGACCGACAACTGGCGTCGTCGTCGTCACGTACGACCCGGACCGGACCGACGTCGAGGCGCTGACGGCCGCGGTCGAGGGCGCCGGCTACGCGGTCGCCGACGCGGAGTCCGACGGCGTCGCCGACGACCTGTTCACGAGCCCGCGAGCGATCGCGACCGCGGTCGGCGGCGTCTTCCTCGCGGTCGGGCTCGTCCTAGAGTGGCTGCTTCCCGGCCTCGACCCGACGTTCGCAACTGTCGAGGGCGTCGGCTTCCTCGGCCCGTGGGCCGTCACCGGCGCGTCCGTCGCGTACCTGCTCGCGGTCGCGGCCGCCGGGCCGCCGATCCTCCGGAACGGCTTCTACTCGCTGCGCGGGCTGAGCCTCGACATCGACCTGCTGATGAGCGTCGGCGTCGTCGCGGCGCTGCTCGTCGACCTCCCGTTCGAGGCGGCGACGCTCGCGGTGCTGTTCTCGGTCGCCGAGCTGCTCGAACGCTACTCCATCGACCGGGCGCGCACGTCCCTCCGCGAGCTGGTGGAGCTGTCGCCCGACGAGGCGGTCGTGATCCGCGACGGCGCGGAGGAGACGGTCCCCGCCGAGGCGGTCGCGGCCGGCGAGCGGCTGGCGGTGCGCCCCGGCGAGCGCGTCCCCCTCGACGGCGTCGTCCGCGAGGGCTCCGGCGCGGTCGACGAGTCCCCGATCACCGGCGAGTCCGTCCCCGCCGAGAAGGCGCCCGGCGACGAGGTGTACGCCGGCTCGATCAACGAGGAGGGATATCTGGAGATCGAGGCGACCGCCCCCGCCGAGGAGTCGACGATCGCGCGCGTCGTCGAGCTCGTCGAGGCCGCGAACGGCGAGGAGACGCGCGCCGAGCGGTTCGTCGACCGCTTCGCGAGCGTCTACACCCCGATCGTCGTGGTCGGCGCGGTCGCCACGGCGGCGCTCGGGCCGATCCTCGTCGGCGGCGGCGCGGAGACGTGGTTCGTCCGCGGACTCACGCTGCTCGTCGTCGCGTGTCCGTGCGCGTTCGTCATCTCGACGCCCGTCAGCGTCGTCTCCGGGGTGACGGCGGCCGCCCGCAACGGCGTCCTGATCAAGGGCGGCGAACACCTAGAGGCGGCGGGCGACGTCGACACCGTCGCGCTCGACAAGACGGGGACGCTCACGCGCGGCGAGCTGTCGGTGACCGACGTGGTCCCCCTCGGCGGCCGCGACGCGGACGACGTGCTCGCGTGCGCGACCGCCCTCGAACGCCGGAGCGAACACCCGGTCGCGGCGGCGATCGTGGCGCGGGGCGAAGAGACCGGCGCCGGGAGGCCAGACGGCGCCGAAGGGGCGACCGACGGCGTCGACGTCGCCGACTTCGAGGCGCTCGCGGGCGAGGGCGTCCGCGCGGACCTCGACGGCGAGACCCACTACGCCGGCAAGCCCTCGCTGTTCGAGGAGCTCGGCTTCGACCTGAGCCACGCCCACGTCCGCTCTGACGGCGGGACGGTGCGCGGGGCGAGCACCGCCGGCGGTTCGACTGCCGTCGCCGACCCCGAGTCCTGCGACCACGGCGAGTACCTCGACCTGACGAGCGAGACGATCCCCCGGCTCCAGAGCGAGGGGAAGACGGTCGTCCTCGTCGGGACCGAAACGGAACTGGAGGGCGTCATCGCCGTCGCGGACACGGTCAGGCCGGAGGCCGCGTGGGTCGTCGACCGGCTCCACGATCTCGGGATCGACCGCGTCGCGATGCTCACGGGCGACAACGAGCGCACCGCGCGGGCGATCGGCGAGTCGGTCGGCGTCGACGAGGTGCGCGCGGAACTGCTTCCGGAGGAGAAGGTCGACGCGGTGCGCGAGCTGAGCGACGAGACGGAGGGCGGCGTCGCGATGGTCGGCGACGGGATCAACGACGCCCCCGCGCTCGCGGCCGCGGACGTGGGGATCGCGATGGGCGCCGCCGGGGCCGACACCGCCATCGAGACCGCGGACGTGGCGCTGATGGCCGACGACCTGACGCGGCTCCCCTACGTCGTGGACCTCTCCTCGCGCGCGAGTTCGACGATCCGGACGAACATCGGCGCCTCGCTCGCCGTGAAGGCGCTGCTCGCCGCGGGCGCTCCGCTCGGCTACGTGAGCGTCGCGATGGCCGTCGTCGTCGGCGACATGGGGATGAGCCTCGGCGTCACCGGGAACGCGCTCCGGCTCGGGAGCGTCGAGCCCGCGGAGCCGCCCGAAGCGGACAGGGAGGCCGACGGGTCGGGCGCGTAGCGGCCCGGACACCGCGACGGCGACCCGCCCGCACGTTTATGCCGAAACGACGGTAACGGGCCGGTATGCCCTCCGAGAGCGGGACCGCCGGCGACGCCGTTGACGGCGCGACCGTCGACGACGCGACCGTCGATGATGCGACCGTCGATGATGCGACCGTCGAGAGCGACGGGCCGGCCCGCGACGACGAGAGCCGCGCCGTCGAATGGGGACCGGTGCGATACGACCGGCTCAGGTCGCTCGGGACGGGCGCGACGGTGACGATCCTCGGTGGCGTCGCCGTCGTCTTCGGTGCCATGGGGGTCGCGTTGGTGACGGACGCGGTCCGCGGGAGCGGTACCCTCCCGAGCGTGGACGGCGGGACGGTCGCGCTCGGCGTGGTGGTCCTCGCCGCGGTCCTCGTGGCCCTCGTGCCGACGCTGTACGCGGTGTATCACCAGTCGACGGCCGGACGCTGGTCGGTCGAGCGACTGCGCGACGGGGTGGCGTCGCTGCGCCCGGGCTGGACCGTCGCGGGTGCGGTCGCCGCGGCCGTGCCCTTCCTCGTCGTCCCCGCCGACTTTCTCACGTCGCTGTGGCCGCTGTTCTGGCTGGTCTGGTTCGTTCCGGCGGTCTCGCAGTCCGAGGGCGGCACCGTTCGACTCGATCCGGCGACGGCGACCGTCGAGCGGACGTATCCGCTCTACGACCGGACGCGCAGCGACGACCTCGGGTCGGTCGTCCGGACGCGGCGGATCGACCTCCCGTGGACGACCGTCTTCCTGCTCGCCTACCGCGGCAACGCGTGGTACCGGTCGACGCCGTGGCTGTTCGTCCCGAACGACCGCGCCGACGAGGTCGAATCGACGCTCGACGCGGTGCTCGCCGAGAGCGACGGGCCGGACCGCGCGAGCGTCCCGGAGCGGCTCACCCTCGCCGTGCTCGGGTCGTCCTCGCTTGTCGTCGGGCTGCTGATGGCCGTCGCGGCCGGCGAGGGGGCGGGCGGACTGGCGCTGGCGCTGCTCTCGGCGCCGTTTTCGTTCCTCTTTCTGGCGCTCGCCGCGCGGCTGTGAGTCGGTCGCGCGCCCGGCGGGGAGAACAGAACGCCCGGGCCGCGTCGGCGACACCGGATGTGACACCCCCTATCACGCGACTCATATACCCGCGGCGCCTAGCACGTCCATGGACAGACAGCGCCTCGAACGCGCGCTCGAAGCCGAGTTCGGCGGGACCGAGGCCGAGCGGCGCGCGGTCTCGCGGGCGGCCCGCGACCTCGTCGACTCCGGCCGCCCCTCCGAGGACCGCGGCCACGGACTGACCGTGACGGGGGTGATCGGTCACCTGGAGGACGCCCCGGACGACTCCTCGCTGGTCGAGCGGTGGAACTGGTGGATGGGCGCGCTCGACGCCGCCTACGGCGGCTACGACTACTTCACCGTGCGGTTCGTCGAGGACGACGAGGCGACCGGCCTCCGGCGGTAGCCCGGCGACCCGGACGACGACGGCGGTGACCCGAATCGGCCGAGAGCGACTCGGACCCGTCTACTTTCACTTTCACTCCGCGGATGGCTCGCTTATAGGGGCGTTCCGTCCGGAGAACCGTGTATGAGCGCAGTCACCGTCGACCGGCCGCGGTACGCGACGCCGACGCGCGTGGACGTCACCGACTGTCGAACCGAGCGCCTCCCGGACCGGATTCGGGCGAACCGCGTCGACGGCAGCGAGGTCCACCTCGAACGCCGGGGCGGACGGACGTTCCTCGTCACGCGACCGAGCGAGTGACCGCCGTCGACGGACGGTAGAACGGTTCGGAACGACGGCGGCGGCGAGGTCGTCAGTCGTCTGCCGGCAGTTCCGCGCGAGTGAGGTCGCCGTCGGCGAGCCGGCTGTCGAGGCCGACGCCGAGCGTCTCGTTCGTGCGCGCTATCGACTCCGCCGGATCGGCGTCGGTCGTCATCGCGCGGATCGCGTCGACGTTCTCGGGGACGACGTCCGCCTCTTGGTGGACGTTCTGGAAGAGGTAGAGGTCTCGGCCCGTGACGCTTATCGACTCCTCCCAGACGCAGTTCTCCCAGAGGTCGCCGCGGGAGCGCCCCGCGTCGGCCGCGTACTCCTTGAGTGCGCCCGCACCGTCGATACCGGCGGCTTCCGGGACGAGGAAGATCCGGCTCTCGTCGGCGAGCAGGTCGCGGACGGCCGCCGGGTCCGGCTCGGTCTCCAGGGTGACGTTGACGCTGTGTGTGTGCATCGCCGTCACGGGGGCCTTCAGCGCCGCGGTGTCGACCGTGATGTCGGGGAGGATCTCGTTGACGTCCGGGCCGTGGTGGGAGGGGACCGTCGCCGGGTCGGGGACGATGTCGTTTATCGGGCCGCGGTCGGTCTCGTTCGGGTCGCCGCCGCGGCGCACGAGCGTGACGCGCGCCTTCTCGACGCCGTACGCCTCGTCGAGGGGGGCGAGCAGCCGGGAGAGTGCGGTCGTGTTACACGAGACGACGCGGACGGAGTCGGCACCCTGGGCCGCCTCGAACCGGGCGCGCGCGTTGAACGAGGCATCGGCGACGGCGGCGTCCTCCCCGCCCTGAAAGATCGCCGGCGTGTCGTGGGCCTCGTAGACCGGTGCGTTGCGCTCGCCGACGCCGGACGGGGCGCAGTCGACGATCACGTCGACCGCGTCGAGCAGGTCGCCGAGGGCGCCCGCGAGCTCTACCCCCGCGGCCGCGAACTCGTCGGTGCGGTCCTCGACCGCCGCGTACAGGTCGTAGCCCCGGCGAGCCGCGGCCTCGACGCCGTAGTCCGGCGACGCCTTCGTCACGCCGACGAGCTCCATGTCGGGCTGGGCCGCGACGGCGTCCGCGACCCGCTTGCCGATCGTACCGTAGCCGTTGACGCCCACGCGTGTCATACGTCCCTGTCGCTCGGGGACTGGTATAATCTTTTCGAGCAACGCAAAACGAAATTAACTACCCCACGAGTAATCGATCCGTTAATTCGACGGCGAGCGACACCGGACGTAAATAATTCAATTACGGAATAGGGTTAAAACAGCGATGGCAAGGCCTAACGCCCGGCCGGGCGGAGAGTCGCACATGGTCGCCGACCTCTCCGACGCCGCGTCGACCGCGGTCGAACAGTGCCTGAACGTCGCCCCCGACGAGTCCGTCGTCGTCGTCACCGACGACGAGCGCGTTGCCGTCGGCGAGGCGCTGTACGCGGCCGCGAGCGCGGTCACCGACGACGCGACGATACTGCGATACCCGCCCGCGGACCAGCACGGGACGGAACCGCCGGCGCCGGTCGCGGCCGCGATGCGGGAGGCCGACGCCTTCCTCGCGCCGACGACGAAGAGCCTGAGCCACACCCGCGCCCGGGGCGCGGCCTGCGACGCCGGCGCGCGCGGCGCGACCCTCCCGGGGATCACGGAGGAGGTGTTCACGACCGGCCTCGACGCCGACTACGCCGCGATCGACGCCGCCTGCGACGACGTGCTCGACCAGGTGGCCGACGCCGAAGAGGTCAGGGTCACCGCGCCGGCAGGCACCGACATCACGTTCGGGATCGGCAAGCGCGAGTGGCTCGCCGACACCGGGATGGTCCGCGAGCCCGGCGACTTCTCGAACCTCCCCGCCGGCGAGGTGTTCGTCGCGCCCGAGACAGCGACCGGGACCTTCGTCGTCGACGGGACGATGATGCCCCACGGCCTGCTCGACGAGGGACAGACGCTCGCCTTCGAGGTCGAGGACGGGTTCGTGACCGAGATAGACGACGAGGCGATCCGCGCCGACGTCGAGGCGGCCGCCGAGGCGGTCGGCGACGCCGCGTACAACCTCGCCGAACTCGGCATCGGGACCAACGTCGGCGTCGAGGAACTGGTCGGCTCGGTCCTCTTAGACGAGAAGGCGGGCGGCACGGTCCACATCGCGATCGGCGACGACGCTGGCATCGGCGGCGAGACCGACGCGCCGCTCCACCTCGACGGCATCATCCGAGACCCCACAGTGTACGCCGACGGCGACGAGATCGACCTGCCGAGAGCGTAGGTGCGACCGACGCGGATACGGGAGCGTTTGATTATAAATAAAACTGCGGTGGCGCGTGCCTCCGAGCGCCCAGCGGGCGCGAGGAGCACGCGCGAGGGAGTCGGTCGCCGAGCGAAGCGACGGCGACCGACGAGGCTGGGGAGGCGTGAGGTGCGGGGCTGTGCGGGGC
>NZ_SGUC01000079.1 GCF_005435165.1 Halorubrum sp. GN11_10-6_MGM | reverse complement strand
GAGCGTGTCATAGAAAGCGTCACGTACGAAGCGGCAGGGTGCGGAAAGTGTGTCCAACACCAGCGCAACCCTGCAAAATGTGGCTTCGGTAGACGACTTCTTGAATGCGGCGGCTACCGAAACAGTACCGCTGTTTGAATACCTTGAGTTCCAGTTTCTCAGAGAGTACGACGTGTTCGCCCCCTCGAAGCGGGGGCGAACACGAGTCCATCAGCCACCAGATCTCTTTCGCGGCTTTCTCCACTGCTACTACGAGAACGTCTACGGCACACGTCCAGTTACACGAGAGCTCCGCCACAGCCTCGTCTGGTACTACTGCGGACTCGACAAACCGCCATCAAGAGATACGATTGATCGCTTTCTCACCGATCTCGAACACGTTGTTGACGATATCTTCGACAGGCTCGTCGAGCAGGCCGCCGCTCGCGGCCTGCTCGACTCTACGTACTCTATCGATTCGACTCACGTCGAAGCGATCCAATACAACGACGCTGCCTCGTGGAACTACAACCCTACAGCCGAAGAGCACTACTACGGCTTCGGCTGTACAATCGTCTCAACCGGCTCAAAGATCCCGATAGCAGCGGAATTCACACAAACTAAACAAGCCGGTCAGGAGACGGCGATGCGCGTCACACGTGACGCGCTCGCCGTCGATACACCAACGTGGATGCTTGGAGACAGCGCGTACGACATCCTCGACTGGCACGACCACCTGCTGGCCGCAGGGGTCGTGCCAGTCGCTCCGTACAATCCGCGAAACGCTGACGACCCACTAGACATCGAATACAGGGTCGAAGATCACATCGAAGAATACAGCGAGGATGTCCAGCTGAAGCAATCAACGTTAGACGAGACGTACACCAACCGGACAGGAGTTGAACGAACCAACGACGCAGTCAAGGACTGCGGCCTCGGGCACGTCCGCGCCCGAGGCCGCGTCCACGCACGAACAGAAGTGTTCGTTGCGCTGTGCCTACGGCTCGTTATTGCCATCACCAACTACGAGCGCGGAAACCTACCGGGCTGTGAGAAGCTATGAGATGGATTCTATGACACGCTC
>NZ_SGUC01000078.1 GCF_005435165.1 Halorubrum sp. GN11_10-6_MGM | reverse complement strand
TAGTGATAGTCATAACTTTTGAATAGATAAGAAGCGATCAATCCATGACTTTGCGAAGCTTATCCGATCGGCGTAGTCGTGAAAGATCGAACAGACCAGTTCTCGATACGTTTCAAGATCTGACGCGTCAAGCGGTGAGAGATCGCGTTTTACGCTTTTCCAGATCTGTTCGATCGGGTTGAGATCTGGCGAATACCGCGGCAGTGCTACTCTGTGTAGATCCTGTTCATTTACTATTTTATCGACATACTCGGCAAAGTGAGATGAAAAGTTGTCACAGACGAGTATGATCGGCTGATCTGAGTTCTTCTCACGTATCTTGAGGGAAAAAATCGCCCACAGATTCCTTGCTCAGATCGTCTTTACACGAGACAACACTGGTTCCGTTCAGCGCGTAAAATCCGAAGACTACATCGTCAAAGTTCTCTGTCGGCGTCTCTTTTCTCAAGGTTGGTCGGCCGAAGCTCCACAGCCGCCGGCTGTTGTCTGTTGGACGAGGCCAGGCTTCATCGAGAAACCCGACGACGACACCCCCATCAGTTACTGCGTCGTCGTCAAGATCGTCGAGAGCGGCCTCGAGCCGCTCTTCGAGTTGTTCTTCTGCGTCGTCAGGCCGATCCGGTGATTCTGGTCGTGGGATCGCGTAATTTAGTCCAAGATTATTGAGAAGTCTCGATGTATGTCGCTGAGAATATGAGACATCGAACCCATCTTCGATGAGTTTCTGAACTTGGTGGGTGGTGAGCGGCTGGTGCCGTTTGAGCACCTCTCGAAGCCGCTCGCGTTGGTGCTCGTCAAGTTTTGGAGGACGTCCACCACCAGAATCTGGTCGAAGGCCGTCCACAGCGTCGTCATTCCAGCGATCGACCCAGCGGCTCGCGGTCGGCGTCGTGACGCCGACACGCGTCGCCGCTTCGGTGAGCGTGTCACCGAGATAGATATTTTTGATCAGGCACAACCGCCGGACGAGATAAGGTTCTTCGTCAGATTGAGCTTGATCGATCGCCTCATCGAGTTCCTCTTCACTCAGATGTTCGAGGTGATCTTTCGACGGTCCAGGCATAGTTCGTACTTACACTCTAATATTACAAATTTTTCGGCTATCACTA
>NZ_SGUC01000077.1 GCF_005435165.1 Halorubrum sp. GN11_10-6_MGM | reverse complement strand
AGATGAGGCAGTACGAGTCGTTCCAGAACGACTCGCCCCACAGTTCGGTCTTCAGTTCATCCTCGTATTCGTTCCGAATACGTCGGGCAGTCGCGCCCTTGACAGTATTGATGAATTTCACGAGGTCCGTAGTTGGTTTCGCTCGGAACAGGATGTGAACGTGGTCGTCCTCGCCGTCGAGGTTCGTCAGTTCGACACCGTAGTTGTCCGTGAACCCGCTGATGACCTCGTGGATGAATTGGGTTCGCTCCTCGGTTAGCACTCCGCGGCGATACTTTGTGGTGAGTATCAGGTGGTAGTGCAGGGAAAACGTCGAGTGTGCACCCGAGTCGAGATCGTACTCCATTAGGTTCGGCCAATATTATGCTACCCTACTGCAAAAACGTTGCGACTGTGTGCGCCTGTAGGCCTGCAACCGTAGAGTGTATGAGAACCGTGCGGCGCTGTATCTCCTCCCTGCTCGCGCCTCCCGTTCGGTCGTCGCTCGCTGAGGAAGGGGGCTTAGCGCCTACTTTCAGCTAAAACGTCGCGCTCGGCTGGAAACGTTCACAAGTATCCAGTGTAGCTTGGCGCAACAATTCTTCACAGTGGGTGCCAATACACCGACGATGGCGGACGAAATAGATATCCCAACCGAGCCGCGGGCTGCGGTCGACGCACTCGCGACCCATCTGACCGCGACCGCAGATCGCCCGGTACCGCCAGCGACGAACCGATGGCTCGGAGAGGCTGAAGCCGTTGCCCGCGATGCTACTAGTGACGATCTTGACACGCAAACCAGACAGAAACGGGTTCGGCAAGTTGCTACACTGCTTGAGTCAGCTGACGAAACGGGCGATATGGTCGCCGACCGCCACATCGAAGCAGCGATCGAGTGCTGTCGAGTCGTTCTCGCTAACGAGTGACGATGATACTGTTCCTACGAAATAGACCTCCGCTACATGTTAAATTCTAGGCTCTGTTGAAATCCTCTTCTTCAGACATATTTCTATCTGAAACAGCCGTAAGATCTCTCTTGCGAGCTGTTCTATAAATTCGTTCCAGAACTATCAAAGATTAATAAGTGATGGGTAACAGAAGTGGGATATGGAAAAGCATCCGCAACCGCAGCGAGGGACGAACGGAGATGTGATCTGGCACCGAGTCGGAGCATTC
>NZ_SGUC01000076.1 GCF_005435165.1 Halorubrum sp. GN11_10-6_MGM | reverse complement strand
CTCGTCAAGGCGGTTGACGAGAAAGTTAAGAAGCTGGTCCTCGTGAATCACACCGTCTGCTTGCTTGGTTTTAGACACACCTTCAGCAAGCAGACGTTCTAACTAAGCGGCTTTGTGAAGTACTGAGTATCATTCTCTCTCATCGCCGCGCGATACTGTTCTGTATATTGCTCCTTTTCCTCAGGTGTAACCCCCGGAGCATCCTCGATCATTTCATCGCTAAGCAAAATTTCTCGGTTTATATCGTCGTCTTCTATACTCCGTTTGAATAATTCTGCCATCTCCTCATCGACCTTCTCCTCCGGTTTTATCGTCCAATCACCTCCAACATTTACTAATCCCTTCCCGATAACGGTAGACCTCATATCTAAACTGAGTAATAGAGGATGCCGAGAACAGATGAAGTTGATAGCCTCATAGTCCAAAACAGATTCAAGATACCGCAGAGTGTAATTTTGAGACAGTTCTGCCATGATCTCATAGACTTCTTCGGTAAATTCTCTATCTGGATGAGAACCTGTCTCAATTAGGTTCTCGATAGATATTGGATAGATAAAACCGCCGTCCTCAACCGATTTCTTGGTCAATTCAAGAAAGGCATCAGAATCTACATTACTATCTTCTTCAACGAAGTTACCCCATACTTTCTGGTCGAAGTAAACAGCCGTTTTATCAGATAAATCACTGCTCTCACCCTCTTTTGATAGAGCATCATTTGCCATCTCCTGCGTGATTTGGGGGCCGCTCATACACTATTTCTACCCAGAGGTCACATATTATTGAATGTTCACAGGGGATTCCGAATAATATTCACTCCCAAACACATTACCGGTTGAAACAAGGGTAGATCAACGCATCGAGGGGGCGAGAACCGACCAGCAGATCGACTCTGATTCTCATCTCTCCCCTGCGGTGAGAACGGTATCCCACACGCGCCGCTTCTTCAGCTCACTTGACATGCGTAGCAGATAATCCTCCTCGTCAACAATCTCCTGCTCTCCTTCCCCATGTTCAGTCACGACGCCCTCGTAGAACGTCATCCGTTGTAGTTTAGCGGCGCGTCGAGGCGGTGTTTGTGCGGATAGTTGAGCAAGACGGTGTTGAGTCAAATCGCTGATGAAGCGTGATCGGAGAACTGAACAGAGGCTCTTCCGTCTCGGATG
>NZ_SGUC01000075.1 GCF_005435165.1 Halorubrum sp. GN11_10-6_MGM | reverse complement strand
CGCCAGCAGGGACAAGACTGTCTCGTGGACGAACATTCCTCGGTCATTACGAAGCGTTCCGATGATTTTCCGGAGAACAACGGGTTCACGGAGTGCGTTCTCTGCGGCGTTGTTCGTCGGGGAGACCGCTGGCTCACCGACGAAGGTGAGCCAGTGGTCGAGTCCTCCTTCGATCTTCCCGAGCAGTGTTGCCACTGGTCCGTCGGGAACTGACCGCTCAATCAGCGACTCAAGCTCTCTGCGCGCTACGCGCTGTAGTTCTGCCCGCTCGCGTAGGTTCAAGTCGCTCTCCAGCCGAGCCTGGAGAGCGACGTAGAGTTGTCTAAGAGCTTGGTAGATCGGTTTGCCATCTGCCTGTTTTTGCGCAACGTCTTCAGCTTCTCGGAGAATGTGCGCCCAACACCGCTGAAGATTACTGCTGAAGGCGGGGTACGCCGTCCATCCGTCACAAATGACCGTTCCCGCGAAGTCCTCGCCGAGGACTTCTGCGGGAACATCACTCCCACGACTCTCTCTGACCGCGTACAGTGTGTGTTCAGTCGTCCGAAACGTCCAGATCCACGCTTGCTCACCGTCGCGTTTGACGCCTGTTTCGTCGATGTGAACCACGTCAGCTCTTTGGATTTCTCGACGGAGTTGCTCGTACTCGCAGCGACCGGCGCGCGCAGCGCGCTCGGTCGCGTGCCATGTAGATGCGCCAGAGAGTTCGAGTTCGTGTAGTTGCTCGAAGCGATCCGCGATCTTCCGGTAGGGAAGGCGGTAATCGTACCGAGAGAGTGCTGATTGAGCGATAACATTCACCCCGAACTGCCCCTCATCGGGGCAGTCGGGGTGTGTCGCAACCGTCTCTGTTCCGCAGGAGTCACACTGGTAGTAGTGGCGATTGTACTGGGTAACTTCTGGTGGCTGTGGATCTGGGATCTCCTCGACGAGTCGGGGGCTGACGCCCACCGACTCGTCGAAGTGGTCGCCACATTCAGGACAACAGTCACGAGTCACCTCAATTTCTTCGTCAGGATCAGCGGGAGACCGCCACTCTGGCTCGTGACCGTCTTTTCGACCGGGAGTACCGCCGTCAGTACGAGGTTCTTCGTCGTCGTCCTCGTCCGGCGAGGACGACGACTTATCATCGGTCGATTGCTCTTTGCTCGGTGGCGTATGCGGTCCTTCGTGCCACCGGAGCTTCGCCCTGAAC
>NZ_SGUC01000074.1 GCF_005435165.1 Halorubrum sp. GN11_10-6_MGM | reverse complement strand
GCTTGATCGATCGCCTCATCGAGTTCCTCTTCACTCAGATGTTCGAGGTGATCTTTCGACGGTCCAGGCATAGTTCGTACTTACACTCTAATATTACAAATTTTTCGGCTATCACTATCGCCGCCGGTTGCCCGTGGCGCGTCGCGGCAGGGACTTTGACGGTGTTCTCCCTCACAGATCCACATCCGGATCGACTGCGACCACTCCACCGCCACACCAACACGGTTCCACGTCGCGTCACTCGACGTATTCAGCCGCACCCACCGGACCTAAACCGCTCGATCCCCTGTCAACCACGTATATGCAGTTCTGTGACGACTGCGGCTCGATGATGGTCTCTCGCGACGGGGAGATGGTGTGTCAGAACGACGACTGCGGCGCGACGACCGAGCGCGACGAGGCGCTCGCCGCCGAGTTCGAGTCGACGACGGAACAGACCGGCGACGAGGTGATCGAGACGGAGGAGGGGGCGAACTTCGAGGGGAAGCCGACCGCGAACGACGTCGTCTGCGACGAGTGCGGCCACGGCGAGGCGTGGTACACGATCAAACAGACGGGCGCCGCCGACGAGCCGCCGACGCGCTTTTTCAAGTGCAAGGAGTGCGGCCACCGCTGGCGGGGGTACAACTGACCGCGATGCGCTCGGGGGGGTCACGCGGTGCGTCGGTCCGCGACGGCGTTCTCCGGTCGCTTTTGTCCGTCGCGCTCCTCCTCCCGGCGGCGTTCCTCGTCGGGCGCGCGATCGGCTTCTGGCGCGTCCGGCTCGCGGCGGGGAAGCTGCTCGCGCTCCTCCCCGACGACGGCGCTCCCGACCACGTTCAGGTGCTGCCGCCGCCGGCCGACGAGTACGCCGGGACCCTCCCGACGAGTCCCGCGGAGACCCGCGACCGACTCCCCGATCAGGGGTTCTCCGAGCTGATCCGGGCGTACTTCCACGCCTACGACCGCGACGGGGAGACCGTTCACGAGGTGGGGAGCTTCGTCCACCGTCCGGAGGGGCTCACGGGCGACTGGCAGGTCCACGTCCGACTGTTCCCCGCGCCCGACGGCTCGACCGAGGTGTGGGCTCACTGGGAGCGGAACCCGTACGTCGCGCCGCTGGCGCACCTCCGGATGGAGGGGTACGACCCGGCACGCGGCGAGCGGATGGCGGCGGAGCTGATCGACGACCTGCGGTGACCATCCGAGCCGACGCCTCGGAAAGCGACTACTCGCCCGTGAGCCGCGGCGCGAGAAACGTCGCGACTGCCTCTCCCACACGTCC
>NZ_SGUC01000073.1 GCF_005435165.1 Halorubrum sp. GN11_10-6_MGM | reverse complement strand
CATCCGTTGTAGTTTAGCGGCGCGTCGAGGCGGTGTTTGTGCGGATAGTTGAGCAAGACGGTGTTGAGTCAAATCGCTGATGAAGCGTGATCGGAGAACTGAACAGAGGCTCTTCCGTCTCGGATGGTGAGATCTATGTCACTCTCTGAAGGCGGCGCACTCACTCCGGTGAGTGCGTCGCCGATCCAGAGCTGTCGCTACTACCTACGTCTGAGCTGACCGGCTTGTCAGGCGAGTTTCTACCAGAACTCGCCTGACTCAACCTGCTCACGTAATCTTGGTCGATGTGGATTTGGATCCCGTGACGACCACAACAGCAATTCGTCGAGATCTGGCGGTTCATACCCGAGATCTAGCATCAGGTACAGCTGGACCAAGTGTGCGTGACGTTCGAGCGCGTGAGAACACTGACGACGTGGCAGACGCGTCGACGACGCGGCCGCGTCGTCGTCGCTTCCCTGCCGCTTTGCGTCTAATTTGCGGAGCTCATCCACGATAACGCGGCTCATCAGCAGCGAAATCGCGGCGACGATGATCAGCGCTTCGATGATGTAGGGATCCGTCGTGTTGATTTCGTCAAGGCCGAAGCGTGATTTGAGTTCCTTGAACAGCAGCTCAATCTCCCACCGCGCCCGATAGAGCTGTGCGATATCGGGCGCGTGGTAGTCGTCTCTGGCGAGATTCGTCAGGTAGAGGTGGTACTCGTCGCTGTCCTCGTTGAGCACACCGACGAGCCGGAACGTTCGGGTCGTGCTGACGCCCGACCCTCGCTTGCGGTCGAATGAGAGGGTGATCCGAGCGTCGATCTCCTGTCGCTGCAGGTCGTCGAGGACGTCCTGCAGCGACTCGCCTTCAAGCGGAATGCTGTTTCCCCGCCATGTCCGCAGCTCTTCGACAATCTCGAAGTTCGCGTTATCCTTGACCCGTGAGACGAACCAGCCGCCGTTTTGGTCAATACGGTCGAACAGCCAGAAGTCGTAGAAGCCGAGATCGAGTAAGACGAGTGCGCCAGCTACCCACTCGCCGGTGGGTAGCTGGCTTCGCTCCTGCGTTTTGGCGTCAGTCGTCTGAAACCGCGTGGGAAGACCGGTTGAGAGTGATTCAGTGAGATGAAGCTTCACGCCGGCTTGATCGTCGCCAGTCGCTGCGTAGACGTCTGTAGCGTCTTGGTAGAGTGAGACGATAGAGGCGTCAACAATGAGGACGTCTCGAAAGCGTTCGAGACGTCCGCTGAGGTCGGTTTGTTCGATTTCGAGATTCTCGATGGCGTCATCGAGAATCTCTCGGAGGAGTGCGACGAAGGTAGGCGAAAACCAGCCGTGGAAGGTTGGATACGCAAGTTCGTCACAGTCTGCCATTTCGACGAACCGTTCGAGAAATGCCTGAATAGAGCGGTCTGATCCAGCAGCAAAACCCAGTGAGAGGGTGTAGAACAACGCGACAGTGTCGAACTTACGCTCTCGTTGAATGAGATTCGTTGCGCGAGCGCGCTCGCGCAAC
>NZ_SGUC01000072.1 GCF_005435165.1 Halorubrum sp. GN11_10-6_MGM | reverse complement strand
TTATATGCTTACCGACGGCTCACGGCTTGTAAACTGGCTCCTCGACAATTTTGATGAATCAGGTGTTGTCGGGTCATACGCAGTAGCTGTTGATGATGAACTGTCTTCCATTCTCTTCGGTAATATTCTAAACGCATTTGTGACGGGTATCATCGGAATTCTTGTCTTTTCTGGATACAATCTCGTTGCACCAGGAGCAGTAAACGTTCCATTTGCGCCCCTAGTCGGCGCACTCACTGGAGCAGGAAGTTTAATTCCTGTTGTGGGAATGAAAATTGTGTACCTCCCTGTCGGAGCAATTCTCGCGATAGCTGCTGTCACCAGTGGTCAGGCAAGCGCGTTCGGCTTCGTGCTCCTGTTTCTCGTTTTAGCGTTCGTAGTCGTTGATACAATTCCTGACTTTCTAATTCGCCCGTATGTGAGCGGCAACCGGACACATGTTGGTCTACTAATGTTTGCCTATATTCTCGGACCGATCGCGTTCGGCTTCTACGGGATTTTTCTTGGCCCAATACTGCTTGTCCTCCTCGCAGAGTTCTTTAGAACTGTTGCATCGTACGTGCTCACCGGCAGACAGCCACATGAACAATCAAGTCTCACGGACTACTGAATAGCCCTCTAATAGCAGTGTCATCCATCTTTAGTTAATACTCTCAGTAATTTTGTCTTGGCCCAGGTTCTGTTCGAATTCTGCCGACTTACTCTCGCTACGGCGAGAAATTCGTGTTTCTAGAGTCGGTATATTGCTTGATTTCAGTGGATACAATGTTTGGCTCGGTTGATCAGTATGATCCAACACTATCAAGCATATTTCTACCTAAGTATATTACTCTCAAGCTTAACTAAAGACGAATGACGATGGAGATCTCACCGCCATCCAATCGTACAAGAGAGTGGGTGGCGTGAGCGTTAGTCGTCTCTCGAACGGTTGAGGAACGCGAGCGCTGCGCCAAGAAGCGTGAGATTTTGGAGGAACGATGTGAGTTCTCCGTCACGCTCCTCCTCATCAACTGCCCAAAAGTCATGCATGAATGGCGTCACACCTAGCAAAAACGCAGCTACAGCGCTCGCCGAGAGTTTGGGGGCCTTCCACATGCTAATTCCAATCCCCCCGCCGAGGAGGAGAGCACTTCCTGCCGGGACGGACTTCTCTGCGTCGGGGACGCCTTTGGCATCGGCGTATGCCACCCGTCCTTCATGGTTAGCGAAATTCCGCACAGCGAGCGCGACAAGGCCAGTCCCGAACAGCAAACGGCCAGGGAGAGGTGGTGTTTCTGTGTCGTCAGTATCAGTCTCAGACATTACTGTTTGGGTATGTGTTTAGCCCGAGATCGATTTCGGTACTCTCTCGTAGGAGCCGTTTGAGAGGTATCGTAGATCGATGCAACAGGCGAGCAAGTGGATTCCTGAGGGATGGTCTCCGATCAGGAGACCATCCCGTTTCGCCTGTTTATGACTTCTTCAGAGCCTACGAAGGGCTGTGTTGAATCGCCATACGGCAGCGAGGTGAGCCGCTAAATCAAAGGAGATGAAGCGGGAGACTGCGGTTGTCTATGACCCAAATCTCCCGCTTCATCGGGGAGGTTGTGCCGATTGCTCAAAGAGTTACTGGCGATGGAGGCGAATCCGCCGCCCCGGAAGGCGGCGGCGGATTCGCCGACTACGCACTCGTTTCTCTCCATTGTCTCCGGATTTACCTCGACACATCCTACCGCATGACGATCGACTTGCTGAAGGAGATGCCACAAATAATCGGGGAGATCGGCCTTGACGCGGCCGATCTCCCCGCGCCGTCCACGTTGTGTAAGGCGTTCGACCGGATCAGCATGAGCGTTTGTCGAGTGCTGCTGCGCCAGTCGGCGCAGTTGCACGATCTCTCCGAACACGCCGCGATCGACGCCACATTCTACGAGCGGTCAGCAGCGAGCCGCCATTACTGCCAGCGAATCAGTTATCGCGTCCAGAAGCTGAAAGTCACGAAACTCGTTGATACAGCGTCGCAGGCTGTCCTTGACGTACACTGCTCAACGAACCGAGAAGGAAGCGACGCAGATCTGGCTGAGCAGATCGCCCGCCGGAACGCGGGCGATCTGCGGTCTCTCGCGGCCGATAAAGGCTATGACAAGCAATCGCTCCGCGAAGGATTACGCGATCTCGGGATCAGACCGCTGATCAAGCACCGCATTTTCGCACCGTACGATCACGCACACAACGCCAGAATCGACGATAATCGCTACAATCAGCGCTCTATGACCGAAACCGTGAACTCGGCTGTGAAGCGCTCGCTCGGCTTCGCCGTGCGAGCGCGGTCGTGGTTCCGTGAGTTTCGTGAGATTGCCCTGATGTGTGTCGTTTACAACATCAAGCGCTTCGTCAAACAGTGAATCTCTACGCCTTACAGCGATTCAACACAGCCGTTCAGGGCGAAGCTCCGGTGGCACGAAGGACCGCATACGCCACCGAGCAAAGAGCAATCGACCGATGATAAGTCGTCGTCCTCGCCGGACGAGGACGACGACGAAGAACCTCGTACTGACGGCGGT
>NZ_SGUC01000071.1 GCF_005435165.1 Halorubrum sp. GN11_10-6_MGM | reverse complement strand
GCCGTCGCGCCAGCGAACCTGTTCCAGCAGGTTCGCGGCGCGACGCTCCGAGACGAACGTCTTGATAGGGAACATCGTTCGTCGGGTGACGCGGCCGCGTCACCCTTGCCTGCTGTGACTTCCAGCTCCTGCTGAGAACTGACCAACAATCCTCTACCCAAGAGCGAACCGGGAACTCGCTGGTCGGCAGCGACATCGAGGACGTGCTCGCGAACGGCGGCGACGAGACCGGCGCGGGCGACGGGCAGTTGACCCTAGAGCAGTCGTTCGCGCACACGCGTCAGCAGGCCTTAGAGCACGTGATGGACCGGTTCCAGAGCCTGCTCGCCATCGACAACGAGACGCTCGCGGACGCGAAGGAGATGGAGGACGTGTACGACGCGGTCCGCGACGACGACCTTTATAAACACCTGCTGGCGATGGCGAACGTCCACACCGCCGAGCGCTTCGGCCTCGACGTGCCGAGCGACGCCGACAAGCGCATGGCGGAGGCCCTCCGCGCCGACTCGTGGAGCGACATCGAGGGACAGGACTGGTTCAAAAGCGCGCAGGCGATGGCCGACGACGAGCGCTTCTTCCACTGGGAGTTGGAGTTCCCGGTCGCGTTCTACGACGAGGACGGCGCGCGGCAGGCGGACGCCGGGTTCGACGCGGTGATTGGGAATCCGCCGTATGTGAAAATTCAAAACATCGTCGGGTCTGATAAGGAATATTTCGAACAGATGTATGACGTGGCGAAAGAAAGATACGATCTATATGGGTTGTTTACTGAGCGAGGGTACAAACTCACGCGGAACAGAGTTGGACTAATTGTTCCCAACAAGTTCTTCGAATCACGGGCAGGCAAGTCCCTCCGGACATTCTTGAACGATTCTAAGGAAGTGGAAGCAGTCGTCGATTTCGCCCAAAATCAGGTTTTTAATTCAGCAACCATCTACACGTGTCTTCTTTTCATGAGAAACGGCCACAATTCACAAGAAGTTCAATACAAGCAGGTCAACGGTGATCTTGAATCCGCAATCAATCAACCATATATAAAATCGACACTTGGGACCGGAGATGATAAATGGACCCTCGTTGGAGGAGATGAGCGGCAAATACTGTCCAAGATCGAAGAGACAGGAGAACCATTTGGAGACGTTACAAACAGCATATTCGTTGGAATTCAGACAAGCGCGAACGACGTATTCGTATTAGAGGATTGTAGCGTGAATGGGGACACAATTACCGGGTATTCGAAGGCGGTGAAAGACGAAATTGAAATTGAAAAAGACCTAACGCACCGATATGTCGACGGTAAAGATGTTTCTCGGTATATGCCGCCAAAAACGTCTTCTCGGCTAATTTATCCGTATGACTCTTCTGGACAGTTGATCTCGGAGGATCAGCTCGAAGATCAGCATCCACAGACGTATGAGTATTTAAAAGCTAGTCAGTCCGATTTGGCTGAACGAGGTAGTGAAAACCAAATATTCGAATCATGGTATGCACATTGGTGCCCTCGAAATCCTCATCGGTTTGAGCGTAAAAAAATCGTGCTTGGACAGATTGTCAAGCAGGGCGAAGTCACATACGCATCCGTCTTTAGTTAAGCGAGAAAACGCGTGACTGCGGCGGCTTATCGTGGCATCTTTCGGAAGGAATGAGGAAGCCGAGTCTGTGCACAACTCCGGCTCCTCATCTCGAATTATGCGTCGGCTCACTACACTGTTTCCCTCCGAGTTCCTTGAAGAGCACGCCGAGGAACTCGGCGTGGTCGAACGTGACCGCAAGCTCCAGATCCCTGCCTTCGTCTGGACATTCGTGTTCGGCTTCGCCGCAGGCGAAAGCCGAACACTCGCCGGGTTCAGACGCTGTTACAACTCAACTGCCGATGAGACGATCTCTCCGGGCGGATTCCATCAGCGGTTGACACCGACGCTTGCGGAGTACTTCCGCGACCTCGTCGAGACAGCACTCGACGAGGTCGCTGTTCCTGACGCTGTTGACGCTGATATCGACCGATTTAGGGATGTGATGATCGCTGATGGAACGGTGTTGCGGTTACACGAATTTCTCTCAGATCAGTTCCAAGCCCGCCACGAGGAGCAGGCTGGAGCGAAGCTCCACCTGCTCCACAATGCCACAGAGCAGACGATTGAACGGATCGACACTGCTGACGAGAAAACGCACGACAGCACCCTGTTCAAGACTGGGCCATGGCTTGAGAACCGCCTTGTGTTGTTCGATCTCGCCTACTTCAAATACCGCCGGTTTGCGCTAATCGACGAGAACGACGGCTACTTCGTGAGTCGGCTGAAGCAGAACGCAAATCCGGTGATTACGGCGGAATTACGGGAATGGCGCGGCCGCGCCATTCCCTTAGAGGGCAAGCAGCTCCGAGCTGTTCTCGACGATCTCGACCGGAAGTACATCGATGTAGAAGTCGAAGTAGAGTTCAAACGAGGACTGTACAACGGGACGCGGTCGCTGGATACGAAGCGGTTCCGCGTCGTCGGCGTCCGCAACGAGGACGCCGACGACTACCACCTGTACATGACGAATCTGGCGAGAGAGGAGTTCTTTCCGGCAGATTTAGCAGATATCTACCGCTGTCGGTGGGAGGTTGAGTTGCTGTTCCGCGAGCTGAAGACGCAGTATGAACTGGATGAGTTCGACACGAGTGACGAACACGTGGTGAAGATCTTACTGTACGCAGCGTTGCTCTCTCTGCTTGTAAGCCGTGATCTGTTGGATCTTGTCACTGAGCAGGCGGATGATAAACTCGTGTTTCCGACAGAGCGCTGGGCGGCGACCTTCCGGTCGCACGCCCAGCTCATTCTCCACGAACTCGGAGAGTACCTCGGCTACTCACCACCGCCACTGCTCGAACGGCTGATCGAAGACGCTCAGAAGATACACAAGCAACGGCCGATCTTACAAGAGACACTCGCTACCGCTACACAACCGAGGTGTGAGTCTTAACTAAAGACGGATGGTCACATACGATTCAGAGGGCGATCTATACTACTCAAATATCAGTACTTCACAAAGCCGCTTAGTTAGAACGTCTGCTTGCTGAAGGTGTGTCTAAAACCAAGCAAGCAGACGGTGTGATTCACGAGGACCAGCTTCTTAACTTTCTCGTCAACCGCCTTGAC
>NZ_SGUC01000070.1 GCF_005435165.1 Halorubrum sp. GN11_10-6_MGM | reverse complement strand
ACCCGCCCGTGTCGTTGCGGTGCGGGTAGATCCGCTTCGCGCGAGTCACCGACTCGTCGTACGTCTCGCCCTCCCACTCGGTGACGCCCGGATCCGTCTCAAGCGGCAACTCGAACTCGACCGGCTCCCCGAGACGCCCGCGGACCGCGAGGTCGAGGGGCGCGCGAGCCGCGCGGAGGTCCTCGACTGGTGGGCCGAGCGGTTCGGGATCGGCCGGGAGGTGTTCGAGGGATACTCCTTCTGGGAGAAGGGGGCCGGCAAGGTCTGGATCTTCAACGGCGAGGCGACGGACCCGAGCGAGGTGGAGGCCGTCGGGATGACGTTCCTCCGGACGCGACAGGAGCACTGGAAGCCGACCGGGCGGGCGGTCTCGCGGTTCGGCGCGCACGCGACGAAGAACGTGATAGAACTCGGGCCGGAGCGGGCGGCCACCTTCGCCGCGGGCGAGGACCAGGACCTCCCCGAGTGGGACGGCGACTGGGGGTACCTGATCGCGACCCACGAGGTCGCGGGAGAGTCGGTGCCGATCGGGGTGGGGCTGTACTTATACGACGAACTGCGCTCCGTGGTGCCGAAGGGGAGTCGGGCGGACCTGCCGGTCGTGGAGTGACTGAACGCGACGGTGATGAGTCGTTCTGTTACTTATAAACCGCTACCGCCGTGGCGAACGCCTCAAAACATCCAGCCGCTCGGTTATAACCCCTGCCGTCGCGGTGACTATGTTGACCTCACCAAACTATCCAATCTAAAACGCCGACGAACCCACCAACTGCGATGATACCCACGTACGAAATTCTGTTTTGAGACGCCCACTCGTTGACGGTCTTCGAGGCGACCGGCATCACGACAAACAGAGAAAGCAGGAAGAAAACGATGGCAGCGATTGGATTCGAGTGTAGCACATTTGCGACACCAAGCAAACCGAATGAAATTCCGCCCCCTATCTGGCCAATCAACCCTCCACGAGCGGCACGAACCATGTTTAACTGTCCTGTTCGAGTATGTATTAAATCCCGTACAACTTTTGAATCGATCTCCGCTCCGGCGAAGCCGTCTGTAAGTCTTGACAAACTGATTCTGTAAAGTTCAGCCGAAATAGCCGAAGCCGGTTTGCCGTCTCCACCCTCTGTATTCTGCGAGCGTTTCCTGTCAGTTTCAAAAGTATCAGCAGAGCCCGGTGTGAAATTCTCCAAAGCCCAGCCGTTCACTTATAAATGACTGACTGTGGATCGACGGAGAACACCTCCAAAGCCCCAGCCGCGAGGCCGTCGTACGCTCGTTGCGCTCCTCAGTCGCTCGCTTCGCTCCCTCCCTACGGTGCTTACGTCGCCTACGACGGCCTCGCGGCTGCCCCTTTGAGTCCCACCCGGCACCGCACAGCACCGCAGCCTCACGCCTCCCCAGCCTTGCGGCTCCCTCCGCTTCGCTCCGGTCGCCGCGTCCCTCGCGCGTGCTGCTCGGCCGCAGAGCGGCCTCGCAGGCACACGCCACCGCACCGATTTAAATACGCTATTCCGATTTCTCCCGAACTGTCCCGCCGCCGAGCCCCTCCCACTCGACCCGGTAGCCGAGCCGCGAGAGTGCGGCGCTCGCGTCGTCGATCCCGCGGTCGTCGAGGACCGCCTCGACCGCCGAGAGCGCCATCCCGGGCTCGATTTCGGCGGCGAGGGCCTCCAACACCGCGGGCCGCACGAGCGTCCGCCCGATCCGCTCGTGGTCGGGGAACGCCTTGTCCTCTATCGCTTCGACGCTCACGCCGTACTCGTCCGCGAGGGCGTCCAGCCCGATCGCGTCGGCGTCGGGCGAGAGGGAATCGGGGAGTTCGGCGGCCGCGTCGGCGACGAACTCAGCCTCGTACTCGCGGAGCACGTCGACGACGTCCTTCACCCGGACCGTCCCGGAGTAGGTGACGACGCGGTGGTCGCGCGCGGCGATCTCCTCGCCGACGCCGAGGCTCTCGTCGACGGCGACGAGCAGGTCCACGTCTTCCACGTCCGCCAGTTGGCCGAGCTTCTTCTCCACGTACTCGGGCGTCCAGAAGCCCATCACCTCGAAGAAGAGCCGGAAGTCCGCGTGGGCGTAGTCGAACGCGAAGTCCGGGATCATGACGCTCGCGCCGGTTTCGAGTGTCTCCGGCTCGCGGACGAGCGTCCAGTCGAGGTCGAGCCCGCGGAGCCGCCCGGCGAAGTCGGCCTCGACGCCGCTGTCGAAGTCGGGCTCCGCGACGGGCTCGACGTCCGGGACCGTCACGTCGCCGTCGGAGAGTCGCATCTTGCGCTCGCGGCCGCGGTCGTCGATCGTCGCCGAGAGCGACCACTCGGCGGACTCCGCGACCGTCCGGAGCAGTCTGGCGAACGCGGTCCCGTACCGCCGCGTGCGCGAGAACAGCGCGTCCGGGCCGGTGACGACGAGCTCGCGGCCGTCGGGCGTCGTCTCGACCTCGTACATCAGGCGCAGGCGCTTGACGGCGGAAACGAGCCGCTTCGGGTCGTTCGACCGCACTCGGACCTCGGTGGCGTCGAACAGCGCGGTCTGGGCCAGCGAGAGGTCGTACTGCTCCAAGAGGGAGTCCGGGCCCCAGCGCACGTCGGCGTCGACGAGGACCTCGTTGACGTCGCGGTCGGCGTACAGCGACGCCTCCACGTCGGCCGATTCGACCCCGAGCGCGTCGGCCGCGCGGTCGACCGCGGCCTCCCGCTCCGCCTCGCTCGCGACGCCGACCGCCTCGGCCGCCTCGAACGCTGCCCGCCGGACGCGGCGCGGCGGGACCGCGGCGCGCGTCTCGAACTCGCACTCGCGCTCGACGAGCGCCGCGAGCCCGCGGACGAGCTTGAAGTCGCCGTTCCGGGCGGCGGCGTCGGCCTCCAGGTCCGCCAGCGCGTCGTCGAGGTCGCCGCGGCGCTCGCCGACGTGCGACTCGAACGTCCCGAGGACGCGGGCCGCGAGCGGGCGGTGTTCCCGTCCCGCGAACTGCGGGCGATAGCCGCCGCCCGCCCGGGAGACGCGCAGGAGGTCCTTCCGTAACACGCTCGGCGGTTCGAGGCCCCGGAGCTAAAAGCGTGGGATTCGAGCAGCGAGGCAGGCGATAGCTCACCCGCTGTGGCGCGTGCCTATGAGCGGTCGCCCTCGGCGACCGCGAAACAGCACGCGCGAGGGAGTCGCTGGCGGGCGGAGCGGAGCGACGGCCGCCAGCGACGAGGCTGGGGAGGCGTGAGGTGCGGGGC
>NZ_SGUC01000006.1 GCF_005435165.1 Halorubrum sp. GN11_10-6_MGM | reverse complement strand
GCCGTGCTCGACGCCCCCACTTGGCCCCCCTCGACGTCCCCGCTTGGCCGCGCTCGACCCCGTTCCCGGTCGCTGCCGATGCCGACCGCTCCGGCGTTCCCGCGCCGTCGCGCCGCCCGCCGCAATTTATTGTCTCCGGGACGCCACGCTCACGCATGCGCTTCGACCACGTCGGCGTCGCGACGCGCGACGCGACCGACTTAGCCGACCTGTTCGGCGGCCTGCTCGACGCCCCGGTCGCACACGAGGAGACGTTCGACGGGATGCGCGTCGTCTTCCTCGAACTCGACGGCGGCGGCTACTTCGAGCTGCTCGAACCGGACGCGGGCGGGACGATCGCCGACTACCTCGACCGGGAGGGCCCCGGGGTTCACCACGTCGCGCTCGCGGTCGACGACCTCCCGGCCGCGCTCGACGACGCCCGCGACCGCGGGATCGACCTCGTCGACGAGGAGCCGCGGCCCGGCGCGTGGGGCCACGAGGTGGCGTTTCTCCACCCGCGATCGACCGGTGGCATCCTCGTCGAGTTCGTCGAACACTGAGGAGGGCAGCGTCCCCGCCAGAAGCCTCCCGCCGCGGTCGAGGCCCGGCGCGTCGGCTCAGTCGTCGGTCTCGACGGCCGGGTCGTGCGTCTCGTACCAGCCGAGGATCTTCTCCAGCCGGTGGATCGCGCGGTCGGGGTCGCCGATGTTGTGGTGTTCGTCCGGGTAGACCACCAGCTCGGCGTCGACTCCCCGCTTTCGCGCGGCGACGTACAGCTGCTCGGACTGCGAGGGAGGACACCGCCAGTCCTCCCCGCCGGCCATCACCAGAAGCGGCGTCTCGATGTTCCCCGCGTCCAGCACCGCCGTCGACGCGTCGTACGCCTCCGGGTCCTCCCACGGGAGCCCGAACTCCGCCTCCAGCCAGACGTGGGTGTCGTCGGTGCCGAACGCCGACCGCAGGTCGTAGATGCCGTGTTCCGGCGCCGCCGCGGCGAACAGGTCCGGCTCCTGGGTGACGAGGAACCCCTGCGCGATCCCGCCGTACGAGAAGCCGTGGCCGAACACGCGGTCGGGGTCGACCCACCCGCGGTCCGCGAGCGCCTCGACGCCGGCCGCGATGTCGTCGACCTCGGCGGTCCCCCACTTCCCGGTCAGCTCCGCGGTGAACTCGCGGCCGCGGGAGGTGCCGCCGCGGTAGTTCGGGCGGAAGACGAGGTAGCCCCGGCTCGTCAGGGCGGCATGGCCGAAGCCGAACTCCGGCTCGTCGTACGACATCGGCCCGCCGTGGATCGCGACCACGAGCGGGTGGTCGCCCGCCTCGGGGTCGACGTCGGGGTCGTGGTAGAGGACGCCGTCGAGCGTCCACCCGGCCGACTCCCACTCGACGCGCCGGGCCTCCGGCATCGCGAACTCGTCGGTGAGCGACTCGTTGACGCGGGTGAGCCGCCGGAGGGAGTCGGGCTCGGTGGCCGCGTCGTCACCTGCGCGGCCCCCGCCGGTCGCCGCGTCGAGGTCGTCGACGGCGACCGTGTGGACGTCGGTCCCCTCGGTCGGGTGCGAGAAGACGACCGCCGCCGTCGACCCGTCGGCGGCGACGTCGAACCCGGCCATGGCGCGGTCGCGGCCCTGCGCCTCGAAGACGCGCTCGGCGGTCCCATCCGTCTCGACGCGGACCAGCCGCGTGCGGCTCTCGTCGGCGATCCGGGTGTAGATCGCGCCGTCGACCCACTCGATCCCGCCGCCGCGAGCGACCGTCCGGTCGAGTGCGGCGGTCAGCGAGACCGGGTCGTCGCCGCCCCCTCCGCTCCCGTCCTCCTCGGCGTCCACGAGGTACACCTCGGCCGGGGCGGGCGGGTCGTCCGGGTCGCTCGCGACGGTCGCGAGCGTTTCGGTCCCCGGGCGCCACGCCGGCGCGCCGTGCGAGAGGGTCCCGCTCGTGAGCCGCTCCGCGTCGCCGCCGTCGGCCGAGACGACGTAGAGGTCTCGGACGGTGGTGTCGTCGGGGCGGTCGAGCCGGCAGGACGTGAACGCGATCCGGTCGTCCGGCCCCCACGTCGGGTCCATCCCGGCGATATCCTCGAAGGCGCCGCCGCCGTACGCGTCGTCGAGCCGCCGGGGGTCGCTCTCGGGGTCGTCGAGGTCGACGACGAACAGGTACCGCGTCACGTCGTCGGTCCACCCCGCGCCGTTCACCTTGTGCTGGAGTCGGGTCGTCTCGATCGGCCCGCCCTCCTCTCGCACCTGATCGAGGTAGTCGGCCTCCGCGTCGGTCGGGTCGCGGGACTCGATCACCAACCGGTCGCCGTCGGGCGACCAGTCGAAGTCGGCGACGCCCTCGTCGCGCTCGGTGACCTGCCGCGCGTCGCCGCCGAGCGCGAGGTCGAACACCCACACCTGCGGTTTGGGCTCGTCGTCGCCGCCGAGGGGGTCGTCGCCGTCGGACTCTCCTTCCTCGTCGTCTTCGCTCTCCGCGCTCCCCTCGTCGGCCTCCGCGTTCTTCGCGCTCTCCTCGTCGTCCCTGTCTCGCCAGCCGACCCGCTTCTCGGCGTCGCGCTCGCGGGCGGCCACGAACGCGAGGCGGTCGCCGTCGGGCCCCCACGTCGGTTCGGCGGCACCGGACGCGCTCGTCAGTCGGTGCGGCTCGCGGGAGCCGTCGGTCGGGGCGACGAACAGCGACGAGACCGGCTCGTCGGCGGCCTGGTCGTACTCGGTCGCGGTGAAGGCGACGCGGTCGCCGGCGGGGGAGACGGCGGCCTCGCCGATCTGGGTCAGATCGTAGTAGGCGTCGAGCGGCAGTTCCGACATGAACCCACCCTGCGGCGGGCGGGGGTTATACGTTCGGGCAGCGGAACCTCGGCGACCGACTTAACCCCGTGGCGGGCGGAGCGACGGCCGTGTTCCGCGACCTCTCGCAGCCGATCGAGACGGGGATGCCGACCTACCCCGGCGACCCGGACGTGACCCTCGCGCCCGACGCGACCCACGAGGCCGACGGGTACGCGACGAGCGAGCTCCGGACCGGGACCCACGCCGGAACCCACGTCGACGCGCCGAAACACACCCTCCCCGGCGGCGAGCCGATCGACGAGGGGGCGGTCGGACGGTTCGCGTTCGAGGCCCGGCTCGTCGACTGTCGGCCGTTGGCGCCGCGGGAAGCGGTCGCGCCCGAGGCGCTGCCCGATCCGAGCGGCCTCGACCCCGACGTCGATCTCCTCGTCCTCCGGACCGGCTGGGAGTCGCACTGGGGGACCGTCCGGTACCGCGATCACCCGTACCTCACCGCGGCCGCCGCGGAGCGCTGCCGGGCGGCGGACGTCGGCGTCGCCCTCGACGCCTTCGGGCCGGATCCGACGCCGACGGCCGACGCGAGGCCGAACGAGGACGGCGGGCCCAACGAGGGCGGCGGACCGGCGGCCTCGAACGAGCGCGACGAACCGGACGGGACTCCCGCCCACGACGCGCTTTTGGGCGCCGCGCTCCCGATCGTCGAGAACCTCCGCGCGCTCGACGGGCTCCCCGACCGGTTCCGACTGTACGCCTTTCCGCTCCGCCTGCGCGGCGCCGACGGGTCGCCGGTGCGCGCGGTCGCGGAGTGGGAGGAGTGAAACGGTGGAGGAGTGATGCGACCGGCCGGGAGCGGAGCCGTCGCGGCGCGTTCCCGTCGGCGGGCGTCCGAGACCAAACCCGTTTTAAGCGTCGGCGACGAACCGCGCCATAAGGTCGATATCCATGGAAATGCCACGCCGCTTCAACACGTACTGTCCGCACTGTGACTCCCACCAGGAGCACGAGGTGGAGAAGGTTCGATCGGGTCGCGCGACCGGAATGAAACGCGACGCTCGGCAGCGACGCCGCGCGCTCGCGACGATCGGCAACGCCGGCGGGTACTCGAAGGTGCCCGGTGGCGACAAGCCGACGAAGAAGACCCACCTGAACTACCGCTGCGGCGACTGCGGGAAGGCCCACATGCGCGAGGGATGGCGCGCCGGCCGTCTCACGTTCCAGGAGTAAGCATGGCGGGAGACTTCCACCGCGTCGCCTGCGGCGACTGCGAGAACGAACAGGTCGTCTTCGGCAAGGCCTCCTCGACGGTGTCGTGTGCGGTCTGCGGCACGACCCTCGCGACCCCCACCGGCGGGGAGGCGGCGCTTCACGGCGAGATCGTCGAAACCGTTGAGGCGCGGTAACCGCCTCACCGCTCCGTCATGAAGTACAGCGGCTGGCCCGAACCCGGCGAGCTGGTGGTCGGCGACGTCGACGAGATCGCCGACTTCGGCGTGTTCGTCGACTTAGACGAGTACGAGGACAAGCGCGGCCTCTGTCACATCAGCGAGGTCGCCTCCGGCTGGATCAAGAACGTCCGCGACCACGTCCGCGAGGGACAGACGGTCGTCGCGAAGGTGCTGGAGGTCGACGAGTCGTCGAACCAGATCGACCTGTCGATCAAAGACGTCAACGAACACCAGCGCAAGGAGACGATCCAGGACTGGAAGAACGCGCAGAAGGCCGACAACTGGATGCTCATCGCGCTCGGCGAGGACGTCGACGACGACCGCTACACCGCGGTCGCCAACGCCCTCCTCGCGGAGTACGAGAGCCTCTACGACGCCTTCGAGGCGGCCGCGATCCGCGGCGGCGAGGCGCTCGACGACGTCGACGTCGACGACGGCACCGTCGACGCCGTCGTCACCGCCGCCCGCGACAACGTCTCCGTCCCGTACGTCGACGTGACGGGGTACGTCGACCTCGAATCGGCGGCCTCGGACGGCGTCGACGACGTCCGCGACGCGCTCGCCGCCGCCGAGGGGAACGGCGAGATCCCGGACGGCGTCGAACTCGACGTCGGCTACGTGGGGTCGCCCGAGTACCGGATCAAGGTCCGCGCGCCCGACTACAAGACGGCCGAGGACCAGCTCGAGGCAGCCGCCGACCGCGCCCGCCAGTCGATCGAGGCCGCGGGCGGTGTCGGCGAGTTCCACCGCGAGCGACGCGAAGAAGACGAGTAACCCCGATCGTCCCGACGTCACGACGCCTTTTATCCGTGAAATCAGATATCCGCGTCTGCGCGAACTGGGAGGCCGTTCACGAGCGCCCGGTGTACGCGCTCGGCGAGCGCTGTCCGGCGTGCGACGGCCCCACCGAGAACAGCGCGCCGGCGCCGTTCGGTCCCGAGGACCCCTACGGCGAGTACCGGCGGCGGGCGCGGCGGCGGTCGGAGTAGCCCCGGCCCGTCGGGACGCGGCGGACGGGCGCCGCCCCCGATCGATCGCGAGCCATCCGAATAGCCATGCTCTTGTGACCGCCGCCCGGACGGTCGGGGTATGGAGGACATCGAGATCGACGAGGTCGCGACGCCGGAGCTAGACGACCCGGTGTTGATCGAGGGGCTGCCGGGCGTCGGCCACGTGGGGAAGCTGGCCGCGGAACACCTGTTGGAGGAGTTCGACGGGGAGCTGGTCCGCCGGGTGTACGCCACGGAGTTCCCGCCGCAGGTGAGCGTCGACGACGAGGGAGTCGCCGAGCTGACCTGCGCCGAGTTCCACGCGGTCGAGACCGACGGCGCCGACCTGCTCGTGTTGACCGGCGACCACCAGGCCGGGTCGAACGCGGGCCACTACCGGCTCACGTCGACGTTCCTCGACGTGGCCGAGACGTTCGGCGCGGAGCGCGCGTTCGCGCTCGGCGGCGTCCCGACGGGCGAGCTGGTCGAGGAGTACACCGTCCTCGGCGCGGTCTCCGACGGCGACCTCACCGCCGACCTCGAGGACGCCGGCGTCGAGTTCCGCGCGGACGAGCCGGCGGGCGGCATCGTCGGCGTCTCCGGGCTCGTGCTGGGGCTCGGCGGCCGCCGCGGGTTCGACGCCGCCTGCCTCATGGGCGAGACGAGCGGCTACCTCGTCGACCCGAAGAGCGCGCGCGCCGTGCTGGAGGTCTTAGAGGCCCTCCTCGACTTCACCGTCGACTACGAGAGCCTGGAGGACCGCGCCGAGGAGATGGAGGAGGTCGTCGGCAAGATCCGCGAGATGCAGGAGGGGCCGGCGGTGCCGGACGACGACCTGCGGTACATCGGGTGAATCGGTCCGCCGACAGTATCCGAAGGCACACGTCGGCGATCCATCAGAAGGGGTGATACGGTCCGCTCGTTGATCCCGGCTTTGAGAATCACCGAGGAGCCATATTATCTGATAAGTATGTTGTCTTGAATGACACAATTTCCGCATTACTTACTTTCTTGTTATTTCCAACTGGTGCCAAACCTGTCATGGCGAGAAGAGGTGAATGTTACTTCTGTAAGGGGGTCGTAACGGACGGAGACGACGGGACCTTTTGTTCGCAGTGCGGTACATTCGGACATTTCACGTGTCTGAAAGACAAAGGTCTGGCAAAAGAGCGAAGCGGGGGGCTGCTGAGTAGCGGGGGGCTAGACGTGAAGTGTCCCAGTTGCGGCCACGAGGGGAGTCTGTAGACCACCCGTAGTTGATTTATGGGGTACGGATACAGCGACGACGACTCTTGTTACTACTGTGACGGTTACACGGACTACGGTACTTCGAGCGCAGACGCGTTCCAGTGTAAAAACTGTAACAAGGTGGTACACATCCAGTGCTTGCGGAATTACGAACTGATGGACGACGGAGGGGCTTACTGGCAGTGCCCTAACTGCCACACGAGGCAGAGAGCGATCTAGATTATCGTTCACCGCGAGCGGAGCGACGCAGAGCAGTCCTCCGTCTGGGACTCTACCGCACACCCATGGCCCGGCACACGTCGCCGGATCCGACGTCGAACCCCCGCTTCCGGCAGAGATAAACCGCATCCCCGATCATCGTCCGTTAATGACAGACGTACGCGTCGCCGGGGTCGGGCTCACTTCCTTCGGCAGCCACCCGGGGCGGACCGGCCGCGACCTGTTCGCCGAGGCCGCGCTGCGGGCGTTCGAGGACGGGGACGTCGACAAGAGCGACGTCGAGGAGCTGAACTACGGGAACTTCATGGGAGCGCTCGCCGAACACCAGGGCCATCAGGCACCGCTGATGGCCGAGGCCGCGGGGGTCCGCTGTCCGGCGACGCGCTACGAGTCGGCGTGCGCCTCCGCGGGCGTCGCGGTCCGCGAGGCGGTCCGGACGGTGGCGGCGGGCGACGCCGACGTGGTCCTCGCGGGCGGGATGGAACGCATGACGAACCTCCCGACCGACGAGGTGACCGAGGGGCTCGCCATCGCCGCCGACGACCTCTTCGAGGTCCGGGCGGGCGTGACGTTCCCGGGCGCCTACGCGCTGATGGCGAACGCGTACTTCGACGCCTACGGCGGGGGACGCGAGGACCTCGCGCACGTCGCCTCGAAGAACCACGCCAACGCCGTGCCGAACGAGTACGCCCAGTACCGCAGGGAGGTGTCCGTCGACGAGGCGATGGACGCCCCGCCGGTCGCGGAACCCCTCCACCTCTACGACGCCTGCCCGATCACCGACGGTGCGAGCGCGCTCGTGTTGGTCTCCGCGGAGTACGCGGAGCGCCACGGCCTCGACGCGCCGGTCGCGGTGACGGGGACCGGACAGGGGACCGACCGGATGGCGCTCGGCGACCGCGAACACCTCGCGCGGACGCCCGCCGCGGACGACGCCGCGGCCGCCGCCTACGCCGACGCCGGTATCGACGCCGGCGCGGTCGACGTCGCGGAGGTCCACGACTGCTTCACCATCGCCGAGGTGTTGGCGCTGGAGTCGCTGGGGCTGTTCGAGCCGGGCGAGGGGATATCGGCGGCCCGCGAGGGCATCACGACCGCCGACGGCGACCTCCCGGTGAACCTCTCCGGCGGGCTGAAGGCGAAGGGACACCCGGTCGGTGCGACCGGCGGATCGCAGATCGCGGAGCTGACCCGGCTCCTCCGCGGGGATCACCCCAACAGCGAACGCGTTCCCGACGCCGACGTCGGCGTCGCCCACAACGCGGGCGGGACGGTCGCCAGCGCCGTCGTCCACGTGCTGGAGGTGGCGGAATGAGCGACGACGGCGCGGCGGATGACGGCACCGCGCCGACCGACCGCGACCACGCCGAGTGGCTCGACGCGCTCGCCGACGGAGACGGGTTCGCGATCGTCTGTCCGGACGGCCACGGTTCGCTGCCGCCGCGACGGGTGTGTCCCGACTGCGGCTCCCCCGACCTCTCGCGGGAGCCCCTCGACGAGACGGGGACGGTCGAGACGTACAGCGTCGTCCACGTCCCGTCGCCGCGCTTCGCGGACGACGCGCCGTACGCGACCGCGGTAGCCGACTTCGGTCCGACGCGGCTGACCGGGATCGTCCGCGGCGGCGACGCGAGCGACGACCCGCCATCGGTGGGGATCGGCGACGCCGTGACGGTCGACGTCGGCGAGCGCGAGACCGACGGCGAGCGGCTGGTCGTCTTTCGCCCGGTGACCTCCGCCGGAGACGACTGAGGCGGTCGAACCGGGCCGCGAGAGACGGAGCAATCGGTCGATGTCCGACGTTGCCGCGTTGACGACGCCACAACGATTATATCGAGTGGTAAGTATCCCGAGTGTATGCCCGACCGCATTTCGGTCCTCCTCGTCGACGGCGACCCGAACCTACGCGCGGTCACCGCCTCGTCTCTGGAGCGCGAGACGGACCGGGTAGCGGTCGAGACGGCCCCCGACGCGGCCGCGGGGCTCGACGCCTTGGCGGAGGGCGACGTCGACTGTATCGTCTCCGACTACGAGCTGCCCGGCCGGGACGGGCTCTCGTTCCTCGCCGAGGTCCGCGAGCGCCGTCCGGAGCTCCCGTTCATCCTCTTTACCGGACGGGGGAGCGAGGCGGTCGCGAGCGAGGCGATCTCCGCCGGCGTCACCGACTATCTCCAGAAACGGGACGACGCGGAGATATACGAGCGGCTGGCGACCCGGATCGTCGAGGCCGTCGAGAAGCGGCGAGCCGAGACGGCAGCGGCCGAGACGATCGAACGGGCCCCGGACCGGACGGAGGCCGACCGCCACCGGGCGTTCATCGAACACGCCGGCGACGTGGTCGCGGTGCTGTCCGACGACTGGGAGTTCCGGTATCTGAGTCCCTCGTGCGAGCGCGTCAGCGGGTACGCTCCGTCGGATCTGCTCGGCGAGCGGTCACTGGACTACATCCACCCGGACGACCGGGAGGCGGTCAGGGAGGCGTTCAGCTCGCCCGGCGTCGACGGCGACCGGCCGACCGCGGAGTACCGCTTCCGGACGGGCGACGGCGAGTACCGTTGGCTCGAATCCGTCGGCAGCGATCGGATCGAGACCGACGGCGTCGAGGGATACGTCGTCACGACGCGGGACGTCTCCGAGCGGAAGGAGCGCGAACGGACGCTCGCCCGGCTCCGGGAGTGGACGCGAGAGCTCAACTACTCTCGAACCACGGAGGAGACGGCCGAACTGGCCGTGGCGGCGGTCGACGACCTGATCGACGCCGGTCTGAGCGGGATCCACCTGCTCAATGAGGCCGGCGACCGCCTCGAACCCGCGGCGCTCGGCGAGTCGGTGCCGGCGATGTTCGACGAGCAGCCGTCGTACGACCGCGACGCCCCGCCGGGAACGCGGGCGGCGCTGGCGTGGGAGGCCTTTCGCGGGGACGGATCGGTGGTCGTCGACGAGCTGTCGACGTACGAGGGGCTCGACGAAGAGTCCCCCGCCGAGAGCCTCGTGTTGCGGCCGATCGGGGGTCACGGACTGTTCGTCGTCTCGGCGCCGGAGGCACGCAGTTTCAGCGACACCGACGTTCTCGTCGCGGAGATCCTCTCGCAGCACCTCGAAGCGGCCTTCGACCGCGTCGAGCGGGAGACTCGCGTCGAGCGGCTCCACGGCGCCACGCGGACGCTCGTCAGGGCGGACTCGCGGGAGGAGATCGCCGAACGGGCCGTGGAGGCCGCCACGGACGTGCTGGGCTTCTCGGTCGTCACGGTCCGGGTCCACGACGAGGAGGCCGGCGGGCTGGTGCCGTCGGCCGTCTCGCCGGAGGCGGCGGCGCTGCTGCCGGACCGCGAGACGTTCACCCCCGACGGCGGCAGCCTCAACTGGGCGGCGTTCGAGGCCGGAGAGGCGCGGATGTTCGACGACATCCGGACGACCGAGGCGCTCGACGCCGACACGGCGCTCCGAAGCCTGCTGATCGTCCCGATCGGCGAGTACGGGACGCTCGCGCTCGGCGAGGCCGAGCCCGGGGTGTTCGACGGCGTCGACGAGTACCTCGCCGGCATCTTGGCCACCGCGGCCGAGACGGCGTTTCAGGCCGAGGCGCGCACCCGCCGGCTCGCCGAGCGGACGGCCGAGCTGGAGCGGCAGAACGACCGGTTAGAGGAGTTCGCGGGCGTGGTGTCACACGATCTCCGGAACCCGCTCGAAGTCGCGCGGGGCCGGACCGAACTCGCCCGCGAGGAGTGCGACAGCGACCACCTGAGGGCGGTCGACCGCGCGCACGACCGAATGGCCGCGCTGATAGACGACGTGCTCACGCTCGCCCGCGAGGGCACCCCCGTGACCGACGCCGAACCGGTCGATCTGGGACGGATCGTCGGCTCCTGCTGGCGGACCGTCAACACGAAGGACGCGACGCTGCGCACCGAGGTCGAGGGGATGATCGTCGCGGACGAGGGGCGCCTCAAACAGCTGTTGGAGAACCTGATCCGGAACAGCGTCGAGCACGGCTCGACTGGCAGCCGGACGGAGTCCGGCGACAGCGTGGAACACGGCGGCGCGGACGTGACCGTGACCGTCGGAACGCTGCCGGACGGCTTCTACGTGGCCGACGACGGGCCGGGGATCGAGCCGGACCGGCGCGAGGCGGTGTTCGACGCGGGGCACTCGACCTCGCAGTCGGGGACGGGGTTCGGGCTGCGGATCGTCGAGCAGGTGGCCGACGCGCACGGCTGGTCGGTGCGAGCGGTCGAGAGCGAGGCGGGCGGGGCGCGGTTCGAGATCACGGGCGTCGAGTCGGCGGACTGAGCGACCGCGTGACCGAACCCGACCCAGAACGGACGCGGCCTCAGTCCCGCGTGACCAGCTCGACCTCGTGGCCGTCCTGATCTTTGGTGAACGCGTAGTTGTGGTCGCAGGAAGCGGGGTCGCGGTAGTCGGGGGCCTCGCGGGTCATGAGGTCGTCCCACGCGTCGTCGAGGTCGTCGACGCGCACCGCGACGTGGCCCCAGCCGTCGCCCATCGTGTACTCGCGGCCGTCGTAGTTGTAGGTGAGTTCGAGCTTCATCGCCTCCTCCGGGGCCTCCTCGGGCGCCACGAAGTAGTTCGAGAACGAGTCGGCCTCCCAGCGGCCGGGGTACTCGCCGTACTCGAACTTCCGGATCCAGTAGCCCAGCGCCTCGTCGGCGTCCTCCACGCGGATCATCGTGTGGTCGATGCTCCACTTGGCGCCGTGGTCGCGCTTGACGATCTCGATCTCGTGTCCGTCGGGGTCCTTCACGAACGCGTAGCGGTTCCCGCAGGACTCGGGGTCGCGGTAGTCCTCGACGCCCTCCTCCATCAGCTGGTCGTACGACTCCTGGAGCGCGTCCTCGGGGACGCGGACCGCGATGTGGCCCCACGCGTCGCCGATCTCGTAGCTGCGGCCGTCGTGGTTGTACGTGAGCTCTAAGAGGGCGCCGTCCTCGTGGACGTCTTCGGGCCCGAGGAAGACGTTGGTGAACGTGTCCGCCTCCCAGCGGCCCTTCTCCTCGTAGTTCAGGTGCGTCTGGTACCAGTCGAGGCTCTCGTCGAGGTCCTCGACGCGGATCATCACGTGGTCGAAGGTTCCGTCCATACGCGAGCGAACGGCCGCTCGGGTCAAAAGCGTACTGAACGCCGAACCCGTCCGGGAGCGACGAGGCGCCGGACGAACAGATACCACCGCCGAATGCGTTTTATTAACTCCGTTTGGCGTGGATAGATATGCCTCGATCCCCCATACCGGACGTTCGCCGTCTTCCGGCGGCGAACGTTACTATGGCAAACGAACGGACGAGGCCGTCGACGCCGGACGGCACGACAGCGGGGTATCGTTCGCAGGCAACAGCTCCCGACCCGGGGAGGCTCCGACAGCTCGCCGCGTTCGCCGCGGGCGCGCCGTTCGCGGCCCTCGTCGCCGCCGTCGAGGTCGCGCTCGTGACGGCCGCGCTCGGCGTTCCGCGCTCGACGGCGCCGGTCGCGGTGGGACTCGTCGCGTTCGCGGTGTACGCCGCGGACCACGTCGCCGACGCCGAGGCCGACGCCGGCTCGACGCCCTCGCGGGCGCGGGTCGCCCTGCGCTACGGCGACCAGCTGATGACGGTCGCCGCGGTCTGTTACGGACTGGCCGTCGCGCTCGCGGTCGGCGCCGGCCCCGCGGCGCTCGCGCTCGTCCTCGTTCCCGGCGCGGTGTGGATCGGCTACGCAACCGACTGGCTCCCGACCGCGGGCGACCTCGTCGCGCCGCTCGGCGGGGCCTCGGTGCCGCGGCTGAAGGACGTGTTCCTCCTCAACTCCGCGGCGGTCGCGCTCGCGTGGGCGGTCGCGGTCGTCGCCGCGCCGCTCGCGTTCGCCGGGGTCCCCGTCGGCGCCGTCGGGACGCCGACGGTCGGGCTCCTCTTCGGCTACGTCGCCCTCCGCTCGTTCGTCGACGTCGAGGTCCCGAACGTCAGGGACGTCGCGGCCGACGCCGCGCGCGGCGTGACGACGCTGCCGGTCGCGTACGGGACCGCCGGGACGCGGCGGGTCCTGCTCGGCGTCGACGCGGTCGCCGCCGGGCTGCTCGGGGCCGCCGCCGCGACCGGCGCCGTCTCGGGGGCTCCCCTCGTCGCGCTCGCCGTCGGTCTCGCCGTCTCCGTGGCCGTCACCGCGTTGGTCGACCGACTCGGCAACGCGGCGCTCGGCGTCGCCCCGGACTGTAGCTACCTCGTCGCCGCGGCCGCGCTCCTCGCGCTCGGGTGGTGAGGTCGCGGCCGCGGCTTCGAGGGCGGCACGACGAGTTTTTTTGATATAATTCGACCCAACAAGTTATAAATCTAATATCCGTTGGGGAGCGTATGGCAGCGCTCAGCCCGCTCTCCGTCGCTCTCTTGGTCGCCGTGACGGTCGGCCTGTCGGGGGCGATCCTCGCGTGGCGAGAGCGCCCCGAGCCGGGCGCGACGTGGCTCGCGGTGTTGCTCGCCGGGCAAGTGTGGTGGGCGACGTTCCTCGTCTTCGAACTGGAGGCGACGACGCTGCCAGCGAAGGCGCTGTGGTACGACGTCCAGTGGGTCGGCGTCGTCGCGATCCCGATCGGCTGGCTCTTCTTCGCGCTGGCGTACACCGGCTACGACCGCTACGTGACGCCGTTCTCCGTGGCGCTCGTCTCCCTCCTCCCCGCGGCCACCGTCGCGGTCGCCGCCGCGGGAGATCCGGGCAACCTCCTCGCGGTCGACCGCGTCGTGCGCGAGACCGCCGTCGGAACGTTCCTCGACGTCGTCCCCGGCCCGCTCTACTACGTCATCGCCGGCTACACCTACCTCCTCGGCGTGGCCGGGTCGGTCCCGCTGGTCCAGCTGATCCGCGACGACGCCCAGCCGTTCCGGGGGCAGAGCGCGGCGCTGCTCGTCGGGACCGCGGCGCCGTGGGCCGGGAACCTCGCGTACCTCTCGGGCGCGCTCCCGATCCCCGGACTCGACCCCACCCCGCTCGTGTTCGTGGTCTCGGGGGTCGCGTACCTGCTCGCGCTGTCGCGGTTCCGGCTGTTGACGCTCGCGCCCGCCCCGCGTCGCCGCGCGCGACAGCTCGTCTTCGAACAGCTCCACGACCCCGTCTTCGTCGTCGGGACGGAGGGGCTCCTCGTCGACCTGAACGAGAGCGCGGCAGAGACGTTCGGCACCGACCGACACGCGGCGATCGGGCGGTCCGCGGCGGCGGTCGTGCCGCGATACGACGCGGTCAGCGACCTCGACGCAGACGGGGAGAAACCGCGGGCGATCCCGATCGTCGGACGCGACGGGCAACGGCCGTACGAGGCGACGGTCAGGGACGTCGTCGACGACCACGACCGCACCACCGCCCGCGTGATCTCCTTCCACGACGTGGGGGCGTACCTCGGCCAACAGCAGCGACTCAACGTGCTCAACCGCGTGTTCCGTCACGACGTCCGGACGGAGACGAATCTCATACAGGGGTACGCCGAACAGCTGCGCTCCGACCCGACCGACGAGCGCGCCCTGTCGGTCATCGAGAAGAGCGCGGACCGGATGCTCGAACTCAGCGAGCGCACCCGGACCGCGGGCGAGCTGTTCGACCCGACGGAGGAGCCGGAGTCGGCGCCGCTGCCGCGCGTCGTCGACGAGGCGGTCGCGGACGCGCGTTCCATCGACTCGGACGCACGGTTCGATATCGGTGAGATCCCCTGCGTCTCGGTTCCGATCGTGTTGCGGGTCGTCTTGGAGAACCTCTGTTCGAACGCGGTCCGACACAACGACGCGGACGCGCCGTGGGTGCGGATCGACGCGGCCGTCGAGGGAGACTGGGTCGAGGTCACCGTCGCCGACGACGGTCCCGGGATCGACCCGGCCGAGTACGACGTGTTGAACCGGGGCAGCGAGACGCCGCTGCGCCACGGGAGCGGTATCGGCCTGTGGATCGTCAAGTGGGGCGTCGACCACCTCGGCGGGCGGATCTCGTTCGCCGAGCGCGAGCCGCGGGGAACGGTCGTGACGGTCTCGGTTCCGGTCGACCGCTCCCGCCCGTCCGATCCGGGCGCCGAGGATGACGCTCCGGACTCCCCGGTCGACGAGTCGGCGTCGGTCGACGAGTCGGCGTCGGTCGACGAGTCGGCGTCGGGCGACGAGACGGGTCCGTCGGACGCGGCGCCGGGCGCGGGTCGATAGGCACTTGCCTCCGGACGGCGACCCCGGGATATGGACGCTACCGCCACGACGTATCTCCCGTACGCGCTGCTCGCGATGGGCGCGTACGCGCTCGTCTCTCCGTTGATGCGCGTCGCGACGACCGGTCCGAACGCGATCCCGAGCGACGTCGCCGTCGTCGTCTCGAACACCCTCCTCGTCGCCATGGCGATCGGCGTGATCGCGTACACCGGACAGGGGTTCACCACCCACCTCGCGTCGCCGAAGCTAGCGCACGTGCTCGCGGCGGGCGTGTTCCTCGGGATCGGCATCCTCGCGTTGTACCGCTCGCTCTCTTTGGGTCCGGTGAGCGTCGTGACGCCCATCTTCGCGATGTTCCTCGTCTTCTCGTCCGTGATCGGCTTCCTGTTCCTCGGCGAGTCGTTCACCGCCCGCAAGGGGCTCGGGATCGCCTTCGCCGCCGCCGCCGTCTACCTCGTCTCCGGCGCCTGAGCGGAGCGGGTCTCGGCGCCCGGCCGGAGCGCCCGGCCTCGGCACCCCGTCCGATCCGGAACCGTCTGCCGCGTGACGAAACGACTTTAGCCGGCAGCGGAAAAGTGGCGCACCCGCCGTGTCTCGCCTGCCGAAATCCCTCCGTGCGCTGGTCTCATACCTCGCTCGCCTGCCGAACCCGTTCCGCGCGCTTATCCTCTACATCGGCTTCGCCCTCGCGCGGGTCGGCCTGATCGACCGTCACCGCGTGGTCCGGACGACCGACCTCGCGTGGCCCCGGATCGTGACGGGGATCGCCCGGATGTCGAAGAACGCGGTCGACGTCGCGATGGTCGGCGTCGCGGTCGGCACCAGCGCCGTCGCCGGCGTCGGCTTCGCCGGCCCCTACTGGGGGCTCGCGTTCGCGCTCGGCGGCGGCGTCGCGGGCGGCACCATCGCCCTCGTCTCCCAGCGCTACAGCGCCGAGGCGTTCGTCGAACTCGGCGACGCGGTCCGGTCGAGCGTGCTCCTCGTGATCGCGATCAGCGTCCCCGTCAGCGGCGCGTTCTGGCTGTACGCGCCCGCGTTCATCGACGTCCTGAGCAGCAACGAGGCGGCGATCGCTTACGGCGCCGACTACCTCCGCGTGGTCGGGCTCGGGGTCCCGTTCGCCGCGCTCAACCTCGTCGGCAGCCGCGTGCTCGTCGGCTGCGACGACGCCTACACCGCGATGCAGGTCCGGGCGGGCGGCGCGCTGGCGAACATCGTCCTCAGCGCGCTGTTCATCTTCGGCTTCGGCTGGGGCGTCGAGGGCGCCGCTGTCGGGACCGTCCTCTCGAACGTGCTCGCGGTCGCCGGCTTCACCGTCGGGATCGTCCGCGGGAGCGCCCCGCTGATCGGCGAGTTCCCGGTCGCGATCGACCCCGTCGGCTCGTACGTCAACCCCGGCATGCTCCGCGACCTCGTCGAGATCGGCGTCCCGGTGGGCGCGCGCAACCTCGTCTGGACGGCCGCGGAGTTCCCCATGCTCGCCATCCTCGACGTGTTCGGCCAGAACACCGTGGCCGCGTTCGTCATCGCCCGCCGCATCTGGGGGATCATGAACACCCCCGGCTGGGGGTTCGGCCTCGCCTCCTCCAGTCTGGTCGGGCAGGAGCTCGGCGTCGAACGGCCCGAGGAGGCCGAGGCGTACGCCCGCGACATCATCCGCTTCTCGGTGGCGACGTACGCGGTCTCCGCGGTGCTGATCGCCGTCTTCGCGACCGACATCGTCTCGCTGTTCGCCGAGTCGCCCGACAGCCCGGAGATCCCGATCGCCGTTAACCTCGTGTACGCGGCCTGTGCGGCGGTGATATTCCAAGGGATCTCGGGCGGCGCGGCCGGCCCCCTCGACGCCGCCGGCGACACGAAGATCCCCTTCGCGAGCCAGTTCCTCGGGATGTTCTGCGTCTCGATCCCGCTCGCGTACGTCGGCGCGTACGACGCGACGCCGGCGATCGACCTCCCGCTCGTCGGGGTCACGCTCCCCGAGGTGGCGCTCCCCGCGATCGGCCTGTGGGGTCTCTACCTCGCGTTCATGGCCGAGACGACGATCCCGGCCGCGATCAACTACCTGCGGTTCCGCTCGGGGAAGTGGAAGAATATAAGCGAGGCGTACCGCCCCGAGGCGACCGCGGACGACTGAGCCGCCGACCCGTCGCTGCGTCCGTTCGCGGCGCGGGCCACCCGCGGACGCCGCACCGATGAATTAGAGTGTCCGCTACGGTCCGCTTCCGGACGACTCGACGAGGGCCGCGAAGTTGGCGAGCGTCCGGGTGGCGGTGGAGTCCTCGAAGGAGCCGTCGGCCGCGTCCCAGCCGTCGTACTCGTCGGCGATCCGAGGGGTGAATTCGGGGTGATACTGTACCGACCAGACCGGGCGGTCGCGGTGTCGCGTGGCGAAGTACTCGTAGTAGTCCGCACGCCCGATAACCTCCATCCCGTCGCCGAGTTCGGTCACGACGTCGGAGTGAAGGACGGGCACCGTGGGTTCGACGCCGTCGAACAGCGGCTCGTCGGCGTCGAGATCGGCGTCGTGGAGCCGGAGGCGGGACGTCCCGCTGTCGACGACCTCGCCGCCGAGGGCGGCGTTCAGAATCTGATGCCCGAAACAGATGCCGAGCGTCGGGACGCCCTCCTCGACGAGGCGGCGCGCGAACCGCTTCTGGGCCGCGATCCACGGCTGGTCGGGCTCGTCGTACACGCCGACCTCGCTCCCGCCGATGACGACGCCGTCCACGTCTTCGAGGCTCGGGTCGCCGTCCTCGTGCGGGTAGTCGTACGCGCGGGCGTCGGGGAGGAAGTGGACGATCTCGTCGGCCATGTAGCCGCCGTCGACCGCGTTATTGAGTACCAATATCATCGAGATCTACTTAAGCGGAACTGGTACCTCGGCGGTAACATGCGTTTCGGTGCCGACGCGATACGCGCTGCGTTCCCCGTGCTCGACCGCGCTCTCGGACTCGGTCACGTCTCGTCGGCGTGACGAACCTCGACGGCGACCCCGCGGGTCGACCCGGCCATCTCCGGGCCGGACATCGCCGCGCGACCGACCGCGAACGCCTTCGGCCCCTCGACGACGACCTCGTCGCCGACGCGGATATCGTCGTCCGCGTCGACGACCCCGGGCGCGAGAACGGACCCGTGCGGGACGAACGCGTCGATCTCGACCCGTTTCGTCGGCGCGTCGCTCTCCACCCAGCGCCGCGCGCCGGCGAGGGTGAAGGATAGGGTGCCGTACTGCGGGACCATCGTCGCCAGCTGTTCGCCCGGCTCGCCCTCCCGGCCGGCGTCGGGGTCGTCGCCCCACACCTGGAGCTTCGGGTACCGTCCGGTGGTTCGGATGTCGCCGCTGGCCCCGGCGTCGCCGCCGAACAGGTCGTCGCCCGCGCCGTCGCCGAGCAGGTAGTCCGCGATGGCGCGGACCGTGTTGTGCTCGCGCTCGCGCTTGCTGTAGGCGGGCTCGCCCTGAAGCGCGGCGTTCAGTTCGCCGAGCGACTCGTCGGTCGTCGGGTGGTCGACGCAGGTGTACTCGAAGGGGACCTCGATCTCGGGATCGGCCTCGACTCGCTCGCAGATCTCGCGGTAGCCGTCCTCGGGGACGTGCGCGACCACGCGGGAGTAGTCGTTGCGCGTCAGGTACCGGCGCAGCACCTCCGCGACGAACTCGATCTCGTCTTCGCTCCAGTCGCCGGTGACGACCGAGTCGTAGTGTTGCGCGGGGTAGGTCGTCTCCAGCTCCTGGGGCACCACGCCGATCGGCGAGGTCATCGAGACGGTGTGGCCGCGCCACTTGATCGCGTCGTGGAACTGCCGGTGGCTCTGGGAGTCGCTGTACGGCTTCGTCGCCGAGCAGGGCACCAGAACGAGCGGCTGGTCCGTGAATCGGTTCCGGTAGCGGCTCGTGACGCGGTCGGCGAACCGGCGGATCTCGACGCGGTCGAGCGTCTCCGCCGACGCCGCCGTCACCTCCGCGTCGCGCATGAGCGGCGTCCGTTCTTCGAGGTACCCCCAATGGTCGTCGAACTCGCGGAACGCGGCCGTGAGCCACCCCTCGTGGCGGGCCTGCCCCTCGACGTAGTCGCGCAGGCGACCGCTCCGGATCCGCTCGCGGACGCGGCGGAGCTCGGCGCGGAGCGCGTTGACGTTGTGCTCGGCGCAGTCGGCGCGCGTGAACTCGCTCCGGGGTTTCGCGCAGGCCGGACAGGCGCACGGCAGCTCGTCGAGGTCTTCGAGGAAGTGCTCGGCGTCCGCGGTGAGATACATCCCCTGCGTCCCCTTCGTCCGGGCGAGCGTCGCGTCGACGAGGTCGACGCCCGCGTACGCGAGCAGCGCGACGTTCCGCGGCGTGGCGACGCCGGAGAGGCCGATCGCGGCGTCCGGTGGGAGAGAGCCCTTCGCCCGGATCACGGCGTCGCGGAACGCCTCGCCGTGGCCGACGAACCCCCCCGCGTCGGCGAGGAGGTACGCGTCGACGCCGAGGTCGCGGGCGCTCCGGCTGTCGACGACCGCGGCCGAGGGGAAGTCGACGCCGGGGTGGTCGACCGCGAACGACTCGCGGACTTCCTCGCGCGTACCGGCCGGAAACGCCCGGTGTGGCAGCACCGTCAGCGCGGTTTCGTCGCCGTCCGGCACCTCGCGGTCGCCGGCCCAGAGGCTCCCGGCGTCGTCGAGGAACGGGTCCGCGAGCGCCGGCGTCGTGACGGGGTCGGCGAGGCGGACCTCCCCGAGGCGGGCGGCGCCGTCCCGTTCGTGGACCTCGAAGTAGTCGGTCATACCACCACTCGCGCGGGGACGGTCAATTCTCTTGTGTTCCGCGACCGCGCGGCCGGCCGAGAGTCGGGCGGACAGGACCCGCCGGAACTGTTAGGCGGAGCGCGGCCGAGGGATCGGTATGGACCCGACCGGCCCGTGGGACTGCGACCGCGTCGACGAGTACCTCGGTGCCGCGCGCGTCCCGGTTCGCCTCGGCTGTCGCACGCCGGGCGACCACCCGTGGATCGTCTCGCTGTGGTTCGCGTGGGACCCGGACGCGGAGAGCGCCTCCGTGGACGCGCCCGGCGCGATCCGCTGCGCGACGAGCGCGAACGCGGACCTCGTCGAGTTCGTCGACCACGACCCGGAGGTCTCCTTCGACGTGTCGACGAACGACCCGCCGTACAAGGGTGTTCGCGGTCGCGGCCGCGCGACGGTCGTCCCGGACGAGGAGAAGCGGCTCCTCCGGTCGCTCCTGACGAAGTACCTCGGCGGGACCGACAACCGGACCGCCGACCGCCTGCTCCGCCCCGAGCGCGACGAGGTCGAGATCCGGATCGAGCCCGAGCGGCTCCACACGTGGGATTACACGGAGCGCATGTGACTTTCGCACGAATCGTGTGGCCCGCGTACGAAGCGAATGTGACTCTCGTGCGAGTGACCCGAACGCGGGCGGGCGGTTTCGGAGCGGTCCGCGCCGCTCTCCGCGAGGCGATCGTTTAAGCGGTCGCCGGGTCACCAACGGGTATGAGCGCTCTCGACAACGACGAGTACCGCGCGTTTCGCCGCGACCTCCACCGCCACCCCGAGCCCGCGTGGCGCGAGTTCTACACCACCGCCCGCATCGTCGAGGCCCTCCGCGAGCGGGACCTGACGGCGCTTCACGTCGGCCCCGACGCGCTGGCGACCGACGAGCGACTGAACGTCCCTGCCGACGAGGAGCTGGCGGAGTGGGAGGACCGAGCCCGCGAGGCGGGCGCCGACCCCGAGATCCTCGACGAGCTCTCCGGGGGGTACACCGGCTGCGTCGCGGTCGTCGAGCGCGGCGACGGGCCCGTCGTCGGCCTCCGCGTCGACATCGACGCGCTTCCGATCACGGAGTCCGAGTCGGGCGACCACGTCCCGGCCGCCGAGGGGTTCCGCTCCGAGCACGAGGGGTTCATGCACGCCTGCGGTCACGACGCCCACGCGACGATGGGCCTCGGCGCGCTCGACGCCGTCCTCGACTCCGACTTCTCCGGGACGCTGAAGGTGTTCTTCCAGCCGGGCGAAGAGCAGGTCGCCGGCGGCAAGCCGATGGCGGAGTCGGGACACCTCGACGACGTCGACTACCTCTACGCGGTCCACGTCGGTCTCGACCACCCGTCCGGCGAGGTGGTCTGCGGCGTCGAGGGGTTCCTCGCGGTGCGGCACTTCCTCGCGGAGTTCTCGGGCGAGCCCGCACACGCCGGCGCGCGGCCCGAGCAGGGACGGAACTCGGTACAGGCGATGGCGGCGGCGATCCAGAACCTCTACGCCATCCCGCGGCACGCGGACGGCCCGACGCGCGTGAACGCCGGGCTCGTCGGCGGCGGCACCGCGACGAACATCATCCCCGAGGAGTCGCACATCGAGGGCGAGCTGCGCGGCGCGACGACCGAGCTCGCCGACTACATGTCGGACCACGCCGACCGCATCCTCGACTCGGCGGCCGACATGCACGACTGCGAGGTCGAGGTGTCGACGCTCGGCGAGGCGCCCAGCGCGACGAGTGACGACGCGCTCGCGGCGCTCGTCGGGGAGTCCGCGGGCGACGTCGCGGGCGTCACGAACATCGTCGACAGCGACGAGCTCGGCGGCTCCGAGGACGCCACGTTCCTGATGAACCGCGTCCAAGAGCAGGGCGGCCTCGCCTGCTACCTCGGCGTCGGCACCGATCACCCTGGCGGCCACCACACGACTAACTTCGACGTCGTCGAGGACGACCTCGCGGTCGGCATCGACGTGATCGCCGGCGCGATCCGTCGCGTCGCCGAGACGCGGCCGTAGCGCGGCGGGAAAAACGGGTCACGGGATCGGCACCGAATCGCGCTCGACCAACGGACGCCCGAAGCCGGCGGTGGACTGGCGGGAGACCAGCATGCGTCCAAACGGGTCCCGGTACACCAGTACATTATTGTTCGCTCCTCGTGTCACGTGTCGAACGTGACGAAGCGGAGAGACCGATCGACCGAGCGTCGAAGCGAAGTGTCCGCCGACTCGGCGACGCCTGAGTCCGGCGAGCACGCCGATAACTCGGATCCCGACGCAGATCTCTGGTTGGATTCGTTCGCCCGGTACCTCGGGTTCGGTCGGATCGGACGCCTCTTCGATCTCTCGCTCCCGCCGGCGTACCTCTACGCGGTCGTCACGGTCGTCGGCTGGGCGGCGGTCTCCACCGGACTGGACCTCCTGTACTTCGGGACGGACCCCATCTACGTCCGGAACCCGTACTTCCTGCTTCAGCCGATCGCGCTTCTCGGCAGCGTGTACGGGTCCCGCTCGCTGCGACGCTCCTACGAGGCCGCGGTCGAGGAGATGAAACTCGAAGAGCGCACGGACGACATCGATCAGTTTCGAGACCTAATTCCGCCGTGGTTCCCGTGGCTGCTGTTCGGGACTGCCGCCACGCTCCAACTGCTCCGGACCTACGCCGACCTCGGCACGTTCACGTCGACGGGCCTCGTCGCGAACGGGGTCGTCTTCCCCTTCGTGTACGCCCCGATCCTCGTCCAGTTTCTCGTCGTCTACGTGGAGATCGAGTTCGTCACCCCGTGGCGTCTGTACGAGTCCGACGTCGGGATACACTTCCTCGATCCCCACGGCGTCGGCGGACTCCGCCCCTTCGGCGAACTCGTGAAGAAGGCATATTACTACGTTGTCGCCGGCCTCGTCGCCTACGCCTTCCTCATCTACGCGCCGGGACTGCCGGTCGCGTCGGTTTCGGCCACGGCCGCCGCCATCTTCACCGCCGTGTGGGCGGCGAGCATCACGACGGTCGCGTTCGCGGTGTTCGTGCTCCACCGGTTCCTCCACCGGGAGAAGCGAGACGAACTCGAACGCTTGGAGGCCGAACTGCGGTCGCACATCGAGAACCCGTGGAACGTCAGGGAGTACGACGTCCCCGAGGACGCGACCGATCAAGTCGAGAAGATCCGAGAGCGCATCGAGACCGTGAGCGCGACCCGTGAGTATCCGGCGACGTTCAACATCTGGAGCCAGCTCCTCCTCAGCGTGGCCGTCCCGAAGGCGGTACAGCTGTTCCTCGCGAGCGTCTGAGCGCTCCGGAGGCGCTCGCGGACGCGACGGCCGCCCCCGTGAAGCGTCTCAGGGACGTCGGCCGCGGCCGACCGAACGGTTCGACAACACCGCCATCGGACGGGTGGGCGCTCAGAACGTCAGGTGCGAACTCGACGCCGGCCCGTCGTCGTCGCCGTCGTCGTCCGGCAAACCCTCGTAGAGATACGTGAGATCGTCGTCGGTGAGGAACACCGCGCCGTCGCGGACGGCCACGTCAATCTCCCGCAACGTCGTCCCCGCGGCGTCGCCGTTGTCACAGGAGCCGTCGCAGGCGTCGAACGCCGACCCGTGCTTCGGGCAGACCACCGAGCCGCCGCGCGTGACGGCGCCGACCCCCTCGCGGTGGAGGCGCTGGTCCTCGTGGGTACAGCGGTTGATCCACGCGCGGACCGGCGGGCCGTCGCCGGCGCTGCCCTCCGTCTCCTCGCCGGGCTCGTCCGCACACGGGACGAGGAACACCTCGCGGTCGGCGTCGCCTTCGCGGGCCGTGAACGCCCACGACCCCTGCTCGCGCACGGTCTCGACGGTAGTCAGTCGGTAGTCGGTCATCGGATCAGATTCCGGTAGTCGGTCACGGCCTCAGTACTTCGCGTCGGCCCCGGTCGTCTCGTACACGCGGTCCATGATCGCGTCGCGCTCGCGGGTCCAGTTCGCCATCGCGGCGGGGCTCGTCGGGTACTCGTCGTAGTGGCCGATCAGCTCGTCGGCCAGCGACTTCGTCTGGTAGAAGTTCCGGATCGTCCCCCAGTAGCCGAAGCTCTTGATCGCGGCCTTCACTTTCAGGCCGAACGACATCGAGGTCGACCCCTCGTATAACGCCTCCGCGAGCTTCTCGCCCGGGAGCGACGCCAGCAGGCCCATCAGGTCGTCGACGTCGACCGCGGTCGAGAGGACGTTGTACACGTCGAGGCCGGCGTAGCGCCCGCCGAAGTGGTCCATCACGCGGGTGTTGTACCGCCAGAGGTTCTCCTCGCTGACGTCGCCGTCCGAGATCGCCTTCACCGCCTGCTCGCCGGCGTATTTGCCCGCGTACGCCGCGCCGGCGATGCCGCCCCCGGTCGTCGGGTTCACGTGGCCGGCGGCGTCGCCGACCGCCATGTACCCCGGCGCGACGGCCGAGTCGTAGGGGCGTCGCGTCGGCAGCGCGGCGCCGAGCTTGTCGCGCACCTCCGCGCCCTCGAACTCCGGTCGGTCCCGGAGGTCCTTCTTCAGCGACTCGACGAGCTGCATCGGCTCCTCGGTCATCTGGAAGCCGAGCCCGGCGTTGATCTCCGTCGCCGTCCGCGGGAAGTACCAGAGGTACCCCGCCGCGCGGTCGGTCGCCTTGAACACGAGGGCGTCGTCCCACTCCACCGGCTCCGGGACGTCGACGATCTCGCGGTACGCCGAGCAGAACTGGGAGTACCGGACGTTCGTGTCGAAGGTCGTCCCCTCGAAGTCCGCCTTGTCCTGGAGCAGCGAGAGCGACCCGGCGCCGTCGATCACGATGTCCGACGCGTACGTCCGCGGCTCGCCCTTTCGGACCGCCTTGAGCCCCCTGACGCGGCCGGTTTCGTCTTGGACCACGTCGTTGATCACGGTGTCGTAGTGGAAGTCGACGCCCGCGTCCTCGGCGCCGGCGATGATCTGTCGGCCGTACTCCCAGCGGTCGATGACGGCGAGCTCGCCGGGGACGGGGATCTCCAGAACCGTGTCCTCCTGCGGGATCTCGAAGCGGCCGTGGTCGACGCCGGTGTTCGTGAACGCGGGTTCGAGCCGGTCTTTGGGGATCGCCTCGGGGAAGGCGTCGGCCCCCTTCAGGGCGTCGCCGCAGGCGATGTGACCGGCCTCCTCCGCGTCTTTCCGCTCGACGATGACGACGTCGAGCCCCTCGTTCGCGATCGTCGCGGCGGCGTAGCAGCCGGCGGTCCCGGCGCCCGCCACGACGACGTCGTACTCGTCGATATCCATTACCGGACCGTGTCGTGCCCCCGGCAAAACTCTTTGCTCCCGTTTCGGTCGGATTCTTGCCGACGGATTTTGGCGGCGGGCGACCCCTCGGCCGCTTCGCGTGCGGCGTCTCCCCGTTCAGACGCGTCGGTTAACGCCCCGGTGAGGCGGTCAACGCCCCGGCGAGACGGTTCCCGCCACGGCCGACTCGACCGGACGGGTCGCCGCGCTCAGCGACCGCGACTCACTCCTCGGTCTCGTAGTGTTCCCCGGCGGCCTCGGGGATCTGCGTCCGACCGACGAGGGCGAGGACGACGATCACGACGACGTACGGGATGGTCTGGACGAGCGTGTCCGGGACCGCGTAGCCGAGCTGCTGGAGGCGGATCTGCATGGCGTCGAGGCCGGCGAACAGCGCCCCCGCGCCGAGCGTCCCGACCGGGTTGTAGTTGCCGAACAGGTACGCGACGATGGCGATGAACCCCTTACCCTGGACCATCGTCTCGCCGGTGCCGATGAACTGGCCGATCGACAGCGCGAGCGCCGAGCCGCCCACGCCGGAGAGGACGCCGGAGAGCAGCACGCCGGCGTATCGAACCTTCGAGACGGAGACGCCGACCGTGTCGAGCGCCTTCGGGTTCTCGCCCGCCGCTCGGAGGTGCTTGCCGAACGCGGTCCGGTTCAGCAGCCACCACGAGCCGACGGTCGCGAGGACGACCATCGTCGCGGAGTACTGCCACCCGACGCTCACGCCGAGGTTCGGCGTGTTGACGCCGCCGAAGAACACGGTCGACATGAACGGCGCGAGCCCCAGGGCGATGAGCCAGACCGCGAGCCCAGCGATGATCTGGTCGGCCTTGAACTCGATACAGACGACGGCGAACACCGCCGACAGGAACGTCGACGCGGCGATGCCGGCGAGGAACGCGATCCCGAGCGCCGGGACCCCGAGGACGGCGTTACCGACCCCGACGACCGACGCGGCGTACACCGAGACGAACGCCGAGATGATGAGCAGGCCCTCCAGTCCGATGTTGATGACGCCCGACTTCTCGGCGAAGATGCCGCCGAGCCCGGCGAGCACGATCGGTGCCGCGAGCCGCGCCGTCGAGGCTCCGGTGCTCGCCGAGAAGACGATGCCGGCGAGGTCGCCCGCGATCGACTCGGGGAACGCGAACCCGAGGACGCCGAGCAGCCCGAGGACGCCGACGGTGCCGGCGATGAGCGAGCGCACGTAGCTCGATCCGGTCAGTCCCTCGAGGAGCGCCGCCGGCGAGAGGGGGTTACGCATCGGTCTCACCTCCGTCGCCGCCGGCGGTCTCGTCCGGCTCCGTCGTGCTCACGGTATCGGCGCCGCCGAGACCGCCGCCGGTGACCCCGGTGTATCGACCGATCATCCGGAAGAACTCCGGCATCGCGACGAACAGGATGATGAGCCCGCGCAGCACGGCGACGAGCTCCGTCGGGACGTCGGTGCGGAACCCGATCTCCAGGGCCCCGCCCTTCAGGACCCCGAAGAGGAACGCCGCCGGCAGCACGCCGAGCGGGTTGTTTCCGGCCAGAATCGAGACCGTGATCCCGTCGAAGCCGAGGTCCGGGATCGAGGCCATCCACCGCCCCTCGGACATCAGCACCCACACCGAGCCGCCGATGCCGCCGAGCGCGCCGGACAGCGTCATCGCCCGCACGGTCGTGAGCTTCGCGTTGACGCCGCCGTACTCCGCCGCGGCGGCCTGAACGCCGCTCGTCCGGAGGTCGTAGCCGAGCGGCGTGTGCTCGACGAAGTAGTAGAGCGCGCCGATGAAGGCGATCCCGCCGAGCAGTGCGAGCAGCGCGAAGTCGCTGGACGCGGGGAACAGCCACGGACGGAACTGCGCGTACTCGGGGACGTACCGCGTGGCGACGACGGACGACCCCTCGGCGCGGAACACCTCCAACACGAGCACGTACGCGACGTTCGCGGCGACGAAGTTGAGCATGATCGTCGTGATCACCTCGTTGGCGTCGGCGTACGCCTTGAGCGCGCCGGGTATCGCGCCCCAGAGCCCGCCGCCGACCGCCCCGGCCGCGGTTCCGACGACGATCAGGACGACGCCCGCGACGGGACCGGCCGGGAGCAAGGGGGCGAGCGCCAGGACGGTGAGCGCGGTCGAGAGCGCGCCGACGACGAGCTGTCCCTGCGTCCCGATGTTGAACAGGCCGGCGCGGAAGGCGACGGCGACGGAGAGGCCGGTGAATATCAGGAGCGTCGTCTCCGAGAGCGTCAGGCCGAACGAGAGGTTAAACGGCGTCCACTCGGGGTTGAACAGCCCGGGGTCACCGACGGCGAACGGGTAGCCGAGCGCGCCGTTGAACAGCACGACGTACACCTCGACGGGGTCGTAACAGAAGCCGATACCCGTGAACGGCAGCGTCCACGCCGCGGTCGAGCAATCGGCGATCCGGCCGGAGACCAGCACGAGCGCGAAGCCGACGACGATCGAAAGGAGGATCGCGGCGACGCTGATGAGGAGCCGCTCCGCGACGCTCCGGTCGACGAACGGCGCGACCACGCGGGCGAGGACGGACTCGCCCCGTCCCCCCTCGGAGTCCGAGTCGCTCACGCGTCCACCTCCTCGTCGCCGGCGCGCTCCTCGTCGTCGGCACCCACGCCGCCGATTCCAGCGTCTGCGCCGTCATCCGCGGCGTCGTGGAGCGCCGCCCCCTCGACGGAGTCGTCGTCGAGCGACTCGCCCGCCATCAGCAGGCCGATCTCCTCTTCGGTCACGGTCGCGGGGTCGACGACGCCCGTGAACTCCCCTTCGTGAATCACCGCGAGCCGGTCGGAGAGCCCCTGGACCTCGTCGAGCTTCGAGGAGACGAGCAGGACGGCCTTCCCCTCGGCGCGCAGGTCGAGCAGCCGGTCGTGGAGGAACTCCGTCGATCCGATGTCGACGCCCCGAGTCGGGTGGGTAGCGACGACCAGCTCCGGGTCGCGCTCGAACTCCCGCCCGACGATGAACTTCTGCTGGTTCCCCCCCGACAGCGACTCGGCCTCCGCCTCGGCGTCCGGCGGCCGGACGTCGTACTGCTCGATCACCGACTCGGCGTGGTCGCGCGCCGCGCCCCAGTCGAGCCGGCCGACGCGCGCGAACGGCGGGTCGTGTTGGCTCCCGAGGATTCCGTTTTCGGTGAGGTCGTACGACATCACCAGCCCGCGCTCCTGACGGTCCTCGGGGATGAACGCCATCCCGCGATCGATCCGGTCGCGTCGGCTCTTCCCACGCATCGATTCGCCGCGGTAGCGGACCTCACCGGACGCCGCCTCGCGCAGGCCCGTGATCGCCTCGACGAGCTGCGACTGGCCGTTGCCGTCGACGCCCGCGACCCCCAGTATCTCGCCGCCGCGGAGTTCGAACGAGAGGTCCGAGACCGCCTCGACGCCGCGGTCGTCCTCGACGCTCAGGCCGGTCACCTCCAGCACGCGCTCGCCGGCCTCCTGCGGCGACGTCGCGGGCTCCATCAGCACCTCCCGACCGACCATCATCTCCGCGAGCTCCTCCCGCGTCACGCCGTCGGCGGCGACGGTGCCGACGTTGACGCCGTCGCGGAGGACGGTGATGTCGTCCGCCGCGGACAGCGCCTCGCCGAGCTTGTGCGAGATGAAGATGATCGTCTTCCCCTGTTCGGTGAGTTCCTCGAAGACGCCGTACAGCTCCTCGACCTCCTGCGGGGTCAACACCGCGGTCGGCTCGTCCATGATGAGCACGTCGGCGCCGCGGTACAGCGCCTTCAGGATCTCGACGCGCTGCTGTTCGCCGACCGAGATCTCCGCGATCGTCGCGTCCGGGTCCACGTCGAACCCGTACCGCTCGCTGAGTTCGACGACGGCCTCGCGGGCCGCCTCTCGGTCGACGCGCAGTCCGCCCCAGGTCTTCGGTTCGTTGCCCAAGACGACGTTCTCCCACACCGTCATCGGGTCGACCAGCATGAAGTGCTGGTGGATCATGCCGATGCCCGCGTCGATCGCGTCCCTCGGTGAGTCGAACGACTTCGCCTCTCCGTCGAGACGGACGGTCCCCTCGGTCGGCCGGTAGAGACCGTACAGCACGTTCATCAGCGTGGTCTTGCCCGCCCCGTTCTCGCCGAGCAGGGCGTGGACGCTCCCGCGCTCCACCGCGAGATCAACGTCGTCGTTCGCGACGACCCCGGGGAATCGCTTCGTGATACCGTCCAAGTGGACCGCCGGGTTCATTCACCCGTAACTCCGCGTCGGAGCCTAAAAACGCGCGGATTCCGAGCTACTGCGCTCGATCCCGTCTGTCGTCCGACTCGACGGGTAACGGGCCTCGTCACCGGCTTTGGGTCAGAGACCGCGATCCGCCGCGGTTCGGCGCTCTCGTCCCGCGTTCAGTTGCTCGTCGTCTCCGGGACCTCGATGTTCCCGGCGATGATCTCGTCGCGCGCGTCCGCCACCGCAGTCGTGATCTCGTCGGGCACCTGACCGCCGATCTCCTGGCCGTAGACGCACTCGACGCCGTTGGATTCCAGCCCGAGCGCCGTCGTCGACCCGCCCTGGTGGTCGTCGTCGATGACGTTCGAGATCGACTCGTACACCGCGGTGTCGACGCGCTTCACCATCGACGCCAGGATGACGTCCGCGAACGACTCGTTGGAGACCGACTGGTCCTGGTCGACGCCGAAGGCGAACCGCCCCTCCTCCTGCGCGGCCTGGAACACGCCGACGCCCGTCGCGCCCGAGGCGTGATAGACGATGTCGGCCCCGCTCTGGTACATCGACAGCGCCGCCTCCTGTCCGCCCGTGGGGTCGGCGTAGCTGCCGACGTAGCTCGTGGTGACGTCGACGTCGTCGGTCGCGTAGTCGACGCCGGCCTCGAATCCGGCTTGGAACCGGCGGATGACCGGGCTGTCGACGCCGCCGACGAAGCCGACGTTCGTCGAGTCGGGGTCGGTCTCGCCGGCGCCGGCGGAGAAGTCGGTCTCAGTCAGGTGACCGGCGAGCACGCCCATCAGGAACGAGCCCTCGTGCTCGCGGAACAGGTAGTTGGCGACGTTCGGCTCGTCGACCGTGGTGTCGACGATCATGAAGTCCTGATCGGGGTACTCGGGCGCGGTCTGCGAGAGCGCGTCGCCCTGATTGAACCCGATGGTACAGACGAGGTCGTAGGCCGGGTCCGTCGAGCCGGCGTACTGCTGCTGGTACTGCTCAAACTCGCCGGCGCCTTCGGGCTCTGACTCGTCGTACGCGATGCCGAACTCCTCTTCCGCTTGGAAGATACCCTGCTGGGCCGCGTCGTTGAACGAGTTGTCGCCGAGCCCGCCGTCGGAGTAGACGATGCCGACCCGCGCCGGCACGTCGCCGTCCCCGCCGTCCCCTCCGTCGCCGCTCGGGCCGCCGCTACACCCGGCGAGGCCGACGAGGCCAGCTGCGCTTGCCGCCTTGATGAACCGCCGCCGATCGAAGTCGGATGCCATCTCACTCATACCCCCGTCGGAGCGCGGCATAAATTCGTCGTTCTCGCGGTGGCGACGTGGCACGTTCGTGAAAAGAGGCGGCCGAATTAGGGGTGAAACGCCGGACGATCCGGCGCTCCGATCCACGAACCCGGATTTCTCACGGTTGTGGACGTGACAGCCAACGGGGTCGCGGCGTCGGCGGGCGGACCGGTCTCCTACGCCGCCGCGACCGCGCCCTCGACCACGGCCTCGACCTCCGCGACAAGCGCGTCGACGTCGTCGCTCTCCGCGTACACCCGGACGTACGGCTCCGTGCCGGAGGGTCGCACGAGCGTCCACGAGGTGTCGTCGAACTCCAGCCGGACCCCGTGGTCCGTGTCGACGGCGGCCTCGGGGAACTCCTCCGGCAGCGCCGTCTCCAGCCGCGCCATGGCCGGCTCCTTCGCGTCATCGGGACAGTCGACGCTCACCTTCCGGTACGGGCGCTCGGTCACCGGCTCGCGGAGCGCCTCCAACCCCTCGTCGGCGACGAGGCGCGCGAGCACCGCCGCCGAGGTGACGCCGTCGATCCAGCCGCCGAAGGCGACGTGGATGTGTTTCCACGGCTCGGCGGCGAAGACGACGCGCGTGTCGGCGCCCACCTCGCCGGCCGCGCCCGCCTCGCCGACCGCGCCGGCCTCGCCGAGGGCGCCGGCGTCGGTGGCGTCCGCCCGCACGGCGGCGATCCCCTCGTGGAGCGCGCCGAGTCGCACGCGCTCGACGCGGCCGCCGGCGTCGCGGACGCGCTCGTCGATCCGACCGGAGGCGTTCGGCGTCGTCACGACGACCGGGTCCGCCGCGTCGCTCGCGCGGGTGTACCGCTCCGCGAGGACCGCGAGGACCGTGTCCTCGTGGACGACTTCGCCGTCCGCGTCGACGATCACGATTCGGTCGGCGTCGCCGTCGTGACCGATGCCGAAGGCGAATCCCTCGGTCTCGTCCGCCCCGCCGTCTCCTCCCTCGCCGCCCGCTCCGGGACGACCCGGGTCCGCGACCCCCTCGTTGGCGTCGGCGACGAACGCGCGCAGGTCGGCGAGCGTCTCCGGGGTCGGCTTGCTCCCGCGGCCGGGGAAGTGGCCGTCGACGTTCCCGTTGAGCGTGACGACGTCGGCGCCGAGTTCGCGGAGAACGGCCGGCGTCGCGGGCGCGCTCATCCCGTTGCCGCAGTCGACTGCGACCCGGAGGCCGTCGAGCGGCGCGCCGAACCCCGACGCGTACTCGCGCACGTCGACGAGGTAGTCGTCGAGGGGATCGACCCGAGCCGCCTCGGTCCACTCGTCCCACGGCGCGACCGGCTCCTCGTCGCCCACCCGCGACTCGACCGCGCGCTCGGCGTCGCGGTCGAACTCCGTCCCGTCGCGGAACAGCTTGATCCCGTTGTCGGTCGGCGGGTTGTGCGAGGCCGTGAGCATCACGCCGTAGCGCCCCCGCGAGGCGTGCGCGAGCGTCGGCGTGGGAAGCTGTCCCGCGCGGCGTACCTCGACGCCCCCCGCCGACAGCCCGGCCTCGGTCGCGGCGGCGAGCGCCGACCCCGTCACCCGTCCGTCGCGGGCGAGGACGACCGTCGGTTCGGGGGTCGACTCGGCGTTCGTCTCGTCGGCTCGGCTCCGGATCTCGGCGCCCACGGCTCGCCCGACTGCGAGCGCGAGCGCCGGCGTGACGCGGTCTTCGACGCCGCCGCGGATCCCGGCGGTTCCGAACAGGTCCATGTCGACTCCCTCGGCGCCCGGCAGTTAGTAGGCGTCGGTTGCGGGCGCGTGGGTCGGTCGGCGATCGGCCGCTCGGGGGCGGGGCGTTTAACAGGCCGGGCGTCGCACAACCGAGCGATGACCGACCGCGTTCGCGCGCACGTGTTCGTCTCGGGTCGCGTCCAAGGCGTCTACTACCGGGCGAGCACCCGCGACACGGCCCGCGAGAAGGGCGTCGACGGCTGGGTGCGGAACCTCGACGACGGCCGGGTCGAGGCCGTCTTCGAGGGTCCAGAGGGCGACGTCCGCGACATGGTGGCGTGGTGCGAGACCGGAAGCGAGGCCGCCGAGGTCGACGACGTCGACGTCGAGTACGGCGAGCCGGAGGACGAGGACGGATTCGAGGTCAGGTGGTAGGCCGCCGTCCGGGAGGGGCGACGGCGAGCGCGGGGGCGGTCAGTCGTCGTCCGCGGTCGCCGTCGCTTCGGCGGCGCCGTCGGGTCCGTCCCGGACGCCGAGTTCCTCCAGCGCGCGCAGCACGACGATCGCCTCGACCACGTCGCGCGCCTCGGTGTAGGGGTCGTCGACCGCGTCGAGGGTCGCCTCGGCCTCGTCGGCCAGCCGCGCCTCCAGTTCGGTCTGGTCCGTCTCGGCCTTCGTCGCCGACAGCAGCGCCTCGTGGTCCTCGCGGAGGTCCAGCGAGACGTAGGCCGCGTTACACCGCGAGAGCGGGTGCGCGTCCATCTCGATCGCGAGGTCGCTCACGAGGTCCCAGTCGTCGGCGCAAAACCGGAGCGTCACCGTGCCCACCACGTCGCGCCACGCGATCGGCTCGCCGTTCTCCATGAGCCGGAGCGCGCGCGGCGGCACGGCGATCCGGGTGTGGGTGTCGTCCCGGCCGCATAGACAACAGGGGGTGTTCTTCAGTCCGGCGTACACGCAGATCCGTACGCGCCGGAGAAGTGTGTGCGTTTCGGCGGCGGAACGCGTTCGCGCCGGGACGGTTTATAAATTGACACGAGCGTTTGTGGTGCTCATTTATAAATAACCGATGCGGTGGCGCGTGCCCGCGAACGGCCGCCCGTGGCGGGCGTGAGCGGCACCGCGCGAGGGAGTCGGTGGTCCGGAGCGAAGCGGAGGACCACCGACGAGGCTGGGGAGGCGTGAGGTGCTGTGCGGGGTGGGAATCAAAGGGGCAGCCGCGAGGAGCCCGTAGGCGACGCAAGCACCACAGCGAAGGAACGGAGTGACTGAGCGAGGAGCGCAGCGAGCGTACGGGCTCCTCGTGGCTGGGGCTTTGGGGGGTGTTCTCCGCGGCAGCGACCACGTATCGCCGAGCGGCTGGGCTTCGGGGGTGTTCTCGGTCGCTCCGCCAGCAGCTATTTATAAACGGCGAGACGCGGGCCCGAGATCTACTTATAAACCGCAGAAGGCCTCACTACCGCACTCTTACGCGTTACACTCGGCGAGCCACTCGTGGGCCCAGTCGTCGATCTCCTCGAAGACGGGCGCGAGCGACTCGCCTTTGTCGGTCAAACTGTAGTACGTCGCCACCGGCGAGTCCTCCTCCAGCCGCCGATCGACGAAGCCGGTCTCCTGGAGGTCGTCGAGCACGCGCGAGAGAGTCCGGGCGTTGGCGTCGGTCTCGCGTTTCAACTCGTTGAAGCGCGCCTCGCCGCTCAACAGCTCGTGGAGGACGACGAGTCGCCACTTCGAGCCGATCTGCTCTATCGAGTCGACGACCGGGCAGGGCGTCTCGGGCGTCGTCGCCTCGGTCGCCGCGTCTACAGCCGCTTCCGCGTCTGCGGCCGCTTCCGCGTCCACGTCTGCGTCCGCCGTGTCCACCGGGTCGGCGCCGGTGAGGTCCTGCGATGACATCGGTGTTACCTACTAACTGTATTGTCCGGGAAGCGATAAATAGGTTACGACCGTATAGCAGGTTACACGATGTTAGCTGAATTCACGACGCTACCGCTCCAGTTCGACGCCCCGCTCGCGGACGAGCTATTCCTGCTCGGCCGGATCATCTTCGGCGCGACGCTCGCGTTCATGGGACTCAACCACTTCATGGACCTCGAAACGATGGCCGGCTACGCCGAGTTCAAGGGGCTCCCGGCGCCGCAGTTCTCGGTGATCGCCTCGGGTGTCGTCCTCGTCCTCGGCGGACTCGGCGTCGCCGCGGGCGCGTTCCCCGTCCTCTCCGCCGGCGCGCTCGCGTTCTTCCTCCTCGCCTCCGCCGTGACGATGCACGACTTCTGGTCGATGGACGACCCGGAGGAGAAGCAGAACGAGATGACGAGCTTCTTAAAGAACGTCTACGGCGCCGGCGCCGCGCTCGCGCTGCTCGCCGTCGGCGGCAGCGCGTGGCCCTACGCGATCGGTATCGGCCTGTTCTGAGCCCCCCCCACGCAACGCTCCGAGCCCGGCGCGCGCACGCCACGGAACCCGTCTTCGAGCCGCCGTTCGACTCGTCCTTCGAGTCGCCGTTCGGCCCATCGTCCGGGCCGCCAGTACGACTAACTACCTTCCCGACAACCGTTTCCACACACCATGACCGACGCGCCGCCGACGACCGGGCTTCACCACGTCACGAACATCTGTACCGACATGGACGAGACCGTCGCGTTCTACGAGGACGTCCTCGGCTGGCACACGGTCAAGCGGACCCAGAACTACGACGACCCCGGGACGCCGCACTACTACTTCTCGCCGACGCCGGAGGGAGAGCCGGGGACCAACGTCACCTACTTCGAGTACCCCGACTCGCGGGGGACGCCCGGCCCGGGCGCGAGCCACCACTTCGCGTTCGGCGTCGACGACGAGGCGACGCTCCGCGAGTGGCGGGACCACCTCGAAGGGCACGACGTCGAGGTCTCCGAGGTGAAAGACCGCACCTACTTCAAGAGCGTCTACTTCACCGACCCCGACGGGCTCGTCTTCGAGCTGGCGACGCAGGGGCCCGGCTTCACCCGCGACGAGGACGAGCCCGGCAGCGCGGTCATCGACCCGTTCGAGGAGGGCTACGAGAACTGACTGGGAGGAGCGACCGCCGCACTCGCCGGTCTCAATCGGTCTCGACGAGCGCCGCGAACCGGTCGAGCGCGCGCCGACAGACGGGCGCGTACGCCGCGGCGAGCAGCGGGACCTCGATCACCGCCCGACACCGGTTCGGCTCCCCGGCGTACCGCTCCACCCGGTGGCCGGTGGCGGGAATCCCGGCGACCCGCCAGTCCCAGCGGAGCCGCGTCGCACTCGTCACCCGGAAGGGGACCCAGACGCCCGCGACTCGGACCCGTCCGGTCGTCCCCGTCTCGACGTAGCGGTCCGCGCTCTCGACGCCGCCGACCGACGGGCTCCAGTCGGGCCATCTCCGGGTGTCGCGGAGCGCCTCCGCGGTCACCTCGGGCGGCGCGTCGATCTCACGGCCGACCGCCAGCAGCGATCCCTCTCGAACCACTCGGAAGCGATCGTCGGCTCGGGAGCGGTCGTTGGCTCGGGAGCGATCGCCGCGTCTCATCGGCCGCTCACCGCCGACAGTTCCGGACGCCCGATCGGTTTCGGAGGCGAGCGCGCGCGATATCTCACGGTCCGTCCGAATCTAGGCCGTCGAATACGCTCGGGTATATTAATTCCTTATATGGTATCAGGACTCATTATCTCTTTCCACGAAGCGTTAATACGGGGGTCCGAGCTATCGGGAGCCAATATGGCAAGCGACCGTGACACGATGAAAGATGTCTCGCACACCGCACCGAACGACACATCCGCGGAGGCCGTCTGGGAACGAGGACGGGGACCGGTCGAGGAAGAAGAAGAGGAGTAACGCGCGTCCTTTCCTGCGACATCGCCTCACCGACGAGCAGCCCCGCGCACGGTCGACGCGGCCGGCGCCTCGCCGACACCCTCTTTGACGTCGTTTTTAAATACGCCGCATGGTCGGAGTCGCACTCGGCGTGGCGGGGATCGGAGCGGTGATCGTGTTGCTGGCGTTCAGCGCGTTCTTCTCCAGCTCGGAGACCGCGATCTTCTCGCTGCCGGCAGAGTGGTTCGAGCGGCAGGCGGCGACCGGCGACCCGCGAGGGGCCGTCCTGAAGGAGCTCCACGACGACCCGCACCGGCTCCTCGTGACGCTGCTCGTCGGGAACAACGTCGTCAACATCGCGATATCGAGCATCGTCACCGTGCTGATCGCGAGCCACCTCCCTCCCGGGGCAGCTATCGCGGCGACGACGCTGTGTACGAGCTTCCTCGTCCTCGTGTTCGGCGAGATCGTTCCCAAGGCGTTCGGCCTCGGGAACGCGGAGACGTGGTCGCTGCGGATCGCGTCGCCGGTCCGGCTGGTCGAGCGCGTACTCTCGCCACTCATCACCCTGTTCGACGGGATCACTCGCCGCATAAACGCGTACGTCAGCGGCGACGCGAACATCGAGAAGCCGTACACGGACTGAGGTTTCGGGACCGTTCTCGCGGCTGATACCCGCGGGCGTGGGTTTAACCCGGACGCCCGCGGAGTCGGGCGCATGATCGAGGTGTCGGGGCTACGGAAGACCTACGGCGACTTCGCCGCCGTGGTCGACAGCGATTTCGCCGTCGACGACGGCGAGGTGTTCGGGATCGTCGGCCCGAACGGCGCCGGCAAGACGACGACGCTCAAGGTGATCGCCGGGCTCGTCGAGCCGACGGACGGAGAAGTGACCGTCGCCGGGTTCGACGCCGGGGACTCGGAGATGCGCCGGCACCTCGGGTTCCTGCCCGAGGAGTCGCCGCTGTACGAGGAGATGACCGCGCTGTCGTACCTCCGCTTCTTCGCCGACCTCTACGACGTGCCCCGCGAGGTCGCCGACGAACGGATCGGCGCCGCGCTCGACCGCCTCGAACTCGACCACCGCGAGCGCCGCCTCGGCGACGTCTCGAAGGGCATGAAACGCAAGGTCGCCATCGCGCGCTCGCTGGTCAACGACCCAGACGTGCTGGTGTACGACGAGCCGGCCTCCGGGCTCGACCCCGTGACGACGAACTCCGTGCTGGCGTTCACCCGCGAGCTCCGCGAGACGGGCAAGACGGTCGTCTTCTCGGCGCACAACCTCTACCACGTCGAGTCCGTCTGCGACCGCGTCGCCGTGATGAACGAGGGGCGGATCGTCGCCCGCGGCAGCGTCGACGAGATCCGCGAGCGCCACGGCGAGACCACCTACCGCGTGTTCACCGATGTCGAGCCGACCGCGACGGCCGCGCTCGCCGACCTCGACGCGACGACGGAGGCGGTCGGCGACCGGTTCCGGACCGCGGTCCCGAGCATGGACGCGGTCGCGGCCGTCCGCGAGGCGGTCGCCGACGCCGGCGGCGAGGTCGTCGACATCCGGAGCCGCGAGCCGAGCCTCGAAGACGTCTTCTTAGACATCGTCGGCCGCCCGATGCCCGGGCGGTACACCGGCGACCGCGGCGGTGATAGCCTCGGAGTCGAGCGTAACTCCGACAGCGATGAGAGCGACGAGGGCGACGAGGGCGACGAGACGAGCGCGACCGCGACGGAGGCGACCGAGTGACCGACCGGCTCCGCCGCGCCGCTCGTCGGCTCGCGGTCAGCGTCCGGCGCGTCCTCCGGGTCGCGAGGTGGGAGTCGGCCCGCGCGTCCGGCGGGGTCGACCGCCGAACGCTCGCCGCCGGGGTGGCCCTGCTCCTCGTCGCCGGCGGCGTGGTCGGCGTCGGCGTGGCGACGGGCGTCGCGGGACTCGACGTCGACCGCGACGTGTACCGCGTCGGCGTCGACGCCGAGTCGCCGTACGCGGACGCGATCGAGGCGGAGCCGTCACTGCGCGCGGTCCCGGCCGGGACGTCGTCGCTCGGCGACTCCGCCGACGCGGTCGTGGTGACGGTGGTGCGGCCCGGTTCCGTCGACGACGAGACGGTCGACGCCGCGGACGTGGAGGACGTGATCGTCCGCGCGAGCGACACCCGGAAGGGCGAGGCGGCGGCCGCGGCGGTCCGCGAGGCGGTCGAGGCGCACAACGAGCGGCTGATGCGCGCCGAACCCAACCGGACGGCGGCGTTCCCGGTCACCGTCACGCTCCGGTACGTCGGCCGGACGACCGGCTTCGACGACGGCGCGACGCTCGGCGGCAGCGACGGCGGTTCGACGGGGGGTTCGACGGACGGGTCTGCCGACGGAACCGGCGGGGACGGCTCCGGCGACGGGGGGAGCGACGACGAGAGCGGCGTCGCCGACGGCGGGACCGGCGACGGGGAGAGCGACGGCGCCGACGCCGGCGGTACCGACTCGGGCGACGGCGCCGCCGAATCGGACGGGAGCGACGGCCTCCTCGGCGTCCCCTCGATCGGCGGCGCCGCCTTCGGCGCGGACACGGTCGGGTCTCCCGGCTCGATCACGCCGCCGTTCCCGTTCACCTCGCTGCTTCTCGCGTTCGTCTTCCTCGTCCCCATGAACTTCCTGATTCAGGCGTACGGGTCGTCGATCCTCGACGAGCGGACGAACCGCCGCGGGGAGCCACTGCTCGTCACGCCGCTGTCGCCGGGCGAGATCGTCGCCGGCAAGACGCTGCCGTACGCGGCGACCGCCGCGGTCGTCACGACGCTCATCGCTGCCCTCGTCGGCGGCGGGGCGCTCTCGGTGATCGCGGTGGCGCCCGTGGCCGCGGCGTTCCTCGGGGCCACCTTCGTCGGCGCGATGTTCGCGCGCTCGTTCAAGGAGCTCACCTTCGTCACGGTCGGCGTGAGCGTCCTGCTGACCACCTACGCGTTCGTGCCGGCCATCTTCACGAACGTGACGCCGGTCGCGCTCGTCTCGCCGCTGACGCTCGTCGTCTTCGACCTCCAGGGAGAGGCGGTGTCGGCGGGCGAGGCCCTCTTCTCGACCGCGCCGATGGCGGTCGGGGCCGCCCTCCTCTTCGGACTCGGCCTCGGCGTCTACCGCGAGGAGGACATGTTCTCACAGAAACCGGTGACCCGGAAGTTCCTCGACGCGCTCGCGGTTCGGCTGTCGCCCGTGTCGGTCGGTAGCGGACTCCTCGACCGCGGCCTGCTTCGCGCGCTCGGCGCCGTCGCGCTCCTCACCGCCTGTACGATCCCGTTCGTCTTCGTCGCGGAGCTTTTGGCCGTCGCGGTGTTGTTCGCGCTGCCGGTCACGGTGTCGATCCCGGTGCTGCTCGTGAGCATCGCGTTCATCGAGGAGGTCGCGAAGAGCATCGCCCTGTACGCCGGGTTCGAGCGCGGCGTCTTCGGGCGGACCGACGGCGTCGACGCCGGGGAAGGGCGTGGGGGAGACGGCGGAACGCTTCGCGTCGCGCTCGCGGTCGGCATCGCCTCGGGGACCGGGTTCTTCGTCGCGGAGAAGGTCACCGCGGTCGTTCAGGCGGTCGGGCTCACCGATCTGTTCCTCGGCCGCGCCGCGTTCGCGGACGTGGCCGGGCTCTCCGGGCTGCCGCCGCTCGCGCTCGCCGCGCTGTTCTTCGCGCCGCTCGCCCTCCACGTCGCGACGACGAGCGTCGCGAGCGTCGGCGCGAGCCGCGGCCGGACCGCCTACGCCGTGGCGCTGACCCTCGCGACGCTGGGACACGCCGCGTACAACGTCGGGGTGGTGAGCCTTGGATAGCCGGCTGACGATCGCCGGGCGGGAGCTCGCGGGGCTCCGCGCCGAGAAGACGATCCTGCTGGCGATCGGGATTCAGCTGTTCATCGCCGCCTTCTCGTCGTTCCTCGTCGTCGGGCTCGTCTCGATGTACGACCCGGGCGCGCTCGACGGCGCGGAGATCGAGGTCGCGGCCGCTGGCGACGCCGTCGACGATCTGGAGCGCGCCGCCGGCGAGGTCCCCGGCGCCTCCGTCACGCCGTACGACGACCCTGACGCGGCGCGGAGCGCCTTCGAGCGGAACGCGGCCGACGCGGTGGTGGTCGCGACCCGCACCGAGTCGGGGCGGGTGTCGGCCGCCGTCACCGCCCCCGACTCCACCGTGGAGACGACGGTGATCGTGGTCCAGCTGCGCGAGCTGTTGCGGACGTACGAGCTGAACGAGCGCGACGCGCGCGCCTCGTTCTTGGAGGAGTCGCCGCTGCCGCTGCCCGACCGGGGGGAGACGAGCCCGTACTTCGCGTTCACCTACACCGTGTTGATCCCCGTGCTCGTGTTCCTCCCTGTGTTCATCTCGGGCTCGCTCGTCGTCGACTCGATCACCGAGGAGCTGGACCGCGGAACCATGGAGCTGCTCCGGGTCGCGCCCGTCACGGTCGGCGAGATCGTCGACGGGAAGGCCGCCGCCGCGGTCGGGATCGCCCCCGCGCAGGCCCTGCTGTGGCTCCTCCTTCTGGAGGCCAACGGGACCAACGTCGCGAACGTCGGCCCGATACTGGCGCTGATGACCGCGCTGACGACGCTCGTCGTCGCCGTCGCGGTCGGCATCGCGGCGGTCGCGCCCGACCGCCGGGCGGCGCAGCTGCTCTACTCGGTCGCCGTCCTCGTGCTGTTCGGCGGCGCGACGGCGATGGCGGGCGGACCCGCGAACGCGGTGGCCCGCCTCGCCATCGACAGCGCCGACGCGACGACTGGCCTTCTGGTGGTCGCGTACGTCGGTATCGCCGCGGCCGCGTACCTCGGCGTCCGGCGCGTCGTCGCCGTCGAGGGATTCGGTCGCTGAGGGGCGGTTCCGGACCGACTCCCCTGCGCGGCTCAGTCGCCGAAGCGGTCGCCGAACCCCTTCGCGGTCGGGAGCCGCCACCCGCGAGCGACGGCGACGAGCCGGAGGCCGACCGTCACCGCGGCGCACGTCGCGGCCGCGATCCCAGACGGGCCGCCGAGCGTCCCGACGAGCCAGTAGGCGACGCCGCCCAGCACGGCGCAGCTCGCGTAGAAGTCCTCGAAGAGGATGAACGGCGACCGGTCGAGGAGGATGTCGGCGAGCGCGCCGCCGCCGACGGCGTTGATCGTCGCGACGGCGACGACGCCGAACGCGGACACTCCCGCGTCCGTCGCGACGATGGCGCCGGTGGTCGCGAACGCCGCGAGCCCGACGGCGTCGGCGACGAGCGTCACCGGGTGTTCGTCCGGCGAGGCGAGCCACGCGCTCAGCCCCACCGCGAGGCCGACGCCGACGAGGCCGAGGAGGATCTCGACCGGCGAGCGCAGCGCGAGGGGGACGCGCGCGACGAGGAGGTCGCGGGTGACCCCGCCGGCGAACGCCATCGCCAGTCCGACGACCGCGACGCCGAACAGATCGAACCCCTCGCGGACCGCCTTGCTCGCGCCGACCAGCGCGAACGCGACGAGCCCGACCGTGTTCATGACGGCGAAGGGGTCGCCGAAGAGGACCTCCAGAACGCCCCCCGTCATCGGCCGAACGCGCCGAGGCTCGACTGGAGTTCGCGCTCCGGCACCGCGTCGGTCAGTTCGTACCCCACGAGGTCGCGCGCGTCGACCGCGTACGTCGAGCCGCCGCGATCGAGCACGAGGACGCGGCCCTTCCAGCCGCGGACGGTCCCCGCGGCCATCGTCTCGGCGACCGGTCGGTCGTCGAGGTCGAGCCCGTAGTCGAAGTCGAACCGCTCGATCGGGTCGAATCGGTCGAGGAGCGCCGCCCACGCCGCCTCGTCGACCGCGCGCCCGAACCCGTCGAGCTTCGTCGGGACGCGGACGCGGTCGACGAGGTCGTCGCCGGCGGCCAGTTCGGCCTCGACCTCCCGGGCGATCCGCCCGTTCGGGAACGTCCGGATATGCGCCGCCCGGTCGGCGCCCTGCTCGCGGAGGCGCGTCCCGAGCCGCCACTCCCTAGTGACGCCGACCTTCAGCACGTCGGGCGCGAACGCGGCGAGGTACATCGCGTGCGTCTCGTGGCAGTCCATCTCGTCTTTCAGGCACGTCCCGGTACACCGGGCGCACACCCACACGTGGGAGTGGTCGTCGCAGTACGGCGCGTCCGCGGCGTCGCAGGCGACGTGACTCCCCTCGTGGACCGTCCCCGCGCAGCGCCGCTCGCCGAGCCCGAAGGCGAGCTCGGTGCCCGGGCTCGCGTCCACGAAGTCGACGCTCCCGCCGCTCGCGACGTAGAGTCCGCCCCCGATCGGTCCGGTCGCTCCGTCGATCGGGGCGTCTCCGTCGACGTCGGACGCCGCGTCTCCCTCCGACGCCGCCGAGTCGCTCGCGGCGTCCGTCTCGTAGCCGACGACCTGCACGACGCGGGATACGAGGAGGGTGGGTATATAAGCGTCGTCGGCAGTCACGCCACCGTCCGCGCCGACCGAGATTTATAAGTAGGTTCCGCGTCGGCACTCGGGCATGCGCACGGCAGCCCTCCCGCCGGTCGTCGCCGCGATCGTCGCGCTCGCGGTCAGCGGCATCAGACGGCTCTCCCCGATCCTGCTCCAGTCGTCCGTCTCGCTCCCGTCGGCCGAGACGCTCTCGACGTACCTCCTGAGCGCCCGGTTCACGGCGTTCCTGCTGGTCTACGGCCTGCTGTTCGGGGTCGCGCTGTTCACGGGGCTGCGGGACGCCGACGCCGCCGCGGCGTCGACCGCGCTGGCGACGGGCGCGAGCGCGACCGCCGCGTTCCTCGTCGGGTCGGCGGCCGTCCTCTGGTACCTCGGTCCGGACCGCGGGCCGATCGCCACCGCCGTCTTCGCGCTCGGCGCGAGCCTCGGCGTCGGGGTCCAGTTCGCCGTCGTCGCGTACGCGGGCGTCGCGATCGGCGAGAGCCGCCGCGAGGAGTCGAGTCCGAGCCTCCCCTGACCGCCTACTTGTCGGCGTCGCCGTGGACCGCGCGGCCGACCGCCGCCGCCAGCCGCTCCCGCGAGCGGTGGCTCGCCCCGGCGTCCGTCTCGATATCGATCAGGTGCGACCCCGCGGTCTCGTGCGCCCGCGAGACGGCGGCGGCGACCTCGTCCGCGACCGCTCCCGAGCGCTCCGCCGGGGTCTCGCCGCGGTCGGCGAGCGCGTCCGGCCGCGCGTCGATCCGCGCGTAGTCGAGCCCGTGGAGGTCCGCGAGCGGCTCGAAATCGAGCCCGTGCGGGGTCACGAACGACTCGGTGAACGGCGGCTCGAACTCCTCGATCGGGAGCTCGTGGAATATCCCGCCGCCGTCGTTGTTCACCGCGACGATCGTCGCGTCGGCGTCGCAGCGCTCGACCGCGAGCAGCCCGTTCGAATCGTGGTACAGCGCCAGGTCGCCGACGACGAGCGTGAGGTCGTCGGTCGTACCGGACCCCGCGCCGAGCGCGCTGGAGACGATGCCGTCGATGCCGGAGACGCCGCGGTTGCCGAGCGCGGTGACGTTCGCGGTCGACGGCCCGACGAAGCGGTTGAGGTCGCGGACGGGCATCGAGTTGGAGACGAACAGCGTCGCCGGGTCGGGAAGCCCGTCGGCGACCGCGCGGACGGCGTCGCCCTCGTGGAAGCCGTGTTCGTCCGCGTCCCCGTCGCGGACGGCGTCGCTCTCCCTCGCGTGAACCGCCTCGGCGACCCGGTCCGCCTCCTCCCACTGGGCTCGCCAGTCGGGGTCGCCGCTTCCCCCCGCGACGAGCCGTGAGAGGCGGGCGCAGAGCCGGGTCGGCTCGGCGACGACGAGGTCGGTCGCGGCGAACTCGGCCTCGCGCCAGCGCCCCGCGGGGTCGACCTGGTACTGGTCGGCGCCCGTCCCGGCGAGGTACTTCCGGAGCCGCTTCGAGGTCGGCGAGGCGCCGAGGCGGACGACGAGTTCGGGGTCGGTCCACCCGTCGGCCGCGCCCGCTCCGGGATCGCCGTCGCCCCCGCCCGCCCCGCCGCCCGCGAGGTCGGCCGAGAGGTACGCGTCGTAGCTCCCGATCACGGGCGCGACGCGAGTGTGACCGCCGTACCGGAGCCCGGAGAGCGGGTCGGCCAGCACGGGGAACCCGGTCGCGTGCGCGAGCGCCGTGACCGCCTCCGGGTCGATCCCCGGCGGGTCGGCGGGGCCGGCGACGATCAGCCCGCGGTCCGCCTCGCCCAGCTCGATCGCGAGCGCGCGCAGCTCGTCGTCGCCCGGCTCGGGCGCGCCGTGCGTCACGTCGACGTACGGCCCGTCTCGCCCGCGCTCCGCCGCCTCTGGAAGGTCGTCGGGCACGTCGCCCGGGACCGGCGTCGGCTCCAGCGGCTTCTTAAACGGCACGTTGAGATGGACCGGCCCCTGATCGGCGCCCTCGGCGGCCGCGACGGCGCGGGCGACGGTGGTTCGGAGCGACCGGAGCGCCCGGTCGTTCGCGGCCGGCTCCGGGAGGTCTTTATAAAACCGGACGGCGTCGCCGTACAGCTTCTCCTGATCGGCGGTCTGGTTGGCGCCGGAGTCCCGCAGCTCGGGCGGTCGGTCCGCGGTGAGCGCCAGCAGCGGGACCCGGGCCTCGCTCGCCTCCATCACGGCCGGATGGTAGTTGGCGGCGGCGGTGCCGGAGGTACAGATCAGCGGCGTCACGCGGCCGGTCCGTCGGGCCCGCCCGAGCGCGAAGTACGCGGCCGAGCGCTCGTCGAGCTGCGAGAACACGCGGAGTTCCTCGTGGCCCGCGGCGGCGACGGTCAGCGGCGTCGAGCGGCTCCCCGGCGAAACGACGACGGCGTCGACGCCCGCGGCGACGAGCTCGTCGACGAGCGCGTTCGCCCACAGGACGTTCCGGTTCGGCGCGGTCATTACCGCCGCTTCGGGCGCCGACCTAAATACTCCGGCGGGTTCGACCGCGCGGCGACGGATCGGCGGCACCCCCGCGAGTGGTCGAGGACGACCTCACTGGCTTTGTCGAAATTCTCCATCATTGCTAGTTTTATGGCATCGATCGGTCAGTACAGAGAAAATCTCCAAGAAATCGGGATACTGGCTCGTACCCGGACTACCTTTTTAGGATACTCCAAAGTAGCTATCAACCATGTTTGATGAGCGAGACCGTCCTGATGTCTTCGATTATCTCAATGACAATGGCATTGAAGGCCTCGAAACAGAACCAACTCACGATTCCTCTGTAAGAGAACTTGAAGACCTTCTCGCGACGTACGTCATCCATAGAGAAGAAGACGAAATCCAAGACTACGAATACAGGTACATCACCACCGTCCGAATTTACACCCTCATCAAAAAGTGCGGTGAGATATACCAGAAACAAGGCGAAAGGTCTCGTGACGAATTTCTAAAGGATGATGAGGTCACTCCAGAAGCTGCGCAGGAAATGGCTGACAGAGTTGGTCGGTACACCGTTGGCAACAATGTGATGGTCATCTACACTCTCGGATATGAACTCGTGAAAGACCTCATGGGGGACCTACTCCTCGAAATTCTTGATGAAGATATAGCCACGGAGATGGGAAAACGGCAACTACAGAATCAAATAGGAAAATATCAGACTCGCGCCCAATTACTTGACCACTTTGACCTTATCGACAACTCATATCTGAGCGATATTGCTCACATCAGGGAAAACCGGAGGGACCTCGTTCACGATGTAGAACGGCGATTTGACCTGAAAATGTTGGAAAGCATTAACGACCTATGGGATATCATTCATATCGTCAATCACCTATACGACGCACTCTACGGACGACCTGCCTACAGATTCATTGAAGAATAATAGTATGTGAACAGTCAAACTTCTGTCACTGCCCTTAGAATAATTATAAATTTGATTGCCAGCAGTTCCTGACCAAATGACTCATACAAAGTACGCTCCTACATCACCCAGACATTTCCGGGGGACATGTCTGGACAATGGGATAACAACAGAGCCCTCTCACTCCGACTCGGACTCCCGTCCGGTCACCTTCCGGATACACGAGGAGCCGAACGGGCCGAGCTCGCCGGCGTCGAGCTCGACGAAGTGTCCCGTCGAGATCGATGTGCCGCACCGGCGGCAGTCGAAGTCGCCCTCGCGAGCGACGACCTGACTGTCGTACTCGACGTACGTCCCGCCCGTGCGAACCCGCAACCGGGCGCCGTCGCGGTCGATGACGCCGCGCTTCTCGGCGGCGTCGAGGATGTCGCGGGTGAGCGCCGGACTGGTCGTGATAGTCTCGATGCGGTCGACCGCGGCCGCGAGGTCGAGCTCCTCGCGTTCGAGGTGCGCGAGCAGCTCGACGCCGAGCTCCAGCTTCTCCTCGCGGGTCGACGGCTCCGTCACGGCCGGCGAGACGGCGCGTTCCCTCTTAAGTCGGCCGGACGACGCCCGGCGCTCCCGGGTGAGGATTCGGGCGGCCGTCTCCCGCAGACCGGCAGATTCAGGTCTTTCAGCCGACACCTTCTGTCGTGGTTCGCTCCCGAGACCAGTCCCGTCGACGCCCCGCCTACCGCCGCCGGCCGAACGAGTTCTACTGGCTCTGGATCGCGGCGACCGCGACGTACGGCGTCGGCGACGTCGTCTCCACGATCGCGTTCCTCCGATACGTCCCGACGATCGAGGAGGCGAACCCGGTCGTGCGGTTCGCGCTGGAGTCGTTCGGGCTCTCCGGGCTCGTCGCCCTGAAGATCGCCGTCTACCTCGTCATGCTCTGGATCAGCGTCGAGGGCGCGCGCGAGGGGGACGGCCTGCTGTACTACTTCCCGCCGGTGCTGCTCACGGCGACGGGGACGTACCTCACCGCGAGCAACGTCCGGCTGCTGTGGCTCTCTTAGGGACCTGCTCCCGGGATTCGGCGATCGCCCCGACCGACACCGACTTTCGCGCGCGGCGCCGATCTACCCCATGCTCTCTGACACCCCCGGCCTCCACCACGTGACGGGGATCGTCGGCGACCCCGAGGCCCACGCCGCCTTCTACGGCGGGACGCTCGGGCTCCGGCTGCTCCGCCGGACGGTGAACTACGAGGACCGGCTCCAGTACCACCTCTACTTCGGCGACGCGACCGGCTCGCCGGGCTCCGTGTTCACCGCCTTCCCCGACCCGAACGCCGACCCCGGACGAGCCGGGAAACCGGGGTACGAGGCGGTCGCGTTCGCGGTGCCGCCAGACTCGCTCGACTACTGGCGCGACCGGCTCGCCGACCTTGGCGTCGAGGCGGCGCCGCTCGACCCCGACGCGCGCTTCGGCGACCGCGGCCTCACGCTCGCGGACCCGTCCGGAACGCGGGTCGAACTGGTCGAGGAACCGACGGGCGGCGACGAGGCGGCCGAGGGCGGCGGGCGCGACCCGTGGACCGAGGGCCCCGTCCCGACCGCCCACGCGATCCGGGGGCTGTACGGAGTGACCGCCCTCCCCGCCGACCCGTACGGGACCGCGAGCGTGCTGGAGACGCTCGGCTTCGAGTACGCGGCCGAGTCGGGCGACCGGGTGCGGTACCGCGCGCCGGGCGACCGCGCGACGGTCGTCGATATTTTGGACCGCGACGCCGCGTACCTCCGTGAGGGACCGGGGACGCTCCACCACGCCGCGGTGCGCGTCGCGGACCGCGAGACGCTGCTGGAGTGGCACTCGCTGTTCCGCGAGCGGGGGTACGACGTCTCGCGCGTGAAGGACCGCCACTTCTTCCACTCGCTGTACGTCCGCGGCCCGGGCGGGCTCCTCGTCGAGCTCGCGACCGAGTCGTCGACCCCCGACGGCCCGCCCGGCCCGGGGCTCGCCGACCCGGAGGCGACCGGCCACGCCGCGGATCTTTACCTCCCGCCCCGGTTCGAGGACGACCGCGAGCTGATCGAGTCGCAGCTGCCCGCGTTCGACGGGCCGGAGTCCGGACCGCCGGACGCGGGCGACCGGGACGAGTCGGAGCGCCCTAGATGAGCCGGCGGATCACCGGGGTCTCCGGCCCGCACGCGGAGGCGACGCTCGTGACCGCGGGCGCCCCGGTCGCGGCCGCCGAGGTCGCGGTCGTGCTGGTTCACGGCCGCGGCGGGACGGCCGAGGGGCTGGTGCGGCTCGCGGACGAGTTCTACCGGTCGGGGGCGACCCTGCTCGCGCCCGGCGCGGTCCGGTCGACGTGGTTCCCCGCCCCGCACGACGCGCCGCTGTCGGCCAACGAGCCCGACCTGAGTTCGGCGGTCGACTGCGTCGCCGCCGCGGTCGACGTCGCGCGCGACGCCGGGGTCCCGCCCGAGCGCGTCGTCCTCGTCGGCGTCTCGCAGGGCGGCGCGGTCGTCGCCGAGTTCCTCCGGCGCCGGCCGCGGCGGTTGGGCGGCGCGTTCGTCGTCTCCGCCGCGCTGCCGGGCGAGGACCTCGACGCCCGCAACATCGAGGGAGCGGAGGGACCGGAGAGCGACGAGGGGGTCCTCGCCGGGACGCCCGTCGCGCTCGACAGCAGCGAGACCGACCCGTACGTGCCGGTCGAGCGCGTCCGGGCGACCGCGAGCGTCTTCGAGCGCGCCGGCGCCGCGGTCGAGTGCCGGGTCGATCCGGGCGACGGCCACGGGCTCTCCGACGCGACGATCGGGCGGATCGGCGAGCGGATCGAGGCACTGCTCGACGACGGCTGACGCTCAGTCACCCCCGGTGGCTCCGTCCGACGGCGTCGGTCCCGAACGTGTTCGCGCCGCTCGACATGCGGGCGCGGCGTCGATGGGCACGCGATGTCCGAACTCGACGTCAGAGAGATCCCGCCGAACGAGCGACACGACCGGATACACGACGCGTTCGCCGACCTCGATCCGGGCGAGTCGCTCACGATCGTCAACGACCACGACCCGAAGCCGCTCTACTACGAGCTGTCGGCGGAGGTGCCCGCGTTCGACGACGAGAACTACGCCGTCGAGCGCGAGGGCCCCGAGCGGTTCGTCGCCGAGCTGCCGAAGGCGGAGTCCGGGTCCGGGCCGGAGACCGTCCGGCTCGACGACCTCGACGGCGAGCCGCACGCGTCGGCGTTCCCGGGCGCTGAGCCGAAGACGGTCCGGCTCTCGCTGGCCGCGGGCGAGAGCGTCGCCGAACACGACCACCCGGACAGGACGGTCCTGTTCCACGCGCTGGAGGGCACCTTCGACGTCGCGCTCGACGGCGAGACCCACCGCGTCGAGGCGGGCGAGCTGCTCCGCTTCGACGGCGAGCGGACCGTGGAACCGACCGCGCGCGAGGACGCGACCGCGCTGATCGTGTTGGCACCGCGGAGAGAAGCGTAGGCGTCCGGGGCCGTGAGGGCGGTGTCGCGCGGGCGACCGGCGGCGCTCGGCGGTCGCGATCGCCGAACATGTTCGTCGGGATTCCCGTGCGACTGGGCGGCGCGCAGGGCGTTACAACTACCACCCACCAACGACCGACCACATGACGGACGACACGACACTCGATCGGCGACGATTCGTACAGGCGACGACCGCCGCGGGCGCGACGCTCCTGCTCGCCGGCTGTTCCGGGGGCGGCGACGGCGGAAGCGGCGGAGACGGCTCGGACGGAAGCGACGGAAGCGACGGCGGCGGATCGGACGGTTCAGACGGCGGCGACGGCGGGAGCGGCGGCGACACCCAGTACCTCAGCGAGGAGCCGGACTACGGCGGCTGGCTGGAGGGCGCGAACAACTACGAACAGACGGTCGACGCCACCGGACAGGACGAGGTGACGGTCTCGGTGGGGGCCGGCGACGGCCTCTCGTTCGGCCCGGCCGCGGTGGCGGTGAGTTCCGGGACGACCGTCGTCTGGGAGTGGACCGGCGAGGGCGGCGGCCACAACGTCTCGGCCGAGTCGGGCGACTTCGAGAGCGAGACGGTCACCGAGGGCGGCCACACCTTCGAGTACACGTTCGAGGAGACGGGAGTCCACGAGTACGCCTGTACGCCCCACTCCTCGGTCGGCATGAAGGGCGCCGTCGTCGTTCGATGACGCCGCGACGCGGCTGAACCGCGACGACGAGAGACCGGTTGAACCGCGGCGACGACGAGAGACCGGTTGAACCGCGGCGACGACGCGAGATCGGCTGAACCGCGGCGACGACGCGAGATCGGCTGAACCGCACCCGGGACGCTGGCCCGGCGAGACTGACTCTTTTCGGGCGGATTCTTCGAACAGGGAACGGACCGCGTTCTCACGTCCCTGAAACGCGGGGGCCGATGTCCGAACGTGTTCGCGCGCTTCTAGCCGCACAGCAAGCCGCTTGAGGGGATATATACGGCAGCCCGCAACCGCCACATGTCGCGAGAGAACCGCCGCTCGCGGATCCACCCATGTCGAACGACACACAGCGGCAGACGGACGCGGGAGAATCGGGCGACCAGACGACCGGCTCGACGGACGGCTTCGACTCGCTGCTCCCCGGCGTCCGTCGCCGCGACTTCATGAAGGCCGGCGCGGCCGCCGGGGGCCTCAGCGGGCTGGCGGGCTGTACCAGCCTGCTGAGCGAGGACGACGGGGTCCAGGGGACGGCCTCGGCGAGCGGGGTCGACAACTCCGTTCCCCCGGGCGAACACGACGAGTACTACGCGCTCCTCTCCGGCGGGCAGGCGGGCGACGTCCGCGTGTACGGGCTCCCGTCGATGCGGGAACTCATCCGGATCCCGGTGTTCAACTACGACGCCAGCCGGGGGTACGGGTTCGACGACGAGAGCAAGCAGATGCTCGAAGACGCCGGCGGCTACACGTGGGGCGACACCCACCACCCGCGGATCAGTCAGACCGACGGCGACTACGACGGCCGGTTCGCGTACGTCAACGACAAGGCGAACGGGCGGATGGCCCGGATCGACCTGACGTACTTCGAGACGGACGCGATCGTCGACATCCCCAACCAGCAGGGGACTCACGGCGCCTGCGCGCAGCTGCCCGACACCGACCTCATCTTCGGCGTCGGCGAGTTCCGGACGCCGATCCCCAACAACGGGACCGGGAACCTCGAAGACCCCGACGAGTACGGCTCCGTCCTCGCCGCGATCAACCCCGAGACGATGAACGTCGAGTGGGAGGTCCTCATCGACGGGAACATGGACAACGGCGACGGGAGCAAGGAGGGCCGGTACTTCTTCACCAGCGCCTACAACTCCGAGGAGGCCGCGACGGAGTCCGGGATGACGCGCGCCGACCGTGACGACGTGAAGGCGTTCGACATCCCGCGCATCGAGGCGGCCGTCGAGGCCGGCAACTACGAGACGATAAACGAGGTCCCGGTCGTCGACGGGCGGAAGGACAGCCCGCTCAACCAGGGCGACGAGCCGATCGTCCACTACATCCCGACGCCGAAGAGCCCGCACGGGGTCAGCGTCACCCCGGACAACGAGTACGTGATCGTCAGCGGGAAGCTCGACCCGACCGCGTCGGTGATCGACATCGACGCGATCGACGAGGTCGACGACCCCGCCGACGCCATCGTCGGCCAGCCGAAGCTCGGGCTCGGCCCGCTCCACACGGCGTACGACGGCCGCGGCCACGCGTACACGACGCTGTTCATCGACTCGCAGGTCGTCAAGTGGGACATCGAGGAGGCGGTCGAGGCCGACGCGCGCTCCGAGAGCCCGGTGATCGAGAAGATCGACGTCCACTACAACCCCGGCCACCTCATCGCCGCGGAGTCGTACACGGAGGACCCGGCCGGCGACTGGCTCGTCTCGCTCAACAAGCTCTCGAAGGACCGGTTCCTCCCGGTCGGCCCGCAGCACCCGGAGAACGACCAGCTGATCTACATCGGCGACGACGAGAACGGGATGGAGCTGGTGAAGGACTCGCCCGCGCAGGCGGAGCCGCACGACGCCTCGATCTGCCACAAGTCGAAGATCGACCCGGCGAAGACGTACGACCCCGAGGATCTCGAACTCGACTACACCGCCGAGGGCGAGGAGACGATGGAGCGGGTCGCCGACGACCGCGTCGAGATCGAGATGTACTCGACCCGGAACCACTACGGGTTCCAGGAGATGGTCGTCCAGGAGGGCGACGAGATCGAGATGCAGGTGACGAACATCGAGACCACGAGCGACATGCTCCACTCGGTGGCGATCCCGGACCACGACGTCCACATGCGGGTCGCGCCGCAGGAGACGCGCAAGGCGACGTTCACCGCCGACGAGCCGGGCGTCTACTGGATCTACTGCGCGCACTTCTGTAGCGCGCTGCACTTGGAAATGCGCTCGCGGCTCATCGTCAAACCGGAGGAGTAACGCCATGTCCTCGTCGCTCACGCGGCTGACCGAGATCCGACGCGCGCTCCCGCTGGCAGCGGCGGCGCTGCTCGTCGGGGCGCTGCTGGTCCCGATGTGGAAGATCACCCTGACGGCGCCGCAGTACCCCGGTCAGGAGCTGCTCATCGAGCTGTACGCCTACCCGCGTCTGGGCGGCGACTTCGCCGAGGTACAGGGGCTCAACAAGTACGCCGGGTTCCACTACCCCGACCCGGTGTTCGTCGATCCGAACTACGCCGTCAGCGAGGCCGCGATCGACGTCCCCGAGTGGCTGCTCGGCCCGGTCGTGTTCGCTGGGCTCGCCCTGACGGGCGCGTTCGTCGCGTTCGCGCCCACGGCCCGCAAGCTGAAGGCCGGCCTCACGGCGCAGCTCGTCGGGACGATCACCGTCTTCGTGGGGATGTTCGCGTTCATCCAGTACCGGCTCCACCAGGCCGGCCACTCGCTGGACCCGGACGCGCCGCTCCGCGGTATCGAGTCGTTCACGCCGCCGCTGCTCGGTCCGTACGAGGTCGCCAACATAAGCGGGTTCGCGTGGTTCGGTCCCGGCGGGTACATGACCGTCGTCGCGGTCCTGCTGCTCGCGACCGCGTACCTCGCCCGCGATCTCGAAGCGACCGTCGACGAGCTCCCGAGACTGGCCCGCGCCCTGCCCGGCGAGATCCGCGAGCGCGTCGCCGGCGACGACGGCGCCGACGGAGACCGCGATCTCGGAGGGGATGACCATGTCGGATGACCGCCTCGAAGCCGGCTTCCTCGCGGCCGCCTGCGTCGCTGCGGCCGTCGCGGTCGCGCTCGGCGTCGCGCTCCCGGTCGCCGGGTCCGGCGCCGCGAGCGCCGACGCCGCGAACGTCGCTGCGACGGGCAGCGACGCGACGGGTGGCGCCCCGGCCGCTTCCGGGGTCGATATCCCGACCGACTTCGCGGCGACGGGCGTCACCGCGCCGGAGCGCGACGGGACCGCCACCGTCGACGGGGAGTCGTTCGCGTCGGCGCAGGCCGCGGTCGACGCCGCCGAGCCCGGCGGGACGGTCGTCCTCGACGGCCGGTTCGACGAGCGCGTGAACGCCAGCGTCGACGGTCTGCGGCTCGTCGCGGGCGAGGACGGCGCGGTGATCGACGGCGGCGGCGAGGGTCGCGTGCTCACGATCTCCGGGGAGAACGTCACCGTCTCCGGCGTGTGGGTCCGCGGCTCCGGCAGCGACCTCGGCGCCGAGGACGCGGGGGTGTTCGTGGACGGCGCGGGCGCGCGGATCGAGACGGTCCGGATCACCGACACCGCGTACGGGATCTGGGTCGACGGCGTCGACGACGCCGCGATCGCGGACGTACGGATCGACGGTCGAGAGGACGTGTACCCCCGGACCGACCGCGGCAACGGGATCCACCTGTTCGAGACGAGCGGGACCGTCGTCCGCGACAGCGAGATCGCGAACACCCGCGACGGGATCTACTTCTCGTGGGCGACGGACGTGCTCGCCGAGAACAACACGATACGCAACGCGCGGTACGGCGTCCACTACATGTACTCGGACGACAACCGCCTCGTCGACAACGTCGCGGCCGACAACGGCGTCGGCTACGCGCTGATGGTGAGCGAGGGGCTGACGGTCCGGAACAACACCGCCCTCCGCAACGGCGGCACGAGCGGCCATGGGATCTTGGCGAAGGACATCGAGGAGTCGACGATCGCCGGCAATCACCTCGTCGCGAACCGCAACGGGCTCTACCTCTACAACGCGCAGGGGAACCGGCTCGTCGACAACCTGATCTACCGCAACGGGATCGGGGTCCACAGCGCCGCCGAAAGCAACAACGCGGCCGTCGCCGGGAACAGCTTCGTCCGGAACGGGCGGGCCGCCAAGACGGCGCGGAACTCGCTCGTCGCGTGGAACGGCAGCGACCGCGGCAACTACTGGTCCGGCGCGCGGGTGGCCGACCGCGACGGCGACGGCGTGAGCGAGATCCGCCACCGGCCGATCGGGATCGTCGAGAACCTCGTCGCCGAGCACCCGCAGGCTGCGGCGTTCGCGAACAGCCCGGCGTTCGAGGCGGTGCGGCTCGCCGAGAGCTCCTTCCCGGTGGTCGAGACGCCGGGCGTCGTCGACCGCCGCCCGCTCGTCGAGCCGAACCACGACTGGCGCGCGTACGAGGCGGCCGCGACCCGCCCGGGCGCCGCGAACCGAACCGCGGACACGGAGGACACACCATGAGAATCGACGCGACCGACGTGCGGAAGACGTACGGGGACGTGACCGCCCTCGACGGGCTCTCGCTGTCCGTCCCGAGCGGCTCGACGTTCGGGATCATCGGCACCAACGGGGCCGGCAAGTCGACGCTGTTCCGGCTGCTCGTCGGCCACGACCGGCCGGACGCCGGGTCCGTCAGCGTCGGCGGGACCGACGTGACGGAGGACGGGCGCCGGGTCCGCGAGCGCGTCGGCTACCTCCCGGAACACGTCGGCTTCCCCGACGGGCTCACCGGGTGGGAAGTCCTCGGCGTTCACCGCGCGATCCGCGGCCTCCCGACTGACGGGCGGATCGCCGACGCGATCGAGCGAGTGGGCCTGACTCCGGCCGAGGCGGACCGCCGCGTCTCGGGCTACTCGAACGGGATGGGGCGGCGGCTCGGGCTGGCGACCGTCCTGTTGCCCGATCCCGACGTGCTCGTCTTGGACGAGCCGACCGCCGGGCTCGACCCCCGCGGCGTCGACGAGTTCCACGCCATCGTGGAGGAGATCGCGGCCGAGACCGACGCGACAGTGGTGTTCTGCTCGCACGTGCTCGGGGAGGTTGAGCGCCTCTGCGACCGCGCGGCCGTCCTCCACGACGGGCGGGTGCGCGCGGCGGGCCCCGTCGACGAGCTCGCCGCCGCCGATCCCCTCGCCGGCCGGGACGGGGAAGCGGCGACCGGGTCCGGCCGCGAGCGCGACGGGCTGCGCGCGGCGTTCCGCGAGGCGGTCGGCGACGACGCCGCGCGCCGCGGCGAGGTCGACGCCGAGGAGGTGGCGCCATGAGCGACCCGAGCGAGCGGTCCGGGAAGGAGGCGGGGAACACCCGCCCCGACGGGGGACACCCGGACGCCGCGGCCGCGGTCGGGACGCTCGACCGGGAGCCGGACGGCGGGCCGGCCGAGTCGACGGCGACGGCGGCGACCGCCGACGCGGTCGAGACCGAGACGAACGACGGCGCCCGCGACGCACTCCGCCAGGTCTTCGTCGTCGCCGTCACGGAGTACCGGCTCGCGGTTCGGAGCCGGTGGGCGCTCGCGCTGACTGGGCTGTTCGTCGTCTTCGGCGGGGTGATGCTGACGTTCAGCGGCTCCGCGGTCGGTCCGGGTGGCGCCGAGCGCGTCGTCGCGTCGCTGACGAGCCTCGCCGCCTACCTCGTTCCACTGGCGGCGCTCGCGCTCGGCTACGACGCGATCGTCGGCCGCGAGGACGAGGGGTGGCTCGCGGTCGTGTTCTCGCTGCCGGTCCGCCGGAGCGAGGTCGTCGTCGGGACGTACCTCGGCCGGCTGGCGGTGCTCGCGGGCGCGACGCTGCTCGGGTTCGGCTTCAGCGGCGCCCTGATCGTCCGCGAGTTCGGCGTCGGCTCGCTGTCCGCCTTCCTCGGGTTCCTCGGCGGAACCGTCGCGGTCGGCGCCGCATTCCTCGGGGTCGCGCTGCTGCTGTCGACGGTCGCGCGCGAGAAGACTCACGCGCTGGGCGCGGCGCTGCTCGCGTGGGTGTGGTTCGTGCTCGTCCACGACCTCCTCGCGCTCGGCGTCGTCGCGGCGTTCGAGCTGCCGGACGCCGCGCTGTCGGCGCTGGTGTACGCGAACCCGGTGAGCGCGTTCCGCGTGCTCGTCCTGAGCGGGCTCGGCACCACCGCGGGCGGCGGGTTCACCGCGGTCCTCGCCGGGAGCGGGCTCTCGGCGGGCTCGCTGTCGCTCGCGCTCGTCGCGTGGTGTCTCGTCCCCGTCGCGGTCGCGGGGGTGCTCGTGCGTCGCCGTCGGCTCTGATCGCCTCCGGGCGCTTCCGGTTTCGACTCCGTGGGAACTATGGGACTAACGGCCGGAACTGACGGCGATGCCCTCCGAAACGGACGAACGACTCGAATCGATCCGCCGTCTCCTACAGACCGTCGTGTTGCTGCTCGGAGTCGGAGTCGCGGCGCTCGGCGACATCGCCGTGGCGGTCCGCGGCTACGAGACCCTGATACCGACCGTCGCCCGCGCGACCGGAATCGTGGGTGTGATCGCGGTCAGCGTACAGCTCTTCTCCGGGCGATTCCGGACCGAGCCGGAGGAGGCCGAGTGACCAGGAAGAATCCGAAGTCAGCCGGTCACTGAATCCGCTCGATCCCGTCGTCCTCGGGCGACTCGAAGTCGACGGGGCGGCGCGGGAGGTCGTCGACGAACTCCCGGACGATGGTGCGCTCGACGCGCTGGAGCACCTCGCTACACGTGGACTTCGCGATGCCGACGTGGTCGGCCACCTCGGTGAGCGTGGTCTCCCGGGGCACGTCGTAGTAGCCGCGGTCGACCGCCTCGAAGAGGACCTCGCGCTGGCGCTCGGTGAGCGACCCGCCGGGATTGATGCGCTGCTGGACGTACTCGACCTCGAAGTCGGCCCCCACGTCTCGGAGGGCGTCGCCGAACTCCGCGACGCGCCCGTGGTCGCCCGTGACGTCGACGCGCGCGACGCCGTCGCGGATCTCGACGGGCATCTCGATCGGGACGCCCGCCCGGCGCGCGACCGTCTGTAACAGCGGGACGAGCGCCTCGACCTGAACGGTTATCATCCCATCGTCCTCGGCCATCACCGAGGAGTGGGTGATCGTGTCGTGGTCGTCGATCGCGTCGAGGATCGGGTCCGTGTCGTCCGCGGTGATCCGGACCAGCGCGAACCCCGCGCCGTCGTCGGGCGTCGCGGTCAGTACCTGGAACCGCGCGTCCGGGAACTCCCGCGAGACGTCGCCGACCCACGGGCCGTCCGGGATCTCCACGCGGAGGCGTGCCTGTGCCATGCGCGCCCGTTCGGCGCGGGGGTGGAAGTACCTTCGGCTCGGCACGAGCCGCCAGAACATGTTCGTCACAAACGACCCGGGGACCGGGCCCGTACCGTCGGGTATGAGCTCCGAACCCGGCGATCCGACGGCGGTCGAACGGGCGGTGGCCGAGCGGACGGATGCGCCGACGGACGGGGAGACCGTCTCCCTCGACGTGCGAAACCTCGGCCCGCCGAAGCCGCTTCGCGAGACGCTCGAACGCGTCGAAGCGCTCGGCGACGACGACGTGTTGATCCAGTACAACGATCGGACACCCCAGTTCCTCTTCCCGCGGCTCGACGACCGCGGGTACGCGTACGCGACCGTCGAGACCGACGCGACCGACGCGGTCGTGACGGCGATCTGGCCGGCCGACGGCGAAACGGCCGTTTCGGACGAGCGGACCGGCGAGGGTGAGCCGACCGCGGGCGACGTGCCCGCGACCTGAGTAGAATTTGATTTAGAACGCTCTTTAACCCTCAGTGTCCAAATCTGTTTATATCCAATATGGTTAAGGCGCGGTAGACACCAACTAATTCAAAATGAGAGTAGAGGATTTACCACCAGATGCGCCAGGGCACTACCAACAGTCGCATCCACACCCCTACTATATTCCAGAGAAGCTGCCCCTGTCGTCGCCGATCGAGATCGACGAGGATCTCGCGTCGACGATATCGGATGCGATGTTCCAACTCGGACGTATCGACGGGATTAGCCCGACGGTCGATTTCGCACCGGTACTGTATACGTCCCTCCTTCGACTCGAAGCAGTCGAAACGGCGGAAATTGAGGGCGCAGACGTCGAAATGGACGAAGTCTACGCATATCACACACGCCAGAAATCCGGCGATTCCGGGGGCGTGAGCCGCGACTTACAGGAAGTTCTCAACGCCGAGCGCGCACTCAGGGACGGATTTGACGCGATTAAAACAGGTGGATCAATTTCGGTCGGGTTGCTCAAATCGCTCCACGAAATACTACTCGAAGGAGTTCGGAACGAGGGCGACGACGTTGGTGAGTGGCGAGATGATGACGTTCATATTCCGTCGCCGCGTCGGGGGCAGTCCCCGTTTGTTCCACCACCGGCAGACCGCGTCCCGGAACTCATGGATTCGCTTGAAGCATATATTCAGATGGACGGTGAGTATCATCCACTGGTCGACCTTGCGATCACTCACTATCAGTTTGAAACGGTTCACCCCTGCTCGGACGGTAACGGTCGTCTCGGACGCATCTTAATCGTTCTCCAGCTACACGAGGCCGGCTATCTGTCAGATCCGTACCTCTATCCGAGTGCCTACTTTAATCGAAACAAACGGGAGTACGTCGAGACGATGCGTGCGGTTAGCGAAGAAGGCCGCTGGCGCGATTGGATCGCGTTCTTTATCGAGGGTATCGAGGAACAAGCGAAGGACTCCTACGAGCGAACGTTCGAATTACTCGAACTCCGGCGAGAGTACGAAGCGCGATATCCGAACCGAAAGACGAGTCACAAACTCGCCCGGGAACTGTTCGAACTACCGTACTTCACCGCGGACGATATCGCGGACCGATTCGACGTGAGTCGACAGACCGCCTACAATGCGATTGGGGAACTCGAATCGGATGGCCTCGTTGTCGAAGCGACTGGCCAACAGCGAAATCGGGAGTACAAAGCAATCGATATCTTCGACATTCTCGAACGACCGGTACGACGGTAGCAGGGCTACGACACGAACTATGCTCCACGCAGCGTCCGCCACTTCGCTGCGACGAAGCCGGCCAGAATGAAGGCGAACCCCCCGACGGTCGCGGGCGTCACTTCCTGTCCGAGCACGAGCCAGCCCGCCAGCGCCGCGAACACGGGAATCACGTACTCGATGAAGCTCATCTCGATGGGACCGAGATCGTCTAAGAGCGTGAAGTACAGCAGGAAGCCGCCGACGCCGGCGACCGCGGAGAGGTACGCGACGGCGCCGAGCGCGGACGGGGTCCACGCGGCGGTCGCGAACGACTGGCCGGGGAGCGCGAGCACGGCGATGTGAAGTACGGCCGCGCCGACCGCCATCATCCACGCCTGCGTGGAGAGGAACGGCATCGACGGCGAGCGGCTGTGGGCGACGACCGCGGCGACGGCGAATGCGAGCGCGGACGCGAGCACGAGCGCGACACCGAGGACGCTGTCTGCGAGGTTCAAGGGGTCGGGGTCGGCGATGACGACGACGCCGACGAACCCGAGCGCGACGCCGAGCGCGGTGGCGGCGGTGAACTCCTCGTCGGTGGAGACGAGCCGCGTGAGCGCGGGCGTCACAACGGGGACGAGCCCCAACAGCACGGCGGCGACGCCCCCCGTGACGTACCGCTGGCCGGCGAAGAGGAACGCGTGGTGGGCGCCGATGATGAGGGCGCCGCCGACCAGCACGTAGACGTAGTCGTCCCGAGTCCGGGGACGGACGTCCGTACCGGTGGCGAGGACGGCGCCGAACAGCAGTACTGCGGCGACGTCGAATCGCACGGCCGCGAACGGCACCGCGGGGAGGTCCGCGAGGCCGACGTCCGTCGCCATGAACGCCGTTCCCCAGACCGCACACAGCAGCAGGAAGCGGCCGGCCGTCCGGTAGCGACTCATTCACGGGGAGGTCGCCGCCGCCGACGAAGTACCCGTCGAACCGCCTCGGCCGCCGCGCACCGCACCCGCCGGGGAACACGTTCGGGGACGACCCCAAACGGATCGGGATCGTAGCATCGCGCGAGCGATGTTCGACGACCTCGACACGGACCGGCGGCCGCTGGTCCTCGTCTGGGAGGTCACGCAGGCCTGCGGGCTCGCGTGCCGGCACTGCCGGGCCGACGCGCGGCCGCGGCGACACCCCGACGAGCTGACGACGGCGGAGGGGAAGCGACTGCTGGAGGAGGCCGCCGCGTTCGGCGACGGCCAGCTGGTGGTCCTCTCCGGGGGCGACCCGCTCGCCCGCGACGACCTCGCAGAGCTGGTCGCGCGCGGCGACGACCGCGGCCTCCGGATGACGATCACGCCGAGCGGGACCCGCTCGCTCACGCCGGAGCGCGTCCGCGACCTCGGCGACGCGGGGATCGCGCGGATGGCGCTCAGCCTCGACGGCTCGACCCGCGAGCGCCACGACGCCTTCCGCGGCGAGGAGAGCTACGCGGACACGGTCGCGGCCGCGCGCGCCGCCCGCGACGCCGGCATCCCGCTTCAGGTCAACACCACGGTCTGCGCGGACACGGTCGACGACCTCCCCGCGATCCGCGACCGCGTCCGCGAGCTGGGCGCGGTGCTGTGGAGCGTCTTCTTCCTCGTTCCGGTGGGCCGCGGCCGCGTGCTCGACCCGGTCTCGCCCGAGCGCGCCGAGGACGTGATGGCGTGGCTTCACGAGGTGTCCGACGAGGAGCGGTTCGGCGTCAAGACCACCGAGGCGCCGTTCTACCGCCGGGTGGGTATCCAGCGCGCCGAGGAGGGAGCACCTGACGGCGCGGCCCGACGGCGGGGCGGGATCACGGCCGGGCGCGGGTTCGCGTTCGTCAGCCACACCGGCGAGGTGTACCCGTCCGGCTTCCTCCCCGAATCGGCCGGAAACGTCCGCGAGCGGTCCGTCGTCGACGCCTACCGGAACGCCGACCTCTTCGAGTCGCTCCGCGACCCGGACGGCTTCTCGGGGAAGTGCGGCGCCTGCGAGTACCGTCACGTCTGCGGGGGAAGCCGGTCGCGCGCGTACGCCGCGACGGGCGATCCGACCGGCAGCGACCCGCTGTGCCCGTACGTCCCCGAGGGGTACGAGGGCCCGCTCCCGGAGCGACAGCGGGGCGCGGGCGACGACGGCGAGCGCTCCGAGGCGGCGGACTGAGGAACTGAACGTCAGGCGTACGCCTCGAACTCCTCGCCGAACGCGAGGAAGTAGCCGGTGCCGACGACGCCGATGACCGCCGCGACGGTGAACGCGAGTTCGGGGCTGACGAACTCCCACAGGTATCCCCCGACGGCGGCGCTCGGGATCACGACCGCGTTCCGGATCAGGTAGTACGTGCCGGTGACGCGCCCTCCGGCGCCCCGCTCGGCCGGCCCGACGATCAGCGCCTTGTGCGACGGGAGCCCCGCGAACCGCAGCCCCGAGAACGCGAATACGGCGACCATCACGGCCCAGAGCGGGAGCGCGGAGCCCGCGAGCGCCGGCGCGTAGATCAACACGACGGGGAACACCGCGTAGACGGCGAAGCCGACCGCGACGACGGGTTTGAGCCCGACCCGTTCGGCGAGCTTCGAGGCGGGGGCCATGATCAGCAGCGCGACGAGCATCTCGACCCCGAGGAGGTAGCCGAAGAAGGCCTGCGGCGAGAGGTCGACGCCGTACGAGAAGCCGCCGAGCGCGACGGTCGTTTCGAGGCCGACCTCGAAGAACTGGGTGACGACGAGGACGAAGAACACGTACACCATCCCGTTCGCGAACCGCACGAGCGTGTCGCCGACGAGCAGCGGCCGGAGCGGTTCGGGCATCTCGCGGAGGTCCCGCCGAATCTCGTCGAGCCCCGCGAACGAACCGCCGAGGGAGTCGCCGCTCGCGTCGTAGCGGACGTGTTGAACGAGCGTGCCGAGGGCCCCGAAGACCACCGCGACCGCGAGGACGAACCGGAAGCTCTCGGTGAACTCCGCGCGGAGCCCGATGAGGACGGCGGCCACCACCGGGCCGACGAGGAACGCCGTCCGCCGGAACGTCTCCGTGCTGGCGAACCCCGCGGCCAGCCGCGACGGGTCGGTCGCCTGTTTGACGACGGCGAACGTCGCGCCCAGCCCGAACGACTTCCACGCCTGCGCGAGGACCAGCCCGACGAATATCCAGATCCACGGCTCGACGGTGACCGCGGCGACGGTGATCGGGCCGATGCCGGGCGCGACGAGCCAGACGAGGAAGCCGAGCGTCGACAGCAGCCCGAACACCGTCAGCGCGTACCGCGACCCGATCCGGTCGGAGACGGCGCCGCCGGGATACGGGTAGATCGCCGAGATGACGTTGCCGAACGTCCCGAACAGGCCGACGACGAACCCCGAGGCCCCGAGCGCGACCATGTACTCCGGGAGGTACCGGCTCGTCATCTGGAAGCCGAGGCTGAACGCGAACATCGCGAGCGACAAGACGAGGATGTCCCGCTCTAACGCGAAGAACCGCCGGAACGCGTCGAGCGCCCCCGACTCACTCTCCTCGGCCGCGCCGCGGTCGCTCACGCGCCGTCCCCCCGCGTCGCGAGGCGGTCGCGGTCGTCGGCTCCGATCCGGGCCGGCGGTGCGAGGGCGGCGATCATACCCGTCCTCCAGTTCGAGCCGTCAAAAATCCGACCCCGTCACTCGGCGTCCGACTCGGCCGCCCGGACGAGCCCGCGGAGCTCCTCGATCGAGTGCGGCTCGACCCGTTCGCGCGTCCCGTCGCTCGTGTAGAACAGGCTCGCCTCGACCGCCTTCTCGGGGAACCACTCGTCGAGGACGTGGTAGTAGACGCTGAGCTGCTTTCTGTACTCCGGCTGCGCGCGCCGCGTCGAGTCCGTCTTGTAGTCGATCACCTCGACCCGGTCGGTCGTCACGTGGACCAGGTCGACGATCCCCGAGACGGTGACGCGGCGACCGTCGACCTCGATCGGGAGCGTCACCGGCTCCTCGACGTACTTCTCGCCCGACAGCCCGTCGATCAGATCGGCGATCCGTCGCGCATGGGGACGCACGCGGTCGTTCGACGGCGTCACGTCGCCGTCCTCGTCGAGCGCGTACGCCTCCGCGAAGTCGTGGACCTGCGAGCCGAACTCCATCCCCCGCGTCTCCGGCTCCGATTCGACCTCGGGGCCGGCCTCCGGCCGTTCGCCGGTCTCCTCGAACACCGACTCGTCCATCAGCGAGTGCGGGGTGTGTCCGATCGGGCCGTCCCGCGCCGTCACCGAGAACGGCAGCTCCGCGTCGGCGGATTCGCCGCGGTCGACCGGCTCGACCGCCGGCTCGGTCTCCTCGACGGCGACCGGCAGTCCGTCGAGGAACGCGTTCGGGTCCTCGCCGGCCGCGAACACGACGTGATTCTCCGCGCGCGTGACCGCGACGTAGAGCAGCCGCCGCTCCTCGTCGTACGCTCGCGGCAGACAGCGCCTGATGACGTCGTGGCGCCAGTTGTCGTACACGTGTGGGTGGGCTCGCTCCGTCGAGTAGATCTTCCGCCGTCGGAGCCCCACGGGGTCGCGGTACTGGATCACGCTCGACCCGCCGGCGCGCGGCGGGAAGCGCCCCTCGTTCATGTTCGCCACGACGACGATCGGATACTCCAGCCCCTTCGCGGTGTGAATCGTCTGAACGGTCACCGCGTCCTCGCCGGCGGACGCGGTGACGTCGACCGTGCTGCCGGTCTCGATCCCCCGCTCGATGTGTCGGATCACGTCGCCGCGCGTGGCCGTCGTCGAGTCGTGGACGGACTGGACCGTGTGGAGGAGGACGTCCGCGACGTCGCCCGCGAACCCGTAGCGGTCGAGGACGCGACGCGCCACCGCCCCCACCGACGCCAACTCGCGGAGCTCGTCGCGGAACGCCGCCGGCTCGGTCGGATACGACCCCGTCTGTAGCGCGTGATCGATCTCGTCGAGGGCGTACCCGGCTCGTTCGAGTACCACCGCCCAGCCGCGGTCGGCGTCGGATTCGAGGATCCGGAGCCACGCGAGCAGCAGCTTCGCCGGGTCGGTCCGGAACAGCTCGATCCCGCCGTCGTAGGCCATCGGAAAGTCGTACTCGTCGGCGACGTCGAGCAGCTCCCGGCCGTAGTCGCGGGTCCGGGTGAACACCGCGACGTCCCCGTACTCCGGCGGGCGCGGCTCGCCGTCCTCGCCCTCGACGGCGTAGTCGTCGTCGCCGACGATCTGCTGGACCTTCGAGAGGACGGCCGCGTGTTCGTCCTCGTGGCGGACCCCCTCGACGACCGTGTTGTCGAAGGCGGCGTTCGAGGAGAGCTCGACGACGTCGTCGGGATCGGTGTCGACGGCGTCGCCGCTCGTCGCCGGCGTCAGGATCGCCCGCTCGGAGAGGTCGATGACCGACGCCGTCGACCGGTAGTTCTCCCGCAGTTCGATCCGGGTCGGGTCGGCCACGTCGAGCGCGACCCGGTCCGCGTCGTCGTTGAGGTCGGCGGCGAACCGTTCCAGTCGCTCCTCGAATGCCGTGATGTTTCGCACGTCCGCGTACTGGAACGAGTAGATGCTCTGCTTCCAGTCGCCGACGACACAGACGTTGTCCGCCTCGGACAACAGCAGCGCGAGCTTGAACTGGACCTCGCTGGTGTCCTGGAACTCGTCGACCATCACGTACTCGAACTCGGCCGCCTCGCGCACGCGCTCGTCCTCGCAGAGGAGGACGAACGCGAACAGCTGGAGAAAGCTGAAGGAGAGGTAGTTGCGCCGCAGCGCGAACCGGAGGTACTCGACGTACACGTCGTGGACGAACGCCTTGAGCGACTCGCGGTCCTCGTAGAACACCTGCCGCGCCACGTCGTCGTCGAGCCGCTTCGTCCCGCGGCCGCCCCGGAGCGTCGACTTCGACGGCGCGTCCGGACGGTACGATTTGTCCCGGCCGAAGCGGCTCAGGTCCTCGCGCAGCTTCGACTGCTTCCGGCCGTCGTTCCGCGGCCGATTCGCCTCGTCGAACCGCGATTCGAACGCCTCGAAGTCGCCGTCGAGGTGCGCTTCGCCGTTCCGGTACCAGCCGTCCGTCGTCGGGAAGATCCCCTTCGACGCGAGCTCCTCGATGAGATCGAGCAGCTCGTCCGGCCCGGAGAGCGCACGGTAGAAGTCGGCGTGTTCCGGGTGGTCGTCGCGGAACCCGTCGAAGAACTCGCGGAACCGCTCGGCCTCGACCAGCTCGTCCTCGACGATACGGGTGGATCCCGTGATCCGCTCGTCGAGGCCGAGGTGCGTCGGGGCGGCGTACCCGTGTTCTTCGAGCAGCGCGTGGCAGTGCGAGTGGAACGTCCGGATCGGGGCGTCGGCCAGCTCCCGCAGCCCGTAGGCGCTGTGGTCGACGATCCGCTCTTTCATTTCGGTCGCGGCGTTCCGCGTGAACGTCGCCAGCAGCACGTCGTCCGGTTCCACGTCCTGCCGGTCGACGATCCGCCCGTAGCGGCGGGTGACGGCGAACGTCTTCCCCGTTCCGGGCCCGGCGTCGACGAGGTACGTCCCTTCCGTGCTCTCGATGAGTTCCCGCTGCGCGTCGTTCGGCGTCGGCCCGCTCATCGGTCGCCCTCCAACAGCAGGTCGCGGTTGTCCACGCGCCGGTAGTTCGGCTCGCCCGCGAGTCCGTCGACCGGGAATCGCTCCTCGCCCGCCCGTCGGGCGTCGAGTTCGTCGAGGCGCTCGTCGACGAACGACTCGAAGGCGTCCAGGTCCTCGCGGAAGAAGGCCCGCTTTCGAGCGCCGTTGAGCTCGCGGATCGCTTGGTCCGCCCCCTTCTCCGCGTCGACGTCCGCGGCGGTCTCCGCGTCGACGGCGGCGGTGAACGACTCGGCGAACGCCGAGTCACGTAGCTCGTCTCTGTCGGTCGTTTCGGGGAACGTCAGCGGGGAGACGATCGCCTCGTAGGCGGCGAAGCCGAGGTCGTCGAACGTCTCCCGACAGTCGGTGTAGCCGTCGAGCAGCCGGTCGTACGCCTCCCGCGAGCCGACGTACTCGTCGAACGAGCACGGGTGGTAAGTGACCGTCGTGAGCGCGTCGTCGATGTCGGCGTCGCCCGCGATGACGTCGTCCATCGGTTCGAGGAAGTGGAAGAACGTGAACTCCAACCGCTCGTCCGGCCGGACCGTCCGGTAGTAGGTGAGGTACAGCGCCGCCTGGAAGTTCGGCGCGTCGGCCGGCGGATCGACCGCCGCACCGCCGACGACCTGCGACGCTCGCTTCTTCCGCCCGCTCTTGTAATCGAGCAGGTGTGTCGGCGCCCGCACGAGGTCGATTTTCCCCTTGAGGCCGAGGGCGTCGTCCTCGAACCAGCGCTCGGTGAGCGGCGAGTCGACCGGCTCGTCGAAGTGCTCCGCGAAGAAGTTGGTCCCCCACCCCGACGCCGCCGTGAGGAAGTCGTCGGACTCCGGGCCCTCCGCGTCGAGGTACTCGGCGATCAGCTCCAGCCCGATGCGGTACGTCCGGCGTCGGAGCGGCTCGTCGGCGGCCGAGAAGAACGCCTCGGCCTCGGCGAGCATGGCGTCGACGAGCTCGTCGGTGTCGGCCGCCGCGACGGCGTCGGGATGGTTCACGTAGAACTCCGCGAAGTCGTGGAAGAGGTTCCCCTCGACGAACCGTTCTTGGTCCGGAGCGTCGAGGAGCCTGCCGAAGAGGTAGTCCCGCGGGCTGTTGACGTAGCTGTTCAGGGCGGACTGGCTGACCGACTCGACCGGCTCGGGGTCCGTCCCGGTCGGTCGGCGGTCGAAGCCGGTGCCCGTCGACCGCGGTCGCCGGCGGTGTACGACCGAGTCGAGGTCGCTGAAGCGCTCGAACTCCTCGTCGAGGAGGTCGCCGAGGTACAGACACGGGGTGATCGGCTCCCCGCCGGCGGCGTCACGAACGAGGTAGTACCGGCTGTCGCCGCTCTGGAGCAGGCGCTGGAAGCCCCCGACGTAGCGCTCGAACTGCGCCTCGGTGTCCACCCACGGCCGCTGCGGCGCCGAGTGCGTCCACGCCTCGTCCATGCCGAGGTGGAAGACGACGGGGCGGTCCACGTAGGCAGAGGACTTCGCGTCGGCGAGCAGGACGCCCTCGTTCTCCCTGTCGACCGGGACCTCGTAGGTCCGGAGGTAGAATGCGAGGCGGTCGACCCCCTCGGCCGTCACGGGGTCGTCGGCGATCCCGAGGCGCCGCAGCTCCTCGTCGAAGCGAGTCAGGTCGACGCCGGCCTCGCGCTCGTACGCCCCGAGCGCCTCCGCGAAGCTCCGGTCCTCGACGGCGTCGCGGAACGCCCGCAGCCACTCCGGACCGGGTCCGTCGGCGGCCGCGAGATGCCGATCCCGGTCGGCTATCGGCGCGTCGAACCCCGCCCGCGTGAGGATCGAGGCGGCGTCGCCGACGGTCGTTTCGGGCCCCCGGAAGCAGAGCCGGAGGAGTCGCACGAACGCCCGGTGGTGCGGGTCGTCGGCGAAGCCCGGACCGCCGTAGAAGGGGACGTCCGCCGCTTCGAGCGCGGACTCGACGAGCGAGGAGTACCGGCTTCCGGCGTCGAGGACGACGGCGACGCGGTCGGCGTCGCCGGCCGAGACCGCGTCGAGGAGCGCGCCCACGATGTCGGTCGTCGACTCGAAGACGTGAAACGGCGGGTGATCGAACGCGTCGTCGGCGAAGGGGTCGACGCGGTCGAACGCGTCCGGGAGGACGCTCCGCTCTAGGGCGGTCAGTTGGTCGTAGCCGACGACGGCGACCGACCGGTCGTCGTCGATCGCGTACTCGGAGAGGCGCTTCGAGGTCGTCCGGAGCGTCCGCATGCGCTCGACGACGTCGCGGGTCACGTCGTCGACGTAGGCGTCGTACGACAGGATCGCGTCGAGGCTCCCGCGGTGTTCCCAACACTGGAGGACGTTCCCGACGGCGTACGCGACCGCCGTCCAGTCGTGGTCCGTCCGTTCGACGAGTTCGAGGAAGGCGAGGCGGTCCTCGGCCTGCTCGCGCCGGCCGGCGGCGAGGCGGCGCGGCGTGGTCGCGAACGTCCCGAACTGCGGGCGATCGAGACGGCGGTTGATCGCGCTCGCGAGCGCGGCGTCGGGGGTCACGACGAGGTCGTACTCCGCGACCTCCGCGTAGAGCGAGTCGACGGCTTTCGCGCGGCGAATGGGCACGACTACGCGAGATACGGACGAGCGACTAAAAGATAGCGGGGCGGGCGCTCGGCCGGCTCGGAGAACCGACCGCAGTCGCCGACGCGCCGGCTACCAGTCGTACTCGTCGCGGGGATCGACCGCGTCGCGCTCGCGGTCAAAGACGTGCTCGCCGTCGACGAAGACGTGTCGCGTCCGACTGTCGTTCTCGTAGAAGACCCCGTCCCAGACCGCCACGTCGGCGTCCGTGCCGACCGCCAGCGTGCCGACGCGGTCGTCGATGCCGAGGATCTCGGCCGGGTACCTCGTGACCGCCTCCAGCGCCTCCGACTCGGGGAACCCCTCGCGGACCGCGAGCCCGACGCAGACGTCGAGGTGCTGTTGCGGGAGCACGGGGGCGTCCGTCTGGATCGCGACCTTCACGCCGGCCTCGCGGAGGATCGCCGGCGTCTCGAAGGTGATGTTGCGGAGCTCGTACTTGGCGCCCGAGTACAGCGACGGGCCGACGATCGCGGGCACGTCCCGCTCCGCGAACTCCTCGGCTATCAGGTGTCCCTCCGTCGCGTGTTCGATAGAGAGCGACTCGATCCCGAACTCCTCGGCGATCCGAAAGACGGTCATGATGTCGTCCGAGCGGTGCGCGTGAACGCGGAGCGGAAGCCCCTCGGTGAGGACGCGAGAGAGGTTCTCCATGCCGAGGTCGCGCTCGAACGGTTCGCCCTCGTTGCGGGCGTGTTCGCGCCGGTCGACGTAGTCTTCGGCCTCCATCAGCGCCGACCGGAGCGTGGCCGCGACGCCGGGACGCGTCGAGGGCTGGCGCCCCTGCTCCTCGCCGTGGAAGCGCTTCGGGTTCTCGCCCATCGCGGCCTTCATCCCGTCTTCGCGGATCAGCATGTCGTCGGCGGTCAGCCCGTGGGTCTTCATCGAGCAGATGATCCCGCCGATCACGTTTCCGGACCCCATCCGCGCCGAGACGGACGTCACGCCGTTCTGGAACGCGTGTTTCAGCTCCTCGTCGCGCGGGTGGAACCCGTCGAGGGCGTTGACGTGCGGCGTGACCGCCGAGGTGCCCTCGTTGACGTCGCCGTCCTCCGGCTCGCCCCACTCCGCCATGCCGGCGTGGCTGTGGGCGTCGACGAGCCCCGGCGTGACGTGGTGGCCCGAGACGTCGATCACGGTCGCCTCCTCGGGCGGGTCACCGTCCTCGACGGAGACGATTTCGCCGTCGTCGATGACGACGGTCGCGTCGATCGTTCCCCGCTCCGTTGCCGTGTGGACGGTCCCGCCGACGAGCGCGTACATGAAACGGCGTTCGCCTGCGAGGTATTAAACGGTTCAGGAGGCGGACAGCAGGGGTTCCCCCCGAGTCGGTCGGACCCATCGCCCGACTCGAAGGGGCCGCGATCGATGACGCACTGAATCCGATTTCAGGGACGCGCTCGGGGACGAACTACCCCGCCGATTCCACGCCGTAGCGAGCCAATACAGTAGAATACCCCGAGTCGTGAAATGCTCGATGGGGAAGTGGGCACTACAGGCTCCGGTTCGACTGTCGAACGGATCGACCTTTCGGGTGTGAGGCGGCCGAATTCGAACGCTGTCAGACACACCGAAAGACACAGTAATCTGTGTGCTCATAGATTCATGTATGCCCAGTATCACGGTCAACGTGGACGACGACCTCAAACAGCGCATGGAGAACCACCCCGAAATCAACTGGAGTGAGGTTACGCGGCAGGCTATCCAAGAGAAGGTTGAGACGCTGGAAGTGCTGGACGAACTCACCGCCGAGAGCGAACTTACCGAAAGCGACGTGCAGGAGATCGCCGACAAAATCAACGAGAGTGGACGCAAGCGCGTTGACGAGGAGTCGGCGTAGAAACGACGAATGAAGCTGGTCATCGACGCCAACGTCGTCATCTCCGCACTTATCGCCGATTCGAAAACACGGGAACTTATCGTCACACTCGAACCGGACCTCCTGACGCCCGCGTTCGTCTACGACGAAATCGAGAACTACGAGGACCTGATCGTGGAGAAGTCCGGGATGGAATTGGACCGCGTCGAACAGTTCATCGATCTCCTCTTCCAGTACCTCGAGATCGTCCCAGCCGACGATTTCTACCCGGCTATCGAGCGCGCAGACGACGCAATCGGCGACACTGACCCCGACGATGTGCTCTACCTGGCGTGTGCGATTGCCCAAGATGCGGCCATCTGGAGTGACGACACTGACTTCGACGAACAGCGCCTGGTCGAGGTGTATTCGACGAGCGACGTGATCGACTCGTTCGATACGCTCCAGCCTGTCGGTCCCTCCTCAGTTTCTAAGTACAGACCGCGAATGCAGCACGTCGCTGCACCGAGAGTGAGGTTTGATTACTACAGCCTACAGGCTACCAAACCCGCACACAACTGAAGTCCCGCTACAGGGAGATACGATCTCCATCCTCGGGCACGAGCACATTCTCCGTCTCTGCTTCCAATTCCTCCCGCGAGAGCAGACAGTGATTGATCGCTTCCATGTGGACGACGGCGACGATCGCGTCCGCCGCCTCGCGGACGGCAGTGATGTCCTCGACGCCCATCGTGATGGGTTCGCCCTGATCGAACTGTGCTTCGCCACCGTTGAGCACGACCATATCCGGTTCGAACTGGTCGAGCGTCTCTTTGACCGGGTCGTACCAGATCGTGTCGCCGGTGATGTACAGCGTTCTGTCACCCTCGAAGACGAACCCGGAAACCGGTCCCATCCCTTCGGCGAGGTCGCCGTGGCCGTGCTGGCCGGGCGTCCGGTGAACCGTCACGCCTTCGAAGGACGCTTCATCCTCGACAGGCCGCACGTCGGTGAATCCTTCCTCACGAAACCCGTCTGTTTCCTCGGGCTGGCAGAACAGCGGAACCTCCGCGTCGAGTTTCTCAACGGCTGCCGGGTCCCAGTGGTCGGGGTGGCGGTGCGTGACGACCACGGCGTCGTAGTCGATCTCGACGTCCGGCAGCTCCACCAGCGGGTTCCGCTTCTGGTTGGCCGTCGTGAGGAACTCCGGCACTCCAGGACTCTCTGTCACCGTCGGCAGCTCGCCTTTCGGGGTGAACATCGGGTCAACGAGGAACGTGGTGTCATCGACCGTCGCAAGCACGGTCGCGTTTCGCACGAGTTGTACGCTAATCTCTGAGTCGCTTGTCATACACCTGTTCTTGGGGCGTCGACTGGTTACGACTTACTTCGAAATATTCCAAACGGCCATCCCGGTATGGTGGAGACTACCTGAATCAAGGAGAGAGTCCCGCCGTTCACGGCGGGCGTGAATCCGACACTCCACGGCACAAACCACGTTCGACGCTTATTCAGGGGTATCCTCTCTGACTTTCTTCTCTCCTTCGAGGAGTAAGCCCTTCCACGTCAATCCACGGCGCTTCTTCAATTCCTTCAGTCGTTCGTACTGTTCGTCGTCGTCAAACTCGATGCGAATTGCAACCATACAATATCACATGAACGGAATAATTATGTGCGTTATGATATACTATGTAGTCGATGAAGCGAGCCAACACGTTCGACGTGATTCCGCAGTCCCCAGAGGACGAGGAGTTGCTTCGGCGGCTGTTGGACGCTTCTGCCGCTCTCTGGAACGAAATCAACTATGAGCGCCGCGAGAACTATGCTGACCCAGATGGAGACGTATGGGATATCAGCGAGTATCGCGGTCGCTACAGCGGTGTTCTCGGTGCGTCCACGGTTCAGCAGATTGAGCGCAAGAACCGCGAAGCGTGGAAGTCGTTCTTCAGCCTCAAGAAGAAGGGAGAAGCGAACGGCAAACCCGGATTCTGGGGCAACTCGGAAGACGGGAGAGAACTCCGCACGTACATCCGCAACACGTCGTACTCCGTTGAGTGGGGCGAATACTCCCGCCTCGAAATCCTCGTCGGTAAAGACCTGAAAGATGAGTACGGGCTGGGACACCGCGAACGCCTCCGACTTGAAGTCCGTGGTGACCCAAACTGGAAGGAGTACGAGAAGCAAGGCCGGTTGGAGTTGTTCTACGACGAGCAAGCACAATCATTCAGGGCCTTTCAGCCAGTCACAATCAGTGAAGACCATTCTCGGCTGGCACAACCACTGGCTTCGGAAGAAGCCGCTCTGGACATCGGTGCGAACAACCTCGTCGCCTGTACAACCACAACCGGGCAACAACTCCTGTACGAAGGACGTGACCTGTTCGAGCGGTTCCGTGAGACGACGCGAGAAATAGCACGTCTCCAATCACTCTTGGAAGACGGTCGATACAGCAGTCACCGCATCCGACGCCTGTACGACCGGCGCACCAAGCGACGTGATCACGCTCAAGACGCACTCGCCCGTGACCTCATCGAACGCCTGTACGACGAGGGTGTTTCGACAGTGTACGTTGGAGCGTTGACGGATGTACTGGAAACGCACTGGTCGGTGGAGACGAACGCGAAGACGCACAATTTCTGGGCGTTCCGGGCGTTCGTGAATCGACTGGCGTGTACTGCTGAAGAATACGGTATGTCGGTCGAGGTTCGGTCTGAGGCGTGGACGAGTCAGGAGTGTCCGAACTGCGGTTCAACAGAGGATACGACGCGCCACCACGACACGCTAACGTGTCCGTGTGGATTCGAGGGGCACGCCGACCTCACGGCGTCAGAAACGTTCCTGAGGCGGCAGACGACGGTAACACGGTCGATGGCACGGCCTGTATGCCTCAAGTGGGACGACCATAATTGGTCAGAGTCACCACGCTCAGTTCCCAACGAGGAGCATACGAACCCGCAAGTTGCCTCCGTGGGCCGGTAAGCGATACCCCCAGCGTGAGGAAACCCCGGCGTTCACGCCGGGGAGGATGTCATTGGATGAACTCGACGTCTCCGAGGTCGAGTGGCGTGTCGATATCGACGGTCATCGAGTCGGCGGCGAACTGTTCGGCGAGCCAGGCCTCCGCGCGATTCAACCGGTACTGTAGCGTCGAACCCGGCACGCCGATCTCGTCGGCTATCTCGGCGACTGAGGCCTCTCGCGGCTCCTCGTAGTAACCGTGTTTGAGGGAAGCTTCCAGCGCCGACGATTGCTCCGGCGTCAGCGCATTCTGTACCCGCCCGTCTTCGCGTAGACACGGCGGCTCGCCCAGTCGTTCGACCGTGAGTGAGAGCCCATCGCGGAGGTTCGAACGGATATCGTCGTGGAGGTCACCAATCGAACCGTCTGTGAGAAGGTGCCAGCGGAACTGGTCGCCTCGCCGTCCGGACCGCATAACCAGCCCGTCCCCGAGGTGCTCGGCGGCCGCAATCGGAATCGACCGCGGACCGTCGCCTTCCCGACAGAGCGAGTAGATCTTCCGTGATTCCGGGTTCGATGACAGCACCTCGTACTGATACTCGGTAATCGGAGCACCACACATCCCGGTCAGGGTCGAATCGTCGGCGAGCTGTTCCAAACGGTCGTCGTACTCATTGAGGACGGCTGTCGGTCCGACGACCTTCTCGATGCCCCAGACGGTCTCGCTGGTCGCGTTCACTTCCATCGACCGGGCGGACAAATCCGGATGCCCGATAAAGAGGTCCATCACCGCGTCGGCCCCCCGCTCGTACTCGACGGTGAACACAACCTCACGCATGTGCGTAGTATCGTGTCCGGCCGGGATAACTACAAGGAATCGGCCTGTCACCGGTAGACAGAGCAATCGAGGGGCCGGCGAATTTGATACTGATACAGGGGTCGCCGACCGCATCCTGCCCCGCGACGATCCGGTGGACGCCGCGAAGGCGATCCGCATCTCGGATGCGACCCTCGTGAAGATCGAGCGGAATCACCTGTGGGCACTACGCTACAACGCGGCTATGATCCCGCTGGCCCCGCTCGGCTTCCTCCAACCGCTACTCGCTGCCGGAGCGATGCGTTCTCAAGCGTGTCGGTACTGTCGAACAATCCACTGTTCCGTCGGTACACGCCCGATTCCGACTAGAAGTTGCTCGGCCGCCTCCGCTAAAATCTCTCCCCCCTCTTGACGTCTTTCCCGGCCGCGCTCCCCTCGCAGATCCGGACCCACGAGTCGCACCCGGGGCACCGGTACGCGAGTTGATCCTCGTCGCCGTGAACGCGACGGAAGTCGCTCGGGACGTGCGCGCCGCACCCCCGGCAGACGCCCGGGTCCGCGGCGTCGATCCGGAGCGCCATCATCCGAGGATCACCCCGAACTTGGCGGACCCGATCGCCCGACGTGAGGGGGCCGCGATCCGTGGCGTACTCAACCCGATTCGAGACGGCTTCTCGCGAGTCGGCGTATCTGCCGTGTTCGCGGAGAAGGGAGCATCTACGGCGCGTTCGCTGTTAGTCCCGAGACGGTCGGTGAGTAAGTGGGCGCTACAGGATTTGAACCCGTGGCAACTTGGTCCGAAGCCAAGCACTCTGTCCAAACTGAGCTAAGCGCCCGTGTTCCGACGTACTTCCGAGAGGATGTTAAGTCCCGCGATTCGAAATCGCCGCCGCGCAGTCCGTCGTTCCGCGTCCAATCACCGCCGCAATCAATCTATCCGTATGACACGTTCTCCCGCTCCGACGTCGCGGGGTGCCGATCCCGTGGCGGATACACGGGCTGAAACGGCCCGCGACCGCGCGGAGGAGTACCGCGGCCTCACAAGGGGCGATCAAAAAGAATATTATTCGGAGCGGGCATGTTTCGGTAGTAGATGTGTCCTGGTCGCACGGCCTCGCAGCCGAACGAGTGGCCCGCGCCGACGTCGTCGCCCCCGAGGTGCGTCCATGTATGAGTTGACGCCGCAGTTCGACGCCGAGGTCGATCCCGGGACCAACATCCTGTTAACCGGCCCCCCGCTCAGCGGGAAGCGGTCGATCATGATGGACGTCCTCGCCGCGGGGACCGACCGCGACGAGGGCGCCATCGTCGTCACCACGAAGGACGGCGCCGATCGCGTCCTCCGCGACTACGAGAAGCGGACGCCCTACGAGGGCAAACCCGTCGCGGTCGTCGACTGCGTCACCCGTCAGCAGGGCGGCGAGACCCGCGAGTCCGACCGGATCAAGTACGCCTCCTCGCCGGTGGACATGACCGGTATCGGGATCAAGCTCTCCGAGTTCCTCCAGGCGTTCGGCGATCGCGGGATCGACCGGAACCGCGTGATGGTCCACTCGCTGTCGACGCTGTTGATGTACTCCGACCTCCAGACGGTGTTCCGCTTCCTCCACGTGTTCACCGGCCGAGTCCAGAGCGTCGACGGGCTCGGGCTGTACAGCATCGACTCGACGGCCCACGACGATCAGGCGATGAACACGCTAAAGCAGCTGTTCGACGGGATCGTCACCGTCCCCGAGGACGGCGAGCCCGAACTCCGGCTCCCCTGACCCGGGCCCCACGGGCGAGCGACCCTACAGCTTAATCGGCCGGCGACCGAATCGGGAGCTATGCCCATCACGGACGACGCCGGACTCGACCGCCTGCTCGACGCGGAGACGATCGCCGTCGTCGGCTGCTCGACGACGGCCGGGAAGGCCGCCCACGACGTGCCCGCGTACCTCCAGAATCAGGGGTACCGCGTGATTCCGGTGAACCCGTTCGCGGACGAGGTGCTCGGCGAGCCGGCGTACGACGCGATCGGCGACGTCGAGGAGGCGATCGACCTCGTGGACGTCTTCCGGCCCAGCGAGGAGGTGCCGGAGATCGTCGACGCCGTCCGCGAGCGCCACGCCGAGCGGGGAGACGCCGGCGCGGTGTGGCTCCAGCTCGGCATCACTCACGACGAGGCGGTCGCGGCCGCGGAAGCGGACGGACTCGACGTGGTCCAAGACCGCTGTCTCAAGGTCGAACACGGTCGTCTGCGGGGCTAACCTCGATAGACACCCTACCCTTCCCACTCCTCGAAGCTACGGTAGACGCCCTTCGAGAGGTATCGCTCGGAAGAATCCGGAAAGACGGTGACGACGGCGTCGTGCGGGGCGTCGATCTCGCCGTCGCGGATCCCGCGGGCGACCCGCTTCGCCGCGAGCGCGTTCGCGGCCGACGAGGAGGCGGCGAGGTGGCCCTCCTCGGCGGCGAGCCGGCCCATCTCCGCGTGGACCTCGCGGTCGTCGATCGCCCAGATGTCGTCGACGAGGTCGGGGTCGAACAGCTCGTTGGTGTCGATGTCGTGCGTGCCGATCCCCTCGGTCTTGTACGCCTCGTGGTCGACGTCCTCGCCGAGGAACTCGCGGTACGCGGAGCCCGCGGGCTCGACCGCGGTGACGTGGGTGTCCGGGTCGCGCTCGCGGAAGTAGCGGGCGATCCCCATCAGCGTGCCGCCGGTGCCGCAGCCGGCGACGACCGCGCCCACCTCGCCGTCGAGCGCCTCGTCGATCTCCGGCGCGGTCGTCTCGTAGTGCGCCTCCGCGTTGAGTGGGTTCGAGAACTGCTGGGGGACGACGGCGTCGTCGAGCTCGTCGGCGATCTGGTGGGCGCGCTCGATCGCGAATCCCATCCCGTCGTCGCTCGGCGTGTTGACGACCTCCGCGCCGAGCGCGCGCATGATCTGCTGTTTCTCCACGGAGAAGCGCTCGGGGACCACGAAGACGGCGTTCAGCCCCAGCTGCTTGGCCGCGACGGCGAGCCCGATCCCGGTGTTGCCGGCGGTCGGCTCGATCACGGTGCCGCCCTCGCCGACGTCGCCGCGCTCCAGCATCCGTTCGAGCATGTATTTCCCGATGCGGTCCTTGATGCTCGCGCCGGGGTTGAACGACTCCAGCTTGGCGTACACGGGCACCGCCTCCGGCGCGTCGTGGACCTCGACGAGCGGCGTCTCCCCGATCGTCTCCAACACCGACGACAGGGGCTCCCGATGATCGGTCATGGCGCGGCAAAGGTTGCCGCGGGATTTGTGTGTTGCCATCGACTCCGCCGGTTCCGGGTGTCCGGAGCCGCGGCAGGCCTTGCCGACTCGCAGGGGTCGATGTCCTTGCGACCCGCAGGGGTCGAACTCTTAGCCGACTCGCAGGGAAGTCGGTCGGCCGCGCGTGCGACCCCCCGCCACGGATCGAACACACTTATGCCGGTCGTCCGGCTCCGATGCTGTATGAGCGAGACCGATGCGGAGGCCGAGGTGACGGTCGTCCTGCCGGACGGATCAGAGCTGACCGTTCCGGCGGGGTCGACAGTCGAGGACGTCGCCTTCGAGATCGGCCCCGGGCTCGGTCGCGACACCGTCGCGGGGAAGATCGACGGCGAACTCGTCGAGAAGTACGCCGAGGTCCACGACGGCGCGCGGATCGAGATCGTCACCGACCAGTCGGACGAGTACCTCACGGTGTTGCGCCACTCCGCGGCCCACGTGTTCGCGCAGGCCCTCCAGCGGCTCCACCCGGAGGCGACGCTGACGATCGGCCCCCCGACAGACGACGGCTTCTACTACGACGTGGCCGACGTCGACGTCGACGAGGACGACCTCGCCGCCATCGAGGCGGAGATGGACGAGATCATCGCCGCCGACTACGACATCGAGCGCGAGGTCCGGTCGCGCGAGGCGGCCAAGGAGACCTACGCCGACAACGAGTACAAGCGGCAGATCCTCGACGAGGAGGCCGACGGCGAGGAGGTCACCTTCTACGTCCAAGACGACTGGGAGGACCTCTGTCAGGGGCCGCACGTCGAGTCGACCGGCGAGATCGGCGCCGCGACGCTGCTGGAGGTGTCGGCCGCCTACTGGCGCGGCGACGAAGACAACGACACGCTGACGCGCGTGTACGGGACGGCGTTCGCGAGCGAGTCCGACCTCGAAGAGTACCTCGAACTCCGCGAGCAGGCCCAAGAGCGCGACCACCGGAAGATCGGCCAGGAGATGAACCTCTTCTCGATCCCGACGGTGACCGGCCCGGGCCTCCCGCTGTACCACCCGCCGGGGAAGACCGTGCTGCGGGAGCTGTCCGACTTCGCGAACGAGCTCAACCGCGAGAACGGCTACGAGGAGGTCGAGACGCCCCACGTGTTCCGGACGGAGCTGTGGAAGCAGTCGGGCCACTACGAGAACTACAAGGACGACATGTTCCTCCTCGACGTCAACGACGAGGAGTACGGCCTGAAGCCGATGAACTGCCCGGGCCACGCGACCATCTTCGACCAGCAGAACTGGTCGTACCGCGACCTCCCGCAGCGCTACTTCGAGAACGGGAAGGTGTACCGGAAAGAGCAGCGCGGCGAGCTGTCGGGCCTGTCGCGCGTCTGGTCGTTCACCATCGACGACGGGCACCTGTTCGTCCGCCCCGACCAGATCCGGCAGGAGATCGAGTCGGTGATCGAGATGATCTTCGAGGTCGTCGAGACGCTCGATCTGGAGGTCGAGGTCGCGCTCGCGACCCGCCCCGACAAGTCCGTCGGCGGCGACGAGATCTGGGAGTCCGCCGAGGAACAGCTCCGCGACGTGCTCGAGTCCGGCGGCTACGACTACGACGTCGAGCCCGGCGACGGCGCCTTCTACGGCCCGAAGATCGACTTCGGGTTCGAGGACGCGCTGGGGCGCGTCTGGGACGGCCCGACCGTTCAGCTCGATTTCAACATGCCCGACCGGTTCGACCTCTCCTACACGGGCGAGGACAACGAGGAACACCAGCCCGTGATGATCCACCGGGCGCTGTACGGGAGCTACGAGCGCTTCTTCATGGTGCTGATCGAGCACTTCGACGGCAACTTCCCGCTGTGGCTCGCCCCGGAGCAGGTCCGGATCCTCCCCGTCTCCGACGAGACGTTGGGGTACGCCCACCGCGTGAAAAACGAGCTGGAGAGCGAGGGGTTCCGCGTCGAGGTCGAGGACCGCGACTGGACCGTCGGCCGGAAGATCCGCGCGGGCCACGACGACCGCCTCCCGTACATGGTCATCGTCGGCGACGACGAGCAGGAGGCGGGCACCGTCTCGGTCCGCGACCGCTTCGAGAACCAGCGCGGCGACGTGGACCTCGACGCGTTCGTCGACCACCTCGTCGCGGAGCGCTCGGAGAAGCGGACGGAGCCGGACTTCGTCGACGAGGAGTGAGGACGGGACTCAGGGGCGCTCGACCCCGGTGAACTCGAACCGCGCGCCGCCCTCGTCCGACTCGGTCGCGCGCACCTCCCAGCCGTGGCCGTCGGCGATCTGCGAGACGATGTCGAGCCCGAATCCCGTGCCCCCGCTCGCCGTCGTGTAGCCGCTTTCGAACACCTTCTCGCGCTCGTCCTCGGGGATTCCCGGCCCGTCGTCGGCCACATAGAAGCCGTCGCCGTCCGCGAGCGGGCCGACGGTCACGGTGACGCCGTCTGAGCCCGCTTCCGCGGCCCCGTGTTCGACGGCGTTCCGGAACAGGTTCTCCAACAGCTGTCGCAGCCGGGGTTCGTCGGCGCGGAGCTCGAACTCGTCGACCGCCGTGCGGAGCGCCCCGCCGCGGCTGTCGGTCGTCTCCCAGGCGTCCCCGGCGAGCGCCACGAGGTCGACGCGCCCCACCTCGTCGACGCCGCCGCCCTCGCGGGCCAGCATGAGGAGGTTCTCGATGAGCGTCTCCATGCGTGAGAGCGCCCGCTGAACCGGCTCGACGTGCTCGCTGTCGCAGTCGTCGGCGAGGAGGTCCACCCGTCCGCGCGCCGTGGTGAGCGGGTTTCGGAGGTCGTGGCTCACGACGCTCGCGAACTCGTCGAGCCGGTCGCGCTCGCGCTCCAGCCGGTCGGCCGCGCGCTGCCGCTCCAGCTCGTAGCTCACCCAGCGGGTCAACAGCTCGACGAACGTCTGCTGCGTCTCGGTGAACGGCTCGCCTCGGGGGACCGTGTCGGCGAAGCACAGCGTGCCGAACCGCTCGCCGTCGACCTCGACGCGTCCGCCGATGTACGTTTCGAGCCCGAACGTCTCGTGGGCCGGGTCGCCGACCCACCCCTCGTCCGACGCGTCGACGACCGTCAGGAGCTGTTCGCGCTCGATGGTGCGCTTACAGTACGCCTCGTCGAGCGGACAGCTCTCGCCCGCCTGTAACAGAGGGTGTTCGGCGTGGGACACCTCGACGTGTTGCGTCTCGTCGTCGATTCGGGTGAGGAACCCGTTCGGGACGTCGAGGTACTCGCAGCCGAGCGCCAGTATCGCCTCCACCTTCGCCTCGAACGTCCGGTCGTTGTCCGACGAGACAGCGTAGAGCCGCTGGATGGCTCGGAGGCTCTCCCGCTGTTGTCGCTCCAGTTCGTGCCGCTCGGTGACGTCCCGGAGGTAGACGGAGAGTCCCTCGTCAGAGGGGAACGCGCGGGCCTCGAACCAGGTGTCCAGCGGCTCGTAGTACGAGTCGAACGAGACCGGCTCTTGGGTCTCCATGGCGCGGTGGTACTCGTCGTGGAAGACGGTCTCGGTGGACCCGGGGATCGACTCCCAGAGGTGACACCCCTCGACCGAGCCGTCGGCCCCCACCGCGTCGTCGCGCATCGCGGAGCGGAGAATCTCTCGCCCCCGATCGTTCGCGAACGAGATGCGCCACTCCGCGTCGAGCGCGAAGAACCCGTCCGCCATCCGGTCGAGGATGGTCCGGAGGTCCTGCTCCGCGCTCGGGCTGCGGCGGCGGTCGCTCATGTTCCGAGATACGCGTCCCGGGTTCTTAGGTGACGTGGATTACCATTTTACATGGGCGGAGGCCAAACGGAGGCGGTTCGCGGCCGGTCGTCCCCCAAGACGGTCACCCCTGAGACGGTCACCCCCAGCCGGTCGCCCCAAACTCCCTAGCCGATCGCCTCAGAGAGGGTCGTCCGCCGACGGGCCGCGCGAGGGATTCGGGTTCCGTCGGCTTTTTGTCGGCGCTTGCTGGAGTTTAGCGTATGACGGAGCGATACGCCGAACGCGGCGTCGACGAGCAAGCGCCCGAGGTCGGCGAGCTGACACCGCCGGACCGCACGCTGATGGGACCGGGGCCGAGCGACGTTCACCCCCGCGTCCTTCAGGCGATGAGCACGCCGCTGGTCGGTCACCTCGACCCCTCGTTCGTCGAGATCATGGACGAGGTACAGGAGCTGTTGCGCTACACGTTCCGCACGGACAACCAGTGGACGATCCCGGTCTCGGGCACCGGGTCGGCGTCGATGGAGGCCGCGATCGGAAACCTCGTCGAGCCGGGCGACACCATGCTGGTGCCGACGAACGGCTACTTCGGCGGGCGGATGAAGTCGATGGCCGAGCGCGCCGGCGGCGAGGTCGTGACGGTCGACGCGCCGTGGGGCGAGCCGCTCGACCCCGTCGACGTCGAGCGCGCGTTCGACGAGCACCAGCCGGACGTGTTCGGGTTCGTCCACGCCGAGACCTCGACCGGCGTCCGCCAGCCCGACGTCCCCGAACTGACCGACATCGCGCACGCCCACGACGCCTTCGTGATCGCCGACTGCGTCACCTCGCTCGGCGGCGTGGAACTGCGCGTCGACGAGTGGGACGTCGACGTCGCCTACTCCGGTCCGCAGAAGTGCCTCTCGTGTCCGCCGGGCGCGAGCCCGCTCACGCTCAACGACCGCGCGATGGACAAGGTGCTCGACCGCGACGAGCAGCCCCGCTCGTGGTACCTCGACCTCTCGCTGCTCGAGGGATACTGGGGCGACGACCGCTCGTACCACCACACCGCGCCGATCACGAACGTGTACGCGCTGCGCGAGGCGCTCCGCCTCGTCGCGGAGGAGGGGATCGAGTCGCGGTGGGAGCGTCACCGCGAGGTCGCCGGCGAGCTGAAGGCCGGGCTTCAGGACCTCGGACTGGAGATGAACGCCCCCGACGAGTACTGGCTCCCGAGCCTGAACGCGGTGCGGGTGCCCGACGGCGTCGACGACGGCGCCGTCATCGACCACCTCCTCGCGGAGTACGACCTGGAGATCGCGTCCGGACTCGGCGACCTCGAAGGCGACATCTGGCGGATCGGCTGTATGGGCTACTCGGCTCGCCCGAAGAACGTCGAGTACGTCCTCTCGGCGCTGGAAGAGGCGCTCGCGGTACAGGGGCACGAGGCCTGAGTCGACGACCTCCGCGAGCGCGAACACCGAATCACGCAGATAGTTTTTCAAACCAGACGTTCTCGCCGGACCGGCCCGCTACGTCTCACCACGCCGTCAGCGCCGCGCGGCCGTGGTCGTTGAGGAGGACGGCGAGGAACGCGAGGACGCCGGTGACCGCGAACGCGCCGCCGACGTAGAAGACCGACGCCATGCTCACCTCGACCATCAGCCAGCCCGCGATGAGGGGGCCGGCCACGGAGCCCGGGCGCCACACGAGCTCGCGGATGCCGAAGCTGGACGCGACGCCGCCGTCGTCGGTCCCCTCGTCGGCGAACAGCGCCATGCTGGCCGGCTCGCGGAACGAGTCCGCGACGCCGAGCAGCCCGGAGAGAGCGACGAGCGGGAGGTACGCTACGGGGAGCTCGCCCAGTATCGGGACCGAGACGCCGGTCCAGAGCACGGTTCCGATGGCGGTCGAGAACGGGATCAGCACCGCGATCAGCCCGTACGCGCCCCCGCCTGCGAAGACGAACAGCGATCGGCCGTAGGCGTCGGAGAGGCGACCGGTGAACAGCTGCCCGACCATGTTCGTCCCCTTCTCCGCGGTGACCGTCACGGCGACCGCGGTCGCGCCGACCGCGAGCCCCCCGGCGGCCAGCTCGGTGCCGGCGTAGATCGGGACCCACGTCCGCACCATCGTCACCGCGAAGGCGTACTGCGCGCGGAACGTCGAGATAGTCAGGATCTTGCGGTTGACCGCGAGGTCGCTGAACGGGAACCCCTCGACCCGCGTCGGGTCCGAATCGAGGTACCCCCACGTGACGAGCCACGCGGCGATCATCAGCGCCGTGATGAGCGCGAACACCGGCCCGAAGCCGACGGCGTCGTAGACGGCCCCCGCTCCGAGCGAGCCGAGGATGGAGGCACCGAACGAGGCGGCGTTCGCCTTCCCGATCTTGTCCGCCCGCGTGCCGGTCTCGGCGATCTGCCCGACGAGCGAGAGCGTCATCAGCCCCGCGCCGGTGACGACGAGCCCCTGAAGCGCGCGCACGAGGATGAACGTCGCCGAGGAGTCGACGAGCGGAAACAGCGCGTACACGCCCGCGCCGGCAGCGAGGACGGCGAGCAGCACGAGCCGCTTGTCGAACCGGTCGCCCGCCCACGCGAGCGGGACCACGGCGACGGTCTGCGCGAGCGTGAACCCGGTGGTGTACATCCCGATGACGAACCCGGCCGACACCGTCACGCCTAGCACTGTCGTCGCCTGCGGGTCCAGCGCGTTGATGTACGTCGGCAGCAGCGTCAACAGCGTGATGAACCCGAATCCCTCCGCGAACCGGGTGAGGTAGAGCGCCCAGAACTGCCCCCGGCGGTCGGCGTTGCTCACACCGGATCGGCGGCCACCGGTTCAAAAGGGATTTCGGTTCGAAGGCCGCGCCGTCCCGCGCCGAAGCTATTTCCGGAACGGCGCCGTCAGTTGCGGCATGGGAGACTCCGCCTGCGACCGGGAGTTCTGTCCCGAGTGTGACCTCGCGGTGACGCGCGTCGACGAGGTCTGTCCGGAGTGCGGGGCGTCGCTCGACTGCCGGGGCGACGGGTCGACCGAGCGCTGAGGCGTCCGCTCGCGACGGCTACAGGGTATCGGAGAACTTGTCTCGGCGATAGAGGTCGATCTCCTGTGCCGACGAGCCGGGCCGCGACGCCGCGAAGGCCACGGCCTCGGCGACCTCCTCGGGCTCGGTGGCGCTCCCCGGCTCGAACCGTTCCTCGAACGGCTCGCCGTCCTCGCTGCCGAACTCCGTCCGGACCTCAGAGGGGTTGACCACCGAGACGGCCACGCCGTCGTCGCCGACCTGCGCCGCGACGCTGTGCGCGAACCCGCGGACCCACCACTTCGTCGCGGCGTACACGGGGTTGAACGAGCGGGGGAACTGGCCGGCGAAGCTGCCGACCGCGATCAGGCTCCCCTCGCTCTCCGTGAGGTACGGGAGCGCCTCGCGCGTCAGGTAGAACGCTCCGTCGACGTTCGTCTCCTGCATCGCGGCGTACTCCTCGTCGGTCATCGTCGCCACGTCGCTCCCGCGGGCGAGCCCCGCGTTGACGACGGCGACGTCGAGCCCGCCGAACGACTCGACCGCGGCCTCGACCGCCGCCGCCGAGGTCGCCGGGTCGCGCACGTCGCCGTCCGCGACGACCGCCTCGACGCCGTGTTCGGCCCGTACGTCGTCCGCGACCGATTCGAGCGCCTCGCGCCGTCTCGCGACGAGGACGAGGTTCGCGCCGCGCTCCGCGAGCGCGTGCGCCGTCGCCTCCCCGATCCCCGAGCTCGCCCCGGTTATCACCGCCGCCGCGCCGTCGAGATCCGTCATGTGCTCGGGGTCGACGGCGCGCTTGATAAAGGATTCGTGCCAGACCGCCGACTCACCGCCGGAACGAGGAGACGTGTCGGTGGTTCGGGTCGGCTCGCATATCCACGTGTCCGCAGCTACCGCACCGCCAGACGTAGGCGCCCAGCTTCGTCGCGGGCGCCTCGCTCCCGTTCGACCCTCGCCAGTCCGTCCCGCACCGAGCGCACTCGTCGGGGCGGTACTTGCTCTCGCCCGATTTCCCTCCCGCGGCGTCAGCCGGTTCGGCATCAGCCGGTTCGGCGTCGGCGACCGCGATCCCCTCCGCGACGGCGCGGACGTCCTCGTCGGTCATGGCAGGGCGGATGTCGTTCAGGTAGCCCTGTAGTCGCTCGGCGCGGTCCCGCAGTCGGTCGTACCGCTCGGCGTCGGGCGAGTCCGCCGCGGGGGACCCCTCGTCGCCGGTCCGCCACTCGTACGCCGAGATCAACACCGTGGTCCGGTAGTACTTGTCCAACAGCAGGTGGTAGTTCGCCCGGTACAGCAGCGTCTCGACGCAGTCGGTGAGGTCCGCCTCGAACACCGGCCGCGTGAGGTCCCGGTCGTACGCCGAGGGGTCGTCCGCGTCCGACGCCTCTCTGATGCCGATGACGCGGCAGTGTGCAGCCTCCGATCGGACCCGTTCGACCACCGCCTCGGCGCTCCCGTCGCCGAACGAGTCGTCGAGCACGAGGACAGCGACGCCGGCGTCGAACGCCTCGGCGAACTGCGCGCTCGTCAGCGCGCGGCGAGGTTCGTAGGCGTCGAGCCAGAGCCCGTAGAGGTCCGCTCTCGTTCGGTTCGCCTCGCAGACGACGACCGTCGAGACGGGGAGTTCGACGCCGGTCACCGTCCCACACCCGACCGGGTCTCTCGCGAGACCTGCGGTGCGGTCGCCTCACTCTGCGCTGTCGGTACGCGCGGCACCGGCCGGTCGCTCACCGCCGTCGGGTCACTCATCGCCCTCCGTCGGCGCAGGCGTCCCCCCGCGAATCGACTCCGAGAGCCGCCGCGGTTCGACGGAGAACGAGTGGACGGTCTCGAGGTCGTCGACCAGCGAGCGAGCGGTCTCGACCGCCCGTTTCGCCCGTCGAAGGTCCTCGTCCGACTCGCCGTCGAGCGCGGCGTCGAGCCGCCGGTCCGCCTCCCGGAGCGGGGCTCCGAGGTCCTCGGCGAGCACCTCGCCGAACTCCGTCAGATGACGCTCTATCTCCTGTTCGTGCTCCTTCGACTCCGTCACGTCTTGGAGGAAGCTGACGGCGTGAGTCGCCTCCCCGTCCGGCCCGACGACGGGAGCGACGTCGATACGCCCCCAGAACGGCGTCCCGTCCCCGCGGTGACAGACGAGGGTCTCCGAGCCGCGGGCGCCGGACTCGACGGCCGCCTCCAGCGCCCGGAGCCGATCGGCGTCCGTGTCGTCACCGCCGAGTACGGAGAGCCCCTCGCCCGTGACCGCATCGCGGTCGCGGCCCGCAGTCGCCGCGAACCGTTCGTTGACGTGGGATATCGACCCGTTTCCGTCGCCGGTCTCGTGGATCGCGATGCCGACGGGAGCGGTCTCGACGACGCGGTTCTTCAGTCGGAGCTCGCGCTCGCGTCGCTTCCGAACGGTGACGTCGGTCGCGATGCCGACGATCCGGGTCAACTCTCCGTCCTCGTAGACGCCGGCCGACTGGTCGTGTACCCACCGGACCTCGCCGTCCGGTCGAACCACGCGGTACGTCTCCTCGTACGCGTCGGGAGCCTCGCGCTGCTCCGCCAACGCCGCCTCGACCCGCTCTCGGTCGTCGGGGTGGATCGCCTCGACGAACGACACGGGATCCTCGTACAGCGTCTCCGGGGAGCGCCCCCAGACGTCCTCGTAGGCGTCGGTGACGAAGTCCATCGACGCTTTCTCCGGCGTCGACAGCCAGATCACCTCGCCGGCGTTCGCCCGGATCTGATCGAGCATGGCGGCTCGGTTCTCCCGCTCCGTCACGTCGAGCGCCAGGCAGATCACCCGACTGACGGTTCCCGTCTCGTCCAACGCCGGCTGGAGCCACGTCTCGAACGTCGCCCCGCCCGCCTCGACGAGGCTGCAGCTCGCCTCGCCGTCGAGCGCGGCTCCGATATCCCGCCGCATCTCCGGGTGGTCGGCGAACGCGTCGGCGACGGCGTCCCCGGAACCGAGTCCGCCCGGGAGCCGCCGAGAAAGCGAATCGCCGCGAACGGTCGCGACCGCGCCGTCGGGACCGATCTCGAACAGCGTCAGGGGCGCCCCGTCGACGGCCGTCTCGACCGCCTGTCGAAGCCGGACCAGTCGGTCCTCGCGTTCGCGTCGGTCCCGCAGGTTCCGGCCGACGCCGACGATGCCCGTCGCCGTCCCGTCGGCGTCGGTGACCGGCGCGCCCGTGTACTCGATCGGGACCGTCTCCCCGTCCTTCGCGACGAGTTCCACCTCGACGGTGGCGCTGCCGCGGTCGAGCGCGGTCTCGATGGCGTCGGCCACGCGGTCCCGGTCGGCGCCGACGAAGAAGTCGAGCGCGTGCATCCCCGCCAACTCAGCGTCGTCGTAGCCGGTGACGTCGCGGAACCGCTCGTTCCACCGGACGAGCGACCCGTCCGCGTCGAGCGCGTAAAAGGAGTCGTCGATGGCGTCGAGGAGCCGCCCCGTCGACTCCGAGCCGAGCGACGGCTCGGCCGAGCCACCGGCCGCCGTCGACTCATCCGGCGAGGTCGCGAGCGCGTCGATCCGCCGAGCGAGCACCGCCGCCTCGTCGATCCCCTCACGACGGACGAACACGTCGGTCGCGCCGGCCGCGAGCGCGTCACCGACCGCGTCGTCGTCGGCGACGAGCGCGAGCGACGGCGCGTCGGGGAACGACTCGCGGACCGCGGCGAACCCGTCGGTATCGCCCGCGCTCAGGCGACAGACGACCACCAGCGGGTCGGTTCCCGCGACCGAGGCGAGGTCTCCGGCCTCCGGACCCACCGACAGGACGCGCTCGGGGTCGGCGACGACGGTCGACTCCGCGACCGCCTCGCGAACCAACTCCCCGTCGAGGCCGCGGTGAACGATCGGCCGGGCCGGGTCGGTCTCCAGCGTCATACCCGCCCCACGTCGCTGCGATATAAAAGCGTACACCGCAAATTATCAGGGCTAACACCGTCCGCGCCGACTCGACACTTCGGAAGGCGTCGAGGCGAGGGGTATCCCGAGACGGGACTCGGCGACGCGGTCAGGACGCGGGGATAGAGCGGCGCCAGCGCTCGATCCGTCCCGGGTCGAAGCCGTTCGAGTCGGGCGCTATCGGGACCGTGTGGCGACCCCTACCGAGAGAAGGCGTTCGAATCGTCGACCGATATCGGTACTGACATCCCAGACCGGTCAGAAGTTGTGGTTTCTCTCGGCGATCACGTTGAGACCGTCGGCAACCTCGATCGTCGCGTTGTAGCAGACGTTCCCGGAGACGACACCGGTGTTCGATTCGATGATATCGAGACGCCCTCGCCGTGACCCCGAACACGTTATGAGGTTGTCCCGGAACAGCAAGCGGTTAGCGCTCGCGAGCAGCCCCACGTCGCCGGAGATGTCTTCGAACGTGTTGTGTTCGAAGACGAGCGTGTCGAGCCGCCGGCCCGATTCGGTAAACCACGTCAGCGCGTTCCGGCCGCCACCAGCGAAGTAGTTGTTACGGAACGTAACGCTCCCGAGATCGAGGTTGGAATCGAAGAGCACGTGAGCCGACGTCTCTTCCGCGTCGATGTCCGGTAACAGGAAGGTGTTGTCCGAGAGAGTCACCGAATCGACGCGGGTGTCCGCGAACTCGATCTGACCGGAGGCGACGTCCTCCAAGTAGTTGTCCGTGAAGACGTTCCCCGTGATGAGGATGTTTCCGCCGCTAGCGGCGTCGCCGGCGTCGTCGATCTTGATGCCGTGACCGTTCGCCTCGAAGTGGTTGTTGGCGACCACCGCCTTCGTCGACGCGAGGTCGAAGATGTCGCCCGTTCGTTGGGCGTTGTTGATGAACGTCGAGTTGACGATTCGGTGATGAGCGGCAGAAGGGTGGTAGGCGTGCCGGTCGCTGTCGCGGATGACGCAGTTGTCGATGGTGACGTAGTCGGCGTCGTTATCCTCGCCGATGCCGTAGCCGGCGTTTCCGTCGACGGACTTCCCGCCGAAAATCACACAGTTCCGGTACGCCACGAAGGCCGATTCGCCCCAGATGTCCGCCGTCCGAGTTCCCCCGGTTCGCTCCCGCTTCCGGGCGTCGAGGACGAGCCCGTTCACTTCCACGTGTTCCGCCGAATTCACCGCGAAGTCGACCTGCGCCGAGCCGGACGGCTCGTGGTCGCTGAACGCGAGCCGCGCGAAGTCCGACCGGATCTCGGTGCCATCGTTCCGGATCCGTAATCCACGGTCCACCGTGTAGGTGCCGCGCCGAATGAAGACCCGGCCGCCGTCGGTCGCATCGAACGTTTCCTGTAGCACGCGACCGTCTTCCGCCCCGGCTTCGCCCCGGAACGCCACCTCGAGCGTCGTACCGTCGTACGCCCGAATCTCGTCGGACCCCTTCGTGACCACGAACTGGGCCGGGAGGACCCCCGTCTGAGCGGGCACACCGTCTTCCGATTGCTCCCTCTCAGTCTCCGGTCCCGTCGTGTTCGGATTGGCTTCCGAGTTCGCTCCGGGCCCCGTCGAGTCTCCGTCCCCTCCGCAGCCTGCCAAGGAGCCGAGGCCGACCGTGGCGCCGGCGCCGAGCATCTTGCGCCGCGTCAAATTTCTATCCATACAGCGGTTCGATAATACTGTATAAAAAGTTCTAGGGGGCGGTTATCAGTCCATCAGCGAGAAGATCCGTGTTTCGGCCACCCCACGCAGTTGGGTCGCGCTCATTCGGGAACACAGATTGACCCTCGAACCCTGTGTACATCTCTGACACGTGTGGTGTGTCTATCCGATACTCGCGCTCGTATCAGTCGATGACTGAGACCGTGTCCGCCACCGTGGGTCGACGTCGATCCGCCGCTCGACGCTGCTCACAGCGCTATCGCTGGGGTACCAGCTAATTGCCAAGAAGCGACTAAGAGGTCTCTATCTTTTATTAACGGAACGGGCCGGGCGCGATTTGAACACGCGACCGACGGATTAAGAGTCCGTCGCTCTCCCTAACTGAGCTACCGGCCCTCACGAGACGATATCCCTGTCACGGTAAAAGACCTTTTCATTCCGTGACGACGGCGGCTTGTCGATCGGTTCGGCCGTCGACATCTCGTCCGTCTCGTGGGTCGTTCTCGGACGCGCGGACGGCGAGAGCGCACTCGTTAAGTGTCGTGCCGCGGAAATCCCTCCAATGAGTAGTGGGGCATCCGGATCCGCGCGGACCCGATACGCCATCCTCGGCTGTGGTAGCGTCGGTCACGCCGTCGCGGAGGAACTGACCGAGCGCGGGAAGGACGTCCTCATCCTCGACCGCGACGAGAGCCGGGTCGAGGCGCTCCGCGACCAGGACCTCAACGCGCGCGTCCAGGACATCGCCGAGCCGGACGTCGTCGACGAGCTCGCCGACCGCGACATCGTGTTGATCCTCGCCAGCGACGTGGAGGCGAACAAGGCCGCTGTCTCCGCGGTCAGGGAGACCGGCGGCGACCACTACGTCGTCGTCCGCGCTTCGGACCCCGTCAGCGAGGACGAGCTGCGCGAGCGCGGCGCCGACGTCGTGATCAACCCCTCGACGGTGATCGCGGACAGCGCGCTCCAGTCGCTGGAGACGGGCGAACTGGAGTACATGGCCCGCCAGCTGGCGGAGATAATCGAGGAGGGGGGCGACGGGATGGCGATCCTCACCCACGACAACCCGGAGCCGGACTCGATCGCGTCCGCGACCGCGCTCCAGGCGATCGCCGAGGCGTTCGGGGTCGACGCCGACATCGTCTACTCCGGCGACGTCGGCCACCAGGAGAACCGCGCGTTCGTCAACCTCCTCGGAATCGACCTGCTCGCCCGCGACGAGGCACCAGAGCTGTCCGAGTACGGCACCGTGGCCGCCGTCGACCTCGCGAAGTCGGCGGAAGAGGGGTTCGACTTCGACGTCGGGATAGACATCTACATCGACCACCTGGAGTCCGAGGTGCCGTTCGACGCGCGGTTCGTCGACGTGCGGACCAACGTCTCGTCGACGTCGACGATCCTCACGAAGTACCTCCAGGAGTTCGACCAGTCGCCATCGGAGGCGGTCGCGACCGCGCTGCTGTACGGGATCCGTGCCGAGACGCTCGACTTCAAGCGAGACACGACGCCCGCGGACCTGACCGCGGCGGCGTACCTCCACCCGTTCGCGAACCACGACACGCTCGAACAGGTGGAGTCGCCGTCGATGAGCCCGGAGACGCTGGATGTGCTCGCCGAGGCGATCCAGAACCGCGAGGTCCAGGGGAGCCACCTCTTCTCGACGGCCGGCTTCATCCGCGACCGCGAGGCGCTGGCGCAGGCGGCCCAGCACCTCCTCAACTTGGAGGGGATCACGACGACCGCCGTGCTGGGCATCGCCGACGAGAAGATCTACCTCGCGGCGCGCTCGAAGGACATCCGGCTGAACATCGGGAACGTCCTCGACGAGGCGTTCTCCGAGATGGGCGACGCCGCCGGCCACTCGACGCAGGGGTCGCTCGAAATTCCGCTCGGCATCTTCACCGGTATCGAGGCGAGCGGCGACAACCGCGACACGCTCCTCCACCTCACCGAGGAGGCGGTCCGCCGGAAGCTGTTCGACGCGCTCGGCGTCGAGGGCGGCAGCGGCGACGGCTCGAACGGCTCCTGAGCGGCGAGGCGGTTTTCCGCCTCCCGACCGTAGCCAGCCACACACGTCGCATGTACGTCCCCGAGGACCCGCCGCCGGACTGTCCCGCCTGCGGCGACCCGTACGACTCGGTCTCCCGGCACACCGGCGGCTTCGTCGTGAACCTGCTCGACAACGAGCGCTACCAGCGGGTCTGTTTTTACCCTGCGACCGACGGCGGAAAGGAAGGAGCGGACGGCGGCGAGCCGGCGTTCGACTGCTATCACCACACGCACGCGCAGGCCGGCACAGACTGACGGCCCGTGCGTGACCGGGTCTCGGACGGGAGAGCCGAGCGAGGCGAGCTAGAACTCGTCGCCCTCGGTGATCGAGGTGTACGAGCCGATGAGCGCGCCCGAGAGGTCGACGCCTTCCAGGGTCGCGCCCGTGTCGATCACGGAGTTGCGGATCTCCGAGTCCGTTATCGTGGCGTCCTCGAAGACGACGGCGCGGTCGAGCGTCGAGTCGGTCACCGTCGCGCCCGACATGACGTGGACCACGTCGCCGAGGTCGCTCCCCTCGACCGTCGCGTCGTCGGCGACGAGCGTCCCGCCCTCCAAGGCGTACTCCACCGCGTCGAGGTAGGAATCGGCGGTGCCGATGTCGAACCACGCGCCGTCGAAGGTGTACGCGTGGACCGCGCCGCGCTGCTGTAGCCACTGGAGGAACCATCCCGGCTCGTCGGGGTTGTTGTCGTCGTCGAGGTACGTGGTGAGATCCGGGAGCGTCTCGGCGGGGAACGCGTAACAGGCGATGGAGACGAGCGTCGACTGCGGGTCGTCGGGCTTCTCCTGGAAGTCGATCACCTCGTCGCCGTCGAGCTGGACGAGCCCGTACGACTTCGCGCGCTCGCGGTCGCCGACGTCGTACGCCGCCAGCGTCGGCGTCCCCTTCGACTCGAAGAAGTCGGCGAAGTCGCCCAGATCGAAGCTGATCATATTGTCGCCGGCGACGACGATGAGGTCGTCGTCGACCCCCTCCCGGTCGACGAGCTGTTCGAGCGCCCCCACGACGCCGAACTTCTCGTCCTCCTCGACGGTCTCCTCGACCGACAGCGTCGGCTTCTCAAAGGGGCTGTCGGCGAGGTACTCCGCGAACGTGTCGGCGAAGCGCTCGTTCGTCGAGACGAACACCTCGTCGACGCGGTCGTCGGCCTCCAAGTCCTCGAATATCTCGTCGATGACGGTGTTCTCGCCCACCGGGAGGAACATCTTCGGCCGGTGTTCGGTGATCGGCCAGAGTCTGGTCGCGTAGCCACCCGCAAGTACCACTGCTTTCATACCCGTCCCGTCTCGCCCCGGTGACATACCTCTTGTGCCGGTACCGGTCGTTCCTCCCGCACGGCTTTTCCTCGCTCACCGCGAATCCGACGCATGGAGACGACCCGCCAGCGCATCGCCGACGCGCTCCGCGAGGAGCCGCGGACGGCGGACGATCTCGCCGAGACGCTGTCGCTGCCGACGCCCGTCGTGTACGAACACCTCGACCACGTCTCGCGGTCGGTCCGAGAGGGGGGCGACGGGGACGGAGGCGGCGCGGACGAGGAGTTCCTCGTCGCGCCGCCCGCCTGTCGCGACTGCGGGTTCGACGGCTTCGACGACCTCGTCAACGAGCCGTCGCGGTGCCCCGAGTGTAAGAGCGAGCGGATCGAGGAGCCGGCGTTCGTGATCCGCTAGGCGAGCGGAGCGGGCCGACCCCGAGCGAGGCGCCTACAGTTCGTCGAGCAGCGTCGCGGCCGCCTCGGCCGACGAGCCGGGGCCGCGGGCCGTGATGAGGTCGCCGTCGACGGTGACGCTCGTGTCGGCGTCGAGTTCGGCGTCCCACTCGGCGCCCGCGAGGACGACCTCGTCTTCGACCCAGTACGGGAGCTTCCGGCCGTCCGGCATCACGTCGTGGTCGTCGACGATGTTCTCCTCCCACGCGTTCGGGAAGCCGGTCACGGAGCGCCCCTCGACGAGCGGCGTCCCGTCGGCCTCGCGCGTGAACGCGAGGATGCCGACGGCGTGACAGACGACGAGGGCGACGCTCTCCTCGCCCGCGACCGCGTCGAGCAGGAGCTGACGGGCGTGGCGGTCCTGGTTCACGTCCCAGACCGTGCCGTGGCCGCCGGGGAAGACGACGGCGTCGTAGCCGTCGGCGTCGACCGTCGCGATCGGTTCGGGATCGTTGAGACCTGGGTGGTTCTCGTCGACCTCGCGGAGCTCCGCGACCCGTTCCTCGCCGCCCGCGGCGTCCGGCTCTAAGGAACGCTCGTCGACGACCGGCGGCGACCCGGAGGGCGTCGCGACGGTCACGTCGACGCCCTCGGATTCGAGCGTCGTCAGCGGCTCGATACACTCCTCGGCCCAGTACCCTTCCTCGCTCACGACGAACAGCGCGCTAGTCATGTCCGGATCCACGTTCGCGACCGCGACACAAAAGCGGCCCGCGCCCGGCAGCGACGCGGGGCGACGCGGGTTTTATAAGCGCGTTCGCGGTGCGGTGGCGCGTGCCTGCGAGGCCGCTTTGCGGGCGAGCAGCACCGCGCGAGGGAGTTGGCGGTGACCACCGGGAGCCGCCAACGAGGCTGGGGAGGTGTGAGGCTGCGGTTGCGTTGCTGGGCGGGGTGGGACTCGAAGGGGCAGTCGCGAGGACGAAGCACGGCGACGGAAGCACCGCAGCGAAGGAGCGACAGCGACTGAGCGAGGAGCGCACCGAGCCGCGCGAGTCCCCGCGACTGGGGCTTCGGAAATGGTCCCCGCGTTGCTGAGGTCAGTCGTTAATAACTGACCGGTTGGAAACGTGGTGATGTTCCTCGTCGATCTACGGATACCGGCTTACTCGTCGCCCTGCGCGTCGACGATCACGACCTCGCCGTCCTCGACGGTGACGTTGATCAGCGTCTTCACGTTGTAGTCGGTGTCGTCGAGCTCGTTGTCGCCTGCCTTCTTGATCACGGCGACGACGTCGACGACCTCCGCGCCGACCTCGTCGGTGAGCGCGTCGAGGATGGCCTTCATCGTGCCGCCCGTCGAGAGCACGTCGTCGAGCACGAGCACGCGGTCGCCCTCCTCGACGTCGTTGATGTACATCTCCGACTCGGAGTAGCCGGTCTCCTGGAACAGCGGGACCTCGCCGTCGAGGCCGTACTGGCGCTTGCGGATGACGACGAGCGGGATGTCGGTCATCAGCGAGAGCGCGGTGGAGATGTGGATCCCCATCGCCGCGGGGGTGACGATCTTGTCGACGTTCTCCAGCTCCGCCTTCCGGATGATCCGGATGACGATCTCCCGGAGTAGCTCCGGTTCGAGCATGGGGACGCCGTCGCTGATCGGGTGGACGAAGTACTGGTACTCGCCTTTCTCGATGATCGGCGCGTCGAGGAGCGACTGCCGCAACTGGTCCATGTCGCGGGTACTCGGGCGGATTAATAAAGCGTGGCGGTTGCCGGATCGCGGTGAGAGACGGTGGCACGGAACGAAAGCCGAACTGACGCCGTGTGTCTCACCACCACAGCCCCAACCATTCGGTCATCAGTGAGTGATTGCTGACCGACGGCGAACACCGCCAAAGCCCCAGCCACGAGGCCGCGGTACGCTCGTTGCGCGCTTCAGTCGCTCACTCCGTTCGCTCCTTCCAGTGCTTACGTCGCCTACCGCGGCCTCGTGGCTGCCCCTTTGAATCCCGCCCCGGACCGCACCGCACCTCACACCTCCCCAGCCTCGCCGTTCGCTTCGGGCTCCCTCCGGTCGCCCGTCGCTCACGGCGTCCCTCGCACGCGCTCCTCACGGCCTGACGGCCGCTCGGAGGCGCGCGCCACCACACCGCTGTTCCGATTCGATTGTGGGTCCGTCTACTCGAACTCCGGCTCGCGCTTCGCTAAGAACGCCTCCATCCCCTCGCGCTGGTCGTGCGTGCCGAACAGGCCGGCCCACGCCCGGCGTTCGAGGGCGAGCCCGGTCGCCGCCGAGCCGTCGCCGGCCGCGTTCAGCGCCTCCTTCGCGGCGCGCAGCGCGGTCGCGGGCTTCGCCGCCAGCTCGCCAGTCAGCTCGTCGATCCGCTCGTCGAACGCGTCGTCCGCGACGACCTCCCCGACGAAGCCGACCTCGGCCGCCTCGGCCGCGTCGATCCGCTCGCCGAGGAAGATCAGGCGCCGGGCGACCTCGTCGCCGACCAGCGCCGGAAGTCGCTGCGTGCCGCCCCAGCCGGGGATGATCCCGAGGTCGATCTCCGTCTGCCCGAGGACCGCGCTCTCGGCCGCGACTCGGAGGTCGCAGGCCAACGCGAGCTCGCAGCCGCCGCCGAACGCGTACCCGTCGATCGCGGCGATCGTCGGCGCGGGGAACGTCTCGATCGCGTCCGCGACGCGGTGGCCGAGCTCGGCGTACGCCTGCGCTTCGGGCGTCGAGAGGTCGACCATGTAGGAGATGTCCGCGCCCGCGACGAACGCGTCGTCGCCCGCGCCGGCGATCACGAGGGCGCGCGCCTCGCGGTCGGTGGCCTCGTCGAGCGCGTCCTCGATCGCCTCCAGCGTCTCGACGGTGAGCGCGTTGAGCTGTTCCGGTCGGTCGACGGTGATCGTCGCGACGCCGCGGTCGTCGACGTCGAAGGCGACGGTGTCCGAATCCATACGCCTCCGTCGAACGGCGGCGTGAAAACGGTTCGGCAGGCGGAACCGTCGGTCCGAGAGCGGTGCCAGCGAGCGGACGCAACGCGGCCGTCAGACATCTTCGCGGCTGTCGATCCCGGTGTAGATGAACCACGCGGTCGTGTACACGCCGACGAACAGGAGGTAGCCGACCACGAGCCCGCCGAGCTGTCGGCTCGCGAGCCCGCCGGGCAGCGTCCGCGAGAGGATCGCGAGGGCGAGGACGAAGACGACGAGCGAGAACAGGCCGGCGAGGGCGTACACGCCGAGGTCCGATGTCAGGCGTTCGCGCACGCCTCGACCGACGCGTTCCCGTTACATACTCCCATCGGTCGCGCTCCGAGCAGCCGCGCCGTCCCTCCGCCGCCACCACGAGGCCCCGACCGACACCCGTTGCGCGGATTGCAACCCATATATGCCCCCGGCCACACGTGAGGGTATGAACGGGAACCGGTTCGGCCGACTCTTCCAGCTGACGACCTACGGCGAGAGCCACGGCGACGCGATGGGCGTCACCCTCTCCGGCGTGCCGGCGGGCGTCGAGCTCGACGAGGAGGCAATTCAGGCGCACCTCGACCGGCGCAAGCCGGGGCAGTCGATGATCACCACCTCGCGGGGCGAGCCCGACGAGGTCGTCGTCAACTCGGGCGTTCAGGACGGGTACACCACCGGGACGCCGATCGGAATGGTGATCCAGAACAAGGACGCGCGCTCGGGGAAGTACGAGCCGTACGTCACCGCCCCGCGCCCCTCGCACGGCGACTACACCTACTCCGCGAAGTTCGGCACGCGCAACTGGGGCGGCGGCGGCCGCTCCTCGGCGCGCGAGACCGTCAACTGGGTCGCAGCGGGCGCGGTGGCCGAGCAGGTCCTCGACGCCTCCGAGCACGACGTCGAGATCAAAGCGCACGTCAACCGAATCGGCGACGTCGAGGCCGACCCGGTAAGCTTCGAGCAGCTGCTCGCGAACAGCGAGGAGAACGACGTGCGCTGTGCCGACCCCGAGGCTGCGGCAGAGATGCAAGAGCTGATCGAGGAGTACCAAGAGAAGGGCGACTCCATCGGCGGCTCCATCTACTTCGAGTGTCGCGGCGTCCCGCGCGGGCTCGGCGCGCCGCGCTTCGACGGCTTCCCGAGCCGGCTCGGACAGGCGATGTTCTCGATTCCGGCGACGACGGGCGTCGAGTTCGGGCTGGGGAAAGACGCCGTCGACGTGACGGGCAGCGAGCGCAACGAGGACTGGACGTTCGACGACGGCGAGTCGTTCGACCACGTCGAGAGCGAGGAGGGCGACCCCGTCCCCGTCGGCAACGACCACGGCGGACTCCAGGGGGGTATCACCACCGGCGAACCGATCTACGGCGAGGCGACGTGGCACGCCCCGACCTCGATCCCCAAGCAGCAGCGCTCGGCCGACTGGGAGACCGGCGAGGAGAAGGAGATTCAGGTCGTCGGCCGCCACGACCCCGTGTTGCCGCCGCGCGCGGTCCCCGTCGTGGAGGCGATGCTGTACTGTACCGTCCTCGACTTCATGCTGCTCGGCGGCCGGATCAACCCCGACCGCGTCGACGGGTCCCCCGGCGAGTACGACACCGACTACCACCCGAGCAGCCCGCGCAACGAGTAGTCACTCCCTGACCGCCCGCCGCCGCTCGGCGATGAGGTCGAAGTCGGCGTCGGTGTCGCCCAACACGAACAGCGCGTAGTACCGGAGATACGTCTGAACGGGCACTGAGACGATCAGGGCGACCGCGACGACCGCGACCACGAACAGCAGGACCGAGACCGCGATCAGGGCCGCGCCGACCGGCTCGGCGACCGAGAGGAGCGCGACGCCGACGATCCCGGCGATCCCGAGCGGCACCGCGGCGACGAGCGCGCCGAAGGCGACCGCGACTCCCGTGGCGACCCCGATCGCGGCCCGAAGCACGAACGCGAGGACGACGTACGCGGCGTACTGCTTCCACTCCCCCGTCAGCGCGGGCCAGAAACGGCGCCACGCGGAGAGCAGCGACCGGTCCTCGGCTATCATCACGGGCACGACGAAGTTCGTGGTGAACCCTCCGATGAGGCCGCTGACGACGGCGAGAACGCCCACCACCGGCACCGCGAGCAGCACGAGGCCGACGGCGACGGGCGCGTCGCCGGAGAGCGCCGGCAGCAGGGAGGGCGCGAGGGTCGCGCCGACGAGCGTCAGCGTGACCGCGCCGAGGACGAGCCGGAAGGCGAACAGCCGGGCGCCCGCCCGCCAGCGGCCGCGCCAGTAGCGCCGGACCGAGACCGCCTCGCGGCGGAGCGACTCGACGAAGACGAACTCCATCACCGACCCGACGAACAGGAGCCCGAGGACGAGCACGACGACCGCCGCGACGACGGCCCCGATCGCGAGGAGTTCGACGCCGCCGGGGAGGACCGTCTCCGGGGCGGGCAGCTGCGGTGGTGGCCCGGGCTGCGATCCGGGGGCTGTGGAGGCGCTGCCTCCGAACTGCGCCGGCGCGGAGCCGCCGGTGCCGCCGACGAAGAACACGACGAGCGCCAGTCGGAGCCATCGGCCCACGTCGAACGGCCAGAGAAACGACCGCGTCGCCGCGATCGCGTCGTCGATCGCCTCGACGGCGTACAGCGTCATCGGTCTCCTCCGGGCGCGGCGGCGCGTGAGGCCGCCGATTGTAACTCGGTTGGCCGAACGGTACGTCGGCGTCGACTCGTTCGAGGGCGTCCGTCCGCGGAGGGCGCACGTGGGAACCCGCGTCGTGACATCGGTCCGAGAAACGCGTCGAGGGGGATTAACGTTTACCGGCGAGGGCCGTGACCGCGCTCACATCGCGATCGCGATCACACCGCCACGACCGCGTCGACGACGACGAGGAGGACGAACCCGACGAGGAACGCCGCGGTCGCGGCGTCGGCATGGCCGTGGCCGTGCGACGAGGGGATCAGCTCTCGGAAGACGACGGCGAGCATCGCGCCCGCCGCGAAGCCCGAGGCGACGGGGAACAGCCCGGTGGAGAGCCCGACGAGCCAGAATCCGAACGCGGACGCGACGACCTGCGGGACGAACCCGGAGAGCGCGGTGTACCAGACGACGCGGGCGTTCGACATCCCCGTCTCGGCCATCGGCACCGCGAACGCGAACCCGTCCGGGACGTTCTGGAGGCCGATCACGACCGCCAGCACCAGCGCCACCTCGTCGAGTCCCGAGGCGAACGCGACGCCGATCGCCAACCCCTCGGGCGCGTTGTGGAGCGTGATCGCGCCGCCGATCAGGAGCGCCTTCCGCAGCGACGCCTCCAGCCCCTCGGCGCGTCCGGCGCCGCCGTTTTCGCCGTCGCCGCTTTCTCGGCCGTCGCTCGGGGCCGACTCGCTCGCGTGGTCGTCCGTGACCGCTTCCCTCGTGTCGCCGGCGTCCGCGGACGCGCCGGCTGCGCCGACCGGGTCCGCGGCCGGCAGTCCCACCTCGGACGCGTCCGCTCCGGTCGCGCCGCCCTCGGGGAACCACTCGCGGTACTCCGCGTGGAGGTGCGGGATAAGGTAGTTTCCGGCGAGCAGGACGACGCCGCCGACGAGCACGCCCGCCATCACCTCCGAGAGCGTCCCCTGTTCCAGTCCCGGGATCACGAGACCGAACACGCTGGCCGCGACCATCAGCCCGGCCGCGAGCCCGAGCGCGGCGTCGTACGTCCGGTGGGTCACGCGTGCGCTGAAGAACACGGGGACCGCGCCGAGGGCCGTGACGAGCCCTGCGGCGCTCGTCACGCCGAGCATGGTCGCGAACGAAGTCATGCGATCCGCATCCGAGAGGCGGACTGATAAATGGGCCGGGCGGGGTCCGGTCGCTCCCGGGGCGTCACCGAGCGACGATCCGGCGGAGATCGCCCCGGTAGAGTACGGCGCCGACGGCGAGCGTTGCGACCGCGCCCACCGGGAGGACCGCCAGCCAGCCGGCGGTGGTCCCGACGCCGAACCGCACGCCGAGACCCGCCGCGACCCACAGCGTCGCGGCCGCCGCGAGAACGAGGAGGCCGCCCGTGACCCGACGGTCCTCGCGCCCGAGCGCGACCCCGGCCGTGGCGCTCCCGGCCGCGGTCAGGTGGAAACCGAGGGCGAGCGGCCACGCCCGGATCGACGGCGGGAGCGTCGCGAACGGCCGCGGCTGGTCGAGGAAGTACGCCCACACCGGATAGCCGCCGAGCCCGGCCCCGTTGCCGCCGAGCGTCACGAATCCCCAGAGGCTCACAAGCGTCGGATCGCCGTCGCCGGGGACGACCGCCATCGGGACCGCGAGCAGCGCAACGACGAGGAGCCACTCGACGCGCGAACTCGCTGTCGGTCGATCCGGGCGCGACGCGGACCGGGTTCCGGACGTTGCGGTGGACCGCGCTCCGGACCCCGACGCGGACCGTGCGTCCCCGTCCGGCCTGTCCATGCGACCGCTTCGACGCCCGCGGGTAAGTATGGTCGGGACTCACACCCGATAGGCGTAACTCCGCCACGTCCGTACGCCGCGTGTGAACACCGACGACGGCGGCCACCACGACGCGGCGGTCGACGCGCTGGCGGTCCGAGAGTACGAGCGCGCGGGGAACCGCTACACTCGCGGCGGATGGCGCGTGCTCGCCGATCCCCGACCCGAGATCGACCCCTTCGGACCGGACGAGAAGGGCTGGGTCGGACAGGGGCTCCGGCAGTTGCTCGCAGCCACGGTCGCCTCCCGCGTCGCCGGCGTCGACGCGCGGGCCACGCAGCGGGCGGTCGAGGGGATCGCCGCGAGCCGGGACTTCGCGCGCGTCCTCGACGAGCCGGGACAGGCGGCCTGCCTCGCGGAGTTCGTCGCCGACTTCCGGGTCGCGGGCGCGCTCGACGCCGCCGAGGCCGCCTACGACGACGCCGCGGACCAGTACGTCGCCGCTGGCGACGCCGTCGACTCGCCGCAGGCGCTCGCGACGACGCCGCTCTTCGAGGCCGCGGCCGCGACGATCAAGCAGGTCGCGCGCGGGCAGGCCGACGGCGAGATCGCGATCGCGTGGGAGGACCTCCACGGGGCGGATCCAGACCAGCCCGGCGAGTTCCTCGCCCACCGCGCCCGATTCAAAAAGCAGCGGTTCCGGAGCCTCGTCGAGCGCGCGGTCGAGGACGGCCACCTCGCCGCGCCTCGCGGGACGACCGAGTACGACAACGAGTCGCATCGCTGTCCGCACTGCGGGTCGAACCACGTGAACTGGGCCGGCACCGGAGTCCTCTGTCTGCGGTGTTCGCGGCCGACCGAGCGGGTCTGACGGCCAGCGGCGAGGCGTCCCCGACGCGCGGCCGGACCCTCCCGAACCGTCTCCCGGCTACTCGTCGTCGTACTCCATCGCGACCGAGTTGATACAGAACCGCTTCCCGGTCGGCTCGGGGCCGTCGTCGAACACGTGACCGAGGTGCGAGTCGCAGTTCGCACACCGGACCTCGGTGCGACGCATTCCGTGGCTGGTGTCGACCTGCGTCGTCACCGACTCCTCCTCGGCGGCGTAGAACGCGGGCCAGCCGCAGCCGGACTCGTACTTCGTCTCGGCCTCGAAGAGGACGCTGCCGCAGGCGCGGCAGCGGTACTCCCCGTCCCCGGGGTGGTGGTCGACGTACTCGCCGGAGAACTTCGCCTCGGTGCCGCTCTCGCGCAGCACGCGGTACTCCTCCTCGGAGAGTCGCTCGCGCCACTCCTCGTCGGTCAGTTCCGTCGGGTCGCGCTCGTCGGTCTCGCTCATACCGCCCTTTGGCAGCGCACGGGCAAGGGGGTTGCGGCGGGACGACCCCCCGACGCAAGGCGTTTCCCCGTCGCGGTGAATCTCACTCCATGGCACGTGAGGTCACACACGAGGAGCGCGGTCCGGCGGTGCTCGACGACGACGACAAGGGCGACGACGGCCTGATCTACGTCTGCCGGTGCGGTCTGTCGGACTCGAAGCCGCTCTGTGACGGCTCGCACAACGCGACGACCGACGAGGAAGACGGTGTCGTTTACAAATACGCGAACGACGACGCCGACGGCGAGCGTCGGGCGATCGACGAGATCGTCTACGAAGACGAGTAGCTGCGCCTCGACCGCTGCTCAGAGGACGCCCATCTCCCCGAGCCGCTCGGGGAGGTACGTGTCCGTGACGAAGTCGAGGCCGCGGCTCGCGAGCGACTGCTGTTCGGACTTCTTCCCGATGTCGAGCTGGAGCTCGATCTGTTCCTCCCAGTAGTCGGTCTGGAAACGCGGGTCCTCCAGCTCCGATTCGAGCGCGTTGATGTCGGAGTCGGAGAGGGGATCGGAGGGGAGGTCGTACTCGACGATGTCCTCCGGCTGGATGCCGATGAACCGTGCCTCCGGCGTCGCGAGGTACTTCGAGAGGTGCGCGGACTTGATCGAGCCGTACGCCACGGAGCCGTAGATCCGGTAGGACCACGGGTCGCCGTCGGTGAACACCACGACGGGGAGGTCGAGCTCGTCGCGGAACCGCTTCGTCAGCCGCCGCGTGGCGCGCGCGGGCTGGCCGCCGAGGTGGACGACCAAGGCGTCGTGTTCTTCGTCGAACCCGTTCTCGACGAGCCGGTCGCGCATGCCGCCGGTCTCGACGCAGAGGACGAACTCGGCGTCGTTGTCGAGGAACTCGATCGTGTCCGGGTTGTTCGGGATCTGGTAGCCGCCCTGCCCCACGTCGAGCTGGCAGTGGATCTCGCGGTCGCCGCGGTTGGTCTGCTCGCGGATCTTCAGCGGGCCCATCACCTTCGCGCCCGACTCCTCCGGCCGCATGTGGAAGTCTTCGCGGGTGACGCCGGTGACGATCTCGAGGTCCTCCACGAGGTCGTTCGACTCGTCCTGGCTCTTGAACTGCGCCTCGTCGTTGTCCCACGACTCCGAGAGGTAGTACAGCTCACGGAGGGTCGATGATCGGTCCTCGTCGAGCTGTCCGGCGAGGAACTCGATCGTGTAGGCGGCCTTCAACAGCTTGCGCGCGCCCCGCACCGAGTTGGCGCTGCGCGTCGAAGTGCGGTCGCCGTAGGTCCAGACGCCGCTCTCCTCGTCGTACTCGATGTTGCTCTTCGTCCGGGTCGGGAGCGTCATCTCCGGGATCTTCCCCCCGGCGAACTGGTCGTAGAAGTCCGCCGCCAGGTCGATCAGCTCGTCTCGTGCGTCGCTTTCGGTCGTCATTAGGCGTTCACCGTGAGTTTCTCCGTCTCCACGCCGCCGACGCTGACCTCGAACTCCGCGTCGCCGTCGACCGCGTACGTCAGTTCCCGCTCGTCGCCCGAGGGGACTTCGGGCTTCCACTGGACGAACCACTCGCCGTCCATGTCCACCACCGTCCCGTCGGAGAGGTCGGTCGGCTCCGCGGAGACGATGTCCGTGATATCCAGCTGCTCGTTCACGTCGGAGTGGTTCTCGACGACGAGCGTCACCGTCTCGCCGTTCACCTCGCGCTCGACGCTCACGTTGTTCATGATCCGCGCCAGCGCGCCGTCGATATCGGGGCGCGGTCGGCCCGTGACCTCGCTCACTTTGTCGGCCATCTCCGGGAGGATCTTGCCGAGCACATCCTGTTTCTCCCGGCGCTGTTGCATCGAACGCCGCTTGTTGAGGTACGACTTCAGCTCCCGGGCCGCCTCCCGCACCGCGAGCTCGATCTCGTCTTCGATTGCCGGGACGTTCGCGAGCGCGTCCTTCGACTCGCTCGTGAACGGGACGTTCGTGGAGGCGACGTGGATGCTAATGACCGCCGGCCCGTTGGGCATCCCCGAGCCGCCGGGCTGGTCGAGCCCGTAGTTCCGCCAGCCGATGTTCTTTATCACGTCCGTCGTCGCGCAGGCGCCGCGCTGGTAGACGAGCGGGACGCGGTTGGCGAACCGGAGCAGTTCGACCGACCCCTCGGCGGGTATCTCGCCGCCGTAGGCGATGCCCGCCTCGACGATGAACGGGTCGCCGCCGTGGACGTCGGCGTCGCGGGTCGCGGCCGCGTAGAAGTCGGCGTCGTACTCCTTCCGCAGCCCGGCCTCGACCAGCTCGGCCGTGATCGGCGCGAGGCAGTCGGTCGGCGGCGCGAGGATGTCGGTCGTCCGCATCGCGTCGAGCAGGTCGGCGGCGGCGTCGCGGCTGCCCGCGATCGACTTCACCTTCGGCGGCTCGTCCGGGACCGTGCGCGCCCGCGACCAGAACGCCTCGACGACGTTCTCGCGGGCGGTCTCGCCGAACGTCGCGTCGCGCTGCTCGGCGACGAACCCGGCCGCGTCCGCGACGAGCCGTTCGAGGTCGTCGCGGGTGATTCGGAACGCGTCGCCGTCGAGGTTCTCGAACCGGCGCGCGAGCGCCTCGGCCATCGCCCGGACCGCGGCGTCGTCCTTCCGCGTCGACGTGGCCTCGTCGACGAGGGCGTAGGCGTCGGAAACGAGCGGCGACTCGTCGCTGCCGTCGGCGTCGTCGTCCTCCCCGCCGGACTCGGTCGTGTCCGCGGCCTCCTCTCCGCCGATCCCCGTGACCGCCCGCCACGCGGCGGCGACGGCGTTCTCTCGGACCGTCCCGCCGAACGTCTTGCCCGTGTCGGCCTCGACCGTCTCCGCGACGTTGTCGACTATTTCGGCGAGCTCGGAGCGGGCGATCCGATCGTTGTTCCCGACGGTCTCGGCGACGCCGTCGGCGAAGGCGCTCGTCGCCGCCGCGCCCTTGTTCGCGACCGCCTCGGCGACCGCGCCCGCGACGTCCCGGTCGTCGTGCGCCCTCGGCGGCGTCCACGCGAGCTCGCGGCCGTAGTAGACGTCGCGGAAGTTGTCGATCACGCTGTCTGCGGTCTTCTTCCCGACGCGCGTGAACTCCTCCTGTAAGAATCCGGAGACCGAGTACGACTCGGTCGCCTCCAGCATCTTGATCAGCGCGCCCAGCTCGACCCCGTGCGGGTGCGGGCGGATCTCCTCCGTCTCCGCCGGGAGCTCGTCGGTCGCGCGCTCGAACTTCAGCGGCTCGTCGAGTCCGGGCTCGCGCAGTTCGAGCCGGGCGTGGGGGTTGACGACCGCGGTGTGTTTCACGTAGTCGTGGAGCTGCTGGCGGGCGCGCATGTTCGCCTCCATCTCCAGCTCGATCCGGGTGCCGTGCGGTCGGTCCCACGTCGTCTCCTCGTCGGCCTGGATCTCCGGCTCGTTCGTGTCCGTGTCGATGATGAGCTCGAAGTACTGCGCCCGCGACTGGCCCTTCGGCCGCGAGGTGATCTTCGCCGGCTGGCCGGAGGTCAACTGGGAGTACAGCACGGCCGCCGAGATGCCGATCCCCTGCTGGCCGCGACTGTTTTTAACGCTCAGTGCGCCCTCGTTGGAGACGACGAAGTTCTCGTCGGTTCCGGATTCCCCGGGGACGGAGATGTCGTACACGTGTTCTGGCGGCTCCGTCTCGGTCACGCTCTTCACCGAGAGCAGACACATGTCCGTGTCCGTAATTCCGTGTAGATTGGTGACCGTTTTCCAGAGCGATTCGAGTGCGTCGGTCGCGAAGCCTTCGTCGTCGAGGAGTCCGTACTCCTGTAGGTTGTGTGCGTACCTCGGCTCGTCAACCCGTTCTCCGTCCAGAGCGCGCTCGATCAACGAGGCGTACGTTTCTGCGTGCTCCCGCTTCGATCCGATCCCGGCACCCATCAGCAATCCGGGAATCGTGTCCGGAACCGTCTCGGTGCCAGCGTCGCTGACGCGCACATCGTCAAGCAGCGCCGTCGGGACTCGTTTGTATTGCTGAGTCCGCACCGATTCCGAGTCTTTGAGCGCGTCGACGACGTCGATATCCGAACCGTACACTTTGGTTCGATACTTCGTGGAGATGCCATCACCGTACCCGTTGTCGTCCTCCGAAACCTCCGTGCTCGCGAGGACGCCCTGCATGTTCCAGAGCGTCGAGAGCTGCCGAGCCAGCGTCTCGCTTCGCGTCGTGTGAGAGAGTTCGTTGCTCGGGTGGGAATCGGATCCGTCTCCCTCGTATAGTGCCCCGATGAACCGGTGCTGGAGGTCCGAGTCGAGGTCGAACACGAATCCCGGAACCCGCTTGTTCTCGGCGGCGTCGCCACAGACGGATTTCAAGAACAGCGCCAGTGGCGAACCGAACGCCTTCACGCGAGTCGAGTTGCGCTCACGTTCTACCGTCGTCGTCGACCCACCTATCGTCTGTATCGCCTGTTCTGTCGCTTCGATCAGATTCGATTCGTGGCTTCCGAACGTGAATCCGACTTGTCTCGGTCCCGCGTGCCCCTCCGACACGTAGTACGCCAACATCTCGACCAACGACTCGTCGACCGGTAGCGACACCGGGAGCGTCGTCTCGTCACCGCCGACCCGATACGTCTTAAACTCACAGTCGGCCGCCTTCTCCTCCCAACCGAGTTCCAAGACCGTCTCCGCCGGGAGATACCCCTTTTCCAAGTAGTTCTGGTCGAGGCTGTCCTTCAGAATCTCAACGCCGTCGTACCGGTAGTACGTGCGCTTTCGGTCGCTCTCGTCCGACGGCTTCCGTCGAATCGTCTCTCCCGTCTGGAGCGTCTCAAGCGTCTCTCGGTCGAAGCCGTAGACGTAGACGCGCCGATCGGCAACCTCCTCGGGTATGAGGTGCTCGAGGAGGTTGATTTTCTCGACGCTCCGGTCGGTCGATGGTAGCGTACGGGGCGTGAGAAGTGTGTCTCCTGATTCAAGTTCGCTGGCCTTCACTTCGCGTGTGTTCCCGTTCGAATCGACGCTAAACACGCTGTGGTTCCCGGTAACCTCAACCGTTCTCCCCTTTTGGGTCTCGATCTCGTAGGTTCGCTCGTCAGTCTCGTGGCGAATCGCGTGAGTGACCGGCTGCCAACTCATCTCCTGTGTTTCGCGATTGAACGACGGGACTTCTATCTCGTCGGGTATCGGGGCTGTTCCGTCGCCGTCATCGGGAAGATACGCGTCACAGAGCACTCCGATGGGGATGTACTCGACGTTTCCGCCCCGTCTGACGAGCAGTTGTTGGTTCGGGGTTAGTGACTGCTCGCGGGCGTGGAACCGGCTCCCATACAGGAGCTTCCCGAACACTTTCGGCAGCTGTTCTTTCGTGATGCCCGGCCCGTTGTCCTCGATGACGAGCCGGTAGTAGTCGCCCACCTCCTCGATCTCGATGTAGATGTCGGGGAGGTACCCGGCCTCCTCGGTCGCGTCGAGGGCGTTGTCGACCGCCTCCTTGACGGCGGTGACGAGCCCGCGGGCGCCCGAGTCGAACCCGAGCATGTGTTTGTTCTTCTCGAAGAACTCGGCGATGGAGATCTCGCGCTGGCCCTCGGCCAGCTCCTCCGCGATCCCCTCCTCGTCGCCGATCGTCGACTGGAAGGACGTCATTCGGTATCCCTCCCTTCCACCGAGGCACCTAAAAACGCACCGCCGGCGCGGTGAAAGTGTATCTCGCCGTCAGACGCTCTCTCGTCCCGCTGTTCGGTACGGTGTCGCACGGCTCGCCGTCGGCAATCCCGAACCCGAACGGGCAACGTCCGATCCCGCCGACAGCTTTCTCCCCTCGACGTCCCTTCGATCGGCCATGTCAGGATGGACGGCCGACGAGATGCCGCGATTGGACGGGAAGACGGTCGTCGTCACGGGCGCGAACAGCGGGCTGGGGTTCGAGGGGACGCGCGCGTTCGCCGCGAAGGGCGCGACCGTCGTGATGGCGTGCCGGAGCGTCGAGCGCGCCGAGGACGCGGCCGACGAGATCCGGGCGGACGCGGGGGGCGAGGTCGACGGCGCGCTCGACGTCCGCGAGTGCGACCTCGCCTCGCTCGATTCGGTGGCGTCGTTCGCCGACGGGCTCGCGGCCGACTACGACGCCGTCGACGTGCTCTGCAACAACGCCGGCGTGATGGCGATCCCGCGGAGCGAGACCGAGGACGGCTTCGAGACGCAGTTCGGCGTCAACCATCTCGGACACTTTGCGCTCACCGGACGACTGTTCGACCTCCTCGACGCGGCCGAGGGGATCGGCGGGGACGGGGCGGCGCGCAGCGCCGCTGGAAGCCGGACGGAGTCCGGCGACGCGCGCGTCGTCACCCAGTCCTCGGGCGCCCACGAGCAGGGCGAGATGGACTTCTCGGACCTCAACTGGGAGCGGTCGTACGGCAAGTGGAAGGCGTACGGGCGCAGCAAGCTGTCGAACCTGCTCTTCGCCTACGAGCTACAGCGGCGGCTCGACGCGTCTGAGGACGTAAGCGGCGTCCGCAGCGTCGCCTGCCACCCCGGATACACCGACACGAACCTCCAGATGCGGACCGCCGAAGAGAGCGGCAACCCCCTGATGAAAGTCGGCATGAAGGTCGCGAACGCCGTCCTCGGGCAGGACCCCGACGTCGGCGTCGAACCGATGCTGTACGCGGCGACGACCGACATCGACGGCGGGGCGTACGTCGAGCCCGGCGGGTTCATGAACATGCGCGGGCACCCGACCGTCGGCCGGTCGAACGACGCCTCCTACGACCGCGAGGACGCGCGGCGGCTCTGGGAGTACTCGACCGAGGCGACGGGCGTCGAGTTCCCGGTATAGCTCGTCTCGCCGCGGGCCCGCACCTCAGTGGAGCGTCCCCTCCCGGACGTGCGCGTCGTGCGCGAACAGCGCGTACCCCACGTCGACCGCGCGGTACCCCGTTTCGTCGGCGATCTCGCGGATCGGCCCGATCATCGTCACGTAGTCGGCGGCGTCGAACGACTCCTTCCGTCCGTCGAGGTAGCTGAGTCGCTCTAAGGACGCCCAGACGCGCGTGTCGACGACGGCGTGGCGGTCGCCGTCGAGCGCGGCCAGCACGCACGACGCGGTCGGCGGCTTGAACCCGGCGAGGCCGGTGATCAGGTGGACCGTCGAGAAGTCGCCGTCCACGGCGCGCGCGTTGCGGGTCACCTCTCGGCACCGGCCCTCGGAGTTCTTCTCGACGTGGTAGGCGCTCCGGGTCGACGACTCGTAGGCGATCTCGTACAGCTGTTCGCGCGTCAGGTGTCCCTGCGACCGATACCGCTCGCCGAACTCGTCGAGCCGCTCCGGGAGAACGCCCTGGGTCTCGGCGTAGCGGTCGAGGTTCTCGGCCACGAACGCGTCGAGGTCGTCGACGGGCATGCGTTGTTTTCGGCGCTCGGCGAGGAAAACCCCGGCGCCGTCGCTCGCGGTGAGAATATACGCGGAACGCGTTTCGAGAGCTGTCCGAGTTCGCCGGTAGCGGATGCCGCGACCGAGCTACAGTCGAGTGAGGTTCTTCGCGCGCGGACCTTTGTCCGCCTCCTCGATCTCGAACTCTACCTCCTGTCCCTCCTCGAGGTCCGGGCCGCCGACGTCTTCCATGTGGAAGAACACGTCCTCGTCAGCGTCGTCAGTCTCGATGAATCCGTAGCCGCCGGTGTCGTTGAAGAAGTCGACCTTGCCTGTCGCCATCGCAGCCTAACAGTCACCCGACGTGGGCATAAGTGTTGTGTGCGCCGTTTACGCCGAGCGGAAATCGGACCAAAATCGGCCGACACCCGTGTTTCACTTTGTATTCCAAATTTCGACTCGCCTCTGGCTTTGCTTCCGAATGGGAAAACGCACTAAGGGAGTATCCCGTAGTAGTACCCAAGATGAGTACCAGAACAACCCACCTCGACATCACGGGGATGAGCTGCGCCAACTGCTCGGCGACGGTCGGCGACGCCGTCGAGTCGATAGACGGCGTCGAGCGGGCGGACGCGAACTACGCCACGGACGAGGCGACCGTCGAGTTCGACCCGGCGACGACGTCGCTCGCCGCGATCTACGACGCGATCGAGGACGCGGGCTACGGCGCGGTCTCCGAGAGCGTGACCGTCGCGATCACGGACATGAGCTGCGCGAACTGCGCGGACGCAAACCGCGACGCGCTCGAAGGCGTGCCCGGAGTCATCGAGGCCGACGTGAACTACGCCACGGACGAGGCGCAGGTGCGGTACAACCCCGCCGAGACCTCGCTGTCGGCGCTGTACGACGCCGTCGAGGAGGCGGGCTACTCGCCGGTCCGCGAGGGCGACGGCGGCGAGGGGGAGGACGCGGATGGGGGAAGCGGCGGCGACTCGGGCGAGAGCGCGCGCGACGCCGCACGGAACGCCGAGATCAGAAAACAGCTCCGGCTGACGCTGTTCGGCGCCGTGCTCGCCGCGCCCCTCCTCTTTTTCATGGTCGACAAGCTCCTGCTCGGGGGAACGGTGATTCCGGACCGGATCTTCGGCGTCAGGGCCGAGTGGGCGCAGTTCGCGCTCGCGACGCCGGTCCAGATCGCGCTCGGCCGACCCTTCTATAAGAACTCCTACAAGGCGCTCGTCACGAACGGGCGCGCCAACATGGACGTGCTGATCGCCCTCGGCTCCACGACGGCGTACGTCTACTCCGTCGCCGTCCTCCTCAACGCGGTCGCCGGGAGCGTCTACTTCGACACGGCCGCGCTCATCCTCGTCTTCATCACGCTCGGCAACTACCTCGAAGCCCGCTCGAAGGGGCAGGCCGGCGAGGCGCTCCGGAAGCTGCTGGAGATGGAGGCCGACACCGCCACCCTCGTCGACGAGGACGGCGACGAGGAGGAGGTCCCGATCGACGAGGTCGAGGTCGGCGACCGGATGAAGGTCCGCCCCGGCGAGCAGATCCCGACCGACGGGGTCGTCGTCGAGGGGCAGTCCGCCGTCGACGAGTCGATGGTGACCGGCGAGTCGGTCCCCGTCGAGAAGGAGGAGGGCGACGAGGTCGTCGGCTCCACCATCAACGAGAACGGGCTCCTCGTCGTCGAGGCGACGAAGGTCGGCGCGGACACCGCGCTCCAGCAGATCGTCCAGACGGTGAAGGAGGCGCAGTCCCGCCAGCCCGACATCCAGAACCTCGCGGACCGCATCTCGGCGTACTTCGTACCGGCGGTCATCGCCAACGCCCTGCTGTGGGGCGTCGTCTGGTTCCTCTTCCCCGAGACGCTCGCCGCGTTCGTCGACCGGCTCCCGCTGTGGGGCCAGGTCGCGGGCGGCCCCGCCCCGGTCGGCGGGACCGTCTCCGTGTTCGAGTTCGCGATCGTCGTGTTCGCCTCCTCGGTCCTGATCGCGTGTCCCTGCGCGCTCGGGCTCGCGACGCCGGCCGCGACGATGGTCGGGACCACCATCGGGGCGCAAAACGGCGTCCTGTTCAAGGGCGGCGACGTCCTCGAACGCGCGAAGGACGTCGACACCGTCGTCTTCGACAAGACCGGGACGCTCACCGAGGGCGAGATGGAGCTCACGGACGTGGTCGCGGTCGGCGACGACGGCGGAACGCTCCCCGACGGCGGCGCGGTCGTCGAGGGCGGCGACGACGCGGAAGCCGACGATGCGGAGACCGACGACGCGACGGCGACGCCGGAAGACGAGATCCTCCGCCTCGCCGCGAGCGCCGAACGCGGGAGCGAACACCCCCTCGCCCGCGCCATCGTCGAGGGCGCTGAGGCGCGCGGTCTCGACCTCGCCGACCCCGCGGAGTTCGAGAACGTCCCCGGGCACGGCGTGAAGGCGACGGTGGACGGCGACGAGATCCTCGTCGGCAACCGGAAGCTCCTGCGCGACGCCGGAATCGACCCCTCGCCGGCCGCGGACGCGATGGAGCGGCTCGAACGCGAGGGGAAGACGGCGATGCTCGTCGCCCGCGTGCCCGCCGGCGCCGACGAGGGGGAACTCCTCGGCGTCGTCGCCGACGCGGACACGGTCAAAGAGAGCGCGAAAGACGCCGTGAGCCAGCTGAAAGAGCGCGGCGTCGACGTGATGATGATCACGGGCGACAACGAGCGCACGGCCCGCGCGGTCGCCGAGCAGGTCGGGATCGACCCCGAGAACGTCCGCGCCGGAGTCCTCCCCGAAGACAAGTCGGACGCGGTCGAGGAGATTCAGGCCGACGGTCGGAAGGCGATGATGGTCGGCGACGGCGTCAACGACGCGCCGGCGCTCGCGGTGGCGCACGTCGGCACCGCCATCGGCTCCGGGACCGACGTGGCCATCGAGGCCGCCGACGTGACGCTGATGCGCGACGACCCGCTCGACGTCGTGAAGGCGATCCGGGTCTCGGACGCGACGCTTCAGAAGATCAAACAGAACCTCGTGTGGGCGCTCGGCTACAACACCGCGATGATCCCCCTCGCGTCCCTCGGGTTGCTCCAGCCCGCCCTCGCGGCCGGGGCGATGGCGTTCTCTTCGGTATCGGTGCTGACGAACAGCCTCCTGTTCCGCCGGTACGATCCCGACCGGGACTACGTGCTCTTCGGGGTCCTCCGGCGCTGATCGGCGGCCGACCGCGTCTAACTTCTTTTCGGCGTCCCGTCCCGAAGTCCCAAGACGACCCGGCGCGTACGCGGAGCCATGACCACCCTCCTCGTCGTCGGCGGCAGCGGCTTCATCGGACGCTCGGTCTGTCGGTTCGCGGTCCGCGACGGCCACGAGGTCCGCAGCGTCTCGCGGAGCGGCCGCCCGGACGTCGACGAGGCGTGGACCGACGAGGTCTCGTGGACGAGCGCCGACCTCTTCCGGCCGAACGCGTGGCGCGACCGCCTCGACGGGGTCGACGCCGTCGTCCACGCCGTCGGAACGCTCACCGAGGCGGCGACCGACGGCGTCACCTTCGAGCGCGTCAACGGCGACGCCGCCGTCATCGCGGCGCTGGAGGCGGAACGCGCCGGCGTCGACGCGTTCGTCTTTCTCTCCGCGACCGCGAAGCCCCCCGGCGTCCGAGCCGCCTACCTGACCGCCAAGCGCCGCGCCGAGACCGCGATCGCCGACCTCGATCTCGACACGGTCGTCCTCCGGCCGGGACCGGTGTACGGCGAGGGCCAGCCGCACGTCCCGGCGGTCGTCGACCGGGTCCTCCGGTTCGTCGCGAGCGCGCGACCGATCGCGTCGCGGCTCGGCGAGTCGCGGCCGCTCTCCGTCGACACCGTCGCGCGGGCGACGTACCGCGCCGCGTTGAACCCGGACGAGCGACTGCTCGACGTCGGTGACATTCGCGATCTCGCCGGGTGACCGACCGCGGACGAACGAGACCGACCGCTCGCGGGGCGGCGTCAGCGCGCGCTGCGCTCCTTGGCTATCTCCAGCGAGATGAAGAAACCGAAGTACGCGGGGATCCCCGCGAGCATGAACATGTACAGCACCCACCGCGGCGCCGTCGGGAAGACGAAGTCGTACAGGATCGACGCGAGCCCGACCCAAGCGAGCGCGAACAACAGGTCCTGCGCCATGCCCGTGCCGTTCTCGCTGAGGACGGTTCGGGCGCGGTCGGCGACGCTCGGGTCGGTCGGCTGGTCGTCGGGCGTCTCCGGGGCGTCCGAGTCGGGCATGTGGTGAGTGTGTGCGAGGAGTTACGTCGGTGTTGCGGAATCGCGCGGCGTCGACCGCGCGGCGGAACGGTTCGCGGGCCGGGCGGCACGGTCCCGGCGCGGCGGCCTCAGTCCTCGTCGAGGTAGTCGACGACGAGGACGGGGACGTGCGTCGAGCGCAGCGTGCGCTCCGTGACGCTGCCGAGCAGCGCGCGCCGAACGCCGGCCCGCCCGTGGCTCCCCATCACGATGAGGTCGATCTCGTGGTTCTCGGCGTAGTCGGCGATCACCTTGTGCGGCCGACCGCCCGAGACGTGTTCGACGACGTCGACGCCGCGGTCGGCGCCGCGGCCGGCGACCACGCCGGTCGCCTCGTCCGCCTGCTCTTTCAGCTCGCCCATCTCGTCGAACCGACCCTGCTTGAGCCGGTCGACCTGCTCGGTTCCGAGGCTGAAGTTCACCGAGTCGATGTCGACCACGTACAGCGCGTGGACCTCCGCGTCGTACTTCTCCGCGAGGTCGAGCGCGTGGTCGACGGCGGCCTCCGCGACGTCGCTGCCGTCAGTGGGGACGAGGATGCGGTCGTACATCACCGCTCCCCCTCCTTGGTCGCGGCCGCGTCACCGCCGTCGGCGCGCGCGTCGTCAACTGCGCGGCCGCCGTCGGTCGCCACGTCCTCGCCGCCGTCGGCGGCGACGACGTCCTCGGCGGTCTCCTGTTGCCCCATCGGCTCGGGGCTGTGACACTGCCGGACGATCCGCTTCGTCTCCAGCGACGGCTCGTCGGTCGCCATCGAGACGGCGATGGTGACCGCGAACACGATCGGGAGCGTGATGAGCGCCGAGCCGATGGCGGGCATCCACGTCGCTAGCCCCGCCGACAGCGGCGCTTCGAGCGAGCCGATGTACGTCGGGACGATCTGGTTGATCATCGGGATCGACCAGAGCGTCAGCCCGGTGGTCATCCCGGCGAGCGCCCCCTGCCGGTTGGCGTTCTCCCACCACATGCCGAGGAAGAACATCGGGAACAGGACGGAGCCGGCCAGCGAGAACGCGTAGCCGACGAGCGCCGCGATCGAGGAGGCGGGGTTCAAGGCCGCCAGCGTGGTCAGCGCGCCCAGCGCGACGATCGAGAGGCGGCCGACGAGGATCTGCTGGCGCTGCGTCGCGTCCTCGTTGATGATGTTCGTGTAGATGTCGTGGCTGATCGCCGAGGAGCCGGCGATGAACAGTCCGGCGACCGTCGCGATCGCCGCGGCGATACCGCCCGCCGCGACGATGCCGACGAACCAGGACGGCAGCCCGGACAGCTGTGCCGCCAGCACGACGATAACCTCGCTGGCCGCGCTCGTCATGCCGGGGTCGCCGTACGTCGCGCCGACGTTCTGCGAGTAGAGGTCGGTCCCGAACGCCGCGAACGCGGGCGCGCTCCAGTAGAGGATACAGATGAAGAACAGGCCCCACACCGTCGACCAGCGGGCGGTCCGCTCGCTCTCGACCGTGTAGAACCGGACCAGCACGTGCGGCAGCCCGCAGGTGCCGACGATCAGCGAGAACGTCGTCGCGACCCAGAGGTAGTAGCTCGACGAGGCGAACGGCTCGGAGAACTCGCTGCCGAGCTGGCTGATCAGCGCGCCGTACTCTAGCTGCGGTAACACCGTGGAGTAACCGTTGGTGTAGCCGACCACGAACAGCCCGACGACGAACGCGAGGATGAGGATGACGTACTGGACCGCCTGGTTCTTCGTGGCGCCCAACATTCCGGACAGCGTCAGGTAGCCGACCGTGATGACCATCATGGCGACGACCATCACTTGGTACCCGTCCAAGCCGGGGACGAGAGCCCCGTAGTTACCGAAGATGTACAGACCGACCAGCGCCATCCCCTTCGCCTGCCCGATGGCGTAGACGAAGCCGATGAGGAACGTCGTCACCGCCGCGATGGCGCGCGCGGTGTCGGAGTTGAACCGGTCGCCGACGAAGTCAGGCGCCGTGTACTTCCCGAACCGACGCAGCTGCGCGGCGAGGAAGATGAGGAGGATGAAGTACCCCGTCGTCCAGCCGACGACGTACACCAGCCCGTAGAAGCCCGCGAGCGCGATCGACGCCGCCATGCCGAGGTACGACGCGGCCGACATCCAGTTCGCCCCGATCGCCATCCCGTTCTCGACGTTCCCGATGGAGCGGCCGGCGACCCACATGTCCTCGGTGTCCGCCACGCGGAAGACGAACCCGATCGTGAGGAACAGCCCCAGCATGCCGATCACGAGGACTGCCGGGCCGATCTTGAACGAGATGTCGAGGGCTTCGGGCAGGAGTTCGCTCTGTAGGAGGAGTGAACTCGGCGTCATTCGTCGACCCCTCCGTCCGCCGCAGCGGCCTCAGCGCCGCTCACGCTCTCCGTCGGGGTGTCGTGTTCGATACCGTACTTCTCGTCGAGCGCGTCCCGCTTTCGCGAGTACCAGAACGAGAGGATCAGCGCGCTAGTCGGTGCGCCGAACGCGACGAGGAAGTAGTGGAGCGGGAACTGTAAGATCGGCATCGACTGCGTCATCGGGCCGGGCGCGAGTCGCGTCAGCGTTACCGGCCCCCACACCGCGAGGACCCAGATGGCGAACCCCGTCCAGACGATACGGAGGTGGTCGCGCATGTACGGCGTACTCGGATTCAGGATGTTCACCTCCGCGCCGAGGTAGTCGGTGTCGTTGTGCGCCTGTGCCGCACCCGTGGCGACGCCGCCGTCGGTGGCCGCGTCGCCAGCTGCGCGGCCCCCGTCGGTGACCGCGTCGTCAGCTGCGCGGCCACCGTCAGTGACCGCTTCGTCGGCTGCGCGGCCCCCGTCGGCGACCGCGTCGTCCGAATCTTGTGAGCTATTGTTTGTCATGTGTCGTGGTGTGTATGGTCGTGGTTTGTTTGTACGATTTTATCGTGATATTTGTTTGCCGCGCCGTGCGCTTCGTCTGTTTCGGGCGTGCGGAAAACGGGTCGCCGAGCGCTACTCGGCGTCGGCCTTCTGTTGGATCTCCTCGACGATCTCCGGGTTCCGGAGCGTGCTCGTGTTCCCGAGCTCCTTGCCGTCGGCGATGTTCTCCAGCAGGCGGCGCATGATCTTTCCGGACCGGGTCTTCGGCAGGTCGGGCGTGAACACGACCTGCTCCGGCCGAGCGATCGGCCCGATGGCGTCCTCGACGCCCGCGACGATCGCGTCGCGGAGCTCGTCGGTGCCCTCGTAGCCGTCCTCGGTCGTCACGTAGGCGTACACCGCCTCGCCTTTGATGTCGTGGTCACCGCCGACGACGGCGGCCTCCGCGACCCCCTCGACGCCGACGATGGCGGACTCGATCTCCATCGTTCCGAGCCGGTGGCCGGAGACGTTGAGCACGTCGTCGACGCGACCGAGGACGGTGATGTAGCCGTCCTCGTCGATCTTCGCCCCGTCCTCCGGGAAGTACACCCAGTCGTCGGGGTCGTCGCTATCGGTGTCGGAGTACTCCGCCCAGTACTCCTCGATGTACCGCTCGTCGTTGTTGTACAGCGTCCGGAGCATGCCGGGCCACGGCTTCTGTACCGTGAGGTAGCCGGCTTTTCCGGGCTCGACTTCGTCGCCGAGCGTGTCGAGGATCTGGACGTCGAGCCCCGGCAGCGGCGGGCCCGCGGCGCCGGGCTTCATGTCCTTGACACCGGGCAGCGTGGTCACCATCATCCCGCCGGTCTCGGTCTGCCACCACGTGTCGACGATCGGGCACTCCTCGTCGCCGATGTGCTGGTAGTACCACTTCCACGCGCGCGGGTTGATCGGCTCGCCTACCGTGCCGAGCAGCCGCAGCGAGGAGAGGTCGTGACGGTCGGGGTACTCCGACCCCCACTTCATGAACGCGCGGATGGCCGTGGGCGCCGTGTACAGCTGCGTCGCCTCATACTCTTCGACGATCTCCCAGAGGCGGTCGCGCTCGGGGTGGTCCGGCGTCCCCTCGTACATCATCGTCGTCGTCCCGAGCGAGAGCGGCCCGTAGACGATGTAGGAGTGGCCCGTGATCCAGCCGATGTCGGCCGAACAGAAGTACGTGTCATCCGGCTTGATGTCGAGGACCGACTGCGAGGTCCACGACACCCAGGAGAGGTAGCCGCCGGTCGTGTGTTTCACGCCCTTCGGCTCTCCGGTCGTCCCCGAGGTGTACATCAGGAACAGCATGTCCTCGGCGTCGCGGGTGACCGGGTCGACCTCGGCGCCCTCGTGTTCGGCAACGAGGTCGGCGTAGTCGAGCTGGTCGTCGCCGAGGTCGTGACCGAAGCCGTCGCCGTTCGGGCCGAGCCGGTCGACGACGACCGTGGTCGTGTCGTGGTCGACGCCCGCGAGCCCCTCGTTCGCCTTGTCGAGGTGGTCGAGCGGGTCGCCGCGGCGGTAGTAGCCGTCGCAGGTGACGAGGTACTCCGAGTCCGCGGAGTTCATCCGCGTCGCGAGCGCGTCCGCCGAGAACCCGGCGAACACGACGCTGTGGGGCGCGCCGATGCGCGCACACGCCAGCATCGCGATCGGCAGCTCCGGGATCATCGGCATGTACATCGTGACCACGTCGTCCTCCTCGACGCCCTGCTCCCGGAGGGCGGCCGCGAACTCGTTCACCTCGCGGTGAAGCTCCTCGTAGGTGTACGAGCGGTCGTCTTCGTCGACGGGCTCGCCGACCCACTCGATCGCGACCTCGTCGCCGCGCTCGTCGAGGTGTCGGTCGAGGCAGTTCGCCGACGCGTTCAGCTCGCCGCCGGTGAACCACTCGTAGAACGGCGGGTCGTCGTCGTCGAGCACCTGATCGTACTCGGTTTCCCACTCCAGCAGGTCGGCGGCCGTCTCCCAGCACTCGGGCCAGTTCTCCTCGAACTCCTCGTATATGTCCGGGTCGGAGACGTTCGCCTGCTCGACGAACGACTCCGACGGCTCGAATACCTCTTGTTCCGCTAATCTCGCTTCCAGTTGGCCGTCTCCCTCTGTCATGGTACGGTCGTATCCAACCAATATCGGCATATAAACGCTGACGCTAAATACGAAAAACCGTGACAGACTCCGGCGGGTCGGGCGCGTGGCGGGACGCCGCCGACCGGAGTCACCCCCGCAGGTCGCTCACCCGCCCGGCGGGGCCGCCCGCTCGTCGGCCGCTCGATCCGGTCGGTCGGAAGCGTTCTCGAAGACGCCGTCGAGGAGGGCTCGCTGGGCCTTTCGCAGGTGGTTGTGGAACGTCGGCGAGGAGACGTCCATCGCGTCGGCCACCTCCTCGGCCGTGCTCCCGCGCGGCCAGTCGAAGTAGCCGCCGTGGTACGCCGCCGACAGCGCGGCCCACTGGCGGTCGGTGAACCGGTCGGCGATCCCGTCCCGCAGCGAGGACTCCGCGCGCGGCGAGCGCGCGACCGACTCCTTGCTCGCGAGCCTGACGTCTGCGAACCGGTCCCGGAGCCCGTCCGCGACGGGACGGACGTTCGTCCCCTCGGGGAAGTCCGCGACGACGCGGACCCGACCGTCGGCGGCCGACGCGTCGCGCACCGTCGCGCCGTGGTCGACGAGCGCCCTGACGAGCGACCCGTCCGCGAGGCGCAGCGACGCCGAACAGCCCTCCTCTCGGGTCTCTATCACCCGGAAATCGGAGACCCCCGTCGCCGTCTCGACGATCGCCGCGACGTCCTGCGGCCGGGCTCCGTCCACGGAGAGGTACGCCCGCGAGACCTCCTCGTCCACGTCGACGGTCGAGGTCAACTCGATCCGGCAGTCCAGCCGGTCGCTCGCGCGGGCGAGGAACGCGGCGTCGTCGGTGGTGTGGAACTCGACTTCGGTGACCGCGTCGGAGTGGAGCAGCTCTCGCCACCTGTCGGCGGTGATAGCCCGGCCGAGACACCCGCCGAGCGCGGCGAGCGCCCGGCGTTCGGACTCGTCGATCGAGTCGTCGCCGTCGGCCGCGACGACGCAGAGCGCGCCGTGGGCCACGCCCTCGTAGGCCGCGGGAACCGCGACCGCCGGCCGACCGCCGGTCTCCCGCCGACCGTCGGTGGCGGCGGGCGCGCCGTCCGGTATCGCGTCCAGCCACGGCCCGCCGGCAGTCACGCCGCGGTCCGCCAGCGTCTCTCGATCGACGCCCGCCGCCGCGGTCACGTCCGCCCGGTCGCCGCCGACCCCACGGCGGACGACCCACGCCTCGGCCCAGCGGTCGGCCTCGGTCAGCCCCGCGGTCACGGCCGCCGCGGGGGCCGCGGACCCGGGGTCTGCGAGCGCCTCGAACCCCGTCAACGCCGCCGTCACAGTCCCCTCAAGCGGCGCGTCACCCGACCGTTCGTCGCCGGCGATGGCGGCCGCGAGCGCCTCGCCGTCGAGGGGGTCGAGGTACGGGTCGAGCGTCCCGAGCGACTCCCAGCCGCCCGCGTCCCGAACGGCGCGCGGGTCGACGCCGCGGTCGACGAGCTGGCGCCGGGCGAACGTCTTCCGAAGGGCGCTCGGGGTGACCCGCTCGTCGAGCGCGCCGTCGGCGAGGTCGGCCGCGCGCGCCGCGGTCTCGCTGACGATCATCTGGACGCGGCGGGGCGAGACGTCGACGTACGGATCTCCCTCGCCGAGCCCCTCGCTCGTCGCGTACCGATCGAGGTCGGCCGCCAGCGAGGCCGGAACCACGGTCTCGCGGTCGATCGGTTCGCCGCCGGCCGCGGGGGGGCTCCCGCTTCCGTCCCCTCCCTCGTCGCCGTCGCCCACCGGAACGGCGAGGAGGCGCGCGTCCGCGACCGACTCCGCCTCGCGCAGGTGTCGCGGGGCGACGCGGGTTATCTCCTCGGTTCGGAGCCCCGCCTCGCCCGCCAGCCTGACGACCAGCGCCGCGCGATACGTCTCCGCGGCGGTGACGAGCGCGTCGTAGGCGTCCGCGTCGAGGCCGTCGACCATTCGTTTCGGGACTCAATGAGCAGCCGAAAGAAAAAATTTCCGGTGGAAACGGCGTCTACGGGCGGATAGTCTCCGACATCGCGAAATTCATCTTTATTCGGGTCGGTCGCTGATCGTTCAAATTCGGTCTTTCACGAGAATCCGAAACACCGTTCGCCGGTCACCCCGACTGGCCGACCCCCCATGCCACGTGGTCCCACAGTCGCTCGTAGCCGTAGTAAGTGAGCGTCTTTACCGCGTTGGTCACGAAGCCGATGCTCGCCGCCTGACCGACGTCGCCGACGACGAGCCACGCGACCAGCACCGTGATCGTCACCATCAGCACCCGGTAACAGAGGGTCTTGACGAGGGCGCGACGGCGAGCGTGGATCGCGTCCCGCGAGAAAACGCTGGTGGACATACCCACCGGTTGGGGCGCCACCAATAAGTAACTACTACCACCGTCACAAAGCGCAATACGAAACCATTGTCAGTTACTTTTTTCTCTCACGGTCGACTCGATCTCGCCCACGACCTCGGGGTTGCGGAGCGCGCTCACGTCGCCGAACTCCTCGCCGCGGGCGATGTCCTCCAGCAGTCGCCGCATGATCTTCCCCGAGCGCGTCTTCGGGAGTTCGGGCGTGAACACGATCCGGTCCGGTCGGGCCACGTCACCGACGGCGCTCGCAAGCCGGTCCGCGATGGCGTCGCGGAGTGTCTCGCCCGGCTCGACCGCGCCCTTCGTCGTCACGTACGCCACGATGCGCCCGTCGTCGTCGCCGACGACCGCGGCCTCGGTCACGCCGTCGGCGTCGACGATGGCCGCCTCCAGCTCGCCGGTGTTGAACCGCTGCGCGCGGACGTTGATCACGTCGTCGACGCGTCCGAGGATCGTGACGTAGCCGTCCTCGTCGACGGTTGCGCCGTCGCCGGTGCGGTAGCGCCACCCATCCTCGCCCTTCAGCCAGTACTCCCGGAGGTAGCGCTCGTCGCCCTCGCGGAGCCCGCGCAGCATGCCGGGCCACGGGGACGCGAGCGTGAGGTACCCCGACTCGCCCGGCTCGACCGGCTCGCCGTCCTCGTCGACGACCCGGGCGTCGATCCCCGGGAGCGGCGGACCGACCTTCCCCGGTTTCATCGGCGTGATTCCGGGGAGCGTGGCGAGCGCGATCGCGCCGGTCTCGGTCTGCCACCACGTGTCCACGATCGGCGCGTCGCCGCCGCCGACGTGTTCGCGGTACCACCGCCACGCCTTCGGCGTGATCGACTCGCCGACGGTCCCGAGCAGGCGGATCGACGAGAGGTCGTGCGAGTCGGGGTACTCCGCGCCCCACTTCATGAACGAGCGGATCGCGGTCGGCGAGGTGTAGAAGACGCTCACCGCGTTGCGCTCGATCAGGTCCCAGACGCGGTCGCGATCGGGGTAGTCGGGCGACCCCTCGTACAGCACGGTGGTCGTCCCCGTCGCCAGCGGGCCGTACACCCCGTACGAGTGACCGGTGATCCAGCCGATGTCGGCGGCGCACCAGTAGGTGTCCTCGGGGCGCACGTCCAAGACCTTCCGCGTCGTCCACGCGACGTGCGCGAGGTAGCCGCCGGTGGCGTGCTCGACCCCCTTCGGCCGCCCGGTCGTCCCCGACGTGTACATCACGAACAGGAGGTCCGTCGCGTCGCGGGCGACCGGTTCGACCGTCTCGCCGTCGTGCGCGTCGACGAGCGCGCCGTACTCGTGTTCGTCGTCGCCCAGCGAGACGGCGAGCTCGTCGCCCAGCCGGTCGACGACGACCGCGGCCGACAGCTCCCCCTCGGCGCGGATGCGGGCGTTGTCCGCCTTCGACTTCTGGTTGAACGCGTCCTCGCGGCGGTAGTAGCCGTCGCAGGTGATCAGGTACTCGGAGTCGGCGGCGTCGATCCGCGTCGCCAGCGCCTCCGCCGACAGCCCCGCGAACACGACGTTGTGCGGCGCCCCGATGCGCGCGCACGCGAGCATCGCGATCGGCAGCTCCGGGATCATCGGCAGGTACAGCGTCACCACGTCGTCCTCCTCGACGCCGAGGTCGCGGAGCCCGGCCGCGACCGCGTTCACCTCGCGGTGGAGGTCGAGGTACGTGTACGACCGGCGCTCGCCGCGCTTCCCGAACCACCGGATCGCGAGCTGGTTCCGACGCTCGTCGAGGTGTCGGTCGACGCAGTTCACCGCGGCGTTGAGCCGCCCGTCGGGGAACCACTCGTAGAAGGGCGGCTCGGAGTCGTCGAGGACGGTCTCGTACTCCCGGTCCCACGTCAGGAGGTCCGCGGCTTCGCGCCACGCCTCGGGCCCGTCCCGGTCGAACCGCTCGTACACCGCGGGGTCGCTCGCGGCCGCCCGCGTCCGGAAGTCGGCCGGCGGCGGAACGACGTCCTCCTCGCCGTCGGCGAGCCGACCGTCCCCCCCGGAGTCGTCCATGAACGAGTATGACCCGCGGAGAAACGTATACTTTGTCCGGGTGCCCGGCGACTGAGAGCCGTCGGCGAGAGCAGCGGTCCGGACGCCGCGGTCTACCGGGCGGGCTCAGGCCGCGCGGCCCGTCGCTCGCTCAGGCCGACTCCTCGGCGGGCGGCACCGCGATCTCCGTCGCCTTCGCCCGAGCGCGGGCGACGATCGACGGCTTCGCCTCGAAGTCGACCGTCACCTGGTCGCCCGCGTACGTCTCCTCGGCGACGTGGCCGTGGTCGTGGACCCACGAGACGAGGCTCATCGCGTCGTCCGAAAGCGGGAGGACGAGCCGCTCGCGCTCCCACTCGGGAAGTTCGCTTTCGACCCGGTCGCGGAGCTCCGCCACGCCCGCGCCGGTCTTCGCCGACACGGCGACGGGATCGGGCGCCACGCCGGAGAGCGCGCCGCGCTTCTCGGCCAGCTCGCCCGGCTCCAGCCGGTCGATCTTGTTGAACACCGTGACGACGGGCGCCTCGTTGCGCTCGTAGAGGGTGTCGTGGCTCGTGACGAGCTTCTCGCGCATCTCCGCGACCGGCTCGCTGGCGTCGACGACGAGCAGCACGAGGTCGGCGCGATAGACGGAGTCGAGCGTCGACTCGAACGACTCCACCAGCCAGTGCGGGAGATCGGAGATGAACCCGACGGTGTCGGTGAGGAGGACGTCTCGCTTCTCCATCTCGGCGCGTCGGGTCGTGGTGCCGAGCGTCGTGAACAGCATGTCCTGCGACTCGGCGGTCGTGTCGAGGTCGCGGTGCCGCTCGGCGTTCTCGTCGACTTCCAGCTCGTCGGCGAGCCGGCGCATCAGGGTCGACTTCCCGGCGTTGGTGTAGCCCGCGAGCGCGACGAGGTCGAAGCCGGAGTCGCGGCGCTGCTCGCGGCGCGCCTCCTCCTTCTCCGCGATCGACTCCAGCTCGTCGCGGATCTCCGATATCTGGCGTTTGATGTCGCGCTCGACGCTCTCGTCGTACTCGCCGAGCCCCATGAACCCCGGGCGCTCGTCGCGCTTCGCGAGGCTCGCCTTCGCCTCCGCTCGGGGCAGCTCGTAGCGCAGCTCCGCGAGCTCGACTTGGAGCTGCGCCTTCCGGGAGTTGGCGCGCTGGCCGAAGATTTCGAGGATGAGCGTGAACCGATCGATCACCTCGTCGCCCTCGGGGAGCTTCCCGCCGATGTTGAACGTCTGGTACGGCCCCACGTCGTTGTCGATGATCACGGCGTTCGCGTCCGTCCGGCGGACGAGGTCGCGCAGCTCAGCGACCTTCCCCTCGCCGAACATGAAGGCGGCGTCCTCGGTGCGGGTCTGCGTGAGCTCGCCGACGACCTCGTACCCCGCGGCGGCCGCGAGCTGCGAGATCTCGGCGAGGTCGGCCTCCCCGGAGTCGACGCGCTTCGCGACGACCGCGCGGCGCCCCTCAGCGGACGGCTCGACGCTCGCGTCGACTCGCTCGGCGTTCCCGTTCATCGGATGAGGTCCCGGGCCGCGTACGCGGCGTGGTGTGCTGCCTGCACTGTCTCGCGCTCGCCTATGCTCTCGACGTATTTAAACTCGGGCTGGAAGCTGAGCCCGACGCGAGCCGCCGGCTCCTCGTAGAACTCGCCGCCCTCCGCGACGACCGGTCCGTCTGGCGGGGCCGGGAGATCGCCGACCGCTTCCGCGGCGAGCGCGACGGTCGCCTCCAGCGTCGGCCCCTCGCGCGCGGCGGCGAACCCCATCCCCTCGACGGAGCGGATCCGCGCGGAGTCGATCCGCGCGTGGACCGCGGCCGCCACCATCAGGTACTCGCCGTCCTCCTCGTGGCGGCCGCTGATGTCCACGCCGACGACCTCAGGGGCGGGCGCCGTTCACCACGGTTGGACCGGCCTCCGCGTCCGCATCGACGGTCTGTGCGTCCATGCGACCGCGTTGGTCGCGCGTCGAATTGAACGTTTTCGTCGGGCCCGCGGCGGTGCTCGGAGCGGGCGGGGGTCCCGTCAGTCCCGCAGTTCGTCCACGACCGTGGTGATGCGGTCGACGGCCTCGTCGACGTCGTCACCGTCGACGTCGAGGTGGGTGGTGAACCGCGTGGTGTAGTCGGCGAACTCGACGCAGCCGACGCCAGCGTCCTTACAGGCCGCGTAAAGCGACTCGGCCGGAACGCCGGCCGCCTCGGTGTGTGCCACGACGATGTTCGTGTCGGGCGCGGGCGCGTCGACGCCGTCGATCGCGTCGAGCCCGGCGGCGAGCCGCGCCGCGTTGGCGTGGTCCTCGGCGAGCCGGTCGACGTTGTCCAGCGCGCGCAGCCCGGGCGCGGCGATCATCCCCGCCTGTCGCATCCCGCCGCCGAACAGCTTGCGGACGCGGCGCGCCGCCTCGACGAACGCCTCGTCGCCGGCGAGGATCGAGCCGACCGGGGCGCCGAGCCCCTTCGAGAGGCAGAAGGTGACGCTGTCGACGGGCGCGACGATCTCGCTCGCGTCGACGTCGAGCGCGACCGCGGCGTTGAACACGCGCGCGCCGTCGAGGTGGACCGGTACGTCCGCGTCGCGGGCGACCTCGGCCGCCGCCGCGATCCGGTCGACGGGGATCGCCGTCCCGCCGCGGTAGTTGTGGGTGTTCTCCAGCGAGAGGAGACCGGTCCCCGGCCGGTGGAGGTCCTCGTCGACGAGCCCCTCGCGGACCGCCTCCGGCGTCGGGACGCAGCGCTCGCCCGCGTCGATCGTCCGCGTCTGGACGCCCGAGAGCTTGGCCGCGCCCGCCAGCTCCCAGCGGTAGATGTGCGACTCGCGCTCCAAGAGGAGCTCCTGGCCCGGCTCGGTGTGGACGTGGACCGCGATCTGGTTCGCCATCGTTCCCGAGGGGACGTACAGCGCGGCCTCGGTCCCCACGGCGTCGGCCGCCCGGCGCTCCAGCTCGTTGACGGTCGGGTCGTCGCGGTACACGTCGTCGCCGACCTCGGCGGTCGCGGCCGCCTCGCGCATCTCCGCGGAGGGCGTCGTCACGGTGTCGGACCGCAGGTCGATGAAGTCGTCGTCTGACATCTGTTACCGACGGTTCGACGGCGGCGAGGATATATCCCGCGCTCGGCGGTCGGTCGCAGTCGCGGAGGCCGGTCGCAGTCGCGGAGGCCGGTCGCAGTCGCGGGGCGTTCCGACCGGCTCGCTCCCGAACAGATCGGCTTCGACCGGCTCGGTCCCGAGCGCGCCGGTTCCGCGTTCGGTCCCTTCTTAACGGCCGGGATCGATCCGTGACGTATGGCAACGGAAGCCGCGACTGACGAGACGGGCGACGCACCCGAGGCTTACGACGCGCTCCTCGACCGGGTCCAGCGATGGAACGCGGTCGGGAGCGCCTCCGGCGTCCTCGGCTGGGACCAGCAGGTGATGATGCCGGAGGGCGGCACGCCCGCGCGGTCGAAGCAGCTCTCCGCGCTCTCCTCCGTCCACCACGACATGGTCACCGCCGACGAGACGGGCGAGCTGCTCGACGAGCTCGACGGCGCCGACCTCACCGAGGAGCAGGCCGCCGTGGTCCGCGAGGTCCGCCGCGAGTACGAGCGCGCCGACGCCGTGCCGGTCGAGCTCGTCGAGGAGATCTCCGAGACCGGCTCCGAGGCGCTTCAGGCGTGGGAGGAGGCGAAGGCCGAAGACGAGTTCGAGACGTTCGCGCCCTACCTGGAGAAGCACGTCGAGCTGAAACGCGAGTACGCCGAGCACATCGACCCCGACCGCGACCCCTACGAGGTCCTCTTCGAGGAGTTCGAGCCGTGTCTCTCGATGGAGCGCGCCGAGTCGATCCTCACCGAGCTCCGCGAGGCGCTCGTCCCGATGATCGACGAGATCCGCGAGTCGGACGTCGACCTCGCGGTCGACACCTTCGAGGGGACGTTCCCGGAGGACGACCAGGAGGCGCTCTCGCGGGAGGCGCTCGAACTCGTCGGCTACGACTTCGACCGCGGCCGCCTCGACGTCTCCTCGCACCCGTTCACCTCCGGCAACCAGTTCGACTGCCGCGTGACGACGCGGTTCGACGAGACCGACCCGCTCGGCGCCGTCGGCTCGACGATCCACGAGTTCGGCCATGCGCAGTACAACCTCGGGCTCCCGCAGGAACAGTTCGGCACGCCGCTCGGCGAGTCGCGCGACCTCTCGGTCCACGAGTCGCAGTCGCGCCTCTGGGAGAACCACGTCGGCCGCAGCGAGGCGTTCTGGGAGGAGTTCCTCCCCGTGTTCAAAGAGCACTTCCCGCAGACCGAGGCGGCGACGGTCCGGGACGCCTACGAGGCGTTCAACCAGGTGTACGAGGACAACCTCATCCGGGTCGAGGCGGACGAGCTCACCTACCACCTCCACATCGTGATCCGGTTCGAGATCGAGCGCGACCTGATCCGCGGCGACCTCGACGTCGAGGACGTGCCCGAGGTCTGGAACGACAAGTACGAGGAGTACCTCGGCGTCCGCCCCGACGACGACGCCGAGGGGTGTCTCCAGGACATCCACTGGAGTCACGGCAACTTCGGCTACTTCCCGACCTACTCGCTCGGCTCCGTGATGGCCGCGCAGCTGTTCGCGGCCGCCGAAGAGGAGATCGACGACCTCGACGGGCAGATCGCCGACGGCGAGTTCGGCGACCTCCACGAGTGGCTCGGCGAGAACGTCCACCGGCACGGCTCCCGCTACGAGACGAACGAACTGGTGGTGCGCGCCACCGGCGAGGACTTCTCGGCCGACGCTTTCCTCGACTACGTCGACGAGAAGTACGGCGAGCTGTACGGGATCTGAAGACGGGTCGTCCCGTTTTCCAGCCGCATCAGAGCACCTGAATCAGCGAAAGCGCCACCAGCGGCACGTGGAACGCGGCGTGCGCGACCATCGCGGCTTCGAGGCTGCGCCGCCAGTAGAGCCACCCGAACGCGACGCCCGCCACCGCGTTCAACAGGACCGTTCGAGCGACGAGCGCCGGGGTCAGTCCCACCGCTCCCGCCAGCGCAGGCAGGTGGCCGACGCCGAACAGGACCGCCGAGATCGCGATCGCGGCCCAGATGACCCTCGGCCCGGGCGCGTCACCCCGGCGGCCGACGAGGACCCACCCGGCGAGCGTGAGCGCCGACATGAGCCCGAACCGCAACAGGAGTTCCTCCGTGACGCCGCCGTAGAGGAACCGGACCGGCGCGTGCGCGAGCACGTCGACGACGGTCGGTCTGGCCGCCCCGATCGCCGACTGCGGGAGGTCGCGGGCGACGAACGGCGCCAGCGCGACGTCGAGCGCGAGCACGAGGAGGCTCCCGCCGACCCCGACCCCGACCGCGAAGCCGACCTCGGGACGGAGCCGCTCTCTCACCCCCGCGCCGCCCGCCCGGTCCAGCAGGTGTGACCGCAGGCCCGCCCTCGGCGCCGCGTAAGCGCCGACCAGACACGCGACGACGAGCAGCAGGAGCGGGTTGAGTCCGGAGAGGAGCGCGAGGGACGGACGGGACAGTCCGGCCGGGACGGCCCCCGACGGCGTCGACCGGTAGACGTACGCCACGAGCGCGACGATGCCGGGAAGACCGACCAAGAGCGCGGTTCCGAATCGGGTGCGGAAGGAGGAGCTAGATCCCGTCGAGGCCATGGTGGGCCGACTCCCGACGGGGAGATAACGGTTGCGTCGCCCGCGAACGCAGACTGTCAGTGTCGGATAGCGGCGCGGCCCGTCAGAGTCGGAACCCGGTCATCAACACGATGAGTGCGAGCATCATCGCGCCCTCGAACAGCCCGACGATCAGGTTCTTCTTCTCGATCGATTCGAGCTTGGACGCGTCGGGATCCGCGGACAGCGTCTCGTAGTACGCCGACAGCTGGAGCCGGTGCGGGACCGCCAGCCCGAACGCGAACAGCCCCCAGCCGAGACCGAGCGCGAGCCCCGACCACGTCCCGCCGAAGCCGTAGCCGAGTCCGAGGCCGGGCGTCAACAGGACCGTTCCGGACAGCACCGTCGTCAGCGAGAAGCCGACGAGGAAGAAGACGGCCTTCGGGATGAGCGTCTTGTTCACCGCGGCCGACGCCTCCTCGTCTAACCCGCCGAGCGTCGGGCCGATGAGCGCGGGGAAGATCAGCGCGAAGCCGAACCACACCGCGCCCGCAGCGACGTGCGTATAGAAGAGCAGTTCGGTGCTCGCGAGCGCGACGCTCGCCGCGAGAAACGCCAGCGGCACGAGGAAGCTCCCGGCCGCGAACGCCGGGTTCGCTGCGTCCGCGAGGTGTTGTACCCGTTCGACGAACCCTGACTCTGCGACGTGACGGCTCTCGTCAACAACAGCCATATGACAGCGATATAAAAAGTATCACACTAATGTGTTCGGGTCGGTGCGAACACGCCCGGTTCCGACCGGTTCGCGTCGACCCCGCTCCGCTCGGTCTCGCTACTCGCCGGCCGATGGCCGGCTCGCCATACGGGGTCTCCCGTGCGGTCGACCCCGCTACTTCTCGATGATGCTCTCCTCGACGGCCTCGCCGAAGTGGCGCGCGACGTCCTCGTAGTAGACGAGCGCCTCGTCGCCCGGCTCGACCTCCGTAACGGCCTTCCGCCCCTCGCTCGTGGCGATCTTCACGGTCTCGGCGTTCTGAATCAGCGTCTCGACTCGATCGGTTCCGTCGTCGGTCTGGACCTCCGCCTGAAGCCGGAACATCGGGCGCTTTTCGATCTTCACTCGGCCCACCACCGCCTCGCGGGTGTGTCCGTCGGTGTCGACGAGTTGGACCTCGTCGCCGCTCGACAGCTCCGCGAGGTAGTTGGTGCCGCCCTCGGGGTTGCGGACGTACGCGTGGACCGCGCCCGCGTTCACGCGGAACGGGCGCGACTCGACGTACGGCGACTCGGCGGTCTCCGCGTGGACGAAGAACAGTCCGCGCGACATCGAGCCGACGAGCATCCCCTCGCTGTCGTCCATCAGCGACCCCGTGTCGATACAGACGCGGTCCGCCATCCCGGTCTGTTCGACCGCGGTCACCTCGGCGTAGCGGAGGTCGAGCGTCTCGCGGTCGGCGGCGTCGCGGGCCTCGACCGCGCCGCGGATCTCGTCGGGGGAGTCCGCGTCGAGGAGAACGCCGTCGGCGCCGATCTCCAGCGTCTCGAAGGCGGTCCGGGCCTCGGCGGCCGTCGTCGCGCCCGCGATGAGGTGGGTCTCCTCGCCGACCCGCGCGATGAGGTTCTCCAAGGGGATGATCGACCAGTCCTCGCCGATGACCACGGTGAACTCGGCCTCGTCTGCCGCCGCCTCGGCGAACGCCTCGTACTCGGTGTCGAGGACGCGGACGTACGCGCCCTGCGCGCGGTCGTCGCGCCGGCGAAGCGTGGTGAGGTCCGCCGACCCGGAGAGGTCCTCGGGCATGTCGATCGTCCCGTCGCCCTCGCCGCCCTTCCCGACGAAGTACGCGTCGGCCTCGGCGTCGCTCTCGGCGTCGTCGATCACGTCGGCGTCGGAGCGGAACGCCGCCACGTTCACGTCGCCGAGTTCCCGGACGCGCCCGACGTCGTCCTCGTCGACGAGCACCCAGTCCGCGCCGGCCTCGATGGCGGCCGTGACCCGTCGCTTCCGCGCCTCCCAGTCGCCGACGGCGCCGTCGGCTTTGACCCAGACCGTGCGTGTCATTGCCGGAACCTCACGGCCCGCCGGCTTGAAAACTGCGAAAGGGTCGGGCGTTGCGGACGGCGCGAGGCGGACGACAAAGCACTTATCGCTGAGCTAGCATCCTCAGACGTACACCTCCGCATGACGCCACCACGCCAGCGCCTCTCGAATGCGGGGTCGCGATACGCCGCGGCGCGCGAATCCCTCCGCGACCGCGCCCGGCCGCACCTCGGGATCGATCCGCGAGCGCTCGGCGCGTTCCGGATCGCGGTGGCGCTCGTCGTCCTCGCGGATCTGCTGGTCTATCGCCTCCCGGCGGTGCGGACGTTCTACACCGACGGCGGCGTCCTCCCGCGATCGACGCTCGCCGAGGCCTTCCCGCTGTTGGAGCGCGCGTCGCTGTTCGCGATATCCGGGTCGGCGCGGGTCCAGACGGGGCTCCTCGCGGTCGCCGCCATCGCCGCCGTCTGCCTTCTGGTCGGCTATCGCACGCGGGCGGCGACCGGCCTCTCGTTCGTCCTGCTCGCGTCGCTGTACGCGAGGAACCCGTACGTGCTCAACGGCGGGAACACGATTCTGGTCGCGTTCCTGTTCCTGAGCCTCTTCATCCCGCTCGACGCCCGCTGGTCGCTCGGTTCGGACCGGCGAGGCGATCGCGACGGCGGGGACGGTCGCGGCGGCGGCGGCGGTGGCGTCCGCAACGGTGCCGACGGCGGGGACAGCCGCGACAGCGCTGACGGCCGCGACGGCGCCGACGAGCGAGCGAGTGGCGATCGGGGGGAACCCGCCGACCCGCGGGTCTGTTCGATCGCCACGGCGGTCACGCTCCTGACGTTCGTGTCGATATACGCGGCGAACGCGGTCTCGAAGTACCGGAGCGACGCCTGGATGTCGGGGGGCGCCGTTTCCCGGATCTTCCAGTTGGGGGAGTTCACCGTGGGGCTGGGACCGCTCGTCTCGGAGTACGCCGCGGCCCTCACCGCGGTCAACTGGCTCTGGATCGCGCTCCTCTCCGTCTCGCCCCTGCTGGTCGTCGCGACCGGGCGGTCGAGGACCACACTCGTCGCCGCGTTCGTCTCCGCGCACCTCGGGATGGCCGCGACGATGCGACTCGCCGTGTTCCCGTTCGTCATGGGCGCGATCCTCCTCCTGTTCCTCCCGCCCGGCGCGTGGGACCGCGTCGAGGCCGTCGCGCCGAAGCGCCCCGAGTCCCTGCGGCTCGCGGATCGGAGCCGCCCGCGCCGGAACGACGGCGGAGCCGACGCGGGGACCGCGTCCTCGACCCCGTCACGGGGCCGTCGCGTGATCGGGGTCGGAGCCGCCGCGCTGCTCGTGGGGGTCTTCGTCGCGCTCGTGTGGTGGCAGGCCGCGGGGGTCGGGCTCGTCGACCTCCCGGCGTCGGAGTCGGTCGGCGAGCTGTCGGAGGTGAGCTGGTCCTTCTTCGCCCCGAACCCCCCGGACGCCTCGGGCTGGTACGTCGCCGCGGGCACGCTCGAATCGGGCGACGCAATCGACCTCCGCGACGGCGAGGAGCCCACGTACGACCGACCGCCCGACGCGGCGGAGACGTATCCGACGACCCTCTGGCATCAGTTCGGGTTCCGGATGAAGAACGCGGGGGAGTCGCGGTACCGACCGGTGGCGTCGTACCTCTGCGAGCGTTCGGACCGCGAGTTACAGTCCGTGACCGTCTTCCACGTCGAGCAGGCTGTCGACGCGAGCGGGGCCGTGGGAGAGCCGGAGCGAGAGCGGCAGATACGCGTCGCCTGCTGAAACGCCGGAAAAACGCGACGCCGTTACGCCTCGACGAACCCGCCGGCTCGGAGCGCCTCCTCGACGCTCGCGTCCTCGTGGACGACCGACGACACCGCCCGCGCGATCCCCTCGGGGTCCTCGTGCTGGAAGATCGACCGTCCCATCGACACTCCGGCGGCGTCGCCGTCCATCGCGCCGCGGACCATCTCGACCGTCTCGCGGTCGGTCCCCTTCGAGCCGCCGGCGATGACGACCGGGAGGCGGGTCGACTCGGTGACGCGCGCGAACGAGTCGCCGTCGCCGGAGTAGCCCGTCTTCACCACGTCGGCGCCGAGCTCTTCGGCGAGCCGGACGGCGTGGCCGAGCGACTCGGGATCGGATTCGTCGACGCCCGGACCGCGCGCGTACGCCATCGCGAGGACGGGGAGCCCGAGCCGTTCGGCGTCGGCGGTCAGCTCGGCGAGCTCCTCGATCTGGTCCGGCTCGTGGTCTGAGCCGACGTTGATGTGGAAGGAGACGGCGTCGGCGCCGGCGCGTACGGCGTCCTCCGCGGTGCCGGTGACGCGCTTGTCGCTCTCGTCGGGACCGATCGTCGTCGAGCCGTTGAGGTGGACGATGTACCCCGCGTCGTTCTTGTTCGGGTGGACGCGGTCGGCGATCCCTCGCTGCGTGAGTACCGCGTCCGCCCCGCCGCTCGTGACGCCGTCGATGGTCGACTCGATGTCGACGAGCCCTTCGACGGCGCCCATCGTGATCCCGTGGTCCATCGGGACGATGAGGTATCGGTCGTTCGTGGAGATGCGGTCGAGTCGTGCCGAGAGTCCTGCTGTCATTGTGAGGTCGGTCGTTGTGTGAGGGTGTGGCAATCGGAGGTAAGTCGGTTTCGTTCGGGGCCGTATTGGTTCGTATCGGTCCGGCGCGGCGCGCCGCCTCAGGCGGACTCGACCGTCTCGGTCCGGGAGCGGTAGCCGCGCTCCGCGCCGTCCGTGAGTTCGCGGGAGAGGGCCTCCAGCCGGTCGGCCACCACCTCGGCCGACAGGTCGTCCTCGACGCCTTCGGCGACGAGGTCGACGAGCGCCGAGCCGACGATGATCCCGTCGGCGCCGCCCGCGACGATCCGCTCGGCGTGCTCGCCGGTCGAGATGCCGAACCCGACCGCCTTCGGCACGTCGTACTCGCGGAGCCGGTCGAGGCTCGCGGTCGTCTGGTCCGAGACGTCGTCGCGGGCGCCGGTCGTGCCGAGACGCGCCTGAACGTACACGTAGCCGGAGACGTGTTCCATGATCCGGTCGAGGCGGTCGCCGCGCGTGGTCGGCGCGACGATGAAGACGAGGTCGAGGCCGAACTCGTCGCAGGCCGCTCGCAGCGGGTCCGCCTCCTCGGCCGGCAGGTCGGGGACGACGAGCCCCTGAATCCCGGCCGCGGCGGCGCGCTCGACGAAGGGGCGCGGGCCGGGATCGGTGCCGAACTGGTAGATCAGGTTGTAGTACGTCATACACACTACGGCGGCGTCGACGTCGACCTCCTCCGCGAACTCGAAGAAGCGCTCCGGCGTCATCCCCGCGTCGAGCGAGCGGACGAGGGCCTCTTGGATCGTCGACCCCTCGGCGATCGGCTCGGAGAAGGGAAGGCCGAGTTCGATCACGTCGGCGCCGCCGCGGTCTAACGCCTCGACGTACGCCTTCGACGACTCGTAGTCCGGGTCGCCGACGACGAGGTAGGGGACGTAGGCGGGGCCGTCGGCGAACGCCGCGGCGATCGCGTCGGAGTTGCCCGTCTCCGCCATTCAGATCCCCTCCGTGAACATCGACATGTCCGGCGCGTTCGGCAGGTCTCGCTGGTCCGTCTCCTCGATGGCGGCGTCGAGGTCCTTGTCCCCGCGACCGGAGACGTTCACGACCACGCGCTCGCCGAGCTCATCGTGGTGTTCTTCGAGGTAGCCGAACGCGTGCGCCGTCTCCAAGGCGGGGATTATCCCCTCCGTCGAGGAGAGTCGGTGGAACCCCTCCAGCGCGGCGTCGTCGTCGACCGCGACCGGCTCCACGCGCCCCTCGTCGACGAGGTACGCGAGCTCGGGGCCGACGCCGGCGTAGTCGAGCCCGGACGACACCGAGTGGCTCTCCATGATCTGCCCGTCGGAGTCCTGGAGCAGCTTCGTGCGGGCGCCGTGGAGGACGCCCTCCTCGCCCGCGAAAAGCGACGCGGAGTTGGGCGCCACGCCCGCCTCCTCGTCGACTTCGAGGGTCGATCCGCCGGCCTCGACCGCGCGGAGCGCGACGGACTCGTCGTCGACGAACTCGGCGAACGCGCCCATCGTGTTCGAGCCGCCGCCGGCGCAGGCGACCACGTCGGTCGGGAGCCCGCCCGTCTTCTCGATCGCCTGCTCGCGGGCCTCCTCGGAGATGACCGCCTGGAAGTCGCGGACCATCACCGGGAACGGGTGGGGGCCGACGATCGAGCCGATCACGTAGTGGGTGTCCTCGACCGTTGCGGCCCAGTCGCGCATCGTCTCGGAGATGGCCTCCTTGAGCGTGCCCCGGCCCGTCGTCACCGGCTTCACCTCCGAGCCGTTGAGCTTCATCCGGAACACGTTGGGGCGCTGGCGGTTGATGTCGCGCTCGCCCATGTAGATCGTACAGGGCATATCGAGGTGCGCGGCCGCCATCGCGGTCGCGGTGCCGTGCTGGCCGGCCCCGGTCTCCGCGATGATGCGCTCTTTACCCATGTACTTCGCCAAGAGGACCTGCCCGAGCGCGTTGTTCAGCTTGTGGGCGCCGCCGTGGAGGAGGTCTTCGCGCTTGAGGTACACCTCCGTGTCGTAGCGCTCGGAGAGGCGGTCGGCGCGCTGGAGTGGCGTCGGGCGGCCGCCGAAGTCGGCGAGGCGCTCGCGGAACTCGTCCATGAACCCGTCCTCGTTGTTCAGGACGTAGCGCTCGTAGGCGTCGGTCAGCTCCTCGATCGCCGGCATCAGCGCTTCCGGGACGTACTGGCCGCCGTAGCGGCCGAACTTCCCGTCGCCCCGCCCGCGCTCGCGACCCGGTCGCCGCGAGGGCGCCGCGCCGTCCGTTGCGTCCGTCGTCCGCGTGTCGGTCTCGCTCATGTGGGTGTCTCCGTTGTCTCCGTCGCGTCGTCGGTCGCCGCCTCCGCCCGCGTCAGGTCCCGCGTGTTCGCCTCCACATCGCCGTCCATGATCGCGCTCCCGACGAGCAGCGCGTCGGCGCCCACGGCGCGCATCCGGCGGACGTCCGCGGGCGACCCGATACCGCTCTCGGCGATCAGCGTCACCTCGTCCGGGACGTGGGGCGCCACGGACTCGAAGGTTCCGAGGTCGACGACCAGCTCCGCGAGGTCGCGGTTGTTGACGCCGACCGTCGTCGCGCCGGCGTCGATCGCCCGCTCCAGCTCCTCGCGGTCGTGGACCTCGACGAGGACCTGAAACCCCCGATCGCGGGCGGCCGCGAGCAGGTCCGGGAGGTCGTCGCCGACGAACCGGGCGATGAGGAGGACGACGTCGCTCTCGACGGCGTCCAGCTGCGACTCCTCGACGACGAAGTCCTTCCGGAGGACCGGCACGTCGACGGCGGCGCGCACGCGTTCGAGGGTGTCGACGCTCCCGCCGAAGTGTTCCGGCTCGGTGAGGACGCTCAGGGCGGCCGCCCCGCCGGCGACCATCTCCTCCGCGAGCGCGACCGGGTCGTCCTCGCGGGTGCCCTCGGTCGTCGGACTCGTCGGCTTCACCTCCGCGATAAGCGGGACGCGCCCGTCGGCCTCGGCCCGCTCGAACGCGGCCGAGAGGTCCCGCGGCGAGACCGAGACGGTCCCGCTCGCGTCCGCTCGCCCGGTCGACCGCTCCCGAGCGGCGGACAGGATCGACCTGACCGCCGGCGCCAGCTCGTCTGGATCGTCCATTACTATACACTAATGTACGTATCTGTTCATAAGGCTTGCGGGGAGGTGTCGTCCGCCTCCGATCTCCCGCCCGCGCGCAGAAGGCCGTCGGGCGGCCGATAGTTTAAGTGCTCGACCCGAACATTGGTGGGTATGAGTCTGTCGGGTACGTCCGGCGTTTACGCCCGGAAGTTCGGCGCGATCGACCGGGCCGTTCAGGTAGGGTTCGCCGGCGGCCGCGTCATCTCGGTGTCGTTCCCCGCGGAACCGCCGGCGGACGCCGAGGGAGACCACGACCTGCTCGACCGGGTCGACGCCTACCTCGGCGGCGAGCGCGACGAGTTCGCCGAGGTCGCGCTCGGTCTCACCGTGCCGACCGATCAGCGGGAAGTGCTGGAGGCGCTCCGGAGCCTCCCGTACGGCGAGGAGGTCTCCGTGAGTCGGCTCACTCGGCTCAGCGGGTTCGACCCCGACGACGCCGACGACCTGGAGACCGTCACGGCGGCGCTCGACGACAACCCGATCCCCGTCCTGCTGCCGGACCACCGGGTGAGCGGCGGGCCGTACGCGACGCCGGGCGACGTCAGGAGCGCGCTCCGGCGGATCGAGGGGATTTAGCGGCACTCGACCGTACTAAAAGGACTCGACCGGTCGGCGCCGCGGGCTCAGATCTCGAAGTCGGGCGTGTCGAACGCGCCCTCGTCGGCCTCGACGTCGTAGTTCTCGATGCCGGTGAGCGCCAACTCGAGCGTCGCCTCGGCGTCCCAGCGCCCCGTGTTGATCGCGAGGTCGTAGATCGAGCGGTCGGAGAGATCGATCCCGTAGTAGGACTTGTAGCGCTGTTCCTCGATGACCTCGCGGACCTGCATCTCGGAGGTCATCTCCTCGCGGCCGGCCGTGCGGTCCGCGCGGACCTCGTCGGGCGCGTCGAGCCAGATCCGGACGTCGGCGCGGTTGCCGGCGATCCACCCCGCGAGCCGGGACTCCAACACGAACGCCTTGTTCGCGGTCCCCCACTTCTCGGCGATCCGGCGGAGCCGGCGGTCGAGCGCGCGGTCGATCTCCTCGGACTCGCCGGTCTCGGCGATGAGCTGCGAGAGGCTCATGTCGCGCTCGGCCGCGATCTCGCGGAACAGCTCGCCGCCGGAGACGTAGCCGCAGTCGAGCGACTCGGCGATCCCTTCCACGAGGGTCGTGGCCCCGCAGCCCGGCGGGCCGGAGACGGTGACGAACAGGTTCCGGTCGATCCGTCGGTCGGGCTCCGGCGAGGTGCCGCTCATACGTGTTGCGACACGGAAGACGCTCGGATAAACGGGTCGGTTCCCCCGAGCGTTCCGGTGGGAGCCGACGGAGAGAGCTGCGTTGCGCGATTTCCGCTGCGATCGACGCAACCGATTTCCCTTCCCGAGCCCTCGTGATCGCCGTGAGCGAGACCACGGACCGGGGTGACGAGGCCGCCGCGCGGGCGCTCCTCCGCGACGCGGTCGATCGCGGCGCTATCGCGGATCCGGACTTCGATCCGGAGACGGTCCCGATCGGGGACGCCGACGTGCTCGCTCGGCTCTCGCCGCCGGTCCGCCGCTGGTGGGTCGAGCGCTTCGGCGAGTACGTCGCCGAGAACGGCGGCTTCTTCACGCCGCCGCAGCGCGAGGCGATCCCCCACGTCGACGCCGGGGAGAACTGCCTCGTCGCCGCGCCGACGGGCAGCGGGAAGACGCTCGCCTCCTTCCTCGCGGTCCTCGACGACCTCTTCGCGCGCGACCGCGCCGGTGAGTTGGAGAACGCCGTCTACTGCCTCTACGTCTCGCCCCTGAAGTCGCTCGCAAACGACATCGAGCGGAACCTCGAAGCCCCGCTTGCGGGGATCGGCGAGGCGGTCGCCGCGGCGGAGGCGGACGGAGGCGACGCCGGCAACTCCGACGCGGACGACGCCTACGACCCCGGCGTCCGGCAGGCGATCCGCCACAGCGACACCTCGAAGGCGGACCGGCAGGCGATGCTCTCGGAGACGCCGCACGTGCTCAACACCACGCCCGAGACGCTCGCGATCTTGCTCAACTCGCCGAAGTTCAAGGAGAAGCTCCGCAGCGTCGAGTACGTGATCGTCGACGAGATCCATTCGCTGGCCGCCAACAAGCGCGGCACCCATCTCTCGGTGTCGCTGGAGCGACTGACCGAACTGACGCGGCACGCCCCCGACGGCGACTCCTCGGCGCACGAGCCCGGTGACATCACACGAATCGGCTGCTCGGCGACGGTCGAACCGCTCGACGGGATCGCGTCGTTCCTCGTCGGCCGCGAGCGCGCGAGCGGTGCGGTCGGCGACGCCGACGGGTTCGAGACGCGCCCCTGCGAGGTGGTCGACGCCCGGTTCGCCCGCGAGTTCGACCTCGAACTCCGGACGCCCGCCGCCGACCTCGTCCACACGCCGCGGTCGGCGGTGACCGACCGGTTCTACGAGTCGCTCCGCGAGCTGATCGCGTCCCACGAGAACACGCTGGTGTTCACGAACTCCCGGTCGGGCGCCGAGCGCACGCTCCAAGAGCTCCGCGAGCGGTTCGGCTACGACGAGTCCGACTCGGGGGTCCACCACGGGAGCCTCGGCGAGGCGCAGCGCACCCGGGTCGAGGAGGGGTTGAAGGCGGGCGACCTCGACGTCGTCACCACCTCGACGAGCCTCGAACTCGGCATCGACATGCCCCACCTCGATCTGGTGGTTCAGGTGGGCTCGCCCAAGTCCGTCGCCGCGCTGCTCCAGCGCGTCGGCCGCGCGGGCCACAGTCCGGGCGAGACCGTCGAGGGGCGAGTGTTCGCCCTCGACCGCGACGAGCTGATCGAGTGCGCGACGCTGCTCGCGCGGGCCGAGGACGGGTTCGTCGACCGGGTGTTCCCGCCCGAGGGCGCCTACGACGTCGCCGCCCAGCACGTCTACGGGATGGCGATAAACCGGATCCGACCGGACCGCGAGGTCCGCGAGGTGCTCCGTCGCGCGCACCCCTACCGCGGCTTCGACGAGGACGCGTACGAGCGACTCATGCGGTATCTGACGGGTGACTACGACGGGCTGGAGGAGAAGAACGTCTACCCGAAGGTGTGGCGCGACGCGAACGACCCGCCGGACGGCGAGCATCACCACGCCGAGTTCCCGGTTGACGAGACGCTCGTCGGGAAGCGCGGGCGGCTCGCGCGGGTCATCTACATGACGAACGTGGGGACGATCCCCGACTCGTTCACGTGCGACGTGTTCACGCGCGACGACGAGTGGGTCGGCACCTTAGACGAGTCGTACCTCGACACGCTGGAGTCCGGCGACGTGTTCGCGCTGGGCGGCGAGCGCTTCGCGTTCCGCTACCGCCGCGGCTCGAAGGTGTACGTCGACCGAACGAGCGAGCGCCCGACGGTCCCGTCGTGGTTCGCCGAGCGTCTCCCCCTCTCTGCGGACCTCGCGCGCGAGGTCCTCGACTTCCAAGGCGAACTCCTCGACCGGCTGGCCGGCGACGACCCGAACGCTGGCCCGGCCGCGGTCCGCGCGTGGCTCCGCGAGTTGCCCCTCGACGAGAACGCCGTCCGCGCGCTCGCCCGGATGTACGACGAGCAGGTCCGGTACGCCGGTCCCGAGAGCGTCTCCACGCCCGACCGCCTCGTCGTCGAGGAGGAACTGGACCGGGGCGAGTACAAGCGCCGCTTCTACGTCCACGCCACCTACGGTCGGCGGTTCAACGACGGGCTCTCGCGGCTCGTCGCCGCCGAGGTGGCGAACCGGACCGACGCCAACGTCGCCGTCGCGGTCGCGGACCGCGGGTTCTCGCTCGCGCTCCCGCTGAACCGCAAGGTCGACGTGGCGGGGATTCTGGCCGACCTCGACCCCGAGACGGTCCGCGAGGACCTCCGGGAGGCGGTTCAGGGGACGGACCTCCTCCAGCGCTACTTCCGGATCGACGCCGGGCGGGCGCTGCTCATCTTAAAGCGCTACAAGGGGTACGAGAAGTCGGCCGCGGAACAGCAGGTCTCGGCCGAGATGCTGCTGTCGTTCGCGGCCGGTCTGGAGGAGTTCGCCGTGCTGGAGGAGACGTACCGCGAGCTGTTGGAAGACCGCCTCGACGTCGCCGGGATCTCCGACGCGGTCGGCCGGATCGCGGCCGGCGACCTCGCGGTGGAACACCGCGTCGTCGACTCGCCCAGCCCGCTCGCGTTCGGGCTCGCGACGCTCGTCGACTCCGACACCGTCATCGCCGACGACGAGTCGGCCGTCCTCCGCGAGTTCCACGCCCGCGTGATGGAAGAGATCGGCGAGCCGGCGCGGAGCGGCGCCGACGGGGGGGTCGGGGATAACGGCGGAGAAGCGCGTGAGCGCGGCGAGCGAGGCGCCGAACCGCCGGCGGACCGAGGGTCGGACTGAGATGACGGCGACCGGGTCGCCCGGGGCTCCACCTTCTCGGCTCCGCCTCCGATTCGCGGGCGCCGTCGCGCTCGGCGTCCTCGGGCTCGCCGCGCTGTGGCGCCCGCTCGGGACCGCGTGGGTCCTCGCCGCATCGCTGCCCGCAGCGTACCTCGCCGCGTACGCGTGGACCAACCTCGGAGCGAATCACTCGCCCGACGGCGGCGACCCGTCCCCGCGGTTCGGACCGGCGAACGGGATCACGCTGTTCCGCGGCTGGCTCGCCGTCCTCCTCGCCGGGGCGGCGGTCGCGTCGCCGCCGGTTCCGTGGCTCCCCGCGGTTCTCTTCGTCGGCGCGGTCGGCCTCGACGCGGTCGACGGCGCGGTCGCCCGGCGCACGCGCGAGACGGTCCTCGGCGCGCGGCTCGACGGCGCCACCGACGCGCTGACCGTCCTCGTCGGCGCCGCGGTCGCCGTCGCGCTCGGTGCGCTCCCGGCGTGGTACCTCATCGCGGGCGGCGTTTGGTACGCCTACGCCGGGTCGCTGTGGCGGCGGCGGCTGGCCGGGGAGCCGGTGTACGAACTGCCGCCGAGCCGACTCCGACCGGTCGTCGGCACCGCGCAGTTCGCCGTCGTCGCGCTCGCGCTCCTCCCGGGCGTCGGACTCGCGGGACGGTCGGCCCTGCTGACCGCGTTCGCGGCGGTGGCGCTCGCGGCGCTGCTCGCGAGCTTCGCCCGCGACTGGGCGGCCGCGACGGGACGGCTCGGACGCGAGGACCCGCCGACCGCGGCGGGACGGGGGAGCGACTGACCGAGAGTGCGACAGCGGGAGTGCGACGACGAAATGCGGAACGCGGACTACGACTCCCGAGACAGCAGGACGGCGAGGACGGCGATCAACACGACCTGCGCGACCTTGTCGATCGCGTGGCTCGTCGGGATCGGCGGCACGTCGTTGAGGACGTACCACATGACGATCTGGCCGGCGGTGAACGGGATACCGAGCGCGTACACCAGCCGTCGGCGGTAGTTCGCGACCACCGCCGCGACGCCGGCGCCGAACCCGAGCGTCGCGAGGAAGAACAGGACCATCCACGTCCCGCCGAACTGGACGCCGAGAGCGACGTGAGCGATTCCGGTCACCGCCGCGGCGAGGATGCCGATCCAGTGGAGGGGGGTCAGCGATTCGACGTCGACACCGGTGTCGGAGCGTGCCATGAATACGCGAAACACGGTCTCCGCGGGCTTATGTCTACTCCCGGACCCGCGGGACCGCGGCCGGCGACGCCGTTCTGTCGTGTAATCGTCGCCGCCGGGCTTTATGTTCGATCGGTCCGTGCGATCGGTAATGCCGAATCCTCTCGGTCGTCGGCCGCGGACGGGTGAGTCCGCGTGAGCGACGAGGGAACAGAACGGGCGGTGGAGTTCGCCGGGCCGAGGCGCGTCGAAGTCGTCTCGACCGCTGACCCCGACCCGGCCCCCGACGAGGTGGTCGTCTCCGCGTCCGTCTCGGCGGTGAGCGCGGGGTCGGAGCTGCTGGCGTACCGCGGCGAGCTCGACCCCGAGACCGTCGCCGACGAGGAGCTGGCCTCGCTCGACGGCGACTTCTCGTACCCGCTCCGCTACGGCTACGCGGTCGTCGGCCGGGTGACGGCGGTCGGCGACGGCGTCGACCCGGGGTGGCTCGACCGGACCGTCTTCGCCTTTAACCCCCACGAGAGCCGGTTCACCGTCCCCGCGGACGCCGTCCGGCCGGTGCCGGACGGGATCGACCCGGAGACGGCGACGCTGTTCGCGAACGCCGAGACCGCCGTCACCCTGACGCTCGACGCCGCCCCCCGGATCGGCGAGCGCGTCGCGGTGTTCGGACAGGGCGTCGTCGGACTGCTCACGACGGCCCTGCTCGCCCGGAGCGGCGCCGAGACCGTCGTCGCGGTCGAGCCGAAGGACCGCCGACGCCGACTCGCGGCCGAGTTCGGCGCCGACGCCGTCGTCGATCCGAGCCGACACGACGGGCGCGCGGGCGTCGTCGACGCCGTTCGCGGGCGGGCCGGCGACGGCGTCGATCTCGCGGTCGAGGTCTCGGGCCGCCCGGAGACGCTGGAGACGGCCGTCGAGACGACCCGGTTCGACGGGCGCGTCCTCGTCGGCTCGTGGTACGGCACCAAGCGCGCCGACCTCGGCTTCGGCGACCACTTCCACCGGGGGCGGGTGACGGTCCGGAGCAGTCAGGTCACCACCATCGCGCCCGAACTCCGCGGGCGCTGGGACCGCGAACGCCGGCGCGAGACCGCCTGGCGCGAGCTCAGACGGCTCGACGCCGACCTCGACGTCGCCGATCGACTCGTCACCGACCGCGTCCCCGTCTCGAACGCGCCGAGCGCGTACCGACGCCTCGCCGACGAGACCGAACCGACCCTCCAGCTCCTCTTCACCTACCCATGTACGAACTGACCGTCACCGAATCGTTCGTCGCACAGCACTACCTCACCGTCCCGAACCCGCCGGCGGACGAGGCCGAACTCCACTCGCACACGTTCACCGCGGAGGCGACGTTCCGCGGCCCGGCCCTCGGCGAGCACGGCTATCTGCTCGACATCGACCTCGCCGTCGAAGCCCTGAGCGGCGTCGCCGACAGCTACCGCGACGAGACGCTCAACGACCACCTCGACGGCAACCCGAGCGCGGAGCGACTGGCGCGGGCGCTGTTCGACGCGCTCGCCGACGTGGAAGCGCCGGCCGCGACCGAACTGGCCGTGACCGTTCGCGAGGACGACGTCGCGAGCGTCTCCTACGCCGGCGCGCTGGAGTGAGCGCGTGATGCGCGTCGCCCTCGTCCTCGCCGGCGACATCGAGTCCGAGTCGGGCGGCTTCTACTACGACCGGCGGCTCCGCGACCGCCTCCGCGAGCGCGGACACGCGGTCGAGGTCGTCTCGCTCCCGCGGGGGTCGTACCGCGAGCGCCTCGCGCCGAACCTCCGCGCCCGCCGACTCGCGGCCCGGCTCTCGGGGTTCGACGTCGTCGTCGAGGACGGGCTGGCGCACCCCTCGCTGCTGTGCGTCAACCGCCGGCTCGACGCGCCGACGGTCGCGCTGGTCCACATGATCGCGTGGCGGGCGCGGAGGTTCGGCGCGAGGCGCTCGCGGTACGACCCCCGCGGG
>NZ_SGUC01000069.1 GCF_005435165.1 Halorubrum sp. GN11_10-6_MGM | reverse complement strand
GTCGCTGTGCTGGGAGGCGGCGGCGACGTGACGGTCACCATCGGCGGGACGTCCACCGGCAGTTCGACGCAGGCCGCGGGACAGGCGCTCGCCCGCGCCGCCTCCCAGCACAGCGACTTCCTCAACATCTCCGTTCAGGAGACGCAGGGCTGGACGGCGAACCTCTACGCGTACGACAGCGGCCAGATCCCGGCGATGGGAGTCGACAACAACTCGCTGTCGAAGGCGCTCAACGAGGAGGGGCCGTTCGCCGAGGACCCCGTCGAGACGCTGCCGAACCAGGGGTTCCTGTTCACGTCGCTGCAGATCCACTGGGTCGGCTTAGAGAGCAGCGACGTCCAGTCCGTCGCCGACCTCCGCGAGGGCGGCTACACGATCTACCCGATCCAGCCCGGGTTCGGGACGCGCCTGCTCACCGAGGAGATCCTCATGGAGGCCGGCATCTGGGAGCAGAACGAGATCCTCAACGTCGACACCGGGGACATCCCGGGCGCCGTCGAGGAGGGCCGCGTCGACGCGCTGTGTCTGTACGGCGCCAACGGCGTCAACCTCTCCGGCTGGTGTCAGGAGGTCGACGTGCGCAGCGGCGGCGGCCTGAACCTGCTGGAGGTCGACGACGAGTTCCGCCAGGTCATCGAGGACCACCCCGGCGCGATCTTACAGGAGGTCGAGCCGTACGGGTACGAGCAGGACGTCACCGCGTACACCGACACGCTCACCGCCTGGGCGCTCTCCGGCCAGTGGGCGTTCAGCCCCGACATCCCGGCCCGCGCGACCGAGGAGATCTGCCGGCTGGCGATCGAGCACGAGGACACGCTCCGCGAGTCCGACCCGACGACGCTGGAGTACTCGCCCGAGGCGATGACCCAGACCGTGATCCCCGACATCGACATCCACGCCGGCGTGGCGAACTTCTTCGAGGAGAACGACGTCTGGAACGACTCCTGGAGTCGCGGCGACGAGTAGCCACCTGACCGACGAGTCGCACCGCGCGGAAACCGCCACTTTCACCCGTAACACACGCCCCCACCCTTCCGACGGATGGCCACCAACTCAGACACTCCGACCGATCCGACCGATCCGCCAGACGACCCCGACGTACCCGACGAGGGCCTGCTCGGCGACCAGGAGTCGCTCGATCTCGCCGAGGGCGACCGCGGCCGCAAACAGCTCTGGTTGTACCTCCTGTCGCTGCCGTTCTGGACGCTCGTCGTCTTCGGCCCCACCGTCGTCGCGCCGGCGCTCCTCGGCGTCGACGAACTCGCCGGGTCGGCGACGATCCTCGGCGTCGCCGGGCTGATCGGCGTCGCCGGGGTCGCGCTCGCGGTCCTCCGGCTCGGGTCCGGCATCGAAGAACGGCTTCGCATGGCGCTCGTCTCCTACTCGATCCCGTTCTGGATGATCGTCATGTGGTACTCGTACACCCAGCAGATGCCCCGCGGCCAGTACGCCGTGGCGTTCCTCGGCGGCATCCTCGGGCTGTACGTCCTCTCGGAGCTCGACGATCCGCTGATCGAGCGTAACTGGGGCGAGGTCGCGCTCCTCGTCGTCTCTGGGCTGATAACCTTAGGGACCAGCGGCTACCTCTTCCTGAACTACCAGCAGGTCGCGATCGACACGGTCGGGCGCGCGACCGAGCCGCAGATCGCGATGGCGTTCGCGTTCACCCTCGCGATGATCTACCTGACGTGGCGCTCGTTCGGGATCACGTTCCTCGCGGTCGTGCTCATCGGGATCGGCTACGGGCTGGCGGGACCGTACATGCCCGGCGCGCTGAGCCACGGGGGGCTCGGGCCGTCGCGGATCCTCCGGATCCTCGTGGTGAGCGTCGACGGGTTCTACGGGTTCCTCACCCGGCTCGTCGCGGCGTGGATCGCGCTGTTCCTCCTGTACGCCGGCCTGCTGAAGGCGTACGGCGCGTTCGACCTCATCCTCCGACTGGCGGTCCGGTCGGCGAAGTACGTCGACTCGGGGATCGCCCAGACGGCCGTCATCGCGAGCGCGGTCATCGGCTCCGTCAACGGGAGCCAGACCGCTAACGCCGGGATGACCGGCTCGTTCACCATCCCGCTGATGAAGAAGAACGGGATCAGACCGGAGACCGCCGGCGGGATCGAGGCGGTCGCGTCCACGTCCGGACAGGTCCTCCCGCCCGTGATGGGCGCGGGGGCGTTCATCATGGCGTCGCTGATCACGGGCGTCACCTACGTCGACGTCATCATCGCCGGGCTGATCCCGGCGTCGGTGCTGGTGGTCTCGATCGCGATGGCCGTCCACTACGTGGCGGCGCCGCAGATCGACGACCCCGAGATGAGCGGGCTGATCGGCGAGCAGATGGACCGGCGGACGATGGTGCTCGAGTCGGTGAAGTACGGCGTGCCGCTGTTGATCCTGATCTACGTGCTGGGCGTGCTCCAGTACACGGTGATGACGGCCGCGCTGTACACCGCGCTGTCGATGATCGTCTTCGGCATCGGGATCCCGCAGATCCAGGCGCTGCTGGACGGCGACAGCAACCGCGAGGCGCTGGTCGACACGCTCGAACAGACGGTCGACGGCTTCCGTGAGGGGGTGATCGTCGTCGCGCCCGTGACGATCATCCTCGCGGCGATCAACGGCGTCGTCGACATCCTCATGGCGACGGGCGTCCCGACGGCCATCTCGCTCACGCTGCTTGACCTGTCGGGCGGCATCGCGATCATCGCCTTCGTGCTGGCGATGATCATCTGTATCATCCTCGGGCTCGGGATGCCGACGACGGCCGCCTACACGGTCGTGGCGCTGCTCGTCGCGCCGACGCTTATCAGCCAGTTCGGGCTGCCCGAGTTCGCGGGCCACTTCTTCGTGTTCTACGCCGCCATCTTGGCCGGGCTGACGCCGCCGATCGCGACCTGCGTCGCGGTCACCTGCGGCATCTCCGGCGGCGGGTTCTGGGGGAGCTGTAAGGAGGCGCTGCGCATCTCCGCGCCGCTTTTCGTCCTCCCGTTCGCGTTCACCTACCACCCGGAGCTCGTCTCCGGCACCTTCGGCTACGCGTCGCTGTCGGCCGGCGTCCTCGCGCTGCTCGGTTCGATAGCGATCATCCACGGGATCAACTACCGGTTCGCGTTCGGCCGCGGGCAGACCTACGGGCTCCGGGCCGCCTTCTTCGTCGCCGGCGTGGTGGCGATGGTCCACCCGATGCAGATCGTTCAGGTGGGCGCGCTGGCGGCCGTCCTCGCGCTGTACGGGCTTCAGACCGTCATCGGCCGCCCGAACCCGCTCCGCGCGCTGCGCGGCGCGGCCGGGACGCTGTCCGGTCGGAAGCGGTAGGAGATACCGGTCTGTCGGGGGGTTCTTTTTAAATCGGTTGACGCGGTGACCTCGATTCGCGTCTCTCCGGACGCGTTCTGCTACGTCGAACGGCCGTGCTGTGGATATCTCCGGCGAGGCCCAGTCGATCATTTATAAAAAAACTGGTCGTGGATCGGCGGTGAAGACCGCCAAAGCCCCAGCCGCTCGTGTATAAACGGCCGTCGACGGGTCGACGACGAACCACTCCAAAGCCCCAGCCGGCGGCTTTAGTGATAGTCATAACTTTTGAATAGATAAGAAGCGATCAATCCATGACTTTGCGAAGCTTATCCGATCGGCGTAGTCGTGAAAGATCGAACAGACCAGTTCTCGATACGTTTCAAGATCTGACGC
>NZ_SGUC01000068.1 GCF_005435165.1 Halorubrum sp. GN11_10-6_MGM | reverse complement strand
TGGCGACGTGGCGCCAGCAGGGACGCAATCCTTACGACGAACTCAGGCGAGTTGTCCGCGACAACGAGATGATCTCACGGGATCAAGCTGCTCCGATTGTTGAGTCTTCAGGGTAAACACGTACTCTGGGGAATTACTCTGACGGTCAGTGTCTTGGTGAATTGTACATGCCAGCAAGCAATATTAATGAAACAGTTCTTACCAAAACAACAGATGAGAAGGATAGCCTCAGATTGGGAGAAATAAGCATCAAACAAGAAAATGGAACGGTGAATTTGTACGCAACTGCTCGATACAAACCTGAAAACCCCGAGGAACACGAAACAGACCGATGGGGCTATACGGAAACAGAATCTCTTCTGGCAATGAAATTCGTCGGACTTGATCACATGTTGGAACGATTACTACTTGATTTCGTACCTGTCGCTGTTGAGGAAGCAGGAGGCTTCGCAGGATTCCGTGAGACAGCTACAAAAACTAAGTCATTAATTGATCGGCTTAGTGAGCTCCAGTTGCCAGAATTAGATGACGTTGAGGATGGAATGGCTCGGTATATCGAGATTGCTTCCACAGCAGAGAATCTTAACGAAGAAATCATAGAGTTAGAAACACAGATTGATCAATTGATATATGAACTGTACAATCTTTCCGAGGATCAGATAGAGTTGATCGAGTCCTCTGTTGGTGAGCGGTGAATATCGCTCATCTAACAACTGATTTTTAAAATGAATATCGTAAATATTGTTGCTTCCGGAGATATCGGAGAGGAATTAGACTTACATGCCATTTATAACGATCTCAACATTGAAGATGTTCAGTATGAGCCAGAGCAATTCCCCGGTCTTCAACTCAGATTTAGCCAAGAGGGACCAGTTGTTATCCTATTTTCATCTGGTTCCTACACCATAGTAGGTGTAAGGACCGAGGAACAGGTGAGTGAACTCTACAAGCGTCTTAATAATGTACTACAGGAATTGGAGGTTAAATATGACTTTGAGAGAGGTCGGCCTGAGATACAGAATCTAATCTGTAAAGGGGAACTTAGTCGTGAGATTGACTTAGATAACCTCGTTGTGGCATTAGGACTGGAAAATATTGATATGAGCCTGAACAATCACCGTTCGTATACTACTGGCCAGAGGAAGCGGATTGTTTAATCACAATCCCTACTAATGGTCAGTGTATTGTCACAGGAGTTAGCACACTAGAAGAAGCAGAAGAAGCATTCACGAACTTCCAGAACCAAATTGAGCGGTTATTTACTAATAGTATGGATAAATGACAAATTTTGAGGTCGGTATCCGCGTCAAGTTTGCTGGTGGGCAAGGAGAAATAACAAAAGTCGAGAAGCGGCCGAATGGTTCCCACCTACTACACGTCTACACCAGCGAGGGCGAACTTCAGAAGCTACCCAGTGGGCTTCCACATATCGAAAAGATCGATTCAATCGTCGACCGGCTCGCAGCAAAACAGATCGACGACCCGCTCCACCACGACCTTCGCGAGCGTGCGACCCGCCTCGATCTCGCGTATCGATACGACCGATTCCTCTCGTTGACGAATAATCGGATCGAGATCGAACCGTACCAGGTCAAAGCTGCGTACGAAATCCTGAACTCGTACGATCACCGATATCTCATCGGCGACGAGGTCGGCCTCGGGAAAACCATCGAGGCCGGGATTGTCATTGAGGAACTCATCGCTCGTGGTCGAGCCGAACGCGTCCTCATCGTTGCCCCAGCACCGCTGACGGTCCAATGGCAACAAGAGATGCGCAAGAAGTTTGACCGCAACTTCGTAATCTACGACCGCGATACGGTCCGGACCCATCGGAAGTCACACCCAAACCAGAACGTCTGGCTCCAAGAGGATCTCATCATCACTTCTGTCGACTTTGCGAAGCAGGACGACGTCCTCGAAGCACTGAGAAATCTCGAAGAGGAATGGGACATCGCGGTATTCGACGAGGCACACCACCTTACCGCTCGCCGGTCGAGCGATGATTCGATTGAGCGGACCCAGCGCTACAAGGTCGGTGAAGCAGTTGCGCGCAGCTCAGATGCGCTCCTGCTAATGACGGGGACACCACACAAGGGCAAGTCCGACCAGTTCTACTTCCTCACCGATCTGCTGGATCCGTACCGATTTGGTCACGAGTCGGACATCGACCCAGGCGGTCTTGAGGACCTGATGATCCGCCGACTCAAGGACAACATGTACGAGACCGATGGGACCAGAATGTTCCCCGAAAAGAATATGGAAGCGCTTGGTGTCGACATGTCACCGGCGGAGCGGAAGCTGTACGATGGTGTGACCGAATACATTCGCGAGTACTACAACCTCGCTCAGCAGGAGGAGAACCAAGCTGTCGGCTTCACGATGGTCATCTACCAGAAGCGCCTTGTCTCAAGCATTTACGCGATACGCAAGTCGCTCGAAAACCGAATGCGAGCGATCCAAAGTGATGCTATCGCTGAGGAACTCCCAGAAGACGTTCAGCAACTGATCCCACGCTATAGCACTGAGCCGGAAACGTTGACTGACGCGGAGCGGACACGAGTTGAGCAAGAACTAGAAACGGTAACTCTGGCTCAGAACCAGACACAGGTTCAGGCCGAACTGGACCGAGTCAAAGCGCTCTGGCAGCAGGCGAAAGAGATCAAGACGGACAGCAAGGCGCAACTGCTCAAGCAATTTGTCGATCGAATTCTCGACGACGATCCGGACGAGAAGATCCTCATCTTCACCGAGTACACAGACACGCTCGAATATCTTCGCGACGAGATATTCGCTGGGTACGACGTCACTCAGATCTACGGTGATCTCGACCAAGCCAAGCGACGTCGAGAGATGGCTCAGTTTGAGGAAGAGGCCAATCTCATGCTCGCAACAGACGCAGCTCAGGAAGGACTCAACCTACAGTTCGCCCACATCATGGTCAACTACGACCTCCCGTGGAACCCTACTCGGATCGACCAGCGGATGGGTCGCCTCCATCGGTACGGTCAGGAACACACTGTTGAGATCCGAAATCTGTTCTTCAAGGACACTCGGGAGAGCGAGATACTCAACCTCCTCGTCGAGAAGATGAATCAAATCGAGTCCGACCTCGGGATGCGATCGGATGTCCTCGGTAGGGTTCTTGAGGACGTTGACCTTGACCAGACCATTATGGCTGCGATCGCTGAAGACCAATCGCAAGACGAGGTTATTGCGGACATCGAGAAAACTGTTAAAGAGCGACAGGAGGCACTCGAGACGGTTGAGAACGAACTCCTCATTCGAGATCGATTCGATCTCTCTGATGAGGATGAAGAGATCCTCGACGTGATCGATCGAAGCCAGCACGGTGATGTCAGTGAAGACGATATTGAAATCCTTGTGCGCGAGTTCTTCGATGAGTTTGGGGGAGACATTAGAGGTGTTCGCCCTGGACCTGCCCGTTCCGAGGGAGACGTCTTCCAGCTCGAGGTGCCGAATGTGCTCTCTGGGGGCCAAGTCTCTGGACAGTATGAGCAGGCCACCTTCTCTCAAAAAGTCGCTCGCGAGCAGGACGACGTCGAATTCATCGCGCTGGACCATCCACTAGTCCAATCAATCATCGACTTCTGTCTTGAATCGGACCGTCTACAAGGCGATATCACAGTCAAGATCGCAGCCGGCCAAGAGCCCACACCAGGCATTTGTTTCACATACCGACTTGGGTACGTCTCAGGGGCAGGGGACGCCGTCACGGAGAAGCTAGCCTGGTTGTACGTCAATACAGACCGAGAGGTGGCGAGTGGGAAGCCCAAGTACACTGATACGCTATCGTCTGATGAAATTGATCAGTTTCCAGAACTTGACCGGTTAGCTTCGATGGCTGAGGAGCTCCACAGTGTCGCCGAGATGAGTGCGTGGGATGAAGTAGAATCGTTTGCGAAGGAAGCTCGCGAGGAACGCGAGCGGGAAGTCTCAATCAAGCGGAAACATGCTGAGAGACATTTTGAAGAGCAGATCGAGACCTGGCAAGATCGACTCGAACAGTACGAGTCTCAGGATGGCCCAAATAAGGATATGTCGGCACCCATCGGTAACGCTAGACAACAGCTGGACAAGCTCCGTCGCGAGCGTGAAGCCGAACTCTCACGGCTTGACGAAGAGCAGCATGTCACTCCTGAAGAGCCCGAATTAGTGACGGCAGCGTTCGTCGTCTCAGGCGATTAATTCGGGCAAGTGGTCTGAGAGGCGCTGGGTGGACATGACCTGGCGGATATGCCACCACAGGCAGAACCGTCTTACTCTGGTGGAATGTACGGATTATATACGGTTCTGACCTAGCATAAAAACGTGTCTACAACCGAGATAAAATTTGACGGGGGCTCTCAACCTAACCCAGGACCATCTGCTATCGGATATATCGTGAAATCAAACAGCTGGGAAGAAGAAGGTAGTGCCCACATTGGTAAGTCAACGAATAACAAGGCAGAGTACAACGCACTCATACAAGCACTCAATCTCGCTGTGGAGAACGAGTGTGATCACATAATAGCAAAAGGCGATTCGGAGCTAATTGTTAAGCAGGTCAAAGGTGAGTATGATGTTAATGATGCCGGCCTCAGAGAGCTCCATGACCGCGTACAAACACTGGTGGAAGAGTTCGAATCATTTGAGATTGAGCATATCTCTCGAGAGGAAAACTCTGAGGCGGATAGTCTCGTTGACAACGCGTTCTCTCAATAGACTCTGCTCACTCTCGGATCGTGCCGAATGGTGGCGGAGTGTCTCTATTGGCGGGAGTACCACGACATGCGGAGCTGTCGCATCGCTAATATCAGTACTTCACAAAGCCGCTTAGTTAGAACGTCTGCTTGCTGAAGGTGTGTCTAAAACCAAGCAAGCAGACGGTGTGATTCACGAGGACCAGCTTCTTAACTTTCTCGTCAACCGCCTTGACGA
>NZ_SGUC01000067.1 GCF_005435165.1 Halorubrum sp. GN11_10-6_MGM | reverse complement strand
CCGGTTGACAATCACTGAATCCGGTGGTTGGTAACTCACAGCAGCCACCGGGTTTCTGTGACAGGTAGTCTCAACGATATCGAATCAAGGGACAGCGCTGGCGTGAAGCGTTAAACTACAACGGATGAAATAATAGCAGTACGGGAGTTCTAATCTCATACCGCTCTGAAGACGAGTCTATCCGAGCTTCTTGCTGAGACAGAAATGACCGGATTAGAGCCGACCTAGGTTCACACTATCTGAATTGGGGGTAGGTATTAGAAGTTGTACTTGAATCGGTAGGACATTTTGTTCCGGTGAGTTCAAATCATTTGATCTACCAGAGACTGGATTCGACCGAATAGCCTCCTCTATCCCCTCATCTCGAACTCGAACCGTGCGCCACCATCTGTTCCTTCAGTTACGGACAGCTCCCACCCGTGAGCTTCCACGATTCGTTTTATGATAGTCAATCCGAAACCAGTACCACCACTAGCCGACGAATGGCCCGGTTCAAGCACTTCTTCGCGCTTGTTTGCCGGGACTCCTGGCCCGTCGTCTTCGACATATATTCCCTGTTCGCCGTGACGCCCAACACGAACGGTCACGTCAAGCCCACCATGCTCGACAGCGTTCCGGAACAGGTTCTCGAACACGTGTCGTAACCGATCTGGGTCACCTTGGAACGTTATTTCATCAACAATTTCGATGGATGCGTCGTGAGTTTCTACCGTGGCCCAACACTTTCCGATGAGGTCAGTCAAACTGATCGGCTCTGTTTCGTTTATCGTGTTTCCCTGTCGTGCGAGAGTCAACGTATCCTCGACAATTGCTTCAATTCGATCGAGCGCTCGTAAGAGAGGGTCGAGATGCTCGCTTTCTGCTTGTCCGGCGAGGAGCGCCGCACGACCTTGTGCGACGTTGAGCGGGCTGCGTAAGTCGTGAGAGATAACACTCGCAAACTCGTCAAGCCGGTCGTTCTGTTGCCGTAACTGTCGCTCTCGTTCAACGCGCTCGGTGACATTCCGAGTGACCCCGATGAGACGAGTTACCTCATCATCGGTGACGACCGGTGCAAGTTTCGTTTGCCAGAAGCGTGCCTTCTCTCCGACCCGTAACTCCTCTTGATACGAAATTGGTTCACCAGCGTTGACACAGCGGTGGTAGTTTGCTTCGAGGTCTGCCCCCTGCTCGTCGCCGAATACGTCTCGTGGTGTCTGACCTTGTACGTCCTCAGTCGTTAGACCAGTTTGCCGTTCGTAGGACGGACTGAGCCGTTCAAACTCGAATTTGACAGTACCATCACCGTGTTCAACATTAATAAGAAATATCGCGTCCTCTACATTCTCCAAGAGAGCTTCGTACTCTTCGGCCAGTTCCCGAGCTTCGCTTTCGTACTCTTTCCGCTCAGTGATGTCCCGACTGCTGAGAAGGATCCCGTCAATGAGGCCGTCATCGAGTCGATTCCTCATTGTGGCCTCGATCCAGCGCCACGATCCGTCAGCATGCTTGAACCGAACTTCGACAGTTTCAGATTCGGACGGGTTCGACAGAACCGCTTCGACCGCCTCGGCGTTTCGCTCTCGGTCGTCTGGATGGACGAATTCGTACCCTTCGTGGCCGACCAACTCGTCGGGATCGTAGCTGAGAATGCGTTTGACGGCCGGACTGACGTAGGTTATCGTTCCATCGGTATCGACGACTGTTGCAAGGTCGTTCACCTCTTCAACGAGTGTCTGGTACCAGTCTGACCCTCGCTTGTTTTCTCTTTTTGAGCTCTCGATGTCTTTCATTGGTGTTGATACGAACAGTATATACAAAAACAGTTCCAACCCTCGGCAAACAGTTCTGAGCGCAACCCTGCTCACACGCAGGTTAACTGTTCTCTGTGTCTATCATCTCTTCAGCGTCCGCTGCGGCCAACACCTCGGGGTATCGGTTCCGGATCGTCATCTCGCTCACGTCTGCTACACGAGCGATGTCGGCCTGTCGGAGCGACTCATCGCATCGTCTGGCAGCCGCGTACAGTGCCCCTGCGGCGATGCCCACTGGATGTTTCCCACTGTGAACGCCTTTTTCAATCGCCTCGCTGGCGAGCCGTCGTGCCTCTCGCTCCGTCGCGTCCGTACACCCCACGTCCGACGCGATCCGTCCGATGAACGAACGGGGATCTGTCGGAGCAATCTCCAACCCGAGCTCGCGTGAGACGTGTCGATATGCCCGCTCAACGCAGATTTGCTCGACACGGCTTACCGTCGAGACCTCGTCGATAGAGCGTGGCGCGGTATCCATACGACTGGCCGCGTACAACGCCGCAGTAGCGACGCTTTCAACAGCCCGACCCGGAAGGAGCCCCTCGTCGAGTGCCCGTCGGTAGATGACCCCTGCCGTTTCTCGAGTGCTATCTGGTACACCGAGCGCGGAGGCCATACGATTGATCTCACCGAGCGCATGCATGAGATTTTTATCGGACGATGAGCGTCGTCGAAATCGAGCATCCCACTTCCGAAGTCGACGCATCTGTTGTCGCCGTTCTCCCGATAGCGCGTTTCCATTCGCATCGGTGTCTTGCCACCCAATCATCGTCGACAACCCCTTATCGTGTAAGAGGTTCGTGCTCGATGGTCCGACGCGAGATTCCTTCTCACTAGTTCCGTTCGGCGTGTACAGTGTGATACTCGTATCGAGCGTCGCATCCGGCACAACAAGTCCACAGTCGTCACAGACTGTGTCCACGTCATCGTCAGCTCGGCGAAGTCGCCCGCTACACTCCGGACACGTAGTTTGATATTGAGACTGTCTGTCCGTGTTCGCCCCCGAAACGGAGTCGGTAACAGACCGTTCGTCGCCGATTTCGTTTGATGAGTGGCTATCGCTCTCATCTTCGTGAGAAACGGTCTCAGGTCGCTCTTCGGTAGTGCGCTCGTTCATCACGTAGCATCACCTCTCTTGCTTGTGACAGAACAGCCACGACCGCGTGTCTGGCCTGTACTGTTGGTCATGTGCGCTGAACCGGCGTCGAGTCGCTGATCCTGATCCCGTGTGCGGTAACTCTCGTAGCGACGGCAGACGGGACTGACCACGCCGTCTCAGTGGGTACCGCCGTCCCATCGATCGCGAGACAGACGAGCTCTCCGCGTCCACGACGCGCCGCAACAACGAACTCGAAGCGACGGGATCGGTCGTCGACCGTCGTCACGTGGATGGTCGAGAGCCCTGCGGCACTCTCCCACGCTGTCGTGTCGACGACGTTGAGCTCGCCCGCTGGCGTAACGAACGGCGAGCCACAAGCCGGACAGGTACCCTCGTGCGGCGGCGTTCCAAGGTACCCGTAGTCGGTATCGCACGCGAAACAGTGTTCCATGGCTCGCTGTCAGCGACGATTTAACACTGTTTCTGCGATGTTCGCTTTACTGGAGCACGATGGGCAGGCAACGACGTCACCGCCGTCTAACCCGAATACGGTCACGAATCGCTGCGAGACGTGGCCCCCGCAATGTGTACACTCTGGCATCAAATCACCCGAGCGAACCCTCCATCTCCAGCTCGACGAGCCGGTTCAGCTCGACGGCGTACTCGATCGGCAGCTCCTCCGTGATCGGCTCGATGAACCCCGAGACGATCATCTGTTTCGCGTCGTCGTCGTCGAGACCGCGCGACTGGAGGTAGAAGATGTCCTCGTCGCCGATCTTGCCGACGGTCGCCTCGTGGGCGACGTCGACCTTCGACTCGTTGATCTCCATGTACGGCATCGTGTCCGACGTCGACTCGTTGTCGAACATCAGCGCGTCGCACTCCACGGCGGTCGAGGAGTTCTCGGCGCCGTCCGCGATGTGGACAAGCCCGCGGTAGTTGGTGCGGCCGCCGTCCTTCGCGATCGACTTCGACTCGACGGTCGACTTCGTCTCCGGCGCGTTGTGGTACACCTTCGCGCCGGTGTCGATGTCCTGGCCCTCGCCCGCGAAGGCGATGGTGATGTGGTTGTCGGAGGCGCCGCGGCCCTTCAGGATCGTCGACGGGTACAGCATCGTCGCCTTCGACCCCATCGACCCCGAAATCCACTCCATGCGGCCACCCTTCTCGGCGATGGCGCGCTTGGTGTTGAGGTTGTACGTGTTCTTCGACCAGTTCTGGACGGTCGAGTACTGGACGTGAGCGTCCTCGCCCACGAACACTTCAACGCCACCGCAGTGGAGGTTGAACTTCGAGTACTTCGGCGCCGAACAGCCCTCGATGTAGTGGACTTCCGAGCCCTCCTCGGCGATGATGAGCGTGTGCTCGAACTGGCCCATCCCCTCGGAGTTCATCCGGAAGTACGCCTGAACCGGCATGTCTACCGTGGTGTTTTCGGGGACGTAGACGAACGAGCCGCCGGACCAGATAGCGCCGTGAAGCGCCGCGAACTTGTTGTCGCTCGGGGGGACGCACTTCGTCATGAAGTGCTCTCGGACGAGCTCCTCGTGCTCCTGGACGGCCTCGTCCATGTTACAGAAGATGACGCCTTTCTCCTCCCAGCGCTCCTGCATGTTCTGGTAGACGACCTCGGACTCGTACTGGGCGCCGACGCCCGAGAGCGCGTTCTTCTCCGCCTCTGGAATACCTAGCTTGTCGAAGGTGTCCTTGATATCGTCCGGGAGTTCTGTCCAGTCGTCGACGCCCGCGCGGACGTCGACGTCCGGCCGAATGTATGGGACGATTTCGTCGACGTCGACCTCGCTCAGGTCGGGCTGCCCGGGCCAGTCGGTCGGCATCGGCATCTCTTGGAACTGCTTGAGTGCGCGGAGGCGGCGCTCCAGCATCCACTCCGGCTCGCCTTTGTCCTCCGAGATGACGCGGACCGTCTCTTCGGTGAGGCCCTTCTCGCTTTTGAACGCGGACTTCTCCTCCTTTTTGAACTCGAAGCGGGCCTCGGTGTTTGTCTCCTTAAGATCGTCTTGTTTTGAACTCATCAAACTATTCTTCAGAGACTACGAATATAAGTGTGATGTGCTAAAACGTGGTTTTGTAACCTATATAGGTTTCTTTAACGAAAGAGAATAACTATGTGTGATTTAATACGGTTTCTCCACTTAGTAGAATTTGGCTCTGTTGAAATACTTAGAAAGTGATATGTTTGTCTTCCCTGCGATCAGTACAGAAGACTCACGGATCGGTCAATACAAGTCAAGCAGATACCGATCCGTTCCGGTTACTGTTGCTTGACGACGACTGTATCTCCAACGAGGTCACCGACCCGTTGGTTGTCGTCTGTAAGCAGTATTGATACCATTGCGACGAGATTGAACGTCGGGAGTGCATCA
>NZ_SGUC01000066.1 GCF_005435165.1 Halorubrum sp. GN11_10-6_MGM | reverse complement strand
AGTTCGCGGGATATGAAGAAAGCCCACGGACGCGCTGTCCGTGGGCTGAGTGGGATGGTTCCCGTATGAATGGGCAGGCGGCGACCCGTGGTTCCCAGAAGATCGCTCACTCCAGTACTTCACGGTACGCTGGTGGGCTTAACTTCCGTGTTCGGAATGGGTACGGGTGTGTCCCCACCGCTCTGGCCGCCTTTATGCCGACTCTCGGAGTTGAACCGAGACTCGTCTTGGCTTCATGACAGGACGAGACGCCTGTGTCGGTCGTGGTTCGGAACAACCGTGTCTACGTGCGATCCAGATACCGCCTGAACTCATGCGAGTCGTGGCGCGTCAGCGCCAATGAATGTGGCTCGGTCTGTTAGTGCTCGTGGGCTTAACACCTCGTTGCCTCGGTGCGTACACCCCGAGTCTATCGAACTCGTCTTCTACGAGTGACCTCAACGGTACCTCTTTTCCATGTGGGTTTCGAGCTTAGATGCGTTCAGCTCTTACCCCGTGTCGCGTGGCTACTCGGCATCTGCCCTTCCGGACAACCGATACACCAGTGGCGACCAAACGTAGTTCCTCTCGTACTATACGTTCGTTCACGTCAGGTACCTCACACCCCCAATAGATAGCAGCCGACCTGTCTCACGACGGTCTAAACCCAGCTCACGACCTCCTTTAATAGGCGAACAACCTCACCCTTGCCCGCGTCTGCACGGGCAGGATGGAGGGAACCGACATCGAGGTAGCAAGCCACTCGGTCGATATGTGCTCTTGCGAGTGACGACTCTGTTATCCCTAAGGTAGCTTTTCTGTCATCTACGGGTCCCATTCCGGAACCTCGTAGGTTCGCTAGACCACGCTTTCGCGTCAGCGTTCCTCGTTGGGAAGAACACTGTCAGACCATCTTTTGCTCTTGCGCTCTTCGCCGGATTCCCGACCCGGCTGAGATGATCTTCGGGCGCGCTCGATATCTTTTCGAGCGCGTACCGCCCCAGTCAAACTGCCCGGCTACCGGTGTACTCCTCCCGGAGTGAGAGTCGCAGTCACCGACGGGTAGTATTTCAATGTTGTCTCGGTGGCGCGCTGGCGCGCGTACCTGTGTAACGACTCCTACCTATGCTGCACATCGGCGACCACGTCTCAGCGACAGCCTGCAGTAAAGCTCTATAGGGTCTTCGCTTCCCCTTGGGGGTCTCCAGACTCCGCACTGGAACGTACAGTTCACCGGGTCCAACGTTGGGACAGTGGCGCTCTCGTTTATCCATTCATGCAAGCCGCTACTGAAGCGGCAAGGTACTACGCTACCTTAAGAGGGTCATAGTTACCCCCGCCGTTGACGGGTCCTTCGTCCTCTTGTACGAGGTGTTCAGATACCCGCACTGGGCAGGATTCAGTGACCGTACGAGTCCTTGCGGATTTGCGGTCACCTGTGTTGTTACTAGACAGTCGGAGCGCCCGAGTCACTGCGACCTGCTCCTCAGAGAGCAGGCATCCCTTCTTCCGAAGGTACGGGACTAACTTGCCGAATTCCCTAACGTCGGTTCTCCCGACAGGCCTTGCCTTGCGCTGGCAGAGCACCTGTGTCGGATCTCGGTACGGACACTATGCTTGCCTTTTCACGGGCCCTATGTACGGCTGACTTTCGCTATCTCGCGTTTCACTCGCTTCGTGCCGTGACGGCGTCCACGAGTTTCCACGATTTGACCGGGCGAATGCCCGGCTCAGCGTTCCACACGGCGTCGGCGTTTACTGCATAGCGGCGCTGGAATATTAACCAGCTTCCCGTCGGTGTAGTCAAGTTGTGGTACACCTTAGGACCGGCTAACCCTCGGCTGAACGGCAGTGCCGAGGAACCCTTGCTCTTCAGGCCGTCGAGGTTCTCACCCGACTATCGCTGCTACTGTGACCAGGATTGTCGTTACTGGACGGTCCACGCGAGCTCTCGCCCGAGCTTCCGTCCGACCAGTACGCCAACCTACGCGGTTATCCTTTGACGGATACGGCCAGGTCTCGGTGGTAGATTTGAGCCCCGATCATTTTGGGCGCCTCAAACCTCGGCCGGTAAGCTGTTACGCTTTTCTTAGCGGGTAGCTGCTTCTAAGCTCACCTCCCGGCTGTTTAGGGCTTGAGACCACCTTCGAATCGCACTTAATCTACACTTTGGGACCTTAACCCGGCTCTGGGTTGTTCCCCTCACGGTACACAGGCTTACCCCGCGCACCGGACTCCCACCGTCTGCGGCGCCTGCGGGTTTGGAGTTCGACAGGATGGCCGACTCCTCTCGGAGGCGGGTCATCCAATCGGTAGCTCTACCCCGCGGGCTACCTCGGGTGAGGTCATGCTTCGACATGTTTCGGTTGGAACCAGCTGTTGCCAGGCTCGATGGGCCTTTCACCCCTACACACGAGTCACGAGAGGGTATTGTAGAACACCAACTCTAACAGGCCTCCACGTGGCTTTCGCCACGCTTCACCTTGCTCGCGCGTAGATCGCCTGGTTTCGGGTCGCACCTGATTGACTCCCCGCGCTTGAACACGGTGGCCCTCGCAATGCTGCGGCCGTATCGGTTTCCCTGCGCCTTCCCGGGTTCGCCGGTTAGACTCGCCAATCAAGTGCACTCCCTGGGTCGTTTTTCAAAACGCACGACACGACGCCGGCTCGTCTCTCTTCCTACTAGAGAATCGCTCCTCGGTCGTTTCAAGAGACGCCTTGTACGCCCTGTCGCTCGATCGCCAGCTGATTTCAGGCCCTATTGCACCGCCCTTTTCGGGGTGCTTTTCAGCGTTCGCTCACGCTACTTGTTCGCTATCGGTCTCGAGGAGTGTTTAGCCTTCTCAGGGGATGCCTGAGATGTTCATAGAGGATATCCGACCCCTACTACTCTGGATTTGACGCCATCTGTACTGACTCATCTTACGGGGTTGTCACCCTGTTTCACGCTCCGTTCCAGGAGACTTCAGATGAGTTGTCGAGATTTGGTTGTCAACCCGAACACCACATTGGTCCGAAGACCTTCGGTTTGGGCTGTGTCGCGTTTACTCGCGGTTACTGACGACATCGCTGTTGCGTTCTTTTCCTGCCCTTACTGAGATGTTTCAATTCAGGGCGTTCCCTATTGCGCGAGGCAATTGTTGAACGGATTCCGATTGGGAGATCTCGTGTTCTTTCCCTCCATGCGGGTCCCACGAGCTTTTCGCAGCTTGGCACGTCCGTCGTCGGCTCTCGAGCCGAGCCATTCACCAGCTGGCACAGTAGCCAGTAGTGTGTCAACGAACTCTCGAAGGAGAGTTGTTGACGGTGTCAGAAATACTCGATAGAGTATTCCGACTGTATATGGTTCACTGACGTTCCACGAACTCGGATGAGTTCAGTGGACGTCTGGATCGCACGTATACACGGTTGTCATTGAATCGCCCCGGGTGTGACGGGGCGTTCGTCGAACCCTTCCCATCCGCGGTTTCCCGGGATGGTGCATCGGTCGTCGTGTTCAATCCGAGTCGCGTCTCCCACTTAAGGGGACGGATTCGGACTGGACGGACATGGACTCACTGGGATTCGAACCCAGGGCATCCTCCTTGCAAGGGAGGCACTCTACCGCTGAGCTATGAGCCCACCTTCCCTGGTGGGAAGGTTGTGTCGCGTGTTGTGTGAGCCGTGGTCGTTCTGAGGTGTCCAAGCCGGTGGGTGGGCGGACGTACACAGTCCAACGCGAATGAGTAGTGACCGTCGTGGTGACGGTCGTAAGGTGAGCTCGCCCAGAGGGCGAGTCTCGGGTCGGTGGAGGTGATCCAGCCGCAGATTCCCCTACGGCTACCTTGTTACGACTTAAGCCCCCTTGCGAAGCCCAGATTCGACGCGCGTGGCGCGCCTCATCCGGACCTCACTCGGGTGCTTTGACGGGCGGTGTGTGCAAGGAGCAGGGACGTATTCACCGCGCGCTTGTGACACGCGATTACTACCGAATCCAGCTTCATGTGGGCGAGTTGCAGCCCACAATCCGAACTACGATCGAGTTTCTGAGATTACCGTCTCCTTTCGGAGTTGGAACCCTTTGTCTCGACCATTGTAGCCCGCGTGTTGCCCAGCACATTCGGGGCATACTGACCTACCGTTGCCCGTTCCTTCCTCCGTGTTAGCCACGGCGGTCCCCCTACTGTCCCCAGCTACCTCGCGGTACTGCTGGCAAGTAAGGGTGCGGGTCTCGCTCGTTGCCTGACTTAACAGGACGCCTCACGGTACGAGCTGACGGCGGCCATGCACCTCCTCTCTGAAACTCGGACAAGGTCATCAACCTGGTCGTCATTATTACAGTCGATGCTGGTGAGATGTCCGGCGTTGAGTCCAATTAAACCGCAGGCTCCTCCGGTTGTAGTGCTCCCCCGCCAATTCCTTTAAGTTTCATCCTTGCGGACGTACTTCCCAGGCGGTCTGCTTAGCGGCTTCCCTACGGCACAGCACCCACTCGTAGTGGGAGCCACACCTAGCAGACATTGTTTACGGCCAGGACTACCCGGGTATCTAATCCGGTTCGAGACCCTGGCTTTCGTCCCTCACTGTCGGATCCGTTCTCGCGACGTGCTTTCGCCATCGGCGGTCCGTCCAGGATTACGGGATTTCACTCCTACCCCGGACGTACCCGTCGCGCCTTCCGGTCCCAAGCCACGCAGTTTCTACCGGGCGCCCACCTGTTGAGCAGGTGGATTTCCCGATGGACTTGCGCGGCCAGCTACGGACGCTTTAGGCCCAATAAGATCGGCCATCACTTGGGCTGCCGGTATTACCGCGGCGGCTGGCACCGGTCTTGCCCAGCCCTTATTCTGGTACCGCCTTAGGGTACCGAAAAGCACAGGCGCTATGCCTGTGCACTTGGGATCCCCCTATCGCACTGTCGTGCAGTGTAAAGGTTTCGCGCCTGCTGCGCCCCGTAGGGCCCGGAATCTTGTCTCAGATTCCGTCTCCGGGTTCTCACTCTCATGACCCGTACCGATTATTGGCACGGTGGGCCGTTACCCCACCGTCTACCTAATCGGCCGCAGCCACATCCTTCGGCGCCGGAGCGTTTGGCATACCACTCATTCCAGTGGTGGTATGGTATACACTATTAGCCTCAGTTTCCCGAGGGTATTGTGTTCCGAAGGGTAGTTTGGCCACGTGTTACTGAGCTATTCGCCACGAGTCTGAACTCGTGCGACTAGCATGGCTAAATCGGATCCCAATAGCAATGGCCTCCGGCAGGATCAACCGGAATGTATGTCCTTCGAGCCTGATTCCCGGCTCGAAGGGGGTGTTGGCGGGTGTCAACTCTCGTTAGCGGAGAGATTGACACACCATTGCATTGGTCTGTGTGGTGTCCGGTCCATCCAACGGCTTGGATGACACCGAACGACCACGGCTCACATCAGATCGCCGCTTACGCCGGAGCGCAGGGGGCGCGATCCTCATC
>NZ_SGUC01000065.1 GCF_005435165.1 Halorubrum sp. GN11_10-6_MGM | reverse complement strand
GGTCGAGGGCGGGGACGACAGGGGTCGCCGGGCGAGCGCTCAGACCGGGACGGCCGGCAGGAGGACCGTCGCGGCCTCGGCGGCCGCGAACGTGGAGTCGTACAGGTGGTTCAGGAGGACGTACGTGACGACGCCGAGGACGAGCGAGAGGATCCACGCGCTCGCGGCGATCCGGCCGACGCGCCGGTGGGGGGTCTCGGTCCGCAGTTCCTGCTCCGTGTGGGTCAGCCCGAGGACGATCGCGTACAGCACGACCGGGACCGAGACGACGGAGAGGACGATGTGAATCGCGAGCATGATCAGGTACGCGGGGTACACTGGGTCCCACAGCGGGACCCACGCGTACGACGAGTCGAGGACGAACTCCTTGGTGCCGCCCCCGGCGACCTTCGGGAGGTACATGGCGAGGAACAGGAGGATGAGGCCGAACGAGGTCGTCATCGCGGCGGCGTGTTTTTTCACCTCGTCGTTGCGGATCCAGTACCAGCCGAGCGAGAGGCTGATCACGGTGATCGTGTTGACGACGGCGATGGCGTGTGCGAGCAGGTCGACGGTCCCCCGAGTGAGCGTCGGGAACAGCGCCTGGAACTCCGGCACGAGGAACACCCCGCCGACGGCGCCGTAGCCGACGACGGTGAGGAGGACGGTTATCGCGGTGGCCCGCTCCTTGGCCCGGTCGCGAACGCTGGCCGTGGACATGGCGGGAGTTGTGCCGGAACCGTTAACTGGCTTTCGAGCGCGGCGCCCGTCGCCGGAGGGGGACACGACCGGACGCCGTGATCGAACGCGTGCGCCTCCGTCCTCGATGACGCCCGATCGCGCGCGTCTCAGTCCTCGATGACGCCCGTCGCGGTCGCGACCTCTATCGCCGCCTCCTCGTTGATCCCGCCCTGGAGGATGGTGTAGCGGTCGCGGATCTCGTGGGCGCTCGTCAGGGCGGCGATCAGCTCGGCGTCGTCGATTCCCAGCTCGCTCGCCGTCGTCGGGGCGTCCAGCTCGGCGAGCGCGTCGCGGATGGCGTCCCACCGCCCGCTCTCGCCGCTGTGGAGGTACTCGGTGAGTATCGACGCGACGCCGACTTGGTGGCCGTGGAGCGCCTTGCCGGGCGCGATGCGGTCCAGCTGGTGGGAGATGAGGTGTTCGGCGCCGGAGGCGGGTCGGGAGGAGCCAGCGATCGACATCGCGACGCCCGAGGAGACGAGCGCCTTCACGACCACCCACGCGGACTCCTCTAGGCCCGGCCGGATCATGTCGGCGTTCTCGACGAGCAGCTCCGCGGTCATCTCGGAGAGCGCGCCCGCGTACTCGCTGTACTCGACGTTGCGCAGGCGCTTGGCGAGCCGCCAGTCCTTCACGGCGGTGTAGTTGGAGATGATGTCCGCACAGCCCGCGGTGGTGAGCCGCCACGGGGCCTCCGCGAGCAGCGTCGTGTCCGCGACGACGGCCAGCGGCGGGTCCGCGGCCACGGAGTGTCGGGTGTCGCCCTCGGGGATCGAGGAGCGCCCGGAGACGATGCCGTCGTGGGAGGCGACCGTCGGGACGGAGACGAAGCCGACGTCGAGGTGGTCGGCGGCCATCTTCGCGATGTCGATGGGCTTCCCGCCGCCGAGGGCGATCAGGTAGCCGGGGTCGACCGCCTCGGCGGTCGCTTTCAGCTCCTCGACCGCGTCGAAGGAGGCCTCGTCGACGACGGCGGTCGCGGGGTCGTCGAACTGCGCGCGGACCCGGTCGCCGGCGATGTCGTTCGGCGTCGGGCTCGTCACGATCAGCGGGCGCCCGGTGAGGTAGAGCTCGCCGACCGCCTCCCCGAGGTCGTCGAGGACGTCGTGTCCCACGAGGACGTTCCGCGGGAGCTTGATCCACGTCGTCTTCTCGAACATGGCTCAGCTACGCGACCGGAGGGTCTAGAAGATGCGGATTCTCGGACGGAGCGCGGCGCCGCGGAGCCGGAGACGCCCGGCCGCGACCCCGTCGCTACGGTCCGCTCGACGCCGCTTCGACGACGTCGACGAGGACCGACAGCACGCCGACCGTCGTCGCCGCGTCGTACAGGAAGTAGACGCCGAACCCCGCGAGGACGACCGCGGAGCCGACCGCGACGATCGGCGCGAACGTCTCGATCCGCCGCTCCGCGGCGACGAGTCCGGCCGGGAACCCCACGATCCACGTCAGCACGCCGAGGAAGAACCCGCCGATGAGCGCGGGCGACCCGGTGGCGACGACGAACGTCCCCGCCAGCTCCGCCCCGACCACCGGCAGGCGGGAGAGGACGTCGAGCTCGCCGGGCCGGATCATCCCGACGCCGACGGTCAGCCAGAACAGCACCTGATACGGGTTCGTCAGCGCGAGCACCAGCGCCTTACGGAACCCCTTCCCCGCCTCGATCGCCGGCTCGTCGCCCGAGGTCGGGCGGAACGACGCGCGGGCGCCGCGGGCGGCGTCGACCGCGAAGTACAGCATGAGGAGGCCGCCGACCGCGACCATCCCCGCCCGGAGCAGCGGGAACGACTCGACGACCGCGACGACGCCGACGTACGCGAGCAGGAAGAAGACCGCGTCGGCGGTCGCCGCGCCGAGGCCGGCCCGGAAGCCGGCGAGGCGGCCGCGGAGGACCGACTCCTCCGCGATCACGGCGTTCATCGGACCGGGCGGGGCCGCGAGCGCCAGTCCGAAGACGACGCCCGCGCCGAGCGAGACCAGGGAACTCACACCGTTCGGAACGCCCGTTTTCGTGAAAAACCCCGCGACAGAGAGGCGAGCGCTAGCGGGCAGTTCCGCGCCGTACGCCCGAGATCGGCGCACCGACGGACAGATCCGAACACCGACCGGCGCGACGATGGATGCGTTTCGTCCACGCCGACCGACGCGTTTCGTCGACGCCGATCGTGCGGCTACGCGTCCTGAAGCTCCGCGTCGCGGAGCGCCTCGTTGAGGTCCTCGCGGACGCGTTCGCCGGTCTCGCGGTCCATCGCCGTGGTGACGATCCGGTTCTCCTGAACGCTGGAGCCGTCCCGGAGGAGGAGCCGGACGTTGCCGTTGGTCCCCGCGCGCGTCGCCTTCGCTCGGAGGCCGGTGCGCGACCCCGTCCCGCCGGCGTCGATGGGACCGGGAACGATCTTCTTGACGTGCGGGTGTTCCGCGACGGTCTGGACCGCCTTCCGCCCCTTGCGGTCCCCGATGAGCGTGGAGTGTGACCCCCCGATCTTCTCGCGCGGCGGCGTCTCCACCACGGCCAGCGACCGGTCGCCGCGCCGGTCGAGCACCCACGCGACGACCGGGCTCACGTCCGGCTCGCGGTCGCCTTCGGCCCGGCCGTCGTCCTCGCGGTCCCGCGTCGCCCTGTTCTCGCTCCCGCCGCCGTCCGGCACGCGGTAGAACTCGTGGTGGAGCTGCGCGCGCGTCTCGCGAAGGGGCTCGCGCTCCCCCGCGGCGTAGACGGTCTCCGGGCGCTTCCGGCGGATCTCGTCGGCGACGCGGCCCGCGAAGTTCCGGAGTTGGACCTCGGTCAGCCGCTCCGCGTCCTCCGGGCGCGTGGTGACCGTCGTCTCGCCGACCACGTCGTCCTCGTCGAGTATCGTCAGGCGCGCGCGGTCGGCCTCGAACTCCGCGATGACCGCGTCGGCGTTGGCGGTGTTACAGGTCAGACAGTAGTCCCCCGGCTTCTCGATCGGGGTGCCACACCGCCGGCAGTTCATACCGGTTACAGGGCCGTACCGCCTAAAAGGGCGTCCGTTCGGTGCGCGGCCCGGGCTGCCGGAGGCGGGAGACGGTCCGGTGCGCGGCCCGGGCTGCCGGAAGCGCGAACGGTCCGAGGCAGGGACGGTCCGAGGTGGGAGACGGTCCGAGGCGGGGGACCGTCGCGGTCGCCGCTCGGAGCGACCGCTTATTAGTTTCCCCGGCCTCGGTACCGGACATGGACGGAGATCGACGCCGCGACGCCGACACGAACGCCGTCGAGGCGGACGACGTCGAGGGCGGCGGGACGGAGGACGACTCCGCCGACGCCGAGTCGGACGTCGCCGGAACGGAGTCCGCGGACCCGGAGAGCGTCGAGGACCGGATGGCTCGACTGGTCCGGGACGGACGGTTCAACGCGCTCGCCGCGTGGCCGATGATCGCGGTTCTCGCCGGCGTGCTCGTCGAGAGCGCGCTCGACTACGACCTGCTCTCTGCGGCGATCGTCGTCGGGCTCGGCGCGGTCGTGCTCGCGCCCACGGCCGCGGCTCGGGACTGGCGGGCGATGCTCCCGGCGGAACTGGTCGGGCTCGCGCTGCTTCCGGTCCTCGTGCGCGCGCTCTTCGGCGGGGAGTTGGGGACGTTCGCGACCTACATCGCCATCGCGGCGCTGGCGCTCGTGATCACCGTCGACCTCCACATGTTCACGGCGCTGCGGGTGACCCACTGGTTCGCGGTCGTCTTCGTCGTGATGGCGACGCTCGCGGCGGCGGCGGTGTGGACGGTGCTGCGCTGGAACCTCGACCAGCGCGTCGGGACGACGTACCTGACGACCAACGACGCGCTGATGATCGAGTGGCTCTACGTCACGCTGGCGGGGCTCGTCGCGGGGCTCCTCTTCGACGGCTACTTCCGGCGACGCGGTCGCAGCCTCGGCGGCGCCATCCGCCGGGTGGTGCGGCGATGATCGCGCTCCCGCGTCCCTCGCTCGCGTCGCAGCGGCGGATCACGGGCGCGATGCAGGTCCTCCTCGTCGCGATCGTCGCGTACGGGTTCCTCGCGGGCGAGCAGAAGGCGATCAGCAACGGGATCATCGCCTTCCTCGTCACGCTGATCCCGGCGGCCCTCGAACGACGGTACGACCTCCCCTTGGACCCGTGGCTCGCGCTGTGGATCACCTCAGCCGTCTTCCTCCACACCGTCGGGTCGGCCGGGTTCTACGCCCGGATCGAGTGGTGGGACCACGTCACCCACTCGCTTTCGGCCTCGCTTGTCGCCGCCGTCGGGTACACCACGCTCCGGGCGGTTGATCTCCACAGCGACGAGATCCGGATCCCGCCGCGGTTCTCGTTCGCGTTCATCGTCGTCGTCGTCCTCGCGTTCGGCGTGCTCTGGGAGCTGTTCGAGTTCGGGCTCGACATCGTCGCGACCGAGACGGGCATCGACATGCCGCTCGCGCAGCACGGCCTCGACGACACCGTCCTCGATCTCACGTACAACACCGCGGGCGCGGTCCTCGTGGGGCTGTTCGGACAGGCGCACCTGTCCGGCGTCGCGGAGACAGTCCGAGACCGGCTGTTCGGGAGCGCGCCCGAGTAGTCGGGAGCGGTCGAGAGCAGGCGGGAGCGGTCGAGAGCAGGCGGGGCGGCTAGCTCTCAGCGCAGACAGGCCGCCACGACCCGCAGCGCGGCCTCGCCCCGCACCTCGTTCGCGAGGAGAGGGACGCGCTTCACCTCTCGGCCGCGGAACAGGTCGGTCGCCTCCCGCAACGCGCTCTGCTGGACCTCCCAGCGGCGGGCGCAGAACTCGCAGGTGTCGGGGTTCGGCTCCACGACCCAGTCGGGGTCGATCCCGGCCGCCCCGTCCCCGCCGGTCACGTCGCCGACGCCCTCCATCACGCGGTTGACGACGAGCGTGTTCACCGGGATGCCGAACTCGTCGAGGCGGGCGACGAGCCGCTCGGACTCGACGACGCTCATCTCCTCGGGGATCATCACGACTCGGAAGTCGGTCTTGGCGGGGTCGCGGAGGACGGCCCGCAGGCGCTCGATGCGCTCGCGGAGCTCTTCGAGGTCGGCGGAGGGGTCGGGCTCGTCGTCGCCCCCGCCGAACATCCCTTTGATCCCGTCCATCATCCCGGAGAAGCGCTGGCGCAGCTTCATCACGCGACCGAGCATTGAGTCCATGATCTCCGGGAGCTGGAGCAGCCGGAGGGTGTGGCCGGTGGGCGCGGTGTCGACGACGACGCGGTCGAACCGCGGGTCGTCGAGGTACTCAAGCAGCTGGCGCATCGCCGCGGCCTCGTCGGCGCCCGGCATCGTGCCGCCGAGGAGGCCGCCGAGCCCCTCCCCCTCCTCGCCCGCCATCCCGTCGCCGTCCGCGCCGCCCATCGGTCCCTCGC
>NZ_SGUC01000064.1 GCF_005435165.1 Halorubrum sp. GN11_10-6_MGM | reverse complement strand
GGGACAGCACGCGCGAGGGAGTTGGCCGACCGAAGGGAGGACGACGAGACTGGGGAGGGATGAGGTGCGGTTGCGGTGCCGGGCGGGGTGGGAATCAAAGGGGCAGCCGCGGGGCGAGCGCAGACGAAGTAAGCACTGGAAGGAGCGAACGTAGTGAGCGACTGAAGCGCGCAGCGAGTGTGCGCTCGCCCCGCGGCTGGGGCTTTGGCGGTGTTCGCCGCCGATCCGTCGGCAGCAATTTATCGCCGAGCGACTGGGGCTTCGGCGGTGATCGGGACCGGCCCGTCATCGACCGCTTATAAACCCGCAACCCGATACGTCGCGTATGAACGGAGACGCCACGGTCGTCGGCGGCGGGCTCGCGGGGCTCGTCGCGGCGACGCGGCTCGCGGAGGCGGGCGCGGACGTGACGCTGTACGAGCGACGGCCCGACATCGGCGGGCGCGTGCGGACCGAGACGGTCGACGGGTTCACCCTCGACCGCGGCTTCCAGGTCCTCTTTTCGAGCTACCCCGCCGTCGAGCGCGAGTTGGGCGCCGACGGCCTCGACGACCTCGACCTGCGGCCGTTCGCGCCCGGCGCGACGATCTGCCGACCCGGGTCGCGGTCGACGCTCGGCGACCCGCTCCGCGACCCGCGCTCCGCGGTCCCCTCGCTGTTGAACGACGAGGTCTCCCTCTCGGACAAGCTCCGGACGCTCGCGCTCCGGTACGACCTCGGGAACCGCGACGAGGGCGAGTTCTTCGACGGCCCCGACGCCCCGATCCGCGAGTACCTGCGTGACTGGGGGTTCGCGGACGACTACGTGACGAACTTCGTCGAGCCCTTCTACGGCGGCATCACCCTCGACCGGAGCCTCGCGACCTCGAAGCACGTCTTCGAGTACACGTTCCGGGCGATGAGCCGCGGGTCGATCGGGGTCCCCGCGGAGGGGATGGTCGCGCTCCCCGCCGCGCTCGCGGACCGCGCCCGCGAGGCCGGCGTCGACATCGAGACCGGCGAGGACGTGGAGACGGTCCGGATCGCGGGACAGGGGCGGCTCCCGTTCCGGACCGGGAGCGCCGACGCCGACGGCGCCACCGTCGAACTCGCGGACGGCTCGACCCGCGAGACGGACGCGGTCGTCGTCGCGGCCTCGCCCCCTGAGGCCCGGCGGCTCACCGGCGTCGAGTCGATTCCGACGGAGGGCGTGCCGAACGTGACGGGGTGGTACGCGCTGCCCGAGTCAGCGGCGCCGGACGCCGGCAAACGGATCCTGCTCAACGCGGCGAGCGAGTCGCCGAACGCCGTGGTGCCCATGTCCGAGGTCGCGCCCGAGTACGCGCCCGACGGCCGCGCGCTGCTTGCCGCGACGTTCCTCGGCGAGGACTCCTTGGAGCGCGACGACGGCGACCTCCGCGAGGACGTGCGCGACGCGCTCGCCTCGTGGTTCCCGGACCGCGAGTTCGACGAGTTGGAGACCGTCGACGTCCACCGAATCCGGTTCGCGCAGTTCGCGCAGCCGCCGGGCGTCCACGTCGACCTCCCGGACGTCGACGACCCGGAGGGACCGGTGACGCTCGCCGGAGACTACACCGAGTGGTCGTCGATTCAGGGCGCGCTGGAGAGCGGCCGGAAGGCCGCGGCCGCGGCGCGCGAACACCTGTAGGCGGCGGAGCGGCACGCGAGCGCCGCTGGGCAGCGCCGCCGCTCGTCACCGCTACTCCTCCCGCAGAAACGCCCCCTCTCCGTGCTCCTCGACCGCCGCGAGCAGCTCGTCGCGCTGGCGACGGATCTCGGGCGGGAGCTCGGCGGACGCGTAGTCGAACATGTCGCTCGGGTCGGGCTCGACCGACTCCGCGAAGTCGATCGCGTCGGCGACGACGTCGTCAGCCTCCTCGCGAATCGCGGCGACGCCCTCGTCGTCGATCCGGCCGGTCTCGCGGAGGAACGCCTCCATCCGGTCGAGCGGGTCGAGCGCGCGCCACGGATCCACGTCGTCGGGGTCGCGGTAGGCGGTCGGGTCGTCGGCGGTCGTGTGCGCGCCGAAGCGGTACTCGACGAACTCGACGAGGGTGGGGCGAGGGTCGCGGGCGGGGCCATCGCCGTCGACCGCGCCGCCACCGGTTCCGCCCTCTCCGCCGCCACGCGCCCGCTCGGCGGCCTCCCGCGTGACCGCGTAGCTCGCGAGGGGGTCCATCCCGTCGACGCGGACGCCGTCGAAGCCGTAGGCGGTCGCTTTCTGCGCGAACGTCGCGCTGGCGGTCTGGCGCGACTCGGGGATCGAGATCGCCCAGCCGTTGTTGTGACAGCAGAAGATCGTCGGCGTGTCGAACACGCCGGCGAAGTTCAGCGCCTCGTGGAAGTCGCCCTCGCTCGTCGCGCCGTCGCCGAAGTGGCAGGCGACGACGCGGTCCTCGTCGCGGTGGTCGAACGCCCACGCGGCGCCGACGGCGTGGGGGAGGTGCGCCGCGATCCCGATGTTCAACGGGAAGACGTTGCCGTCGGCGATCGCCTCCGTCCCGGACTCGTGGCCCATCCAGTACGGGAGGTACTCGGCGAGGAGGTCGCGGACGACGACCGCGCCGTGCTCGCGGTACTGGTAGGAGATCAGGTCCCGGTCTGCGAGCGCGTGCGTCGACCCGACGGCCGACCCCTCCTGTCCCGCGCAGGGCGCGTACGTCCCGATCCTCCCCTGCCGCTGGAGGCTCACCGCGCGCTCGTCGAAGCGCCGCGTGACGACGAGGTCCCGGTAGATCGCGCGAAACTGCTCGTCCGACAGGTCAGGGACCGTCGCGTCCGGCAGGGGACTGCCGTCCGGCCCGAGGACGCGGTAGAGATCCTCGTCGGCGAGGGGGTCGGTCGCGGGGTCCGTGTCGGTGCTTGGGTCGATGTCGGTCGCGGAATCGGGGGTGGCATCGGCGTCGGCGCCGTCGGCGCCGTGTTCGGTCATGGGCGATCGGTGTGGGCCGCGATCACAAGGAGTTAGCGGTCGGGGAGGCGTCGGCGGGCGGGCGGCGCCGCCGGCGGGCGTAGGTGAACGGGAGGCCGACGAGGATCCCCGCGACGGCGACGGCGCCGAAGACGACCCCGACGAGCAGCGGCACGGGGCCGGCCGTCAGCATCTCGACGCTCCAGACGGACGCGAACCGAGCGGTCCAGAACCCGCCGGTGATCAGCGCGGTGAGCAGCCCGAACGCGGCGCCGCGGACGTACGTGACCGACCCCCGTCGCTCGACGAGCGCCCACCACGCCGCCGTTCCGGCGGCGAGCGCCGGCGTCGCGAGCAACGGGACCGCGAGCGCAGCCGGGAGACCGATCACCTCCGCGAAGACCCCGAGCACGGTGGAGAGCAGGGAGGCCGTGAGGACGGCGCAGCCGAACGCGTAGACGCCGGCGAAGATCGACCAGCGCCGAGACCTGCGCGCTCGGGCTCTGGACGCGCGTGTCCCGGCCTGTGACGGATCAGAACTATCCATACATCGACATCACCCACGCCGGGGAAAGCTCTTGCCGTGAGTGAAACGGCGGCTAGTCCCTTCTCAGGGGGTTATCACGGCGCGGCCGTCGATCTCCCGGTGTTCGAGCTTCTCGGCGACCGTGTTGATCTCGCCGAGGTCGTACCGGCTGGTGTGGAGGTCGACGTCGCCCTGCTCGACGAGCGCGACAAGCTCCTGTAGCTCGGCGTACCGGCCGACGATGTTGCCGACGAAGGAGAACTCGCCGTTCACCAGCGCCTGCGCCGGCTCGTGGACGTGGCCGCCGTAGCCGATGATGTGGTGGTCGCCGCCGGCGGCGGTGATGTCGGGCGCGTAGCTGGTCGTCACGTCCTCGCCGACGAAGTCGAGCACCTGCGCGGCGCCCGTCCCGTCCGTGATCCCCTCTATCTCGGCCGCGACGTCGGCCTCGCTCGGGTTCACAAGGTTGTCGGCCCCGTAGCTGTCGGCGAGGCTCAGCGCCGACTCCTTCAGATCGATCGCGGTGATCTTTGCCGCGCTCATCGCGTTCAGACACTGGAGACCGATGTGGCCGAGCCCGCCGACGCCGATGACGACCGCGTGGTCGCCGGGGTTCAGGTCGGCGACCGCCTTCTTCGCGGCGTGGTACGCGGTGATGCCGGCGTCGGCGTGGGGCGCGATGTCGATCGGTTCGACCCCGGACGGCAGCGGGATGACCGAGCGCTCGCTGGTGTGGAGGTACTCGGCGAAGCCGCCGTCGGTGGTGAGCCCGTTGAACGCGTCGTTCTCGCAGTACATCGTCTCGCCGAGTCGGCAGGGACGACAGGTGCCGCAGGTCTGTACCGGGTGGCAGATAACCGGGTCGCCCGGCGAGACGAGCTCGACGTTGTCGCCCGTCTCGACGACGGTACCGGCGTTCTCGTGGCCCAAGGTCAACGGGAGCTCCTGCGGGACGTACTCTGCCCACATCCCCTCGATGATGTGGTTGTCCGTCTGACACCACCCCGCGCCCTCGACCTCGACTATCACGTCGTCCGGACCGCTCGCAGTCGGGCGGTCGACCTCGTCGATGGACAGCCCCTCGCTCATGTCGTCGGTGTACTCGTGGAGTCTGGCAGCTTGCATGTGACATACTGTCTCGCATCGCACATCATAAACGTTCGTTATGGTATCAGCAGACGAGTAAACTCGGGAACGGACGGGTAATTTACCTGAATGATCCTTATAGTTATGTGAGAACACTACGCAGAGTGAACCGTATGTACGAGATGGACGGCGAGGAGATCTTCGTCATCGACGGCCACGTTCACCTGTGGGACGCGCGGCAGGAGAACATCGTCCACGAAGGGGGCGAGCAGTTCCTCCAGTGTTTCTACGACTACCACACCGGGTTCACGCCGGAGGAGAAGCAGTGGGATATCGACACGTATCGCCACTACGGGGCGGACAAGATGACGGAAGATCTGTTCGGCAACGCGGCGGCAGACATGGCGATCTTCCAGCCCACGTACCTCGACGACTTCTACGACGAGGGGTTCAACACGACCGAGCAGAACGCCGAGCTCGCGGAGGAGTATCCGGAGCGGTTCGTACTCAACGGGAGCTTCGACCCGCGCGACGGCGAGGAGGGGCTGCGCTACCTCGAACACCTCAAGGAGGAGTACGACATCCCCGGCGTGAAGCTGTACACCGCCGAGTGGCGCGGCGAGTCGAAGGGGTGGCGGCTCGACAGCGACGAGGCGTTCGAGTTCCTCGAGAAGTGCGCCGACCTCGGCATCGAGAACATCAACGCCCACAAGGGGCCGACGATCCGCCCGCTCAACCGCGACGCGTTCGACGTGAAGGACATCGACGACGCCGCCTCGTCGTTCCCGGAGCTCAACTTCATCGTCAACCACGTCGGCCTCCCGCGGCTCGACGACTTCTGTTGGATCGCCGCTCAGGAGCCGAACGTGTACGGCGGGCTCGCGGTCGCCTCCGCGATGACGACGAACCGCCCGCGGAAGTTCGGCGAGATCATGGGCGAGCTGCTCTACTGGCTGGGTGAAGACCGGGTCCTGTTCGGCTCCGACTACGCCTTATGGAACCCCGACTGGCTCGTCGACCAGGTGATGAACGCGGAGCTCACCGACGAGCAGAAAGACGAGTACGGGGTCGAACTCGACGTGGAGACGATGAAGAAGGTGATGGGCGAGAACGCCGCCGAGCTGTACGACATCGACATCGCGGAGAAGAAGCGGCAGTTCCGCGACGACGACATCACCGAGCGGTTCGACCTCGGCGCGCACTACGGCGGCGACGCGGGGGCCGCGGCGGACTGATGTCGGGGAGCAGCGCGGACCCGACGGGCGGTCCCGGCGGCGCTGCGGCGAGCGACCCGACCGGCGACGCGACGGGCGACCCGACCGACTCGACCGACGATTCCGCCGACTCGGCGGACGACCCGCAACGCACGGCGGCGGTCAGAGAGCGACTCGACCGGGTCGAGGACCCGGAGCTCGCTCGCTCCATCGTCGAGCTCGACTACATCGACGCGATCGAGATCGACGGCGACCGCGTCGAGATGCGGTTCACGCTGCCGACGGCGTGGTGTTCGCCCGCCTTCGCGTGGATGATGGCGACCGACGCACGCGACGAGATCGAGGCGCTCGACTGGGTGAGGGAGGCGCGGATCGAGCTGTGCGACCACATGCACGGCGCGGAGATCACGACGGGGGTCAACGCCCGCGACGGCTTCGGCGAGACGTTCCCCGACGCCGACGGCGACGTGGCGGCGGTCCGGGCGGCCATCGCCGACAAGGCTCGCGTCTCCAGACAGCGCGAAGCGGTCCGGACGCTGCTCGACGCGGGCGTCGAGCCCGAGCAGGTCGTCGGGCTCGACCGGTCCGCCGTCGAGATCGCCGGGGACGAGGCGCACGTCGACGTCGGCGGGCTGTCGATAGTCGTCGACGCCGAGCCGATCGCCGACTACCTCGACCGCGTCGAGACGAGCGGTCGCGTGACCGACCCGGACGACACCCTGTTCCTGACGCCGGAGGGCGAGCCGATTCCGGCGGAGGATCTGGACGTGGTACAGAAGCGGTCGCGGCTCGCGAGCGTGAACATGGGCGGCCAAGGGGCCGTGTGCGACGCGCTCCACCGCGCGCGGCACGGTCCCGACGGGCCGGACGGCTCCGGCGCGTCGTACGTCGATCGGTCGGGCGGCGAACTATCGGCGTACGACGGTGACGTCGACGAGTTCACCTCGACGTGGACGCTCGGGACCGACGACTGAGTCGCCGCCGACGGCCGGGCGGCCCGGCGCCGTGTTCCGCCGGTCTCAGCGGATCGGCCCGAGTCCGCCGAGCCCCCCGCCGCCGGAGCCGCCGTCCTCCTCGGGCTCGCCGTGCCCTTCCTTCTCTAAGCCGTGCCGGCCGCTCGCCGCGGTGTTAAGTTAAGGAAGAGGCGGAGCGAAGTTCTAGTGCCTATGCCAGAAATCGCCCGCCTCACCGAGTGTACCGAGTGGATCGACTTGGAGTTTGTGGAGCGAGAGCGGACACCCCGGT
>NZ_SGUC01000063.1 GCF_005435165.1 Halorubrum sp. GN11_10-6_MGM | reverse complement strand
GACCGATTCCGACCCAAACACATCTAGCGGAATCATCCGTGTCGGACACCGCTGACGCGGTGTCCTTGTCCTCTTCGACACGACAGCGACAGCTCGCCAGTATCAACAATCTCCTACAGAAGAGCGTTCTTGGTTTGTCCATCTCCCTCAGAGGCGTCGATTTTGAGCTCACAGAGGATGAACCACTTTTCCTCACACCACACCAATAGATCGATCCGACCATCTGGAACTGGAACCTCGGTCGCAACCTGGACGTTCTCAATGTCAAACCGGGAGAACTTGAAGTCAATATTGTCACGACGTTGGAGTCCACGGAGAAACTGTTCCAATACAGCGTGGTTGAGCCGATGCGGGGCTTCTGGATTCAAGAAATATGCGAGGAGTTGCTGCCAGTCGCCTTCCTGTCGACTTCGATCTAAGAGTTGGAGAGTTGTCGGCGGTGGTTCTTCGGTTTCAGGAAGTCGGTCCAGTTGCCGACGCATTTCCTCAAGACAACGAGTGAGCTCTGCTACAGTCATACCCGTTCAACAGAGAGCCCACCAATCAAATCTGTGGTGGCATCGACACCGAGACCGTCTCGTGAGGAGTAGCAATTCCTGCCAGTTTGTCTCAGAGTAATTTACTTAGGGGTAAATTACTTTTCGCCAGGGCGTGGACCGTATCGTATGAACTCCGATCTGGGGACCGCCAAAGAAACTGAGCCCCGGGAACTCGTCCACTTCGTCACACAACAGACACGGTTCGCGCTCATCATGGACATCCTCCAGCACCCCAAGCAGCTTCCGTCGATGTACGAACTTGAGGAACTCAACCCCAGCGTGAGCGAGGCGACGGTTTACAAACACATCCAAAAGCTCATCGACGCCGGTATCGTCAAAGAAGTTCCCCTCAATGATGATCAGCGCCGGCAGGGCTATCCTCGGAAGTTCTACGGTCTCACAGAGGAGGGCCGGACCTTCCTCGACGAACACAATCTTCTCGCCGCGGAGGAAACCCTTCAACAGATCCACAAGACCATCTCCGACAAGCCCGAGAAGATGATCAAGTACGAGAATGCTCCCCGCCCGGACGGCGCGTGACTTCTGAATCGGCTCGCTTACAGCTCCCGCTTAGGTTTCGATTTCGTACTCAGTCGCCAGCTTCTGGAACTCGTCCCACTCGGGGAGGCGATCGTCTCTAACATCGCCGTGGGTCTCGAGGTAGCGGAGCAAGGCGATGATTTTGTCTTCAAGATCATACTTCGCAGCTTGTGTTCGGAGGTCGTCCTCGTCGACGTCGACGTGACTGAGCAAGAGGAGACAGTACGAACGGTAACGGCTGCCGTCGTCTACTAACAGCGTGTGACAGCAGAGCTCCGCTGGAGAGAGGGCGTCGGGTTCCTCGGAGTAGACGTAATAGCGGTGGTCGGTGAGCAGAAATTGGAGGTCGAACGAGGCGAATCGAGCGAGGCCGGTTTCGTAGAATCCGTTTGCGTCGATCTCCGTCTCGGCTTGGGCGAGGAATTCGTCGTAGTCTTCCCAGAGAATTGTGCCCTTCGAGGCGACGGCTTCGAGGCGTTGGCGATGGAGATGGTGTGTGAGTTGACGGGCGAACTCGTGGAGACGGTCGAAGTCGGCGTTGAAGTCATAACGGCCGTCGTCCGTCCCGACGAGGCCACGATCGCGAAACCGCTTGAGGACACGGTTGACGGTATTGCGGTAGTTGTCACTCTGCTCGGCGATCTCGGCGACAGTTCGCGGCTCGTCGAGGTAGTATAGCACCTCAAGTGTCTTCCCGGTCAACAGCTCGGGGAAGTCGATATGGGAGTACTGGCGGACGAGGTCCTGGTAGAGTTCGACGGCACGAGAATCAGACGGGACGACTCGTTTTCGCCGACCGTCGCGTTCCGTGTACACGAGTCCCTTCTCGACGAGGTCACCGACGCCACGAGAAAGGTAGCTCTCACTGTGGTCGAGCTTCGTCGCGAGCTCGGAGATCGTGTCGCCGCGGTCGATCGTGGCGAGGACTTCAAGTTCGATACGCCGGAGCACAGTGTAACTCATTACGAAATTTGTTTATAAATAAACTTCAGGTAGTGTGACATCCAGCAAGGAAGGGTCGTCTCTATCGTCTTAACCAACAAAACTATTGCTTCGTGGGTCGTGTTGGTTAATACGAGAGTAGCCGATGTCCTACGAACCCCCGACCCCACCGGCGAACCTTCCGACGGAGATCGTCAACACGCTCAACGAGTCGGACTCGGAGCTGCTCCGAGACGTTGCGACGTACGCTGAAGCGCTCGCCGAACACAAGGAACGAGAGGACCATCTCGAGGAGTCGGTAGATCAAGAAGAGGTCGAAGAGCGACCAGACGATCTTCCGGATGAGGTCCCTGCCAAAGCGACGATCACGATCAAGGAGATCAACAACAATCGCTACTACTACTGGCAATGGAGAGAGGGAAATCAAGTCAAGTCCAAATATAAGTCACCGGTCGATCCTGACGAGTAGAACAGGTGGCTAGCCGGATATTGATGTCTACACACCCCGTGTGCGAAATGAAATTCCCACAGAGACCTGATTGGCACCCCCCGTGTGCGAGATGATTCTACGTTGATTCGGGACGGACCCCGTATGAGAGATGAATCAGTTGACGAATCAAGCGGAGACACTCCGTGTGCGAAATGAAATCGTGTATACGGTTGTCAGACACACTTACAGATAGCGACAGTAATTATAGCGAAATCACACCCCGTGTGCGAAATGAATCCAGTCGTGGCAGCAACGTCTCTGGGTGCTACTTCCTTTCAAAGAAATCATCTATTTGTGCGTTGACAACAGATTTGATTAGATCGCCTTCATTATCCGCCTCTTCGATCCGGATGTCAGCTCGAAGCGTTTCAGCAACCACCCCCGGATCATCAACAAACGTGTACTCCTTGTGAACGCCACTCCCGTAGCCGCGTCCACGCTTTTCTGAGGTGACGAAGTTGTATGTCTCCGCTTCACTCATATACCGAAGGTAGGAGTCGCGCGATTTTGTATCAGCGTCAAGTAAGTCAGTAAGGTACTGATACACGCGATATGCAACCGTACTGGGAACAGCGTTCAAATTGCGTTGTGAGTAGACGGGGACAATCGCAGTAGCGTAAAGCGAGAGCTTCTTTTGGGTCGACAACCCTTGCATCTGAGTCAGCGTCCGATCCCGTTCTGCTTCTTTCTGGGCATCACGAACGTGCCCTTCATGAACCATATCTTCGCCTTCGCGGTCTGCAATCTCGCCTGCTTTCCGAAACAGATCGATCGCTTTCCGGGCGTCGCCGTGGTCCTGTGCCGCAAATGCAGAGCTAAGTGGAATGATCCCGTCCTCAAGGACACCGTCCCGATACGCGTCACGACGTCGTTTCAGAATGGACTGTAGTTGGTCCGCATCATAGTCTGAGAAGACGACATCCTGCGGATTGAACGAGCTCTCTGCCCGACCGTCGAGGTTCTCCATGAACCGGGGATCGTTTGTGAGCGCAGCAACGGAAACGTGTCCCTCGATCTGGCCGAGTTGTGATGCTCGAGAGAGCTGATAGAGCAACTTGGAGTATGCTGGCTCATCGTTCGGATCCCGTTGTCGCCCTACCAAGAGGTCGACCTCATCCAAGATGATAATGACCGAGTCGAAGTTGTTGCTCAGGATCTCATAAAATCGGTTGAGTTTCTGGTCTGTCGAGACGCCACTCTGTGGAACCCCAATTTCAACGTCTGCTTCATTAGCGGCGTTTTCCACAAGTCGATAGACGGCCCTATCGTGCGATTTGATTGTCTGACAGTTGGTTTTAATAACCCCAAAACGGTCGTCTTGGGCGTTCGCGAGTTCAAGAACCTGCTGACAGACCGCGTTGATAATGAGTGACTTCCCCGTCCCGGATGGGCCGTAGAGAAGCATATTGGGCGGTCGGTTTCCCTGTACTGCCGGTCGTAGGTAGGTGATGATATCGTCCAGCTGGTCATCACGACCGACGATGCGATCCTCGTCGATGACGGCATCTGGGTCGAGAAGACCCTTATCTCGGAAAACCGAGTTTTGAACACCCTCCTGGAGGCGTCCTTTGATAGATTGTGAGAGGGACTGTTGATCGTCGCCGTCAACCATATTTGGGCAGTTAGAGCGAAACTATAAATAAATATGGGTACCGTGTGCGAGATTAAATTTGCTGAATTCTCACGTTACAGGCGCTTTCGCGAAGGGGAGGCAAAGTAATACTGTAACCGTGGGCGAAATCAATTAGTCGTAGTGACCCCCCGTGTGCGATATGAAATGTTGATCAGGTCATCGAACAGCTGTCGATGTCAAGGCGAGACGGATGGGTTCGGTGGGGGTACTCCCCGTGTACAAAATGAATTACTAGACGTATTCTCGACTAGATGTGCCGAGAAGAGCTCTTGAATATCTCGAGTGGAGTCTTATTTCGTCGGTGGGTTACCCCCACACCCCGTGTGCGATATGAATTTGGTGAGAGGGTAGGCAAGGACGAGTCATCTGAAAAGTTGGAAAATGGCGAGAGAGTCCACGAGAAGGCGTCAAACTAACGGAGGCGTCCGTCTCACGAAGGGTTAAAGCCATAGACGAGCCCAATTATATCACGAAACATACTGTTTCGTTTTAACCGACTTGAGCCCTGTTGCGGCTATGGTTGACAGAGTGTCTATGTAAAGGTTTCTATGAAATATAGTCTTTCGTGACATTGCCGTCTCTAAGGCCCTACCTCCGTAAAATCATGAATCTCCGGCGGTTCGGGGTCTCTCCCGTTGACTACCCCCTCCCACCATCTTCCCGATTTCATATCGCACACGGGGTGTGGGGGTTCGATCTCGTGAGGGGCAGTAGTTAACCAACAGAACCGCTCCTGACGACTCCTGTGTTGGTTAACAATCCTCCGTGTTCGTGTATGCCGTCAACTTTGGGGCCCGCGTCTCCGTGAGTTCCCGACGAATGTCTGAACGGTCCCACCCGATCGGTGACAGTACACTCTCGACGGCTCGGATCAGTTGTGTCTCGTAGTAGGAAGCGTCGTAGGTCTCGATCTCCTCGTGAGCTAATGCGACCCGCTCGCGAGAGGTCTTCTCATCGTCAACGACCACGTACTCGATATCCTGTCCGGGATGGACGGCGAGATCCTGATCGCGAGCCCGCTTCAGCGCCGCCACGTTCTGGGTGTTCTGCGTATACCCTTCGAGTGGCTTAGAGACACGATTCCGTTCGACGAGTTGTTCAACCGGCACCGTTCCAGCGTGAAGGCGCTTGATGGCGTCTTGGAGACAGTCGAGTACGGCGTCCGGAGATCGAGTCGCGTCGAATCGTTCGAGACAATCCTGCTGAACATCCTCGATAAACGGCGGAGTCGACCGCTGACGAGCCTCGATGCCGCGTAATTTGAACTCGTCATTGCCAGCCACTTTGCCGAAATACTTCGTGAGTGCGCCGGCGTCGCTCTCCCGCTGGGGAACGAACGCGACCCAGTCGTAGTGGGCTTCGTGTTCAAGCCGAATCTCGACGCCCTCCGTAATCTCTGTCGCGAGCGCCTCGAGGTCCTCGCGAGCATCGTCGTCGACGTCGGGATCCGGCGTCACCCAGATGGAGTCGACGATGCCATGAACGACACGCCAGCCACCGGCCTCCAAGCGTTGCTTTGCCGTCAACAGAATCTCGCGAGCAAACGCGTTGATTGCTTCGTGGCACTCGATCCGCCCGAATTTTGCGTTGCTGAACCCCTGATACCCGAAGCAAGCGACGAGAATCCATTTCAGCGCACCCGATCGCCCTTCGAGTTCCGCCAGTCGGTCCTCGTCGGGATCGTCCCGCTGCTGTTCGCGACGGATGGCCGCCTTGATCTCGTCGCGAGCATCGATGATGGGCTGGAGGACGTCGACAAGATAGCCCCGTTCGTCACAGATCGAGTATTCGAGGCCGGGGACGTCCTCGCGGTCGCTGTGGCAATCACAGCGGATAACGTCGGGTGAGACGTTCCGGGTGTAGATGATGTTTGGATACAGACTCGAGAAGTCGAGTTCGTGGACGTCCTCATGGAGGCCGACCTCGGGCGCGAAGATGAAGCCGCCACGGTCGGCGTCGTGGAGCGTCCCCATCGGTTTGTAGAACTCGTGCCGCCAGAAGTTCCATGGGACGAGCACGTCGCGGTCGTGGGCCTCACAGATCTGAATCGCGGTCAACACATTGCCGATCGACGCCCACGCCAGCTCCTGGACGGGCTTCCTCGACCGCGAGACGAGATCGAGAACGCCGTCAAGGTTTGTCTCCCCGTAGAAGAACGTGTTACTCTCGTCGATGATTACCCGGCCGGGCACGTTGTACCGCGCTGGAGAGTGGCCAACACGACCGTAACTCGCATACGTCGACCGGCTCGCGAGCTGCTGGTAGTCGACGTCGGGCCACCGGCTCAACGTAAACTCGTCGACGCCGGCGGCCGCAGCCATCTCGTACAACGTCGAGATGATCTCGCTCGTCGAGCAGACCAGGATATCCGGGTTCTGATCTTCGAGTGCTGCTTGGACTGCTGTCAGGATCTCCGTTGGCGAGCCGGTGACGGTGTCGCCAGCGATGGACAGCTCGGTGTAGGTGTCAGTTCCCGTTTCGGTCACTGGGACGCTGAGTCGGAGTGTCGACAGCTCGCTCGCTGGTGTCGGATCGACGTCTTCCTCAAGGCAGTACCGAAACTCTCGCGAGAAGTCGACGTTGAAACAGGCGAGATCTCCAACCGGATACGCGTCCACCTGCCGTGCCTGCTGTGCGAGCGGGCTGACGCGGTCGATGTGGGTGACGTCGACGGCGAGGACTGGTTCCTCGTTGCGACGGAATCCAGGATGCTGCGTCACTATCTCGGTTCCAGCGATGTGGGGATGGTGGTCGTAGAGCGACCGAAGTGCTGTGAAATCGATGTCGGCATCCGGATCGCGAGCACCGACGTAGAACCGTGGAGTATAGTCGTCGCGTTCGGTCGCAACGGCACCGTCGGCGGTGGCGTCCCACTCGAGGACGCGCCCGTCGTCTAGGAAGTCGATAGTGAACGGCATTTGCGTAAGTCACCTACTGCCTCTACACCGAAATCTCGCATAATCGCCGGCGTGTCTATTCCGGATTTCGGGAAACGAGGATCGTCTCGATAGAAGTAGCGTGTTCTCGTGGATTCACTCCTCCATTTCACTTTCCGGAATCATTTCAGAGTTTGTATCCGGATCTCCGTATCTGTGTCGCTCTTATGTAGAACTGTGGAAAGACCGTATAGTTACACTGAGTCAGTACTAATCTGGCAATATGCCTTCTACTCAGCCAGCGTTCGGCGGGATGTTTCGGCAGCTGATTGAGCTGGGAGTTATC
>NZ_SGUC01000062.1 GCF_005435165.1 Halorubrum sp. GN11_10-6_MGM | reverse complement strand
GCTCGCGACGGCCAGCGAAGGACGAGTGTACGCGTTCCGCTCCCGCGCCCCCCTCGATGCCGGAGCGGAACGCGTACACTCGTCCTTCGCTGGCCGTCGCGAGCAGTTCGTCGGCCGTCACCGCCAGCCCGGAGACGTAGCCGTCGACGTTCGCACGCCACGCAGACTCGCCCGTCCCCGCGTCGATCGCGTACACGGTGCCGTCGTCGTCGCCGACGTACACGCTCTCCCCGCCGACGACGGGGTCGACGTACACCGGGGAGCCGGTCTTGAACACCCACTCGGTCTCGCCCGTCGCGGCGTCGACCGCTCGGACGGTGCCGCCGGCCGACCCGACGTAGACGGTGCCGTCCGCGACAGCGGGACTCGACGCTAACGTATCGCCGTCCACCGAGCCGTCGCGCAGGTCGAGTTCCCACTCGGGGCTTCCGTCGACCGTCGACAGGGCGGCCAGCGTGCCGTCGTCGTCGGCGACGATCACCCGACCGTCGGCCACGGCCGGACTGGCGGAGAAGCCCGCCGGGCGGTCCGCACGCCACTCGACCGTGCCGTCGTCGACATCGACGGCGTAGACGTGAGCGGTGCGGTCGCCGACGTACACGGTTCCGTCCGCCACCGCCGGAGTCCCCACGAGCGCGCCGTGAGTGCCGACCTCCCACTGGTAACTGAACCCGTCCGGGTACAGTTGGAGCCGCCGGAGGTGTCGGTCGACGGTGGCCGTGAGGACCGTCCCGTCGCCCAGCGGAATCGGACTGGCCGTGAGCCCCTCGCCGAGGTCGTAGTTCGTGACCCGGTTCTCGGTGTCGACGATCTCGCCGACGTACCCGCGATCGGTCCCGACGTAGACGGCGCCGTCCGTGGCACCGGGACTCGCCGTCACGGGTGTCTCGGCGTTGAATTTTTTGTACGGCTCCCCGTCGCCGAGCCGGAGCGAGGCGATCCCACCCTCCGTGTTACAGTACACGCGGCCGTTGACGACGACCGGGTACGCCGAACCCATCTCCCACGGCGTGTCGGTCGCCCACGCCTCGCCGAACTCGTCGGCGGAGACCGCGTCGACCCCGTTCTCGTTGTGGCTACTGTTTCGCTCGTCGTATCCGAACAGGGGCCACGTCGCGCCGTCGTCGGCCCCGGCCACCGACCCAGTTCCCACCGCGGCGGCGACTCCGGCGCTAAGGGCACCTCGACAGAACTCGCGACGGCTCGGATCGGTCGTCACGCTCTGATCGTATGTCTTCGGTGTGTCATATATATCTCCCGGTGGTCGGGATTCGACGAGTCCCGCGACCACGTATCACTAAGATGTCCGAACGACAACGATCGGACATGTACGATCTGGCAATTACGTTTCTCGGCGCCGTTTTGGGGTTCGCTCACGCCGCCAAAAGCTGGCTCGCGATCAGGATGAAAGACGGAAGGCGGTGCGTGCCGAAGGTGTTTCTCTGGCGAGGAATCCGGAATCTGACCGCCTCCTTGGGCGTGCTCGTCGCGATCCTGAGCGCGGGTTCGGCCTCGTCGTCGACGGCTACGACCACGGGCTCCCCGGAGGCGATCGGCGTTCTCTTCGCCGCGATGGTCCTCTTTGCGATCGGTTTCGGAGTCGGCAACGGACTTTCGAACCTCACCGGCGGAACGCTCTCGTACGTCACCGAGGGGCCGAATCAGCCGTCCGAGTCGACCGACGAAGAGGTCTCTCCGTCGACCGACAAGTACGGCCAGCTCACAGAGGACTGACCGGCTCCGCGACGGTCGCTCCGCGTCCGCGACAGGCGGACACGGCCCAGCAGATATTGACAGAAAACTTATCAATGTGGGACCGTATTCGGAGCCGTGTACGCGACACTCGTCTCGAACGCCGGCGACGGGATCGAGGTGGACGTCCCCGACGACGGTCGTATCGAGATCTACCGCGACCCCGACCGAGGCAACGAGGTCGTCGCGAACGTCACCGCTGCCGACAGCGACCCCGTGGGACTCTCCGCCCGCGACCCCAGCGTCTCCCGCCGCCCGAGGCACGTACAACTGTTTCAGGCCGACGACGAGGTGTTCGTGAGAGACACCGGGATGTCGGAGCCGGTCGTCCTCGAAGACGTCTACGAGTCGATGACGCTCACCCCCGGAGAACGGTACGCCGTCCATCAGGACGCGACGCTCCACTTGGGATACGACACGGAGGTCGGTATCGACATCGGGAGAGAGCGCGACGACGTTCCGATCGGGTGGCGCATCGAAGCGGCTCGGCGGGAGTTCGAGCGCGGGACGAACGAGGAGGCGTTGCACGCGGCCGAGGCGCTCGTGGATCAGCTTCGGCTCCGCGGCCGCGACGAGGACGTGTACGCCGACGCCCACGCGGCGTTCGAAGACGTCCGCGACCAACTCCAGAGCCGCGTTCGACTTGGGCACGACGACGCCGACGTCCCCGACTCGATCCGGGGCGACGGGGTCCGATGCCTCGACCGACTGCGAGCGATCTACACCCAGTGAGATGACCGACACGCGAGACACTCCCGGAGCACGACTGGAGCGCGCACTCGGAACCGTCACGGACGACTGGCTCGCGAGCGTCGCCGGTGCGGCCGACGAGGACGCCCCGGCCGTGATCGCCGAGCGCGCATCGGCGCTCGCGCGGAGGGAGATCCCGGCCGCCGAGGAGCATCGCCGGGACTTCCGTCGGGAACTCGATGCGGTCGCGACGGCCGTCGACGGCCTCGCGGCGGAGTGCCTGCCGGACGCTCAGATCGCCGGCGCTCTCCCGGCGGCCGTCGACGCCGTGGACGTCGACGACGGTTCCTCGGCACCTCGGCTCGTCGTCGTCGCCGGGGCGACCGCGGCCGTTGGACTGCTCGTCGCGGTCCGCGAGCGGTACGAGGCGGTTCCCGAGAGCGTGGCCGAGCCGGCCCGGGAGGCGGCCCTCTCGGCCGCGTCGGGAGCGTACGACGAAGCGCTCGACCGCAGCGTGGAGAGCGTCGAGGCCCTCACCGATGCGGTCCCGCTCGCCCGGCGCGTCGATCGTCTCACTGCGGCGGTCGCCTCGCTGCGCGTCCCGACGTACACCGAGTTGGACGAGCTGAAGCGCGCCGCGAGCGAGGCGTTCGCGGCGAGCGACGAGCGTCGGATCGCTCGGATAGAGTCGCGCGTCAAGGCGGCCGCCGAGGTCGCGTGGGGGGGCGACGACCTGATCGAGCCGACGCCCGAGGAGTTCGAGGATCTCGTCGCGGACCTGTGGCGGTCGGCCGCCGATATCGGTGACGTCGCCCGCACCCGCCGCAGCGACGACGCCGGCGTCGACGTAGTGGTGCGGTTCGCCGACGGCCGGACCGAGGTGATTCAGGTGAAGCAGTTCGCGACCGGTAACACCGTCGGCCGGCCGACGGTCCAGCAGACCGAGGGGGTCGTTTCGCAGTTCGATGCCGACGCCGGCGCCGTCGTGACGAGCTCGTCGTTCACCGACCCGGCGCGGTCGGCCGCGGCCGCGTACGATTCGATGCGGCTGTTCGACGGGGAGCGCCTCGTTCGCGCACTCAGAGAGTCGCCGCTCGTGCCGCCCCGGGCCTTGGCGCCGGACCGGTGACGGGGCGAAAACGGGGCAGTCGGGGTGTCACCCGCCGTTCGCGACGAGGTAGGGGCCGTGCTCGTCGTGGTATCCCCGGGTGCCGTCGCCGGCGTCTTCGATCCGGTCGAACGCGCTCGCGACGACGTGTTCGGGGGCGTCGAGCTCTGACGCGACGGTGCTCAGCCTGACGGTGTCACTCATCGGATCCTCGACGTACTCCTCGCGGACGTGCCGCTCACAGGCGTCGACGCGCTCGACGTGTACCGCGCGTTCGAACAGTTCGCGGTTCGCGTGGACAACGTCGTCGCTCCGGTCGTAGAGGAGCTCTCCGGTGCGTACGTCGACGAGACAGAGGCTCACGTCGAAACCGAGGCGGGTTCGAGAGAACTCGGACTCGGTGACTAACCGGCGGACGCGATCGGTCCAACCGGTCGTGGAGGCGGCGGCGATCAGGTGTGGGACGCCGCGAGCGTTGGCTCGTTCGGTGACGCGGTTGATGACGTCGAGGAGGTCGTCGAGTCCGGCGGGCCTCGCGTCGAACCCGTTGATGGCGTACGCCTCGAGATTGCTGTGGACGGTCGCTTCGATCACCAGTTCGGCGTCTCTAACGAGGCCGAACCGGCTGCTCGTGACGACCGTGTAGCGCGAGCGGCGCCGCAGCGGATAGTGGTCGACGTCGACGTCATCGCCCGCTCCCCGATCGTCGAGCAGCGACGCCATCCGTTCGCGCTCGTCGCCGGCCTCATGTGCTCGGCGTTCGAACGCCGACGGCGGCTCGAACTCCTCGCCGCTCGGGAGCGTTATCGAGCGTGCCTCACTGACCGACTCGTCGAACCGAGAGATGAAGTCGACCTCGTACAGACGGGCGATCCGGGCCGGGACCACGCCGTTGTCTCCCGTGTCACCGTCGGCTTCTGACTCCTCGGGCAGGGACGTGGAGACGCGGTCGACGCGCTCCGACAGCAGTTCGTGTTCCTCTTCGAGCCGCTCCCCCGCCGCCTCGAGTCGTGCGCGCTCGCGAGAGAGCCGCGAGAGCTCGCCGTCGAGCTCTTCCCGACGGTCTCGGAGCCGTTGTAGCTCCTGTGAGACGATCTCCTCCGCGTCTTCGGCGACGTCCTCGGCCGCCTCGTCGGCCGCCCGTCTGGTCGCCTCCCGGCCGGCTTCGGTGAGCTCTTCGAGGGCGTCGTCGAGCGTTTCGCGCTCGGCGGAGAGGTCGTCGATGGCCTCGTCGAGCGCCGCCACGTCGGCCCGGCGCTCCTCGCGGACCGCCTCGACCCCGTCCGCGATCTCGTCGAGCTTGGATTCCAGCTTCGCGGCGTCGATCTCCGCGTCGCTGGCGCCCTCTATCGCGGCCATCTCTCCTTGGATACCAGCGATGTCACCCCTGATGGCCCGCTCTTGGTCGCGCAGCGACGCGTGTATCCGCTCCGAGAGATCGTCGAGCTGCGTCCGGACCGCCTCCTCGATCTCCCGTCGGCGTTCGGCCCCCTCAGCGGTCGCCTCGACGGCGTCTTGGATCCCCTCGATGACGTTCGGGAGGCCGTGGTGCTGGATGTACAGTGAAACGGCCTCCTCGGAGCGGTCGATCCGCTCCTGATAGCGGTCGTTGAGGTAGTCCATCACCGCGGTCCGAATGCGGTTGTCTCGGCCGTCGAGCACCGAGCTCCGGTCCTCCGTCTGCGAGGTGACCTCCTCGACCACGAACTCGTAGACCTCGTCGTCCTTCTCGCGTATCCGTCGCCGGAGGTCTTCCGTGCTCGACACGTCGAACGCGCGGTACCGATCGAACTCGACGACCGCTTGCCGTTCGTCCTTCTCGAAGGCGTTCGGATCGAGGACCTGGCCGCGGTCGTCTCGGTGCGAGGCGACGTGGAGGAACAGCCGCGCCGTCACGAGCTGTGACCGGACCTCGCTCGTGGTCACGTCGTCCAGTTTCTGTCGATACTCCCGAATCAGCTCCGCCTCGAACCGCTCCTCGCTCTCTCGGATCTCCTCGTAGAGCCGTTCTCGGCGCGTCGGAGACATCCTCTCTAGGTCGACGAGATCGCCGTCGAGCACGCGGTTCGCCGGTCTGAGAACGTCGTCAAGTTCGTCGTGGAATCCCATCGTATCGCCTCGTGTGGTCGATATGTGCTAGTCGTGTTCCCGTCTCACAGCATGTACCCGAGCTCTTCCTCGAAGAAGTCGCGAAGGAACTCGGTCGCCTCGCCGTACCCCTCGATCCGGATCTCCAAGACCGACCCGTCGTCTCGCGGAACGACTTCGTACCGGACCGTGGCTCGCCCCTTCTTCGTGTACACCGCATAGGTGTCGTCTCTCTCGGGGTCCTCCACGGCCTTGCGCTTGTTGAGCACCGACTCGACGGCCCACTCCACCCGTTCGGGATCCGTCTCGGTCCTGATATCGAGTCGCTCGTCGCTGGTGCTGGCCTCGCTGTTCACGGGAGTGAGATCGTACGTCTCGATCTGGTCTTCGGGGACCTTGGCGACGAGCGCGTCGTACAGCTCGTGGATGTCGGTCCCCGAGACCACTCGGGTCAGCCCGCGAACCGACTCGACGCTGCCCGCTTCCCAGTTGTCGAGTAGGTACTCCGCGCGCTTTCGCTCGGTGTCCGCCTCGTAATCGACGACGACGAGGTAGGCGTCGTCACTCGTCACCGGCCGTCACCACCGGTTCACTCGGTGTTCGCGCCCCGAGCAGCGGGTCATCTGTACTCACTCGCTTCAGATTCACCGTTTAGACACATATGCTTTTCCATTATGGAGAAATCGACACGTCTCAGCAGTGCGCTCTAGCGGGTGTATGGCGGATCTCAGATTCGATCTGCCCCACGGGCGTGTCTCTCCAATCCGGAGAGAAAGTTATTTAACAAATGCGCTACACTGTTGAATCGTGACGAATCCCCGGTCGAGGTGGGACGTGCGAGGCGGGGCCGGCGGAAACACTAAGAGACCGTAACCTGACACGAATACAAGATCATGTTCGACTGGTTCAGAAGCGACGACCCGAGCGGACTCGACGCGTACTCGAAAAGCGATCTCGACCTCGAGGCCGAGAGCATCAAGACCGACATGAAGGTCAAGGAGAACGACCTCAACCGCCTCGACGAGAAGTTCCTGAGCAAGGCGAAGGAGGCGGCGAACGCGGCCGGACCCAAGCGGAACCGGCTGAAGAGCGAGGCCTCCGCGATCAAGCAGAACTACGAGCAGCAGCAGGCCGAGTACCAGGCCATGCTCAAGGAGTTCACGACTATCCAGACGCTGGCTAACGCGAAGAGCCGCCTGAACTCCCGGAGCGACTCGATGCTGCGCGAGATGGACCAAGCGGAACTACAATCCTTCCGCGAGGACGTCAAACGCGACGTGCTGGGACAGAATCAGGAGCTCGCTCAGATGGAGGAGGTCGCGAACACGATCGACGAGACGCTGACCGCCGTGACCGGCTCGGGCGGCGGCCAAGTGGACGACGACGTCGAGGACGTCATTCAGGCGTTCGAGCAGGGCAACGACGTGAGCGACTTCTCGCTGGCGGACAAGGTCAGCGAGGACGACATCGACGAGTCGTCGTTCTCTCTCAGCGACCTGTAGCCGGCGACGACGGCGACGGGGCGCTCGGCCCGCCCCGCTCAGCCGGGGAGATCGATCGGTCAGCCGGACACGCCGGCCGGCCGATCCGTACCGCACCGACCACACAAACCACACCGACCATGACTCGACAGCAGAACACACTCGACTTCGAAGGCGCACGCGAGCTACTCCGGGAGGAGCTGATCGACCGGATCGAGACCCTCGAACGACTGGACCGAGAGTATGACCGTCAGTCACGGACCAAGGCGGAGTCGGCGACGCCGAGGCGAGACGATCGCTCCCGCGAACGGACGTCGCTCTTGCGTCGCTACGAGCGGACGCGACACGAGTACCGCTCGCTGCTCGTTCAGTACGTGCTCACCCGAACGCTCGAGTTCGCGTCCGGTCCCGAGTTCCGGATCGACAGCCCGACGATATCCGAGAGCGATCGCCGACTGCTCCGGCAGGCCGTCGTGTGCGCCGCCGAGGAGGAACTGCCCGACGAGAGCGGGGTCGAACTCGAAACCGTCACCGACGGGGTCGTCGCGACCGTCTACGGTCCCGGAACGGACGAGGCAGCATGACTCGGGGGCGTGACGGGCACGACGGCTCGACTCGGGCAGCGCCGGGACGGTCTCCCGAGCGGACGCACCACCAAACACCATGAACGTAGACGGATACAAACGCGACATCCTCAGGAACCAGTACGAAGAGTTGCTTTCGAAGGCCGAGACGGCGCGGAAGGCCGGGAACCTCGACGCCGCCGCGAAGGGGTACCACGAGGCCGCCGATCGCCTCGAACAGCTCCAGGACGTCGAGGCGAACAGCGACTACAGCGGTCGCATCGAACGGCTGCTGCGCGCGGCCTCGATGGCCGCTGACGGTACCGATCCCGGAGCGGCGGACGGCGACGGCGGGAGCCCGAGCGGTAGCGGCGGGGCGGGCGGTGGCGGAGCAGGGGTGGTGAGCGGGCGATGGGCGGGGCCGACCGCGCGTCCGGCTTGTGGGCGGGTGACCGCGGCGTCAGCGAGACCGTCGGGTTCGTGTTGGTGTTCGCGCTGATCACGTCGACAATCGCGGTC
>NZ_SGUC01000061.1 GCF_005435165.1 Halorubrum sp. GN11_10-6_MGM | reverse complement strand
GGTCCTCGGAGAATGACCAGCGAGCCGAGATCGTTCGAACGTACGACGACGCGATTGCCTCCCGCAACGACGCCGTTATAGTGCGTGATGAGGGGGTCAACGCCTTCAACGACGAGGCGTACTCCGAGGCGATCGACTCGCTCGAGAGTGGTTTGGAAGGCTTCGAGGAGGCACAGTCGATGTTCTCCGAGGCCGCAGAGTTCGCAAGCGAGCTCGCGGAGGACGCAGCGGCTGGGATCTGCGAGGCGTCCGCGGAAGAGACTCGGATTCAAATCGAGGCGACTGAGGCCGCGCTGGCGGCCGCCACGGCCGCTCAGGAGGGAGAAAGCGCGGAGACGATCAACGGCCACGTGGAGACGTTCCGAGCTCGCCGCGATCAGGCCGCGGCGATCACCGTCGAGGACACCGACGCGGTCGCGAGCGCGCTCGGACTGGAGTGAGCCGGGCCAGACACCCGAATGATTATATTGTAACAGATCAGTTCATTCGATGGTATGTGTGGGAGCAGACGTCGGTTTCCGGTGGCCTCCTTCCGAACGGCTCCCGGTTTCCGGACCCGGCCGGGGGAGAAACGACGACGACCGCGCCGGTCCGAGCGACTCCGGGACTCGGTCGGCTCCGAACGACACGGCGGGTGATGTGACGTGTCGCTCACCGACCAGCGGAAGTACACGCGTCCCGAAAAGGACGAGCTCTACGACCTGTTGAGCAACCACCGCCGTCGGTACGTGATCCACTTCTGTAAACAGGCCGACGAGCCGGTTTCCCTGTCCGACCTCGCGGAGAAGGTGGCCGCCCGCGAACAGGACAAGCCGGTCGCGGAGCTCACCTCCGCCGAGCGCAAGCGCGTGTACACCTCGCTCCAGCAGACCCACCTCGACCGGCTGGCCGAGGCGGGGATGGTCCACTACGACGGCGACGAGATCGAACTCACCGAGGACGCCACCGAACTCGACGTCTACCTCGACGTCGTCCCCGAAGGCTCGATCCCGTGGGGCGTCTACTACTTCGGCGTCTCTGTCCTGTCGGCCGTCGTGCTCGGCGGCGTCTGGGTCGGGTTCGTCCCGACGGAGACGGTCCCCGAACTCGGGTGGGCAGCCATCGTTCTCCTGATCTTCTTCGTCTCGTCCGTCGCGCAGGTACTCCAGAACCGTCAGTACCGACTCGGAAACATCGACGACCCGCCGTAGCAGATTTCGGCACGTCGCCGCCGCGAGCAGTACTGGGACGTTAGAAGTCGTAGGAATCGAACTCTTCCATCGTGGTGTCGGCGTAGTTGACGAGCCAGTCTTCCGCCGGCGAGTCAGGCCGGACGTACACGTAGACGTAGTCGCCGTCGAGCACGGTGCTCACGCCGAGCTGTTCGTCTTTGATCACGCGCTTGTTCGTGTCGATCGCGACGTCGACGAGTCCTTCCAAGTCGTCGACGAGGATCGTCTGCTCGTAGTCGCGCTCGGACGGGAACGTGCCGCGGGTGATCCACTCGGAGAACTCCTGTTCCTGTTGGTGGAGTTCGAGCAGTTCGCGCTCGTCGGCTGAGATCCCGACGTATCCGGTGTGTCTTCCGTAGCCGAGACCGACGAGCGCGACGACGGCGAGCAGCGAGAGCAACACCGGCGCAGCCGACTCGACCGCGCCGGATTCGGTGGACTGTTCCACCGTGCGGGTCTGTGTTTCGGCCTCGTCGACGGTCTGTATCTCGAGGACACGGAATGTCGTCGGTGTCACCGTGATCGGCATCACGCTCTCGTAGGTGTGATCGACCGACTCCCCGTCGATCGTCCCTGACACGCTCGATGTCGAGACGATCCGGATCTCGATCGTCCCCGCCGACCCGAGCTGTCGTTCGACGGTGTCGATCGTCTCATAGACGTCCTCGATGACGAGCGTCGCGTTGACTGTGTGCGGCGTCGACGGTGAGAGCCCTTCGGCCGTCCCGCTCGCAAGCGGCTCCGAGTACTCCCAGAGCGTGGTCTCGCCCTCGACGCCGCGATACTGGACGCTGGTCTCCGTGTTCACCTGTACTGCCCCGTCGTCGGCTGCGTACTCGTATCGGTAACTGATAGCGAGTTCCTCGGACAGCCTCGTGTAGTACACCGGGCGGTTCGTGACGCGCTCGCCCTCCTCGAAGGGGATCGATTCGTTCACGATCACTGAGCTGTGTTCGTAGCTCGTGGTCTCGGACCACCGCTCGGTCGTCACCTGCTCGGTCTCGACCGTGTCGGTGGCGTGGACTTGATACGCCCACGCACCGCCCGCGACCGCGACGAGCAGGAGCGCGGCGACGACGACGAGGAACCACTGGTCGAGCAGCGCCCGCACCCGAACGGAGCGGTCGATCTCGCTCATCGGCTCACTCCCGTCGGACGCCGACCGAGTCGATCGAGACGACCTCGTCGAACAGCGGCTTGAGCGTGTTGATGTTCTGTGGGTCGCCCGCACGCGGATCGACGTGGAAGTGTGCGATTACGCCGGCCCCCTGAAGTGTCCCGAGGAAAACGTGGAGGAACCGAAACGCGCTCTGGACGTCCTTGTACTTGAGGAGGATGTTCACCGAGTCGTAACACACGACGATCTCGCTGTCGTCCGCCGCCCAGCTTTCGACAGTTCCGGAGATGAGGATCCCGAGCCTAGTGATATCGTTCGGATTGTTGATCGAGGCCACCTCCACGTCGTCGCGCACGTCCTCCGGGACGGACTGTGAGTAGCCGATCGCGACGAGTTTCGTTCGGTGGGCCGCGCTCGCGATCGCTTCGAGCTGCTCGGGATCCATTCGACGGTACCTGACGAGGAGGACGTCGCGTTGAGCCGCCGCCGTTTCGAGGCCCAGTAGGTCCTGACAGGCAGCGTGTTTTCGCTCGTCCTGTGATCCGCACTCGACGAGGGCGCTCGTTCCCGGCTTCAGATCGAGTCCGGCCGGCCGTCGATATCCCTCTTCGGGACCGGCGGCGAGGTCGCTCCCGCTCGTCGACGCGGTCCCGCCGCGCAACAGCGGCTCCGATCGACTCTCTCCCGATGTATCGGGCTCTGTGGGCGCTTCCGAACCCCCTTCGTGAGTGTCTTCGCGGTCCCAAATCCGGGGACGCTTTTCTCTTTTTTTTTCGTTCCTGTGGGAGTTACCTTGCCCAGCCTCGGCACGCCCTTCATCTTCAGCCGCACTATCGGTCCCCTCCCGTTCACCGTCGGGACCGCTCTCGGCCGGCCGGTCGTCGTCAGCGGTCGCATCCGGCTCGCTGGAGGTCACCTCGTCGTCGGCCTCGTCGGCGTTCCAGACGCGGGGACCGACATCCTCGTCGTCGATCCGTGGCCTCTCATCCCCCCCCTGTTCGTCGTCGGATTCACCTCCCGATGTCCCGGAGTGGGCGCCGTCGCGCGCCGCGTCCGTCTCTCCACGTGTGTCGGCTTCGTCGTCGCTGCCCACCCACTCCCACGAGTCTTCCGGGGCTTCCGTCGACCGCTCCTCCGTGAGGCGTGGGTGACTCGCCTCCGTCTCATCAGTGTCGTTGTCACCGGCATCAGTTTCGGCCGACGGGCCGAGTGATTCGTTCGAGTCGGGGGCGGTTGTCTCGTCGAGACGCTCTCTGAACTCGCCGAAGCGCGACGGTCGATCGTCTGTCTGAGTTGTCTCCGCGTCGGACTCGTCGTCGCGTTCCCCCTCGTCGCCTCGCTCGTCGCTCATCGTCGACACCGACCCGATGTCCGGGCCGTTCGAGGAGCGTTTGGAGCCTGAACGGGTCCGCTCGATCGAATGATGCGCCTCGGCGGCCGTGACGGAACGCGGTCGGTCATCGATCGCTCCTCAAATGGCAGGCAGTGACCCCGGACGTCACCGTGGGCTCCTCGCCCGGCGTTTGTCGGCCGATCCATACGGTCGGTCCCCTCATTCCAGTCGTCTGATACCAATCATGGTGACACAAATTATAAACGTATCGTCCGAGCGCGAGAAGCGTTCCACGTCCATGGTCGGGTCCGAACGCGACCGCTTCGGTTGTGTCGCCTTGGTGTCTGACGCTTCGGAACAATTAACATCCGTATGGCCGTATTTCAACTGTCATGGCCGACTCCTCGGACCGCGGCGGCGGTCCGCCGATAGACTCCGACGCCTTCCAGGAGTGGGTTACACACACCGCCGAAACGCGGGACGTCGACGAGCAGGAGCTGTTGAACCAGCTAATCTCCGCGTTCTGGATCCTCGACGAGATGAACGGCGTTACCGAGGGCGGCGATCCGATCGGCAGTGGAAAATCTCTGTACCCACCGGAGCCGGCCGATCCCGGCCAACAGTTGATCGACGATTCCGAAGTCGACTCCGACATCGCGGCCGAACGCTCCCGTAGCGGAGAGGAGACGGAGCGAGACGACGGGAAACACGGGACCGGGTCCGGCGACCGCGCCGCCGCCGACCGGTCCCCGGACGACACCGAAGCGGGCGCTAGTTCCGAGGGGGCACAGACTGAGTCGGCCGCCGACGAGCTCCGATCCCTCCGAGAGTCGATGTACGAGCAGCTCGAGATGATCCAGACCGTCGTCGAACTCCGGCGACAGGTCTCGGATCTCTCGCTCGACGTCGAACAGCAGCGATCGCGGCAAGAGGAGTTCGCCGACCGGTTCTCAGACAATCTGACGCGGCTCCACAGTCGGGTCGAAGCACTCGACAACCGACTCGACGAGACCGATTCCGTCGACGAGACGGAGCTCGATCGGATCTCCGAGGAGTTCTCCGTTGAGATCGATCGGCTCGAATCGACACAGCGCGAGTTCGAGGCGTGGATCGACGAGGAGTTCGACGAGATCGAGGCGCTGTTCAGACGCCTCGTGGACACCACGGACACCCTCGAAGATCGTATCGACACGCTCGACGCCGAGCTGAGCACCCTTCGCGACGATGACGCGGCTGCCGACCGACTCGCTTCGCTCCGTCGAGACGCCCTCAGCCTCGGGACTGATACCGGGCGTTGCGAGCACTGTGAGACGACGATCGATCTCTCGATGCTCGACGAACCGAACTGTCCCGACTGTGACGCGACGTTCGTCGCCGCGGAACCGGCCGAAAGCTGGAGTCCCTTCGCAAAGCCGATACTCCGAACTAGTGGTCACGTGAAATAAGGCCATCACGTGGCTCTGATACTCGATGCCCGTTCACGTGATTCACCTTCACCAGCTAGGTGAACGATATTAGATCCCGTCTACTGTCTACCACGATTTTTCGTCAGATTCGGAAGCATCGATTGGAGCGAAATTCTGATGAAAATGAATTTATATTGTGACAATTAACCGACTTGTGTGACACTCCCCACCGCGGTGACGAACGCCGACGCGGTCCTGATTGACGGGCCGTTCCTGAGCGGCAGGCGCCGGGTGTTTCACACGCTGCTCAGGTCATGGACGGACGAACCGGTGATCGCCAGCACGCGACACGTCGCCGACCGGATACGGCGTATCCACGAACAGGCGACATCGGGATCGCCCGACGACCCCGTCGTCGTTGACTGCGTGTCGGCGGCCCACATCGACAACCTCGATGAGACGTCGGAGACACGGTACGCCGCGGGTCCGGGAAACCTGACTGACATCGGTACGACAATCACGTCCGTACTGGAATCTCGGAAAGGTGAGGACCTCGCCGTGGGCGTCACCACGCTCTCGCCGCTCGTGACCTACACATCGGTCAAGTCGGTGTTCCAGTTCGTCCACGTCCTCGTCAATCAGGCGACCGGACAAGACTGGCCCGTCGCGGCCGTCGCAGCCTCGCCCGTGTTCGGCGACCCGAGCCACCGCGCGCTGCGGGAGCCGTTCGACGCGGTGATCGAGACGCGGCGGGGCGACGCCGACCGCGGACCGGCCGCCGAGGCCGATGCGGACGAGGCGCTCTTCCGCGTCCGGAGCCGAAGTGAGGTCACCGACTGGACGCCCGTCTCGTCGGTCTGAACCGGATTCGAGCGGCGGCGTCCGCCGGCGCTCCGACGCCACACCCCTTTCGAGAACCGACACGAACCGAAAATCCGACCGGACCGGGAACCGAAAATCTGACCGGACCGAGAGCGCGCGCGAGCGTCGTGGACCGGCCGACCGGCGCGGCCCTGCGCTCGTCACCGGGACCGGCCATAGAGTCATAAACCCCGGGAAGAGGGCGGCAGACGCTTGTCAGACGCAATTCTCGTCGCGGACCTGAACCTCGATCCGGATCGCCTCGTTGATTTTTTCACCGTTTGCCGCCCGAGATCGTTTCGGGACACCGATCATTCTTTCTCAGTAATTTTCGCTGATATATTATTTGAAAAGGACACATAGGACAGTTGAAACACCGAATCGCCCGATAGAAGGCCGGTCACAGCCGCGTTGTGCCGCTTCGTCTGCGAACCGGTGCCACCGATAGTTTCATAATAGAGAAACATATTGACTGTCATTTACGGGCGACGAGCAGTTGGACCGCCGACAGGACAGATGGGCGGACACCGTCGCCGTTCGAACCACACACCCGACAATGATACACGACACGCACGCGGTACGGCGGGGGAGCACAGGGCGGTTCAGCGGAAACGGGAGTGATCGGTCATGAGTGAATCTCGCACACTACGTGTGGACCCGATGTGGAATCAAGACGCGGGAGTCGTGAATTCGCACACGAAGGTGAGAGCATGACGGGTGACACGAGTCGGCGCAAGCAGGCACGAGCGGTGTTCCTCTCGCTCTTGATGGTCGGCTCTATGCTGGATCGGCGGTGCGGCGTTCGCCGGCTCTGCGGCGGCGCAGACCTCTCTTGGTCCATCTTCAAACACTGTTGAAGACACCGAGACGTCGAATGTCTCAGTACGTCTGGTAGATAGTAAAAGTGAATTCACACAGAACGAAAATGGTTCCGTCACGCTCCACCTCACGGGTCAACTCAATAGTAATGAGTGGGTGAGCGTGGCTGCTGACGGAGAGCGGCTCGCGTCAATAGACAATAGTGTCCAAAACGCGACTGACCTCCAGAACGTCACGTCGTTCAATATTGATAATACAGACGGAATAGGCGGAAGTCCGCCTGAACTCTATCAAGCCATTAAAATTGAACTGGAAGATGGAACACTTTCATCGGGGGACCGGATCTCGGTAGTCTACTCAGGTTCAGCCACTAGTGATGCTACTGACTCTGAGTGGAACGTATTTGTAATAGCTGATGATGGTAGTATTAACAGTACTATCAGTGCCAGTTCAGACTTGACTACTGCGATTGATGATGTCTATGGTCAAGTCGAACAGGATAACATAACCTCGATAAGCTTCGATGCTGGGGTCGGAATGACAGATGGGGATACATTTGGGGTGTACGATGGCACCAATCACACGGTATCGGAACTCTCCGTGAATGGTAACTTCCTGCTCCATGAGCGGGTAGAGAACGTGGATCAGGGCACATTCCATCCCGATATTCAATCCGCTATTAAAGGGGCAGGAACTGATGAGACGATTGAGGTAGCAGATGGTACCTATGAGGAAAAAATAAAAGCTAGTGTTGGTGGACTAACGCTCAAAGCTGCTACTGGAGCCACCCCTGTGATTAATGTAAGTGATGCGGAGCGACAAGACGGCGATGACGTTCGGCGTGCAGTAGAGGTTTACGAAGATAATGTGACGATTGATGGATTCGAGATAGATGGGTTTATGTTATATGGGGTTGCTGTAGACGCGAAAAATGTCAATATAGTCAACAATACGATCCCAAACGGTCAGAAAGACTACAACGGAGAGAGTTGGGCAATAGACATTCGTAATTCAAAGAACGTACTTGTAGAGGGTAATAATTTAGACGTGTGGGCGAATAGATCAGTATATATTCACAAATCATCAAATAATATAAACATAAATGATAACAATATCACAGCGGAAAATGAAACCTTAGCTGAGGGGCTTTCTGCTATTGGTGTAGAAGGTTCATCTGATGTTACGTTAAAAAACAATATAATTGAAGGATTTGGAGAGGCCGTGGAGATAACCCCTTTCTTTGCTTCGAGTGATGACATCACAATATCTCAAAACAGAATAAAGGATAATAATGTTGGAGTGAAAGTTGGTTACGGTGGTGATTTGTCTCATGTGCTTTGTTGAATCCGATGATGGCGTCGGGGTCACTGTTTGAGAGCCTGTTCGAGGTTGTAGACTGCGGCGGTCACCACGAGCTCACGAAACTCGCGGTACCACGCGCGAGGGGGGACAGCGGGGCC